>NZ_JACCFE010000002.1:613000-1226000 GCF_014256275.1 Rhodococcus sp. 4CII
TGATGAGGAAGATCAGTCGCCACGACACCTCGGTGAGAGCGCCGCCGATGATGAGGCCCGCGATCGACCCGATTCCCGTCATGGCGGCGAAGATGGCGATGGCCTGGTTCCGGGCAGGTCCCGCCGCGAACGTGGTCGCGACCAGGGCCAGCGCCGTCGGCGACGCCACCGCGGCGCCGACTCCCTGCAGGAACCGGGCGGCGATCAGCATGAACTCGCCCACGGCGAGACCGCACAGCAGCGACGCGACGGTGAACAGGGCGACACCGCCGACGAACATCTTCTTCCGGCCGAACGCGTCGCCGAGCCGGCCGCCGAGGAGCATGAGACCACCGAACGCCAACGCGTACGAGGTGAGCACCCAGTTGCGGCCGCTGTCGCTGAGACCGAGATCGGCCTGCAGCGGCGCGAGCGCGAGGTTGGCGACGGTGCCGTCGAGAACCACCATCATCTGGAGCCCGCTCAGCACGATGATCGCCAGACCCATCACACGGGTGGCGGCAGGCGGGTTCACCGGCGCGGACTTCTTCGACGCCGAGGTGGTTTCGGGGATTCCGGGATCAGACACGAGGGTTCACGTTACCCAGCGTCCACAGAAAACCCGGCCACGGGCCCGATGACCACGATGGCAGGCGGGCGGATCTGCTCTTCCTTCACCCGGGCGGCGACCGACTGCAGATCGGCGCGCACAGTGCGCTGCGTGCGCAGCGTGCCCTCCTGGATGACGGTGACCGGAGTGTCCACGGGACGGCCACCCTGCATCAGTACCGTCGCGAACGCCTCGATGCGTTCGACGGCCATCAGCAGCACGATCGTCCCCTTCAGCCGGGCCAGCGCAGCCCAGTCGACGAGAGAATCCGGGTGGTCGGGCGCAACGTGCCCGCTGACGACGACGAACTCGTGGGTGACGCCGCGGTGGGTGACGGGGATACCCGCGGCCGACGGCACCGAGATGGCGCTGGTGATCCCCGGCACGACGGTGACGGGCACACCCGCCGCCGTGCACGCCTCGAGTTCCTCGTAGCCGCGCCCGAACACGTACGGGTCGCCGCCCTTGAGCCGAACCACGAACTTCCCGGCCTTCGCTCCGTCGATGAGGGCGGCGTTGATCGCCTCCTGCGCCATCGCACGGCCGTACGGGATCTTGGCCGCGTCGATCACCTCGACGTCCGAGCCCAGTTCGGCGAGCAGTTCCGGCGGGGCGAGGCGGTCGGCGACCACCACATCTGCCCGGGCGAGCAGCCGGCGGCCACGCACGGTGATGAGGTCGGGATCGCCCGGGCCGCCGCCGACCAGTGCGACACCGGCCGCCGGGGACTCGGCGGTGTCCGCGATCGCCCCCGATTGCAGACCCTCCACGAGTGCGGTGCGCACCGCGGCGGATCGCCGGTGGTCACCACCCGCCAGCACGCCGATGCTCATGCCGTCGTAGCTCGCGCTCGCGGGGGTGACCGCGGTGCCGTATCGGGCGTTGTCGGCGCGGACACAGAAGACCCGCCTGCGCTCGGCCTCGGCGACGATCGCCGCGTTGGTATCCGGCTCGTCGGTGCATGCGATGGCGTACCAGGCGTCGGCGAGGTCGCCGTCCCGGTATTCGCGGAGTTCCACCGTGATCTGCCCCGCGGTGGCCATTCCCTCGACCGCCGGTGTGACCGCACGGCTGATCAGGTGCACCCGCGCACCCGAGGCGATGAGGAGGCCGAGCCTGCGCTGCGCTACCGTTCCGCCACCGACCACGACCACACGACGATCGGCCAGGTTGAGTCCGACCAGGTAGTTGGTCTCGTCTCCGGTGGCAGCAGTCACGCGCTTTCCCCGTTTCTCCAGAAGATTCGTGCAGGTCTCGTCTCGAACCTACGAAACTTTACGGGCTGCCGCGACGACGACGCCATTCGCGGACCACTTGGTCACGATCAACGGTCCGCCGCCCGCGCCGAGCACCGCCGCCGCTTCCGCGACGCTCGGCGATCCGGTCGCCGAACGCACCCGCTCCGACGGGTTCGCCACGTCGACGGCAGCGAGTTCCCCGGCGGCGAATCCGCGGACGGGGACACCCAGCGCCGACGCGGCGTCCAGGAGGGCAGGCTCCCCCGCCTTGCGGTCCTGGGTGCTCAGGCAGTGCAGTGCCATCTCCGAGGTCGTCTCCGAGCTCGGGTCGGCGGACGTCAGCAACTGCCGGACGGCGGCGAGAATGTCCAGGCTGCCGGCTGCCGCCCGGAAACCGACACCGACGCAGACGTCAACCATGCGCTGCGAACGTGCGGGCCGCGGCCACGAACCGAGCAATCGCCGCCGGATGACCCGCGGGGTGCGTGTGCAGGTACGAGGCGTGCACGCCGGCACGGACGAAACCCTCGCGGGCAGCGATGCCGTCCCAGGGCCGCCAGCCCCAGGCGGGCGCGAAACCGTCCGCCGCGGCCGTGTCGAGCGATGTGCGATGGAACTCGTGGCCGACCACCCGCTCACCCGCGGAGAACAAGACGGAGTCCGACACCGCCACCGCCTCGCGGTATCCGAGCGTGAGTCGCGACCCGAAGGAGACGTCGACCCCGACCACCGAGGCCATCGCGTGACCGTCCAGGCTGCGAGCGAGATAGAGCAGACCGGCGCACTCCGCATGGATCGGTGCCCCCGCCGCGGCGAGTTCGCGGATCTGCATCAGGAGCGCGGTGTTCCCGGCGAGCGCGACCGCATGCTCCTCGGGGAACCCGCCGGGCAGCACCACGCCGCTCGTGCCGGTCGGCAGCGGGTCGTGCAGGGGATCGAACGTGGTCACGTCCGCACCGGCGGCGTCGAGAAGTTCGCGGTGTTCGGCGTACCCGAACGTGAACGCCCGGCCCCCGGCGATCGCCACGGTGGGGCGATCACCGGCCGGCGGTGGTCCGACCTCGACGGCCGGATCCCATTCCGGGCCGTCGACGGTCGAGGAGGCCAGCGCGCGGATGGCGGGCAGGTCGAGGTGACGGGCGGCGAGCCGGGTCATCGCGTCGACGGCGTTCACCGCGTCGGCGCCGTGCTCGGCCGCGGGGATCAAACCGAGGTGGCGGGACGGGACCTCCAGTTCGGCCATGCGCGGCACGGCGCCGAGCACGGGCAGGCCGACGCGCTCGCACGCCTGACGGAGCACCTCCTCGTGGCGAGGGCTTCCCACCCGGTTGAGGATCACGCCGCCGATGCGGACCCCGGGGTCGTACGTCGAGAAGCCGTGCAGGACCGCCGCCAGGCTCTGACTGTGCCCGCGGGCATCGACCACGAGCACGACGGGGGCGCCGAGCAGTGCGGCCACCTGAGCCGTCGACCCCTCGGCGGACGGGTCCTGCGATGCGGCGTCGATCTTGCCGTCGAACAGGCCCATCACGCCCTCGACCACGGCGACGTCGCAGCCCGCGCTGCCGTGCCGGTACAGCGGGGCGATCCGCCGGGCCCCCACCATGACCGGGTCGAGATTGCGTCCCGGACGTCCGGCGGCGAGCCCGTGATATCCGGGATCGATGTAGTCGGGCCCCACCTTGAACGGTGCCACCGCGCAGCCGGACTTCCGCAACGCACCGACCAAACCGGTTGCGACGGTGGTCTTTCCGCTGCCCGATGCCGGGGCGGCAATGACCACCGCGGGCACGGCGGGGAGCGTCGTCACCACTCGATGCCTCGCTGGCCCTTCCGGCCGGCGTCCATCGGATGCTTGATCTTGGTCATCTCCGTCACCAGATCGGCCGCGTCGATCAGCGCCTGCGGGGCGTCACGGCCGGTGATCACCACGTGCTGGTTGCCAGGCCGGTTCTGCAGGACCTCGACCACCTCGCCGACATCCACCCATCCCCATTTCAGCGGGTAGGTGAATTCGTCGAGCACGTAGAACCGGTGCTCCTCGGCGCCCAGCCGGCGAGCGATCTCGCGCCATCCCTCGGCGGCCGCGGCGGCGTGGTCTTCCTCGCTGCCGTGCTTGCGCGTCCACGACCAGCCCTCGCCCATCTTGTGCCACTGCACCGCCCCGCCGACGCCGCTGTCGTCGTGCAACCGGCCGAGGGCGCGAAAGGCGGCTTCCTCCCCCACCTTCCACTTGGCGCTCTTGACGAACTGGAACACCCCGACGTCGAATCCCTGATTCCAGGCCCGCAGCGCCATGCCGAACGCGGCTGTCGATTTCCCCTTGCCGGGTCCGGTGTGGACCGCGAGCACGGGAGCGTTGCGTCGTTGACGTGTGGTGAGGCCGTCGTTCGGGACGTTCTCGGGAACACCCTTGGGCATGTTTCGTCTCTCTCCTACCGAATCCGCCGGACGCTCACGCCGCGGCGCGGACGACACCCGCGACCTGCTGCGCGGACAGTTCGCCGAGGCGGACGTACCCGCCCCGCAGCTGCCGGGACAGTTCCGCGGCCAGTCCGAGCCGGACCATGCCGGTCTCGCAGTCGACGACCACCGACGCGACGGAGCTGTCGGCGAGCAGTCCCGCCGCGACCTTGGCCCGGTGCAGCGCGTCCTTGCCGCCCGTCGCCCGCCCGTCCGTCAGCGCGACGACGAGGGCGCGCCGCTGCGGATCACGGAGGCGTTCACGCAGCACGACCTCTCGGGCACGCAGGAAGCCTTCTGCCAGTGGCGATTTGCCCCCGGTCTTCATTCCGCGCAGGCGCCGGACCGCGATGTCCACCGAGGAGGTCGGGGGCAGGACCAGTTCCGCGGTTCGACCGCGCACCGTGATCACGGCCACCTTGTCGCGGCGCTGGTACGCGTCGCGCAGCAGCGAGACGACGGCACCGGTGACGGCCGACAGCCGATCGCGGGCCGCCATCGATCCGGACGCATCCACGACGAACACCACGAGGTTGCCCTCGCGGCCCTCCCGGATCGCCCCGCGCAGGTCGGCGGAATCCAGGATCATCCGGCCGGCGGTCCGGCCGCGGTCCACCTGACGGCCTGCGGCCGCGAACAGCGTGCCCACCAGATGGAGGCCGTGCCCCCGCTCAGCAGTGGAGCGCACCGCGCGACCGCGGGACGAGCGCGAACGCGAACGCCGGCCCGGCGCGCCCTCTCCGACGCCGGGCACCTCGAGGAGTTTGGTGGTGAACTGCGTGCCGGTCGGCCCGGCCGGACGCTCCTGCGGTGGCGGGGCGCCGCCGCCGGGTCCGTCGGGGTCGTCGGGCCCGTCGGGGTCGGTGCCGTCCGTGTCCTCCGCGCCCGGAGGGCTGTCGGGCGGAGATCCGGGTTCCGGCTCGTCCGGTTCCCCGGCGCCGGCCCTGGCGTCCTCGTCCGCCTGGCGGAGAGCCTCGTCGAGTTGCTGCTCGTCGAGACCGGGTTCGTCGAACGGATCCCGGCGACGACGGTGCGGCAGGGTCAGTTCCGCGGCAACCCGCACGTCCTCGGCGGTGACCGCCGCGGCGCCCCGCCACGCGGCGTGCGCGGTGGCGGTGCGGGCGAGGACGAGATCGGCGCGCATACCGTCGACATCGAATGACGCACAGAGAGAGGCGATTCGGCGCAACTCGACATCGTCGAGTTCGACCGAGACGAGCCGGTCGCGGGCCGCGAGGATCGCGGCGGCGAGCGCGGCGTCCTGCTCGGCGTAGCGCCCGGCGAACCGTGCCGGGTCCCGCTCGAACTCGAGGCGACGCCGGACCACCTCCATCCGCACGTCCACGTCCCGCGACGCCGAGACGTCGACGGCCAGCCCGAACCGGTCCAGTAGCTGCGGCCGGAGTTCACCCTCTTCGGGATTCATGGTGCCGACCAGCACGAACCGGGCGGCATGCGAGTGCGAGATGCCATCACGCTCGACGTGGACCCGGCCCATCGCCGCCGCGTCGAGAAGCACGTCGACCAGATGGTCGTGCAGGAGATTGACCTCGTCGACGTAGAGGACACCCTGATGGGCCGCCGACAGCAGTCCCGGCTGGAACGCACGTTCGCCGTCGCGCAGGACCTTCTCGAGGTCGAGGGAGCCGACGACCCGGTCCTCCGTGGCACCGACCGGCAACTCGACCAGGCGCGCCGGCCGCGTCCCGTTCTCGTCGTGCACCGCGGGCAGCAACGCGGTGAGGGCACGGACCACCGTCGACTTGGCCGTCCCCTTCTCGCCCCGAACCAGGACGCCACCGATACCGGGGTGGACCGCGCAGAGGACGAGCGCCAGCCGCAACCGGTCCTGACCGACCACCGCGCTGAACGGAAATCCCCACGAAAAGTCGGGTCGAACCTGGTCCACTTCACGATCGGTGCGCACGCTGCATCCCTTCACGTCCCGGTTCCTCGCCGAGAGCTTTGGCCGGTACGAACGCCGCGGCAATCTGGCTGGGAGACCGGGACGGCGACCAGGATTGATGGCAGCCGCATCGGGGATCCGTCACAGTGGCGGGACCGCGCCTGATTCGAACAGGACTTCCCCGCGGACATTCACCTGACGACCCTAGTCGGCGCTCACTTCGCCCCGACCGACGGGGCCGCCCCCGCAACCTCATACGTGGCGTCGCCGCCGCCGCGCCGCATGGGGACGTGCGGAATTCCGTCCTCCACGAACTCTTCACCGTCCAGCTTGAAACCGTGCTTGGCGTACATGTCCACCAGGTACGTCTGTGCGTTGATCCGGCACGGCGCATCCCCGACCTCGGCGAGGGCGGCGCGCAGAAGGCGCGTGGTGTGCCCCTGCCCGCGGGCCGGCCGCGACGTGCAGAGCCGCCCGATGCGGAACGACTTGGTGCCGTCGGCGTGCTCCTCGAGCAGGCGGAGTGTGCACACCACCTGACCGTCCTGCTCCAACCAGAAGTGCCGCGTCTCGACGAGCAGATCGCGACCGTCGAGTTCCGGGTACGGGCACGCCTGCTCGACGACGAAGACCTCTACGCGAAGCCGGAGCAACTCGTAGAGCGTCTTGTTGTCGAGATCGAGAGCCCACGAACGCTTGAGTGCTGCGGTTGCCGTCATGACAGGCAACTATCGCACAGCGCCGGCGAGTGTGCGCGACCGCCGACCCGGGCCGGGCGGTGCATCAGACCGCGACCGACGCGTCCTCCACCTTGCTGGTGTCGAGTTGCAGGACCTTCGACGTCCAGTCCCACACCTGCGAGAACAGTTCGGTGTTGTCGGACAGCTTCACGCCCAGCGACGGCACCATTTCCTGCAGCTTCGGCTTCCACGACTCGTACTGGGTCGGGAAGCACCGCTGCAGCACGTCGAGCATCGCGGGCACCGCGGTCGACGCGCCCGGCGAGGCGCCGAGCAGACCCGCGATGCTGCCGTCGCCGGCGTTCACCACGGCGGTACCGAACTCGAGAACGCCGCCCTTGCCCTTGGCGCGGCGGATAACCTGGACGCGCTGACCTGCGGTGATGAGCTCCCAGTCCTTGCCGAGCGCCTTCGGGACGAACTCGCGGAGGGTGTCGATCCGCCCGGCCTCGGACATCGCCAGCTCACTGATCAGGTACTTGACGAGGCCGAGTTCGCTGACGCCGACCCCCAGCATGGACAGCAGGTTGTCGGGCTTCACCGAACTGGGCAGGTCGGTGACGCGACCCTGCTTGAGGAATTTGGGCGACCAGCCGGCATAGGGACCGAACAGCAGTCCGGGCTTGCTGCCGATCACGCGGGTGTCGAGGTGGGGAACCGACATCGGCGGTGCGCCGACCGCGGCCTTGCCGTACACCTTGGCGCGGTGCTCATCGATGAGCTGTGGGTTGGTGCAGCGCAGGAACGCGCCGCTGACGGGGAAACCGCCGAAGCCCTTCGCCTCGGCGATACCGGACTTCTGCAGCAGGTGCAGCGCACCGCCGCCGGCGCCGACGAACACGAACTTGGCGCGCACGACCTTCTTCGCACCGTTACGGCGGTTGGTGACCTTCACCACCCAGCTGCCGTCGGACTGCTTGGTGAGGTCGGTGACCTCGTGCCCGAAGTGGACGACGCCGCCGGACGCGCCGACATATCCGAGGAGCTGCTTGGTGAGGGCACCGAAGTCGACGTCGGTGCCGTCCTGGGTCCAGTTGAGCGCGATCGGGTCGCTGAAGTCGCGGCCCTTCGCCATCAGCGGCAGACGTCGGGTGAACTCGGCGGGGTCGTCGATGTACTCCATGCCGGCGAACAGGGGGTGACCGGCGAGGGCGTCGTAGCGGGCCCGCAGGTACTTCGCGTTGGCCTCGCCGTGTACGAAGCTGACGTGCGGGATCGGGTTGATGAACTCCTTGGGCTTCGTCAGTACACCGCTCTCGACGCCGTGCGCCCAGAACTGCCGCGACACCTGGAACTGCTCGTTCACGTTGACGGCCTTCGCGATGTCCACGCTGCCGTCGGGGTTCTGCGGGGTGTAATTGAGCTCACACAGCGCGGAGTGGCCGGTACCGGCGTTGTTCCACGGGTCGCTGCTCTCGGCGGCTACTGCGTCGAGCCGCTCGAATGTGGTGATCGACCAATCGGGCTGCACTTGACGCAGGATCGCTCCCAGCGTCGCGCTCATGATGCCCGCGCCCACCAGCACTACATCCGTTTTCGTCTCTACCGCATTCTGATCTGACACTGGAGTATCGACTTCCTTGTCCATAGCCGTACGCGCATACGCCTGCCGTGTTCGCCGGATAGGTTACCCGCGCGTATGAGCGAGAATCACCTGCCCCAATTGTGCGCCTCCCCGCGCCCTCGAAACGCACATTAGATTGTGATCTGTGACTACCTGGGCTCCCGACGTCCTCGGCGACGGATATCAACAGCTGACCATCCCTCTCGGGACCGACCCCGACGGCGAGGGCGAGGTGAAGGCCACCCTGATCCGCTACCAGCCGGCGCAGGAGACGAAGAAGACCGGTCGGGCCGTGCTGTACGTCCACGGATTCACCGACTACTTCTTCCAGAAACACCTCGCCGAGCACTTCGCCGAACAAGGTTACGCGTTCTTCGCGCTCGATCTCCGCAAGTGCGGGCGCTCGCTCGAACCGGGGCAGACCGCGCATTTCGTCTCCGACCTCTCGCTGTACGACGCCGAATTGAACGAGGCGTTGCGTGTGGTCCGCGAGCAGACCGGTGACGGCGAGGTCCTGCTGGTGGCGCACTCGACCGGCGGTCTGGTTCTGCCGCTGTGGCTGCATCGCCTCCAGCGCAAGTCGGGTGGTACCGCCGCCCTCGGCATCAGCGGGGTCATCCTCAACAGCCCGTGGTTCGATCTGCAGGGTCCGTCGTACCTGCGGAACGTCGGGACCGTGGCGGTCGACGCTGTCGGTCGCGTCAAGCGCAAGTCGATCATCCCGAAGACGGGCCTCGACACGTACGGCGTCAGTCTGCACGTCGAGGGCAACGGCATCTGGAACTACAACCTGGACTGGAAGCCGCTCAGTGGCTTCCCGGTCACGTTCGGGTGGCTGCGCGCGGTGCGCCGCGGGCACGCGCAGCTGCACCGGGGACTCGACATCGGCGTCCCCGCCCTGATCCTCCGGTCGAAGGCGTCGTATTTCGCGCCGCGATACGACCCCCGGGTCGACACGGCGGACGCCGTCCTCGACGTCCGGCAGATCGCACGCTGGGCGGGATGCCTCGGCGACCGCACCACGATCGTGCCCATCCCGGGCGCCCGGCACGACGTGTTCCTGTCGTCCGACGAGCCCCGGGCCCAGGCATTCGCCGAGGTGGATCTGTGGCTCGACTGGCTGCACGGCCACAACGCTGCGGAGGTCGAGCGGTGACGCATTTCGATCTGGCCGTCATCGGTTCGGGGTCCGGCAACTCGCTGCCCGACGACCGTTTCGCGGACAAGACGATCGCGATCCTGGAGAAGGGGACATTCGGCGGAACGTGCCTGAACGTGGGCTGCATCCCGACGAAGATGTTTGTCTACGCCGCCGAGGTGGCCCGCACGGTCACGGGTTCCGCGAAGTACGGCATCGATGCGCAACTCGAGGGTGTGCGCTGGCCCGACATCGTGAAGCGGGTGTTCGGCCGTATCGATCCGATCTCGGCGGGCGGGGAACGCTACCGCGCGGAGGACAGCCCGAACACCACACTGTTCCGGGGACACGCGACGTTCGTGGGACCGCGGACCCTCGACACCGGGACCGGGGAGGTCGTCACGGCCGATCAGGTGGTGATCGCCGCCGGGTCCCGACCGATCATTCCCGACGTCGTGCGCGAATCGGGCGTGCGGTACTACACCAACGAAGACATCATGCGGCTGCCGGAGTTGCCCGAGCGCATGGTGATCATCGGGGCGGGATTCATCGCCGCCGAGTTCGCGCACGTGTTCTCCGCGCTGGGCACCCGGGTGTCGCTGATCGCGCGGGGTTCCCACCTGCTCCGGCACCTCGACGAGGACATCTCCCTCCGATTCACGGATCTGGCCGAGCAGAAATGGGACGTGCATCGCGGCCACCCCGTCACGGCCGTCCGCCCGGACGGCGACGGCGTTGCGGTCGAACTCGCGGACGGTTCCGTCGTCTCCGGTGACGTGCTCCTGGTGGCGACGGGCCGGCAGCCGAACGGGGACACCCTTTCGGTTGCCGCCGCCGGTGTCGAACTCGACGACGAGGGACGCGTCGTGGTGGACGAGTTCCAACGCACTACTGCCGAAGGCGTTTTCGCGCTCGGCGACGTGTCGTCGCCGTACCAGCTCAAGCATGTCGCCAATCACGAGGCGCGCGTCGTCCAGCACAATCTGCTACAGGACGCCTGGAAGGACACCTCGGGTCTGCGCTCGACGGACCACCGGTTCGTCCCGGCGGCCGTGTTCACCGACCCGCAGATCGCGCACGTCGGGCTGACCGAAGCAGAGGCCCGGGAGGCCGGCTGGGACGTCACCGTGAAGGTGCAGGCTTACGGCGACGTCGCCTACGGGTGGGCCATGGAGGACAACGAGGGTCTCTGCAAGGTCATCGCCGAGCGGGGCACCGGGCGACTGCTGGGTGCGCACGTGATCGGCGCCCAGGCGCCCACGGTGATCCAGCCGCTGATCCAGGCGATGAGCTTCGGCGTGACGGCGCAGCGGATGGCGCGGGGGCAGTACTGGATCCATCCGGCGCTGCCCGAGGTGGTCGAGAACGCGCTCCTCGGTCTCGACCTTCCGCCCGAGTGACGGTCGCCAAGTCCGTCGCGCTGTTCGCCCTCGCCGCGCTGTTCGAGATCGGCGGCGCGTGGCTGGTGTGGCAGGGTGTCCGCGAGCACCGGGGCTGGATCTGGATCGGTGCCGGTGTCGCGGCGCTCGGCGCGTACGGGTTCGTCGCGACGATGCAGCCCGATGCCAACTTCGGCCGCATCCTCGCCGCCTACGGCGGGGTGTTCGTGGCGGGCTCGCTGATCTGGGGCATGGTGGCCGACGGGTTCCGCCCGGACCGCTGGGACGTGTCGGGTGCCCTGATCTGCCTGCTGGGTATGGCCGTCATCATGTACGCCCCACGCTGAGCACGGTCGTGCCCGGCGCGGGGCGGCGTTCCTGACGGGAAGCGGTTACCAGGGGCTGGTGCGGAGCACGATCTCGGTGGCCAGTTCGGCGGCCGCCGTGGCCGGAACGTTCGTGACGCCGTCGAGTTGCACGACCCGGAAGTCGGAGTAGACGAAGCGTCCGCTCGCGTCCGCCTCGGCCCGCCGGTCGGCGCTCGAGACCAGGACTGTCGTGGGGAGTTCGACCGGCGGACAATCGGATCCGCGCACCGCCCCCTGCGCGTCGGGTGCCGCCGGATGACCGCGGTCGGCCACTACCAGGCTGGCGAATCGCCCGAACTGTCGTGCCGCGAGCGACCAGGCCAGCTCCGCGCCCTCCCGGCTGCCGACAAGATTCACCCACCCCACCTTCATTTCGTCGAGCAGAGCCATGATCGTCGATTCGTCGAGACCGGCGATGTCCTCGGGCACGATCGTGCGCAGATCCGAATTGTGGAGGCGCTCGCACACGCCGTCGTAGACATCCGGTCCGTCGCCGGCCCCCGGGAGCAGGAGGACGGTGTGTTTGCTCGCAGGCCCGTCGATGCGGACCGTGCAGTCTCCATCTCCCACCGCCACGTGCGTCAGTTCCATGGGCTAAAAACTACGCGATCGGGGACGTCTCGCGCTCGCACCTATCCAGTTCCACGGTCCACTGCACGAGTTGTGAACCGATCAACCGGCGAGGCGGGCGTCGATGATCGGCACGGCGTTCGACACGGAGACGGTCGCCGCCTAACGCACCAGGCCCGACCCGATGGCCGGAAGGCCCTTCGGAGCGCCTCCGCCGAGGAGTTCCTCGAGGGCTCGGAGATCGAGATTCTGCTCCACCAGGTCCGCCAGCAGATCGAGTTGGGCGGTCCGGATCGCGGCGACGTCCGTGTCCGGGGCGGTCACGAATCCGGTTCGCCCCGCGTGTTCGGCCACGTCGTCCAGCAGGATCCGGCGGAAGCGGTCGGTCTCCAGGAGGCCGTGCCAATGCGTGCCGTAGACGGCGCCGCGGATGCTTCCCTCCGCGGCGCCGTCGCTCGCGTGGAGCAGCGGCGCATCGCCGTTGCGCCGGACCCGGCCGTGATGGATCTCGTACCCGGACACCGGGACTCCGTGGGCGTTGCCGCGGACCTGGGCGAGCACCTTGTCCGGGGCGAACTCCACCTCGAGGTCGAGCAATCCGAGGCCGGCCACCGCACCACGGCCGGATTCGACGTCGTCGACGATGGCGGACCCGAGCATCTGGTAGCCCCCGCACACACCGAGCACCGGCCGGCCGCGCTTCGCGTGTGCCGAGATCGCGTCCGCGATGCCGTTGCGGCGCAACCATTCCAGGTCCGACACGGTCGATTTGCTGCCGGGCAGCACGATCAGATCGGTGTCCTCCAGCCGCGACGGATCGGTGACCCACCGCACCGCCACCCCGGGTTCGCACGCGAGCGCCTCGACGTCCGTCGAATTGGAGATGCGGGGCAGACGGATCGCGGCCACCCGCAACCAGTCGTCGCCGATCGGCGGCGCCGGACGTCCGACCGGAGCGTCCCCCACCACGCCGAGCGAATCCTCCGCGTCGAGCCACAGGTCCTCGGCGAAGGGAACCACCCCGAGCGTCGGGCGTCCCGTCAGGGCCGTCAGTTGGTCGAGTCCCGGGGCCAGCAACGACACGTCGCCGCGGAACTTGTTGATCACGAATCCCGCGATCAGCGCCTGATCCTCCGGTTCGAGAACGGCCACGGTGCCGAACAGGTGGGCGAGCACCCCACCGCGGTCGATGTCGCCGACGACGATCACCGGAAGGTGGGCGGCGCGAGCCAGTCCCATGTTCGCCAGGTCCGTGGCGCGCAGATTGACCTCCGCCGGTGAGCCGGCCCCCTCACAGATCACCACGTCGTACTCGGCGCGCAGCGACTGCAGTTCCTCGGCAACCACCGTCCGCAGGTGTTCCCGGTGCTCGATGTAGTCGCGTGCTCCGACGGACGTGACCGCGCGGCCGCGCACCACCAGTTGCGACGTGCGATCGCTGCCCGGCTTCAGCAGCACGGGATTGAAACGGACGCTCGGCGCGAGTCCGCAGGCCGCCGCCTGCAGAGCCTGCGCCCGGCCGATCTCGCCGCCGTCGAGCGTGACGACGGAGTTGTTCGACATGTTCTGCGCCTTGAACGGCGCCACCCGGACACCGCGCCGCGCCAGCATCCGGCACAGCCCCGCCACGAGCACACTCTTGCCGGCGTCGGACGTGGTGCCGGCGACGAGCAGTGCGCCCTCCCACCGGCTCTCGCTCAAGGCAGGGTGAGAATCTCGTTGCCGGTCTCGGTGACCACGATGGTGTGCTCGAACTGAGCCGTCCACTTGCGGTCCTTCGTCACCACGGTCCAGTCGTCGTCCCAGATCTCCCAGCCGATGTCGCCGAGGTTGATCATCGGCTCGATCGTGAACACCATGCCCGGTTCGATGACCGTGTCCACGGAGGGCTCGTCGTAGTGCAGGATGACGAGACCGTTGTGGAACGTGGTGCCGATGCCGTGACCGGTGAAGTCGCGGACCACGCCGTAGCCGAAACGGTGCGCGTACGACTCGATCACGCGGCCGATGACGTTGAGCGCGCGGCCCGGTTTGACCGCCTTGATGGCGCGCATCGTCGCCTCGTGGGTCCGTTCCACCAGCAACCGGTTCTCCTCGGCGACGTCCCCGGCGAGGAACGTGGCGTTGGTGTCGCCGTGCACACCGCCGATGTACGCGGTGACGTCGATGTTGACGATGTCCCCGTCCTGGATCACGGTCGAGTCGGGGATGCCGTGGCAGATCACCTCGTTGAGCGAGGTGCAGCACGACTTGGGGAATCCCTTGTAGCCGAGCGTCGACGGATAGGCGCCGTGATCGATCATGTACTCGTGGGCGATGCGGTCGAGTTCGTCGGTGGTGACGCCGGGCGCCACCGCCTTACCGGCCTCCTGCAACGCCTGCGCGGCGATCTTGCTCGCCACCCGCATCGCCTCGATGGTCTCCGGGGTCTGGACCCACGGCTCGTTGCCTTCCTTCGCCGTGGGCTTCCACGCGTACTCGGGACGCTCGATCCCCGCCGGTACGGCGAGGACGGGAGACACGGTTCCGGGGCTCAGTGCTGTGCGGACAGACATGGGTACCAGGTTAGACCCGTGCAGGGTCGGGGCGCGTCAGGACCCGTCGTGCGAGTGGTGTCACTCCCGGAGCGTGGTGAGGAAGGCGATCCGGTCGCCGCGGTAGAGGGAACGCACCCGCTCGATCGGGATGCCGCCGGTGTCCAGCGAGACGCGGTGCAGCAGCAACATCGGGCATCGCAGTGGTCGAGTCGAGCAGGGCGACGTCCCGGGGGAAGGCGTACGGTCTCGATCCGCTCGGTCGCCGATGCGAACACCACCCCCGTCTCGCGGATCACCGCGTACAACGACGTGCCCGGATCGAAGGCGCGTGCCATCTCCCCGAAGCGGCCTGCGGGCAGATCAGTGTTTCCTGATCGGCCAGCGAAGCGTCCGGTCCCGTCGAGCCGGATACCCGGCGATACAACGCTTCCACCCGCGCACGCGGAGGATTCTCCGCGTGCGCGGGTGACAGCAGGTAGGCGTCAGATTCCTCGCTCGAAAACCTGGTGACCGGAACCGCAACGGCGGGAACACAACCGACCCTCCGACGCAGCTTTGCGGACACCCACGACGGACATGTTCAGGCATTCGGCGGCCTCACTGATACCTAACATGCGATACCAACAGATAGTAAGATCTAGCATTCGGTTATCCATCAACAGTTGCCAGCATGCAGACCGCATTCATCGCGGGTGCACTCACGCTCGCCGTCGGGACGTGGGCGGCACTGGCGGCGCGGGCTGCGCCGGCGTGGTTGCAGCGTGCGACCGACGCGGTGTTCCACCTGCCGATCGCCGTCCCGTCGCTGGCCATCGGTCTGGGGCTGCTGATCACGTTCAACGAGCGCCCGTTCCTCGGGGCGGCCGCCGCACTGTCGATCGCGCTGTCGATGGGCGAACTGGGTGCCACCGTGATGGTCTATCCCGCCACCTGGAAGACGTTGCCGGTGAGCATCTTCGGACCCACCGCGGGCAGGTGTTCCTCGCCGACGCTGATACCACCCTGCTGCTGGCGGTCACGCTCCTCGCACTATTGGTCGTCGGCCGCCTCCGGAGGCGCTGACGCGCCCGTGCGCCTTTCTGGTTGTTCCCGCTACCAAAAAGGCGCACGGGCGGCGGAGCCGCCTACCGCTGGCGAAGCAGGTACCGCTGCACCTTGCCGCTGGGAGTCTTCGGCAGGCTGGGGACGAAGTGCACGGTCCGCGGATAGGCGTGCGCCGCGAACTTCTTCTTCACCAGGGTCTGCAGTTCGGCCTCCAGTTCGCCGGTCCCGTCCACGCCCTCACGCAGGACGACGAAGGCCTCGAGCACCTCGCCGCGCAGTTCGTCGGGCATCCCCACGACTGCGGCCTCGACGACGTGGTCGTGCATCACCAGCACACTCTCCACGTCGAAGGGTCCGATCCGGTAGCCGGCCATGATGATGACGTCGTCGTCGCGGGCTGAGAAGAAGTAGAAGCCGTCCTCGTCGGTCTGCCCGGCGTCGCCGGTGAGGTACCACCGACCGTCGGCTGTGAACCGCTGCGCGGTCTTCTCAGGGGCGTCGACGTAACCGGTGAACCACATCAGCGGACTGTTGTGGGTGTCGATGGCCACCCGGCCCGGGGTCCGCGGCGGGGCGACGGCGTCGGAGTCGTCCTCGAGTACGGCGCACGCCCAGCCCGGTAGCGGCTTGCCCATGGACCCTTCGCGGACCTCCTCCTGCAGGCCGTCGGCCCACGCGTTGGAGATGAACATGCCGTGCTCGGTCTGGCCGTAGTGGTCCCGGACGAGGACGTTCAGGTTGGCCTTCGACCACGAGATCACATCGGGGGTGAGCGGTTCGCCGGCCGACGACGCGCGGCGCAGCTTCACCGTGTCGGGAATCGGCGTGGGGTCGGCACGAAGGCTGCGGTAGACGGTGGGTGCGGCGGCGAAGTTGGTGACGCCGAACCGCTCCATCACCTGCCACGTGAGGGGCGCGGAGAACCCGGAGTGCAGGAGGATGCTGCGGGTGCCGGCCGCCATCGGTCCGAGCAGCGCGTAGTAGAGCCCGTACGCCCACCCGGGGTCGGCGGCGTTCCAGAAGACGTCGTCCTTGCGGACGTCCAGCCCGAACTCCAGGTACGCATGGAACGACGCGAGGGCGCGCAGCCGCACCGGCACACCCTTCGGGGTGCCGGTTGTGCCGCTGGTGAACAACTGGACGATGGGTCCGTCGCCGCCCACCGTGACGGCCGCACCCGTCGGGTCCGCGGCGTCGTGCGACTCCACGAGCGTCGCGAAGTCGAGTGCCTCGGAGCCGGCTCCGCCCACGACCACCACCTGCCAGGGCGCATCCGCGGGAATGTCGTCCCCGGGGGCCAGCTTGTCGAGCTGGTTGGCATCGGAGAC
Source organism: Rhodococcus sp. 4CII (assembly GCF_014256275.1). Classification (NCBI taxonomy): domain Bacteria; kingdom Bacillati; phylum Actinomycetota; class Actinomycetes; order Mycobacteriales; family Nocardiaceae; genus Rhodococcus; species Rhodococcus sp. 4CII. The sequence continues at coordinate 629,865 of NZ_JACCFE010000002.1, forward strand.
GACGACCTTCGCTCCGCTCGCACCCAGCCGGAACGCGACCGCGGGCGGTGCGAACGCGGTGAACAGGGGCACGTGGACGGCACCCCGCCGCCAGATGCCGAGCAGTGCGACGACGAGTTCGGCCGACTTCCCCATCAGCGTCGCGACGTGGTCACCCGGCTCCACCCCGAGGTCCGCGAGTGCGGCGGCGAACCGCGTCGACTGCTCGCGCAGGTAGCCGTAGGTGAGGTCCGTCGACGACAGGTCGGATTCGACGACGGTGAACGCCACGTCGTCGGCGGGGTGACGATCACACAGCAGTTCCGCGGCGGACGCCGTCGGCGTGTCGTACTGGTCCAGCAGTTCACGCACGCGTGCGGCGGGATCGGTGGTCATGCGGTACTCCTCGTGTTCTCATGGCCAGGTAAAGAGGTCGGGCCGTCGCCCGAACTCACTACGGTTATGATCTAGCTCACAGACCGCCGTGACTACCCCCGGAAAGGGGTGACGACTTGGTTGCTCGTGCACCGTCGCTGCTGCGCCCTCGGGACGGGGACGCACTGCGTGGCGAGCTGCGCACCATCGCAGCTCACGGCATCGCGCCGGTCCTCTTCGGTGGTGAGGTCCAGAACGACACCCTGCACCTCAGCGAGTTCGTCGGCACCCGCACCAACAATCTCAAGGGTCTGGCCATCCCCTCGCTCTCCGGACTGGGCGGCCGGGTGGTCGCCCAGCGCGCACCCGCCTCGGTTCACGACTACGGCAACTCCTCGTCCATCACGCACCATTACGATCGGCCCGTCCTCAGCGAAGGACTGCGGTCGATCCTCGCGGTGCCCGTCATGGTGCGAGGCACTTCGCGCGCGGTGCTGTACGCCGCCATCCGCGATTGCGCGCCGATCGGCGACCGCACCGCGGACATCGTCGTCGCGGCGTCGCGGCGGCTCGGCACCGAGATCGCCATCCGCGACGAGGTCGATCGCCGCCTCGAGATGATGCAGACACTCGATGTGAACGCCGCCGGGGGTGCCACGTCCGAGGAACTCCGCGACATCCACGCGGAGTTGCGTAGCGTCGCGCAGACCGTCGCCGATTCCTCGTTGCAGGCCCGCCTCCGCGGGTTGTCGCAACGGCTGGCCGGAATCTTACGGCCGACAGCCGACGGCGCGGACGACGATCCCGCCGTCCACCTCACTCCGCGCGAGATCGACGTCCTGTCGCACGTCGCTCTCGGGTGCACCAATAGCGAAGCAGCCCAACGTCTCTCGGTGGGACCCGAGACGGTGAAGAGCTACCTGCGCAGTGCCATGAGCAAGCTCGACGCACGGTCGCGGCACGAGGCGGTGGTCACCGCGCGCAGGCTCGGGCTGCTCCCCTAGCGATTACCGTCCTCTCGAACGAGGGACGCAGGCGGTAGCGAAAGGCGGTGGTCATGGGATCGACGGCGGACGCCACGAATTCGAACGCAGCTGGTTCGAATTCGCCCGGACAGCCGAGCCTCGAGCGGGTGATGGGCCCGGGACTGCTCCTGTTGTTCATCGTCGGCGACATCCTGGGCACCGGGATCTACGCCCTCACCGGCAAGGTGGCCAAATCGGCCTGTGGGCCCTCAGGGTGGGTGACGGCGACTTCTCCCGGGTGACCACGTTCGACACCGGCGACGGGTCGGCGCTCGGCGCGGTGATCGCCGGCACAGCCCTGGCCTTCTTCGCGATGGTAACCGAGCCGCATCTTCCCCAAGGTCCTGTTGATGGGGCTGATCATCACGGAAGCCATCTACGTCTTCGTGTCGATCACCGCGATCGCGCTGGTGCCGGTGGTCGAACTGGGCGAGGGCGACACTCCGCTGCTGAACGTCGTTCAGGCGGGGGCGCCCGGATTCCCGATCGGCATCTTCGCGTTCATCACCATGTTCGCCGTTGCCAAACACGGCGTTGATCAACATGCTGACGGCGAGCCGGCTGCCGTACGGGATGAGCCGCGAGGGCGTGCTACCTCCCCGCTCGGCAAGGTGCACTCCAGGCGCCGCACGCCGTACGTGGCCATCGTCTTCACGACGCTGCTCGCGGTCGAGCTCAACACTTTCGTCGGCGAGGTCCCGGAACTCAGCGGCACGACCGCGTTGCTGCTGTGCGTGTTCACCAGCCGTCAACATCACCGTGCTCGTTCTGCGCTGGCAGCCGGTGGAGCACAAGCATTTCCGCGTGCCCACCATCTGCCGATCATCGGCGCCCTCACGTGCGGCCTTCTCGTCACTCCGTGCGCCGAGGTCGGGCGCCGGTCAGCGGAGCGAGAGGAAGAGCTCGGCCGATCCGTCCGGATGGTGCACCTCGAGGTCCTCGGTGAAACCGCGTTCGATCCGGCCGCGGGCCGCCGCGTCGTCGGCGACGCTCCAGGTCTCGGCGAGCGCGTCCGGTTCCGTTTCGTCGTCGCAGCGAAATCGCGCGAAGTAGCCGGCCCCCACCCGCACCAGGACGTCGCCCGGTTCCATCTTGTCGGTCGAATCGCACGGGTACCCGACTACCACGGTGAACGTCCGCGGCGGCGGAGATGCCGCGTATACGACGAGGACCTCGGAGATCCCCCGATCCCTGATCCGCTCCACCGTGTAGTCGACGAGTTCCCGGCCCGGTCCGGGGCGGCCGGGCTTTCCCTCCGGAATGGTCAGGCCCACAAACGATTCGGCTTGCCTTTTCACTATCTCGATCATTTCTTCTCACCTGATGCGCTCGACGGACCGCGGGGCTCGTCCACGAGAATCGGAATGTACAGATCCACGGCGTAGGCGTGCGGATACGCCTCGAGGTCGCCGGTGTACGCCCGCTCGATGTCACCGTTCGACTCCGCCTCGCTCACCTGCGCCCACAGCCGCAACATCACATCGGGAAACATTCCCCGCGAGGAGAACTTGGCGTACGTGCCGGGCGGGATCCGCGAAATGACGTGACCCCGCGTCGCGTCCTCCACGCTCACGCACTGGTACCCGACGATCTGGGTGTAGTACGACTCGACGTCGGGCGCGAAATCGATGTAGGTGGATGCCAGCGGTCCGCCGACCTCGTGATGCAGGACCCTCGTCCACGCCCGGTCGAGGCGCGGGTCGCTCAGTTTGCCCAGCGCACGCTGGGGACTTCGGACGGGCAGACCGGCCACCAGGGTCTCGCCGCGTTCGACGATCTCGAAGGCCATGTCAGATCGCCGCCTCCAGAAGATGTGCGTCGCGAACGCCGACGCAGGGCACCCCTCGAGCCCGCGCCAGCTGCATCGCCATCGCATCCGATGGCGTGCAGAGTCCGTCCAGAACGTCCTCGGTCGCGATCGCGCAGACGACGTCGCCCTCACATTGACTGATCGATTCCATACCGCGGTCGGAAGCCCACTGCCGCAACACAGCCCACTGCGTCCGCTCGGTGCCGGCGCCCGGATTCCCGACGAACAACACCCGCCGCGCGCCGGTCGATGTCTCCGCGCAGTTCACGTCTGCACTGATGGTCATCACGTCTGCACTGATGGTCATGGTCTGACTTCCTGTCCACGTTGGCTTTTCGATCCCGCCCGAGCGGGTTCTTCCGTCTGCAACCAACTATGGACCGTGCCGACGGCGGCGTCTGTCCGCCGATCAGCCCTGGAACAGGATGAATTCCGCGTCCCCCGATCGGTGGACAGCGGCCGGTGTCAGTACCCCTCGGGCAGCGCGGCGAACATGTCGCGGGTGACGGCGACGGCGTTGTCGGAACTGCCGCCGCGCACCACGAGCGTCGCGAACGCGAGGTCGCCGCGGTAGCCGACGAACCAGGCGTGCGAGCCGCCCTCGACCTCGGCCTCGCCCGTCTTGCCGTACACCTCGCCCTGATCCTCGATCCGCTCGGCCGTTCCGCTGGTCACCACGAGACGCATCATGCCGCGCAGTCCGTCGACCATCTCCGGGCTGATCTGCGGACGGTCCCCGTCGATCGTGGTCTCCCGCCCGGCGATCAACCGGGGGACGGGCGTCGAACCGTGGGCGATGGTCGCGGCGGCCAACGCCATCCCGAACGGGCTGACCACCACCTTGCCCTGACCGAACCCGTCCTCCGTCCGTTGCACCAGATCGTCGGCGGGCGGCACCGAACCCGAGTCCGTGGGCAGGCCCACCACGTCGTAATCGGGGCCGATTCCGTACTGCGACGCCGCGACGGTCAGTGCGTCGGGCCGCATCTCGCTGGCGAGTTTCGCGAACGACGTGTTGCACGAGCGGGCGAATGCCGTGGCCATCGGCACGGTGCCGAGCGCGAACTCGTTGTAGTTCGGGACGCTGCGCTCGCCGATCTCGATGCGACCGGGGCACGGCACCATCGTGTCGGGGGTCGCGAGGCCCGAGGAGATCGCGGCACCGGCGGTGATGATCTTGAACGTCGAACCGGGCGGGTACAGGCCGGTGAGGGCCACCGGACCGTCCCTGTCCGCCGCCTTATTCTGGGCAACGGCGAGGACGTCGCCGGTCGACGGCTGGATGACGACCATCATCGTCTGGTCGGTGCGGGCGTTGACCGCATTCTGCGCCGCGATCTGAATGGGACGGTCGAGGCTGATCGAGAAGGACGGGGACGTCTGCGGCGCGGTCTCGGTGAGCACGTCCGTATCGACACCGTTCTGGTTGACGGTGACGACGCTCCACCCGGCCTTGCCGTCGACCTCGTCGATCACGGTCTTCTTCACCTGGCCCACCAGATCGGGGGCGAAGTTCCGGTCGGTTGCTACGAGATCCGCTTCGTCGGACACCGTCACACCGGGCACGGCGGCGAGGACGCCGGCGACCTGTTCGTAGTCGTCCGACCGAAGCCGGGTCACCAGATAGTCGCCCTTGACGGCCGTCGCGGATTCGGCGATCGATTGCGCCGTGAGGGTGTTGTCGAACACGGCGAGCGCCGAGGCGAGGGCCTGGGCGCTGCCGATCACGTTGCCCGACTGCGCCGCATCGAACTTCACGCGGTAGACCACTCCGGGCACGAGGACGTCCGACCCGGAATGCTCGTTGACCCGTGCCCGGGGGGCGGCGGTGGAACGCAACGACATCGTCTGCCGGTCGCCCAGTCGCGGATGGACATTGGTGGAACTCCAGCGCACGGCCCAGTCGCCGCCGCGCCGCCCCATCTGGAGTTCACCCGAGTACGTCCACACCCGATTCTTCGGCAGATGCCATTCGTAGGTATACCCGACCGTGGCCGTGTCACCGCTGACGTGCACGTCCGTCGTCCGGGCGTCGAGAGATTCGGCCTGAAGCGACGTCCATGCCGATTCGAGGGTCTGGCGTGCGGCGTCGGGACGATCCGACAGATTGGCGGCCTCTTCCGAATCCTGCTCGGCGAAGGCGGTGAGGAACGCCTGCGCGGCCGGTTCCGGACCGTCCGGTCTCGGCGTGCACGCCGTCAAACCTATCGTCAGCACAGTGGCGCCGCAGAGGGCGATCGACTGGAGGACGCGGAAGCGAGGATGTGGCCGCAGGTTCATCGCCGCCCATGTTATGTCGGCAGACACCGCCGGCACGGTAGGCGGCCAGCGAGTCAGTCCAGGAGAATTGTGGCGAACGTCGCGACCTGGCTGAAGCCGATGCGTGCATACGCGCTGCGGGCCACGGTGTTGAAGCTGTTGACGTAGAGGCTGGCGATGCGGCCTTCGGCGATGACGGCCTCCGCGACCGTCGCGGTGCCCGCGGCCCCGAAGCCGTGCCCGCGGTACATCGGATGCACCCAGACTCCCTGGATCTGGCCGACCCGGGACGACACCGATCCCACCTCGGCCTTGAACACCACCTGACCGTCGTCGAATCGCGCCCACGCCCGGCCTGCGGCGATCAGGTTGGCGACGCGGCGGCGGTAGCCCCGACCCCCGTCGTTGGCCCGGGGATCGATGCCGACCTCTTCGATGAACATCGCGACCGCGGCGGGCAGGTACTGCTCGAGTTCGTGCATTCGCACCTGACGCACCAACGGATCCGGGCGGCATTGCGGTGTACTCGCCAGCGCCAGTAACGGCTGGTCGGGCCGCACCTCGCGGGCCGGCCCCCAGTCCATCTCGAGCATCTCCCACAGCGGCAGCGTCAACTCGGCTCGGCCGACCAGCGACGAGCACATGCGCGGCGTGCGGCAGGCCCGGTCGGCGAACGCCCGCATGTCGTCGATGCTGCCGCGGAGTGGCACGAAATTCGCACCCGAGAAACACAACGATTCGAGCGGCCCGCCCCGACTCCACAACTCTCCGTGGATCATCCGGGGGTCGACGCCGCCCTCTTCGACACGAGCGGCGACCATGCAGGCGGCGACAGGATCGGCGTCGAGAACGCGGAGCACGTGTGCCGCGTCCCGACTGCTCAACTGTTTGGCACCGAGGAGCTTGAGCATCTACCCAACCTTGTCAGCTAGTGGACCTGCCCACCAGATTGCCACGAACTCGCCGGAAACGGGAGTCGTTTCGCTGCCCGCTGCCGGTGCCGGGTCAGCTGACCGTCACGACGGGTGATCCGGACGTCGAATCGCCCTCCATCTCCTCCGCGATCCGCATCGCTTCCTCGATCAGGGTTTCGACGATCTGCGCTTCCGGCACGGTCTTGATGACCTTGCCCTTGACGAAGATCTGACCCTTGCCGTTGCCGGAGGCGACCCCCAGGTCGGCTTCGCGGGCCTCACCGGGACCGTTGACGACGCACCCCATGACGGCGACGCGCAGCGGGATCTCCATCCCCTCGAGTCCGGCGGTGACCTCGTCGGCGAGGGTGTACACGTCGACCTGGGCGCGCCCGCACGACGGGCAGGACACGATCTCGAGCTTGCGGGGACGCAGGTTCAGCGACTGCAGGATCTGCGTGCCGACCTTGATCTCCTCGGCGGGGGGCGCGGACAGCGACACGCGGATGGTGTCGCCGATGCCCTCCGCGAGCAGGGCGCCGAACGCCACCGCCGACTTGATGGTGCCCTGGAACGCGGGACCGGCCTCGGTCACGCCGAGATGCAGTGGGTAGTCGCATTTCGCGGCGAGCTGCCGGTAGGCCTCGACCATGATCACCGGGTCGTTGTGCTTCACGGAGATCTTGATGTCGCCGAATCCGTGTTCCTCGAACAGGCCCGCCTCCCACAGCGCGGACTCGACGAGCGCCTCCGGGGTCGCCTTGCCGTACTTCTGCATCAGCCGCGGGTCGAGGGAACCGGCGTTGACGCCGATGCGGATCGGGATGCCTGCGTCGCCTGCCGCTTTCGCGACCTCCTTGACGCGTCCGTCGAACTCCTTGATGTTGCCGGGGTTCACGCGGACGGCCGCGCAGCCCGCCTCGATGGCGGCGAAGATGTACCGGGGCTGGAAGTGGATGTCGGCGATGACCGGAATTTGGCTCTTCGTCGCGATGGTCGCGAGTGCGTCGGCGTCCTCCTGCCGAGGGCAGGCGACGCGGACGATGTCGCAGCCGGACGCCGTGAGTTCGGCGATCTGCTGCAGGGTGGCGTTGACGTCGTGGGTCTTGGTGGTGCACATCGACTGCACGGATACCGGGAAGTCGCTGCCGACACCGACCGTTCCGACCTGCAGCTGGCGGGTCTTGCGACGAGGTGCGAGAACGGCGGCCGGGCCTTCGGGCATTCCCAATCCGACAGGGCTGGTCACGTGGGTGCCTTCTTTCGTAGCTTCGAGACCGAGTTTAGCGATCACTGGAAGAGCTTGATCGGGTTGACGATGTCGGCGGTGAGGGTGAGGAGCATGTACGCGCCGCCGATGACGATCACCACATAGGTGACGGGCAGCAGCTTGATGTAGTCGACGGGTCCGCCGCCGGGCAGGCCGCGCCTGGCGCGGAACCAGTCCCGGACCCGCTCGTAGAGGGTGACCGCCATGTGTCCGCCGTCGAGCGGCAGCAGCGGCAGGATGTTGAACATTCCGAGGAAGAAGTTCAGGCTCGCGAGCAGCAGCACGAACGCTTCCCAGATGCCCTGTTCGGCGATCTGCCCGCCGATGACGCTCGCGCCGTACACCGAGATGGGTGTCTCGGGGTCGCGTTCGCCGCCGGTCACGGCGTGCCACAGGTCGACGGCCTTGCTCGGCATCTGCACCAGCCGCTCGGCGGTCATCACGAACATGTCGCCGGTGAACTCGAACGAGGCGGGCACCGCCGACAGGGCCGAGTGCTCGACGACGCTCGGGGTCGCACCGATGCCGATGGCGCCGACCGTCGCCTCGTGGGGTTCGGCCTCCCCCTTCTCCTGGACCCAGCGCTGCACCTGCTGGACCGGCACGACGATCGTCTGCTCCTCACCGTCGCGTTCGATCGTGAAGTCGACCGGACCGGACAGTGAGCGCGTGGCGGCGGCCACGTCGGCGAACGTGGCGGTGTCCTTGCCGTCGACCGCGGTGATGACGTCGCCGGTGCGGATCCCCGCCTGCTCGGCGGGACCGGGACCGGTGCACTCGGACAGCGCGAAATCGGGACCGGGGCCCTGGCTCGGCGCGGCGCACCCCACCGACCCGACCACCGCGTCGGTGGACCGATTGAGGTCGGGCAGTCCCCACCCGACGGCGAGGACGTAGACCAGGACGAGTCCGAGGACGAAGTTCATGCCGATGCCGCCGGACATCACCGCAAGGCGCTTCCACGTCGGCTTCTTGTACATCGCTCGGTCTTCTTCGTCCGGTTCGAGCTCGTCCAGCGCCGTCATGCCGGCGATGTCGCAGAAGCCGCCGAGGGGCAGCGCCTTGAGCCCGTATTCGGTCTCACCGCGGCGGAACGAGAAGATCTTGGGTCCGAAACCGATGAAGTACCGGCGGACCTTCATGCCGGTGGCCTGCGCCACCCACATGTGACCCGCTTCGTGAAGCGCGATCGACAGCGCGATCCCGAGGGCGAAGAGAACAACGCCCACTGCGAACACCATGCAGTTCTAGCCTTCCTGCTTCACGAGCTGTCGTGCTCGCTCACGTGCCCAGCCGTCGGCGGCCAGTACGTCTTCCACGGTAGCGGGTGGCGCCGCCCACTCGTCCGCCTCGGACAGCACGGAGGCGACGGTGCGGACGATGCGCGGGAACCGGATGATCCCGTCCAAGAATGCCTGAGCCGCGACCTCGTTGGCAGCGTTGTAGACGGCGGTGAGGCATCCGCCACGTTTCCCGGCCTCCCGGGCGAGGTCCACTGCGGGGAACACCGTCGTGTCGAGTGGCTCGAACTCCCAGGTGGACGCCGTGCTGAAGTCGCAGGCCGGAGCCGCGCCCGCGACGCGGTGCGGCCAGCCGAGGGCGAGGGCGATCGGAAGTTTCATGTCGGGCGGGCTGGCCTGCGCCAGCGTCGAGCCGTCGGTGAACGTCACCATGGAATGCACGATCGACTGGGGGTGAACGGTGACGTCGATCCGGTCGTAGTCGACGCCGAACAGCAGGTGCGTCTCGATCAGCTCGAGCCCCTTGTTGACGAGTGTCGCGGAGTTCAGCGTGTTCATCGGTCCCATCGACCACGTGGGGTGGGCGCCCGCCTGCTCCGGTGTCACCGAGTCGAGCCGGTCGGTCGTCCACCCGCGGAACGGGCCGCCCGAGGCGGTGAGGACCAGCCGGTCCACCTCGTCCGCGCCGCCGCCGCGCAGACACTGGGCCAGCGCGGAGTGCTCGGAGTCGACCGGCACGATCTGGCCCGGAGCCGCGGCGGCGGTCACGAGCGGCCCGCCGGCGACGAGCGACTCCTTGTTGGCGAGCGCGAGCCGGGCACCGGACTCGAGCGCGGCCAGCGTCGGCTCGAGTCCCAGCGACCCGACGAGAGCGTTGAGCACGACGTCCGCTTCCGTGGTGCGGACCAGCTCGGTGACCGCGTCGGGACCGCTCAACACCCCCGGCAGATCCAGCGTCACCGCAGCCCGCGGATCCGCGACCGCGACGGACGACACCCCCGTCTCCCGGATCTGCTGCGCCAGCAGGTCGGCGTTTCCGCCGCCCGCCGCGAGACCAACCACCGTGAACTTGTCCGGGTTGGCGGCCACCACCTCCAACGCCTGGGTGCCGATCGAACCTGTGCTGCCGAGCAGCAGGACGCGAGTGGGCCTGTTTTCATCCACCCACCCATTGTTCCTGATGCACAGCGGACCGCCCGCCACGGATGGCCCCACTACATACGACGGGCAGTCGTATGTCACGATATGTCGAGTAGCGCAACCGAATCTGCAGGAGGATCGATCGTGGCCGGTACCCAGTTGGAGCCCTCGTCCAGCGACCCCATCGTGGCCGCACACATCGACACCGCGGAGGTCCCGTCGGCCGCGTGGGGCTGGAGCGGTGAGGCGCCCAAGACGTTCCGCTTCTTCGGATGGTTCTTCGCCGTGTTCCTGCTGCTCATGATGATCGGTAACCACACCGGCAAGGTCGAGGACCTGTGGCTGTTCGGCTGCGCGGCCCTGATGGTCGTGATCCTCGTGCGCGACATCGTCCTGCGGCGCAAGCCGCGGTAACACCCGAACCACGACAACCCCTCGTCCCGATTCCCGGGGCGAGGGGTTCGTCGTTTCCGGCGAGTGCGCGAGCTCAGTTCTCGGCGGCGAGCTGGCCGCAGGCGGCGGCGATCTCCTGGCCGCGGGTGTCCCGCACGGTGCAGGAGACCCCCTGCGCCAGCACGCGCCGGACGAATTCCTTCTCGACCGGCTTCGGGCTCGCGTCCCACTCGCTGCCCGGGGTGGGATTCAGCGGGATCAAGTTCACGTGCACCAGCGGGCCGAGGGCCTTGCGGAGTTTCTTGCCCAGCAGGTCGGCGCGCCACGGCTGATCGTTGACGTCCCGGATCAGCGCGTACTCGATCGACACCCGGCGTCCGGACTTGTCCGCGTAGTAGCGGGCGGCGTCGAGGACCTCCGCCACGGACCAGCGGTTGTTCACCGGGACCAGGGTGTCGCGCAGTTCGTCGTCCGGCGTGTGCAGCGACACTGCGAGCGTCACGCTGAGGTCTTCGTCGGCGAGCTTGCGGATCGCGGGGGCCAGACCCACCGTCGACACCGTCACCGAGCGTTGCGACAACCCGAGTCCGTCAGGGGCCGGCGAGGTGATGCGGCGTACGGCTGCCACCACCCGCTTGTAGTTGGCGAGCGGCTCCCCCATGCCCATGAACACCACGTTCGACAATCGGCCCGGACCGCCGTGGACGTCGCCGTCTCGGAGTGCGGCCGCGGCGGCACGCACCTGGTCGACGATCTCGGCGGTCGACAGGTTGCGCTGCAGCCCGCCCTGACCGGTCGCGCAGAACGGGCACGCCATACCGCACCCCGCCTGACTGGAGATACACAGCGTGGCGCGGTCCGGGTAGCGCATCAGAACGCTTTCGAGCAGCGTTCCGTCGTTCGCCTTCCAGAGCGTCTTCCGGGTGTCGCCGTTGTCGCACGCGAGATGCTTGACGGGGGTCAGCAGCGTCGGGAAGAGCGCGGACCCCACCTGCTCGCGCACGGCGGCGGGGAGATCGGTCATCTTCTCCGGATCCGCCTCGAGCCGCGCGTAGTACTGCCGGGCCAGCTGGTCGGCACGGAAGCCGGGCAGACCCAGCTCCTTGACGGCCTCCCGCCGCTCGGTGGAGTCGAGGTCCGCGAGATGCCGAGGGGGCATCCCACGCCGGGGCGCGGTGAAAACGAGGGGAAGCGAGACAGCCATAGTTTCTCCATTGTCCCATTGATTCGGGGGTCGTTGTCGTGCGGATGCCTGATCGACGTTGTCTCGCCGCCCGATGCGCCTGCGGAACCCGCCCAGGTGGGTGAAGATCAACTCATGTCGACAACACCGGACGACTCCTCGAACTTCCCCCCGGACGTCCCGGCCGGCCGTGGTCCCGGTACCGGGCCGGGGCCCACCGATCCGGCGCACCCCGACACCGTGCCCGCGGGAACCGAGCATCCCGACGTGGCCCGCCGCAAGGGGATCAAGCACACGCGGGTGGGCGCCACGTGGACCGGCCTGGTGATCGGAATCATCGTCCTGGTACTGCTTCTCGTGTTCATCCTGCAGAACCTCGACAGCGTGACCCTCGAACTGTTCGCCTGGGATTTCACCCTCCCGCTGGGCGTCACGCTGCTGTTCGCGGCCATCGCGGGCGCGGTGATCATGGCCCTGGCGGGCGGTGTCCGCATCCTCCAGATCCGGCGGGCGGCCAACCGTCAGCGGCGTCTGAACAGTAATTTCTAACTGAACAATAGTTACGCAAGTGGATTGCGTGGACACCGAGCGAGCAGAATCGATGTCGTGGATATCACCGGAACGGCACGACTGTGAAGGCCGACATGGAGACGACTGTGGCACCGCGTATCGCGGCTGAGCAAGCACGATCCTGGCTGCTGGTTCCCGCCGGCAAGCCCGAGGGATTCGAGGCGGCGCATGTGAGCGCCGCCGACGCGGTGATTCTCGACCTCGAGGACGCCGTGACTCCCGACCGCAAACCCCGGGCCCGGGCCGACGTCGTCGCCTGGCTCGGCGAGAACCGCCGCGCGTGGGTGCGGATCAACGACGCCACCACGCCCTACTGGGCCGAGGACCTGGCCGCCCTGAACGGAGTTCCGGGTCTCGAAGGCGTCATGCTCGCCAAGACCGAGAGCGGGATGCAGGTCGACGCCACGGCCGAACGACTCCCCGACGGCACCAAGGTGCTCGCCCTCGTCGAGTCCGCGGTCGGGCTCGAGGCCGCGCCGGAGATCGCCCGGACCGAGGCCACGTTCCGGCTCGCATTCGGCAGCGGCGACTTCCGCCGTGACACCGGGATGGACGATTCGCCGCTGGCGATGGCCTATCCCCGTGCGCGGCTGACGGTCGCCAGCCGGGCCGCCCGGATCGCACCGCCGATCGACGGGCCCACTCTCGGCACCGACGTCGACGCCCTGGTCCGCGCGTCGGCGCTCACCCTGTCGATGGGGATGAGCGGCAAGCTGTGCATGACCATCGCGCAGACGGCCCCGGTCAATGACGCCCTGAGCCCGTCCCCTGCCGAGGCGGAATGGGCGCGGGACGTGATCGCCGACCTGGGCGAGGACGGCTCGCGGGTGCGGGACGGCAGCGACCTCCCCAAGCTGGCGAAGGCCAAGAAGATCAACGCGCTCGCGAAGCTCTTCCACATCGCGCCGCGGCAGTAGCAGCGCGTCAGACGATCTCGAGACCGGCGGGCTTTCGGCGGACGTGGACGCGGTAGCGCACGTCGAGGGCAACGCCGGGAGTCTGCGCGAACGCCGCCGACGCGGTCTTCCTGCTGAACTCGATACCGAGGACCCCGCGCAGTGATTCCCGGTCGGGGAAGAGCCATCGCGTCTCCACGCGCACCAGATCGAACCCCTGCGCGGTGAAGAATGCCTCGACGGACGGCGGGTGATACTGCGGCAAATCGGCGCGCATCCACTCGCCGTACGGGTGGGCCGTCGCATCGAGATCGACCACGACGAGCGCGCCGCCCGGGCGCAGGACGCGCATGGCCTCACGGATTCCACGGCCGCAACCGGGACCGAAGAAGTACGCGGTCCGCGCGTGCACGACGTCCACGCTCGCGTCACCGAGGGGTATGCCCTCGGCCGAGCCGTCGAGCACGCGGACGTTCGGCAACGTCTCCACCCGTGCGCGGGCACGGTCCAGCAGCGGCGGATGCGGCTCGATTCCGTAGACCGTCGCTGCTGACTCGGCGAAGACCGGGAGGTGGAACCCGGAACCGCAGCCCACGTCCGCGACGGTGCCGCCCGTCCAGTTCACGACCCGGCGCAGATGCCGGAAGATCGCCCCGTCCATGTCCTGGGCACGATTCTCGATCTCGTACAGCTCCGGCCAGTGCCAGATGTTCGGGCTGGGGATGGTCACGGCCGGGCGGTCACACGAGGACGGTGAGCACCAGCCACGTCACGAACGCCGACGGCAGCAGGGAATCCAGGCGGTCCATGATCCCGCCGTGGCCGGGCAGCAACGTACCCATGTCCTTGATGCGCAGCTCCCGCTTGACCTGGGATTCGATGAGGTCGCCCAGCGTGGCAGTGATCACCAGGACGACGCCGAGAAGCACACCGATCATCGAGTTCTCGTCGAGGATCAGGGTGACGGTGAGCAGGCTGCCGATGACACAGAAGAGCAGCGAACCGAAGAACCCTTCCCACGACTTCTTGGGGCTGATCGCCGGCACCATGGGATGTTTGCCGAACAGCACACCCGCCGCGTAGCCGCCGACGTCGGAGCAGACCACACCGATCATCAGGCACAGCACCCGCCCGGCGCCGTCATCCTGCAGCACCATCAGCACCGCGAACGACGCCAGCAACGGAATCCACGACGCCACGAACACGGTGATCGCCGTGTCCTGGAGGAAGTTCTGCGGCGTCGCCTTCAGCCCGTGGTCGAACAGCCGCCAGACCATGCAGACCAGCACCGTTCCCGCGAAGGCACTGAGCACACCGACCGGGCCGAACGGCCACCCGAGCCACAGGATCGCCTGCCCGCCCGCGAGCAGCGGGATCCGGGGGGCGCTGATGCCGGCCTCGCGGAGCCGTTTCGTCACCTCCCACGTGGCGACGGCCATCGCGACCGCGACCACCCCGATCCACACCAGGGGCACGTAGACGAGGATCAGGATGAGCGCGACGCCGAGTCCGACGCCCACACCGATCGCCGCGGGGAGGTTTCGCCCGGCCTTCGACTTCGCGGCCGCCTCCGGCGCGGGCTTCCCCTCGGAGACCGGTCCCGAGGGATCGCCCTCGGAGATGGGTCCCCCTGGGGTCCCGTGTTCTGCTGGCACGGTCACTGTCCCCGATCCACTCCTCGTCTCGTGACTAAACTTCGAGCAACTCGGCTTCCTTGTGCTTCACCAGCTCGTCGACCTGTGCGACGTACCGGGCGGTCGTCTTGTCGAGTTCCTTCTCGGCGCGCCCCACCTCGTCCTCGCCGGCCTCGCCGTCCTTCTGGATCCGGGACAGCTCGTCCATCGCCTTGCGGCGCACGTTGCGCACGGACACCTTCGCGTCCTCACCCTTGGACTTGGCCTGCTTCACCAGTTCGCGGCGGCGTTCCTCGGTGAGCTGGGGAACGGAGATGCGGATAAGGTTTCCGTCGTTGGACGGGTTCACGCCCAGGTCGGAGTTCCGGATCGCCGTCTCGATGGCGTTCAGCTGCGAGGCCTCGTACGGCTTGACGACGACGAGTCGCGCTTCCGGCACGTTGATACTCGCGAGCTGGGTGATCGGGGTGAACGCGCCGTAGTAGTCGATTCCGATGCGGTTGAACATGCCAGGATTCGCGCGGCCCGTGCGGATCGATCCGAGATCGTCCTTGGCCACCGTGACAGCCTTTTCCATCTTCTCCTCGGCTTCGAAGAGAGCTTCATCAATCACGGCTGTTCCTCCATGTCGTTCTGGCATCGATTCGTCACTGCCTCTGTTTCGAGAAAACCCTGTGTCGAGCGTGGCACGCGTGTCATGACTTGACGAGCGTTCCGATCTTCTCACCGGACACCGCCCGAGCGATATTCCCCTCGGTCAGCAGATTGAACACCATGATCGGCATCTCGTTGTCCATACACAGGCTGAACGCGGTCGCGTCGGCCACCTTCAAACCCTGTTCGATGACCTCACGGTGGGTGATCTGCGTGTACATCGTGGCGTCCGGGTCGAGGTTGGGGTCGGCGGTGAACACGCCGTCGACGGCCTTGGCCATCAGCACCACCTCGGCGCCGATCTCGAGCGCGCGCTGCGCGGCGGTGGTATCGGTCGAGAAGTACGGCATTCCCATGCCGGCACCGAAGATCACGACGCGTCCCTTCTCGAGGTGACGCTGCGCGCGCAGCGGAATGTAGGGCTCCGCCACCTGCCCCATCGTGATCGCCGTCTGGACGCGGCTGTCGATGCCTTCCTTCTCCAGGAAGTCTTGCAGAGCAAGGCAATTCATCACGGTGCCGAGCATGCCCATGTAGTCGGAACGCGCGCGGTCCAGGCCTCGCTGCTGCAGTTCCGCGCCACGGAAGAAATTGCCGCCACCGATGACGACCGCCACCTGGACCCCGGATCGCACGACTCCGGCGATCTGCTCAGCGACCTTGGTCACCACGTCGGGGTCGA
Organism: Rhodococcus sp. 4CII; assembly: GCF_014256275.1. Lineage (NCBI taxonomy): Bacteria > Bacillati > Actinomycetota > Actinomycetes > Mycobacteriales > Nocardiaceae > Rhodococcus > Rhodococcus sp. 4CII. The sequence goes on from NZ_JACCFE010000002.1 coordinate 645,890, forward strand.
GGCCGACCTTGCCACCACCGAACATTTCTCCGCCGAGTTTGAGAAGGACTCGATCGAATCCCGGACGTTCGTTGGCAGGTTCGGACATTGCTCTCCTCAGTTCCACAGCACTCGTCGATGTCGACGGCGGCCGAGCGCGCTCAGTGCCCACCCGGGCCATTCAGACGGCCATCTTCATCCTGCCTCATCAGGATGGTGGCGGTATACGTAGGCCCCGCCGGGCGAGCGCACTCGTCCGACGGGGCCATACGGTTCACACGACTAGCTCGAAGCGCCGACCTCGAAGCGGACGAAACGCTTGATGGTCACGCCGGCCTCGTCGAGGATTGCCTTGACGGACTTCTTGGAGTCCTGGACCGAGGACTGCTCGGTCAGCACGACGTCCTTGAAGTAACCGTTGACGCGGCCTTCGATGATCTTCGGCAGAGCCTGCTCCGGCTTGCCCTCGGCGCGAGCGGTCTCCTCGGCGATGTGACGCTCGTTGGCGACGATGTCCTCGGGGACCTCGTCACGCGTGACGTACTTGGCCTTGAGCGCCGCGACCTGCATCGCGGCGCCGCGAGCGGCCTCCGCTGCAGCGTCACCCTCACCGGTGTATTCGACGAGGACGCCGACGGCGGGCGGCAGGTCTGCGCTGCGCTTGTGCAGGTAGACCGCGACCGGTCCGTCGAACGAGGCGATCTTGCTGAGGACCAGCTTCTCGCCGATCTTCGCGGACTGCTCCTGGATGACGGTGTCGACCGTCTTGCCGTCGAGTTCGAGCGCCTTGAGGGCGTCGACGTCGGCGGGCTTCGCTGCCGCGGCGACCGTGACGATCGACTCGGCGAGCTTCAGGAAGTCCTCGTTCTTCGCGACGAAGTCCGTCTCGCAGTCGAGTTCGAGCAGGACGCCGTCCTTGGAGACGACCAGGCCCTCGGCCGTGGTGCGCTCGGCACGCTTGCCCACGTCCTTGGCGCCCTTGATGCGCAGCTGCTCCACAGCCTTGTCGAAGTCACCCTCGGCCTCAGCGAGAGCGTTCTTGCAGGCCATCATTCCGGAGCCGGTGAGCTCGCGGAGCCGCTTGACGTCAGCGGCGGTGTAGTTCGCCATGGTGAGCGAGCCTCCTCATATGTCTGTCGGGACGTAAGTCAGGGTAGTACTCGGGCAGACCGTGAAACGGCCCTGACCAAAGATTTCTGGTCAGGGCCGTTTGCATCGGATCAGGCCTCGGTGGAGGGTGCCTCTGCTGCGGGGGCCTCGGCAGCCGGAGCCGCCTCTGCCTCAGCTGCGGGAGCGGCCTCTGCTGCGGGAGCGGCCTCTGCTGCGGGCGCTGCCTGCGAGAGCAGTTCCTGCTCCCACTCGGCGAGGGGTTCGCCGGCGCCGGCCTCGGGCTTCGCGTCCTTGTCGGCGCTCAGTCCGGCACGGGCCTGCACGCCCTCGGCCACCGCGGACGCGACGACCTTGGTGAGCAGGGCTGCGCTACGGATGGCGTCGTCGTTGCCCGGGATCGGGTAGTCGACGAGGTCGGGGTCGCAGTTGGTGTCCAGGATCGCGATGACCGGGATGTTCAGCTTGCGAGCCTCGGCGACCGCCAGGTGCTCCTTGTTGGTGTCGACGACCCACACGGCGGACGGAACCTTGGCCATGTCGCGGATACCACCGAGAGTGCGGTCCAGCTTGGTCATCTCACGCGTGAGCATGAGGATTTCCTTCTTGGTGCGACCCTCGAAACCACCGGTCTGCTCCATTGCCTCGAGCTCCTTGAGGCGGAGAAGACGCTTGTGGACGGTGCTGAAGTTGGTGAGCATGCCGCCGAGCCAACGCTGGTTGACGTAGGGCATCCCGACGCGAGTGGCCTCGGCCGCGATGGACTCCTGGGCCTGCTTCTTGGTGCCGACGAAGAGGACCGTGCCGCCGTGGGCAACGGTCTCCTTGACGAATTCGTACGCCTTGTCGATGTACGTCAGCGTCTGCTGCAAGTCGATGATGTAGATGCCGTTGCGGTCGGTGAAGATGAACCGCTTCATCTTCGGGTTCCAGCGACGAGTCTGGTGACCGAAGTGCGTGCCGCTGTCGAGCAGCTGCTTCATTGTTACGACAGCCATGGCTGTGTATCTCTCTTTCATTGCCGGTTGATGCCGAACGTCGGTGACGTTCCGCCCTGGCGCCCGTGAACCGTCGGACTCACATCGAAATGCGAGACCAGCCGACGATCCGTACACTGCGCGGACGCGCGAAGTCGGACTGTGCGAACACAGACCGCTCGATCAGTGTACGGCCTCGGGCCCGTACGCCCTAACCGCCCTGTCACACACCCGGCCCCTCCGGCAAGGGTTTCGCGAAATCTGTGGACGAATCGCCGTCGATCCACAGATTCTTCCCGGCCGCCCTCGTCGGCCCGGACGTGCGGGATCGTCGAACCATGACGAGGTTCGGGACGATCCTGCGGGCGCTCACGGCGACGGCCACGGCCACCACCGTGCTGACCGCGGCGACCCTCCTCGCGCCGCCCGCCGACGCCGCACCGACCGGCGACTTCGACTGGCCGCTGCATCCGCGACCGCGGGTCGTGCGGCCGTTCGACAATCCGGAGCACGACTGGCTACCCGGCCACCGCGGCGTGGATCTGGGTGGGGTACCCGACGAGGCGGTGCTGTCGGCGGGGGCCGGTGTGGTGGTGTTCGCCGGCACGGTGGCGGGCAAACCCGTCGTCTCCGTCGACCATCCGGGCGGGCTCCGCACCACGTACGAACCGGTGACCGCCCGTGTCTCTCCCGGTCTACGCGTCGGACGCGGCACCGTCCTCGGGACGCTCGAGCCCGGTCACCCGGGCTGCATCTCCCCCGTCGCGGCGTGCCTGCACTGGGGTCTTCGCCGCGATCGCGAGTATCTCGACCCACTCGGACTCGTCCGGGTGGCACCGGTCCGGCTCGAACCCGTCGGGCATCGTGATCGCGGCGGCTAACGCCATTCCGCTACGGCATGCCTGCCCGCCGACTCGGGGAAATCGTCCGCCACCATCGCCGCGAGTTCGACGAATGCCTTCCGGGTCTCGGGCCGCAGCAGATCCAGATCGACCACCGCCCCCTCGGCGAGATGCTCGTCGAACGGCACCACCTTCACCGCCCGGCACCGGAGCAGGAAGTGGTTGGTCAGTTCCGTCATGTCGATCATGCTCGACCCCGGCCGGGCCGCACTGATCACGACCACGGTCCGCGACACGAGATGCCCGTACCCGTGGTGCTGCAACCAGTCCAGCGTGGCGGCGGCGCTGCGGGCACCGTCGATCGCCGGCGAACTCACCAGCACGAGCGAATTGGCGAGTTGCAGAATGCCGTTCATCGCCGAATGCATGATGCCCGTGCCACAGTCGGTGAGGATGATGTTGTAGTACACCTGCAGGATGTCGATAACCCGCCGGTAGTCGTCCTCGCTGAACGCCTCGGAGATCGCCGGATCCTGCTCGCTCGCAAGCACCTCGAGGCGGCTCGGCGCCTGCGATGTGTGCGCGCGCACATCCGAATACCGCCGGATCGTCGACTCCGCCGCGATCAGGTCGCGGACGGTCGAATGCGTCTGGATCGGCACCCGCTGCGCGAGCGTCCCGAAATCGGGGTTGGCGTCGACCGCGATCACGCAGTCACCCCGCAACGACGCGAACGTAGATCCCAGCCCGATCGTGGTCGTCGTCTTGCCGACACCACCCTTCAAGGACAGGAACGCGATCCGGTAGTCACCGTGGATGGGCTGCCGAATGCGGGCGAGAAGCGCCGCGTCACGCGCCGCGCCTGCCGACTCACCCGGATTCAGCGTTCCCCCGGTGAGTCGGTGCAGCCCGCGTCGCCACCCTCGACTCGGCGCCGTGCGAGCGCGCTTCAACAGCGCATCCGCCACCAGATCCTGGTTGGTCACCTGATGCGGGCTCGGTTCCGGATCGGGATCGGCCCACGACTGCTGCCCCCACGGATCCGCCGGCGCGGCGCCGCCGTCGTTCAACCAGGACGGCTGCGGTCGAGTCACGTCTTCGCGATCCACTATTTCCCCCGGGACAGTGCAGAACAACGGTAGTACAGAACAATGACACTGCAGAACAACGGCAGATTCGTGGGGCGACGCTACCAAACCGGTCAGGCCCGGGGATGGGCCTGATCGTGCACCGCGCGCAGTCTCGCCACGGAGACGTGGGTGTACAGCTGGGTGGTCGCGAGGCTGGCGTGTCCGAGCAGTTCCTGCACGACGCGCAGATCGGCGCCGCCCTCGGGGAGATGGGTGGCTACCGTGTGACGCAGCCCGTGCGGGCTCAGGTTCGGCGCGCCGGGGACCGCGGACAGGACGTCGTGGACGACCGTCCGCGCCTGCCGCTGATCCAGCCGCTTTCCCCGTTTGCCCGAAGAAGAGCCTGCCCGGAACTGTCCGTCGCGACCGTGGGACGGCCGATGTGCAACCAGAGGTCCATCGCGTCGGCCGCCGGTTTCCCGTACGGCACCGAGCGCTCCTTGTCGCCCTTGCCGATCACGCGTAGGAGGCGACGTTCCCGATCCACCGAACCGAGGTCGAGGCCGCACAGCTCGCCCACCCGGATTCCCGTCGCATAGAGCAGCTCGACGACGGGTCGCGCAGTGCCATCGGATCGTTCTGGTGCGCGCCCGATTCGGCGGCGTCCATCACATCGACCCCCTGCGACTGACGCAGTACCGACGGCAGCGTCCGGTGAGCCTTCGCCGCGCCGAGCCGGGCGCCGGGATCGGTGGCGATGCGCCGGGTCCGCAGCAACCAGGCTGTGAAGTTGCGCACCGACGACGTCCGCCGGGCGAGCGTCGTCCGGGCGATGCCCGCCGCGGACTGGGCGGCGAGCCAGGACCGCAGCACCTGGATGTCGAGTTCGCCGAGGTGCGCCTCCGGTGACGTCGACAACCAGTGCTGCAGTAGCGACTTCGCGTCCGCGACGTACGCCTTCACTGTGTGCTGCGACCGGCCGCGTTCGAGCGCGAGGTGCCGCGCATACTCCTCCAGTACCAGCTCCAACGGTGCGGGCAGGTCGCTGCTCATGGTGGCAACAGCGGCGTCGTGCGGGAGATAAATCAAGCGCCCGCGCCGCTAGAGTTCTTTCGTGCAGCGAACGATCCCCCTCCCGATGTTGGGTGTCCTGGCGTTGTTGTCCGCGATCGCCCCGCTGGCCACGGACATGTATCTCCCCGGTCTGCCCCTGATGACCGAGAGCCTGAACACGTCGGCGCCGAGCGTTCAGCTGACTCTGACCACGTTCATGGCAGGACTCGGCATCGGCCAGCTCGTGGTCGGACCACTGTCCGACGGCCTCGGACGACGGCGTCTGCTGATGGGCGCCACCGTGGTGACGACGCTCGCGGCAATGGCCTGCGCCCTGTCCCCCACCGTCGAAATCCTCATCGCTGCACGACTTTTCCAGGGGCTCAGCGGCGGTGCCGCGATCGTGCTCGCCCGTGCCTGCATCGCGGACCGGGCCCGTGGCGACAACGCCGCCCGGCTCTTCAGCATCATGATGATCATCGGCGGGGTCGCGCCGGTGGTGGCCCCGCTGCTCGGTGGCGCCCTGCTCGGTCCCGTCGGCTGGCGAGGAATCTTCTGGGTGCTCACCGTCGCCGGGATCGTGATGTTCGCCGGAGTGCTGATCCTGGTCCCGGAGACGCTTCCCGTCGAGCACCGGCACGGCGGCGGTCTCGCGGCGCTGGTCCACAATCTGCGGTACGTGGTCGGCAACCGGGTGTACCTCGGCTATGCGTTCACGTTCATGTTCGGGTTCGTCGCACTCTTCTCGTACATCTCCGCGTCACCGTTCGTCGTGCAGAACGTGCTCGGTTTCAGTCCGGGGCAGTTCTCCATGGTGTTCGCCGCGAACGCCGCAGGCATGGTGGGCGCCGCGATCGTCAACACCAGACTCGTCGGTACGTTCCATGCCCGGCAGCTGCTCGGATTCGGGGTGACGCTGCTCCTCGCCGCCGGCATCGTATTGCTGCTCGCCGCGACGCTCGTCGACTCCCCACAGTGGTGGGCGATCCTCGTTCCGTTGTTCGTCTCGGTGTCGAGCATCGGTTTCGTGATGGGCAACGCCACGGCCCTCGCGCAGGGTGAGGTGACCCGGGCGTCGGGTACCGGGTCCGCGCTCCTCGGAGCCGGTCAGTTCGGTCTCGCCGCGGTGGTCTCACCGCTCGTCGGCATAGCCGGCCCCGACACGGCCGTGCCGATGGCGGTGGCGATCCCCGCCGCCGGAGCCGTGGCCATGACGTCGTTGCTGGTGCTGACGCGGCGGACGCACACGTCGTGACGCCCGCCGCACCGGGTCAACGGGAGGCACCCTCGCTCGCGGCGAGCTCGGACTTCCACACCCGGAAGCCCTCCTCGGTGCGGCCACGACGCCAGTACCCCGAGATCGACGCCGCCGACGCCGGAACGCCGCGTTCCTTGCGCACGTAGGACCGCAGATTGTGCATCACGGCCTGCGCCTCGCCGTGGATGAACACCTGAACAGTTCCGGGCAGCCAGCTGATGTCGCGCACCGCCGCGACGAGGGGCGCGTTGTCCCCCGACACCTCCTCGCCGGCCCGGTCCGCGGTGTCACCGCGGTGGATCCAGGTGACGTCGACGCCCGCGGGCGAGTCGAAGGCGATTTCGTCCTCGGGGCCGGCGACCTCGATGATCACTCGTCCCACAGCCGACGCGTCGAGCTTCTCGACGGCCGCGGAGATCGCGGGGATCGCCGTCTCGTCGCCCGCGAGCAAGTACCAGTCGACGTCGCGGTCCGGTGCGAACGCCCCACCGGGACCGCGGAGGCGGAGAACGTCACCTGCCGCCGCGGACGCCGCCCACGGTCCCGCGACCCCGGCGTCGCCGTGCACCACGAAGTCGATGGCGACCTCCCGTGCCGCGGGGTCGACGGACCGGATCGTGTACGTCCGCAGGACCGGCTCGCCGGGGCTTCCGAACTCGAGTTTCGCGTACGCGTCGGTGAAGGCGTTGGGAACGAAACTGTCGAATCCCGGGTCGCCGAGGATCACCCGCACCATGTGCGGGGTCAGCCACTCGGTCCGGATCACGGTCAGTGTCGCGGTCGGCTTTGCCACAGGCATCTCTCCAATGAACTCAAGTTCGTTAGTGTTACCTAACTACGGTACAGGAGCGACTGCCGGCGGCAGCGCGAGCGGAAATTGGGCGAGAGGCCGGGACGCCGGTCACCCGGACAGATCGGCGGAGAGATCGCGGACCTCCACACCGGCGGGGATCTCGACCTCGGCGACCGGTTCGGGTCGGTCGTCGAATTCGAGGCGGAGGGCGCGGCACATGGTCGCGTGCATGTCGTAGAGGCAGGTGATGTACGTCAGCTGCAGGATCTCGGAGTCCGCCAGGTTGGCCTTCAGGACCGCGAACACTTCGTCCGGCACCCGGCCGCCGTCGTAGACGAGACTGTCGGTGTAGGCCAGCACGGCCCGCTCGAGTTCGGAGAAACGGTCACTGATCTGCCAGTGCGGGACGGCCGCAATCTTCTCCTCGTCCATTCCGAGAGAGCGCATCTGCTTGCAGTGCTGGGAGAAGACGAACTGGCTTCCGCGCGCATACCCGGCCCGGCTCTGCCCCAGTTCACGCAGGAGCGGGTCCACCGTGGCGTTGCGGTAGAGCGAAAAGCCGCGGACAGCGTGCCGGAACACGTCCGGCGACTGGGCGAACACGGTCCACCAGTCGCCGGGAGTGGCATGGATGGTGCCGTGATCGACGGCAGGATCTCGGTCGGGCCCGAACAGCCGGTCGTAGAAGAAGAGGATCTTCTCGTCGGTCACTTCGGCACGGGGGACCTCACGAAGGCGGGGCACGGTGAATTCCTTTCGGACGTCGGGTCTCAGTATGCGGCGGGCACGCGCCGGTCGGCGGCGGTCTTCGGTTCGTGCGACACATCGGCGTCGGTGAAGGTCCTCGTCCAGCAGGCGAATTCGAGCAGAACACCGTCAGGGTCCTGGAAGTAGAACGAACGCACGAAGGTTCCCTGGTGCACGTCGCGCGACACGCCGGCGCGACTGTCGTCGTGGTTGAGCACGCGGCTCACCTTGATCCCCTCGGCCTGGAACCGGGAGTAGTACTCGTCGAACTGCTGCGGCGGCACTGCGAACGCGACGTGGTTCATCGATCCCACCGCACTGGCGAGTTCGCCCTCGTCGGGCAGACCCTTGGGCGCGGCGAGACCGGGCGCGGCGTCGGGGGCGTCGGCCAGCCAGAAGAACGCAATGGTGTTGCCGTTACCGCAGTCGAAGAAGAAGTGCTGCCCCAGATTTCCGGGCAACTCGATGGTCTTGACCAGCGGCATCCCCAGGGTGCCCGAGTAGAAATCGATGGTGCGTCGCATGTCCGAGCACACCAGCGCGAGGTGGTTGATGCCGCGAAGGTCGTACTTCGAGTTCGAAGCGCTCATGGCTGTCCTTCCGATGTGGTGAAGTAGGCGCGATAATGACGGAAAAATGACTTGACAGTCATGTCATCTATTGCGATAGTTTGTCCGTGGCCAAGTCATCTGTCAATACCCCGTCCGCGACCCCGTCGGCGCCGGCAACGGTCGAGACGCTCACCGCCCGAGGTCGCAAGACCCGCGACGCGCTGCTCGACGCCGCACAGAAGGTGTTCGAGACAGTCGGATTCCCCGACACACGCGTAGAACAGATCGCCCAGGAGGCGAACGTCGCGTACGGAACCTTTTACCGATACTTCGAGTCGAAGGAAGAGGTGTTCCGGGAGTTGAGCACCCGACTGTTCGAGGACGTGCACCGACGGGAACCTGCCGATGCCGATCTGTCCCCGTCCGAGAAGCTGGTCGCCTCCAACCGCTCGTACTACCAGGCATACCGGCGGAACGCCCGGATGATGGCGATCGTCGAACAGGTCTCGACGTTCAACGACGAGTTCCGCGAACTGCGCCACGAGCACCGCCGTCAATTGATCGACCGGACGTCCCGGGCCATCGCGCGGTGGCAGCAGGACGGCCTGGCCACCGCCACCCTCGACCCGGTCCTCGCCGCGCGTGCCATGGCCGCCATGGTCGATCACACCCTGTACCTGTGGTTGATCCAGGGCGATGAGGCCGACGAGGAAGCCCTTCTCGACACCCTCGATCAGATGTGCCTCGGCGCACTCGGACTGGACCGCGGGTGAGCACCCAATAATTCATCCCTCGATCCCTAAGGCAAGCACCATGACAACGCATGCGCCGCCCTCGTCCGCCCCCATCGAGGTCCCGGAGGGAGCACTCGACGGCCTCCGGGTACTCGAATTGGGCACCTTGATCGCCGGTCCGTACTGCGGACGTCTCCTCGGCGACATGGGGGCCGACGTCATCAAGATCGAGGCCCCGGATCGCCCCGACCCGCTGCGGGACTGGGGCCAGGCCGAGGGCGGTCACCAGTACTTCTGGTCGGTTCACGCCCGCAACAAGCGGTGCGTGAACCTCGACCTCCGGACCGAGGCAGGCCGGCGGATCTTTCTCGACCTCGCCGCCAGGGCCGATGTCGTCGTAGAAAGTTTCCGACCCGGCACCCTCGAGCGCTGGGGCCTCGGCTACGACGTCCTCCGGAAGGTCTCCCCACGTCTGGTCCTGGCCCGGGTCTCCGGATACGGACAGACCGGGCCCTACGCCACGCGTCCCGGCTACGCCTCGGTCGCCGAAGGCATCAGCGGGTTGCGTCATCTCAACGGATTTCCCGGTCAGGCGCCACCGCGGCTCGCCCTCTCGCTCGGCGACAGCCTCGCCGGCATGTTCGCATTCCAGGGCGTCCTCGCCGCGCTGATCGCGCGCGAGCGCACCGGGCGCGGGCAGGTCGTCGACGCCGCTCTCACCGAGGCCGCGCTCGCCATCCAGGAGTCGACCGTCCCGGACTATCACAAGACGGGTCACATTCGGCAACCGTCCGGGACTCGCCTCGACCGCGTCGCCCCGTCCAACCTGTACCGGACCCAGGACGGGCTGTGGATCATCATCGCGGCCAACCAGGACACTCTGTTCGCGCGCCTGGCCGCCGCAATGGGCCGACCCGACCTGGCGACCGATGCCCGATACGCCACCCACACGGCGCGCGGCGAACACCAGGACGAACTCGACACGCTGATCGCAGAGTGGGCGGCCGGCTTCCCCGCCGCCGACTTGATCGAGTTGCTGACCAAGTTCGAGGTCGTCACGGGACCGGTCAACACCGTCGCCGAAGTGATGGCCGACCCACAGTTCAACGCTCGCAACATCTTCGTCGACCACGTCGATCCGTCCGTCGGGCCCGACGACGACGGATTCGACCCGGAACCCGTGAAGGGCGTCGGGGTGATACCGCGACTCAGCGAGACCGCAGGCGGGGTCCGCTGGGGCGGGCCCAGCCGGCCCGGCACCCACACCGACGAGGTGCTCGCCGATCTCCTCGGCTACGACGCCGACCATCTCGCCTGCCTGCGCGCACAGGGCACCATCTCGTGACCGCACCCGCAGCCGGCGTCGTCATCCGCGAGGTCGGTCCCCGCGACGGACTGCAGAACGAGAAGCCGATTCCCACCGCCGCCAAACTCGAATTGATCGACGCACTCGCCGCGACCGGTGTGGGGCGAATCGAGGTCACGTCGTTCGTCTCGCCGCGGGCGATTCCGGCATTGGCCGACGCCGAAGCCGTCGCAGCCCACCTCGACCGCTGGCCGCAGGTGACGTTCTCGGCCCTGGTCGCCGGACTCGGCGGAGTTCGTCGAGCAGTCGCGGCCGGACTCACTCGCCTCGAGTATGTCGTGTCGGCATCCGACGGCCACAGCCGTGCCAATGTCGGTCGCAGCAGCGAGGAGTCGATCGCACTGATCGCACCCGTCGCCGAATTGGTCCACCAGGCCGGCGGCCAGCTCGAGGTGATCGTCGCGATCGCTTTCGACTGCCCGTTCGACGGGCCCACGCCGCCGGAGCGGGTGGCCGAGATCGCCCGCCGCGCGGTGCTTTCGGGGGCCGACGCGCTGTCGGTCGCAGACACCGTCGGCACCGCGACGCCCGTGCGGGTCGGCGACGTACTCACCCGGGTCAGCGACGCCGTACCCGGGATGGACCTCGGCCTGCACCTGCACGACACCCGCGGTCAGGGCCTGGCCAATGCCTGGGCTGCCTACACCCTGGGTGTCCGCCATTTCGACGCCTCGGTCGGCGGCCTCGGGGGCTGCCCCTTCGCGCCCGGCGCCGGCGGCAACATCGCCACCGAGGAACTGGTCTACATGTTCGAGGACGGCGGCATCACCACGGGCATCGACCTCGACGAGACCCTCGCAGCCGCCCGACTGGCCGGGAAACTGCTCGACACACCCCTGGGTAGTGGGCTGCTCAGGGCCGGCGGCCGACCGGTACCGGCGACTGCCTCCGATTGACCACCCTGTGATCCACCTCGACGGCATCACCGCACGGAGGAGACCAATTTTCCCATGAACGACCTGGCCGATCGCTTCTTCGCCGCCGTCAGCCGCGGCGACGAGGCGACATTGACCGAACTGTACGCGCCGAATGCGCTCATCTGGCACAACGACGACGGGCAGGAGCAGACGGTGACCGAGAACCTGCGCGTGCTGCGCTGGCTCTCGCGCACCCTCGACAACATGCGCTACGAGGACATCCGCCGCCACCGGCTGCCGGACGGCTTCGCCCAGCAGCACGTCCTGCGCGCCACCCTCCCCGGCCACGGCCCGCTGGAGGTACCGGCAAGCCTGTTCGTCCGCGTGGCCGACGAGCGGATCACCCGCATCGACGAGTACGTCGACTCCGCCGCCACCCGGCCCCTGCGCGCACTGGCCGCCCACCCCCGGGAGCACTGACATGACCGACACCCCATCAACTGTCCCGCTGGCCGAATTGTGCACGCGGATGCGCTCGTTCGTCGACGAGGTGGTCATCCCTGCCGAGCCGGTCCTGGCGAACGAGGACAACGACGCCCGCACGACCCTCGCGCACCTGCGGGACAGTGCCAAGGAACGCGGCTTGTGGGCGCTCGGGCACCCCGCCGAGGTCGGCGGCGGGGGCGTCCCGTTCCTCGATTTCGTCTACCTCAACGAGATCATCGGGCGCTCGGAATTCGGCCAATTGGCGGTCGGTTCGGTGTCCATGCAGGACACCCTGATGCTGCGCGAACACGGCACCGAGGAGCAGCGGCGGCGGTGGATCCCGCCGCTGGTCGCCGGGGAGTTCCTGCCGTCCGTCGGTTTGACCGAACCCGACGCGGCGGGCTCCGATCCCACCCTCATCGAGACCCGCGCCGAACTCGATGGTGATACCTGGGTCATCAACGGTCACAAGTGGTTCACCACCGGAGTGCAGGATGCCGGATACTGTTCGGTCTTCGCCCGCACCGAACCCGACACCAGCCCGCGGCACGAGCGCATCAGCGCGATCATCGTGCCGACCGACACGCCCGGATTCGAGATCGTCCGCTCCATCCCCACGATGGGCCACAACCCGAGCGACCACTACGAGGTTCGGCTCACCGACGTGCGGGTTCCGGCCGCCAACCTCCTCGGTAAGCGCGGCAAGGGTTTCGCCGTCGCCCAGGACCGGCTCGGGCCTGGTCGGATCTTCCACTGCATGCGGTGGCTCGGGCAGGCTCAACGTGCCTACGAGCTGATGTGCGCCCGCGCGAACACCCGCTTCGCCCACGGTTCCCTGCTCGCCGAGAAGGGTGAGGTGCACCGCTACATCGCCGAATCCGCCGCCCAGATTCACGCCGCCCGGTTGATGACTCTCGACGCCGCCCGCGCGATGGATGCCGGCGAGGACGCCCGCGTACGCATCGGGCTGGTGAAATTCTGGGGCGCCCGCATGCTCCACGACGTCGTCGACCGCGCCATCCAGATCCATGGCGCCCTCGGCCTGACCGCCGATACTCCCCTCGAGCGCATGTACCGGCAGGCGCGGTACGCGCGAATCTACGACGGTCCCGACGAAGTGCACCGCATGTCCACGGCCCGCCGTCTGCTGCGCGATCCCGGGGCCGCACCATGGCGATGACCCACGTCCCCAGCACCCTCCAGGACGGCATCCGCGCCGTGTTGAATTCCGTCTGCGGCACCGTGGTCACGGTCGGGGAACCCCGGCAACTGACCGGCGGCGCGAGCAGGCAGGTGTGGGCGTTCGACGCCGAGGGCCCGGACGGGCGACCCCTGCCCGTCGTGCTGCGCCGTGACCCGCCCGGCCACGGTGACGCCGCCCGGATGCGGGCTGAGGCGGCGTGTCTGCGCGCAGCAGCCGCGGCCGGGGTGCCGGTGCCCACCGTCCTAGCGTCGGGCGACTCCGCCCCCGGCATCGACGCCCCTTACCTGCTCATGAACAAGGTCGAGGGAGAATCGTTTCCCCGGACACTGCAGCGGGACCCGGCCTTCGAGGCGGTGCGCGGCCACCTCGCCGAGGACATGGGCTACGTGCTCGGCCTGATCCACCGCACTCCCCTGGACACCCTCGGCATGCTCGACGCCACCGATCCGGTGGACGCGATCGAGGTGCTCTACCGCGACCTGAACGACCCCCGGCCGGCGGTCGAGGTGGGGCTGCGGTGGCTGCGCGAACACCGCCCTCCGCAGCGCCCGAACACCCTGGTGCACGGCGACTTCCGGATCGGCAATCTCCTCGTCGACGGCACCGGCATCCGCGGGGTGCTCGACTGGGAACTCGCCCACCTCGGCGACCCCGTCGAGGACCTGGGCTGGCTGTGCGTGCGGGCGTGGCGATTCGGCGCGTCCGCCCCGGTCGCCGGCATCGGGACCCGCGACCAGCTTCTCGACGGCTACGAGCGGGTCACCGGGTTCCGGCCGTCGGCGTCCGAACTTCACTGGTGGGAGACGTTCGGGACCCTGAGATGGTTGGTACTGAGCAGGTTTCAAGCCGAACGCCACCTCGGTGGCGCGGAGAAGTCCCTCGAGCTGGCGGCGATCGGCCGCCGGGTCTGCGAATCCGAGTACGACCTGCTCGACATCCTGGGCCTGCTCGACGACTCCGTGGCCTTGCCGCCACCTGCCCCGCCGGGGCCCACCGTGCACGACCGGCCGCGCGTCCCCGAAATCCTCGACCTCGTCGCCGAGACACTGGTCGACGACATCGGTCCTGCCCTGGCGGGCACCCAGGAGCGGCAGCGTTACCTCCTGCGGATCTGCGTCAACCTGCTGCGCACCGCCGGACGCGAACTCGACGACGGCCCCGGCACCGATTCTCTGCTCGGTGACGCGCTCCGTGCGGTCGGTTGCGACTCCGAGGCGGAGCTGACGGCACGGCTGCGCGAGGGCGCACTCCCCTACCGCGACGACGACGTGCTCCGCGCGGTGTCGATCGCCGTGTCTGCCCGCCTGCGTGTGGCAAGTCCTCGTCATCTGAACAAATAACTCACCACGACGACTGGAGCCCCGGCCGGATCGACGGTCGGGGCTCCAGTCTGGTGTCGCGCCAGCAGTCAGCGGGAGACGACCAGCTCCCTGGGATCCTCGCCCGCCCGTGTCGCCCGCCGGATGTCGCGGCGCGTCCCCGGAATCCTGCTCACCAGTGGTCCCAGTGCCCACCTCACGAGGCTGATCACCCCGTACGGGAGCACGAAGATGAAAACGATCAGCGCCGCTCCGTACGTCATTCCCGCCGCCGACTGGTTGATCTCCGCTGTCCACTGCGGCACGTACTGCACAAAGAACGCCCCGAACACGACACCCGGAACGGTGCCGAGCCCACCGATCACGATCATGGTGATGAACGCGATCGCCAACGGGAGGCCGAACGCCTCGGGGCCGACGTACTGGACCACGAAGCTGTAGAGCACGCCACCCACCCCGGCGAGGGCCGCGCTGAGCGCGAACACCGTCGTTTTCGTGCGGGTGGCCGGGACACCGAGCGTGGTGGCGACGGCTTCGTAGTCCCGGATTCCGATCAGCGACCGCCCGATCCTGCCGGTGGCGAGCCGGCGCACCACGAGGTAGGCGAGCGACGCCACCACCAGGCACAGGTAGTACACCCACTGGTCACGCTCGAGCCCGGTGAACGCCGGCGGCTCGGCGCCGGCGATGTTGATTCCGGCCTGCCCGTCGGTGACGTGTTCGAACCGTTTGATCACCGCGGGGGTGACCAGCGCCAGACCCAATGTGGCGAGCGCCAATTGGAGTCCGTGCAGGCGCAGCGCCGGGAGACCGAAGAGGTACCCGATCAGATAGCAGACCACGAACGCGACCGGGAACAACAGGAGATACGGCACGTCGTGGTTCTCGACCAGCACGGCGCTCAGATAGGCACCGACTGCGAAGAAGAAGCCGTGACCGAGTGATATCTGACCGGTGTTGCCGGTCAGCAGGTTCAGTCCCAACCCGACCACCACGTACACCAGCACCATCGAGCGGTCGAAGTTGACGTACGGCGCCGACATCAACGGCGCCACCGCGGCCATGAGGATTACCAATGCGACCGTTGACCTCGCCAGCCACCGCGGTGGGTCGAGTTCGGCACGGGGCTGACGCAGCAGTTCGACGATTCTCATACGCGGGCCACCTTCCGTGCGCCGAACAGACCCTCGGGTTTGAGGAGCAGAACCCCGAGGATCAGGGCCAACGCCACAGCCTGCTTGAAATCGTGACCGATCCACGAGATGTAGGTGCCGGCAAGGTTTTCCGCGACACCCACGCACAACCCTCCGACGAGTGCACCCACCGGGCTGTCGAGCCCACCGAGGACCGCGGCCGCGAACGCGTAGATCAGCGAGGCGGCGAGCATGTTGGGTTGCAGGAACAGTTGCGGCGCCGCGAGTGAGGCGGCGAGGGCCCCGATCGCCGCAGCCAGTCCCCAGCCGATCATCAGCATCCGGCCGATAGGAACGCCGATCAGTTGCGCCGAGTCCGGATTGGCGGCCGCCGCCCGCATGGCCAGGCCGATCCTGGTCCGCTGGAACAGAATGAACAGCAGCGCCGCGACCACGGTGACGGCAGCGACGACGAACAGCGACTGCTGGGAGATCGCGACCAGGCCGAGGGTGAGCACCGGCCCGGAGACCATCGACGGGAACTCCTTGCTCTGCACGCCCCAGATCCACCCGGCGGCACTGTTGAGCACCAGCATCAAGCCGAGGGTGATGATCACCAGCGGCATGTGGTTCGGTGCGGACGCCAGCGGCCGGATGAGAACCCGCTCGGCTGCCGCGCCGCCGAGGAAGGCCACCACCATCGCGCCGAGGACGGCGAGATACAGGGGCGCACCCCACTGGTGGAACTGCCACGCGAAGAACGCCGAGAACATCGCCATCTCGCCCTGAGCGAAGTTCACGATTCCGGAGGCCCGGTAGACGAGGACGATGCTCAGCGCGAAGGCGCCGTACAGCGCACCCCACATGAGCCCGTCCGCCAGTTGTTGTAGGAATACGTCCATGACCACTCTCCTGTGTTCAGTAGCCGAGGTAGGCGCGTCGCACCGACTCGTCGTGCGCCAATCCGGCGGCGGGGCGTTGGGCGACGACGCGGCCGGCGTCGACGAGGACCGCGGACGTGCCGATGTCCAGGGCCAGGTGCGCGTTCTGTTCCACGACGAGGATCGTGGTCTCCGTCTCCCCGCTGATCTTGTCGAGCGCGCGGAACACTTCCTGGGTGATGCGCGGCGCCAGGCCGAGGGACGGCTCGTCGAGCAGCAGCAGGCGCGGCCCGGCCACCAGCGCGCGGGCGATCGCAAGCATCTGCTGTTCTCCGCCGCTGAGCCCACCCGCCTGTTGCCGGCGTCGTTCCCGCAACCGCGGAAAGAAGTCGAACCAGCGTTCGATCGCGCGGGCGGTGGTCGCGGCCGTGGTCGTGTATCCCCCGACGCGGAGGTTCTCCTCCACGGTCAGGTCTGCGAACGTGCCGCGCCCCTGAGGGACGTGGGCCACGCCGAGCCGGGCGATCCGATCCGTGCGCATGCCGGTGATGTCGCGGCCGTCGAAGACGATCTGCCCACTGGTGCGGACCAACTGGCAGATGGATCGCAGGATGGTCGTCTTCCCGGCGCCGTTCGCGCCGAGGACCACGGTGACCTCCCCCGCCGGCACCTCGAAGTCGATGCCGTGCAACACTTCCGCGCTCCCGTAGCGGGCGTGCAGGTTCTCGACGGTGAGCAGGTTCATGCCGCACCGCCCAGGTACGCCTCGACGACCTCGGGGTGGGCGGCGACCTCGGTCGGTTCGCCCTCGGTCACCTTCTGCCCGAAGTTCAGCACCACCACCCGGTCGGAGATCGACATCACCATGGCCATGTGGTGCTCGACGAGCAGCACCGAGAATCCCCGTTCGTCGCGGAGCCGGCGGACCGTCTCCGCGAGTTCGAGAACCTCCTCGTGGATCAGGCCGTTGGCCGGTTCGTCGAGCATCAGCAGCCGCGGTCGCTGCATCAGCGCCCGCGCCAGTTCGACGCGTTTGAGTGTGCCGTAGGGCAGGTTGCCGACCGGTTCGCGGGCGACGTGCGCCAGATTCATCGATTCGAGCAGCTGCCATGCCTCGTCGCGTTCGCCGCGTTCCTCCCGCCGGGTGCGCGGAAATCCCAGCGCGGTGGCCAGGAAACCCGCCCGGGTCCGCGCGTAGGCGCCGGTGAGGATGTTGTCGAGCACCGAGATCGTCGGAAACAATCCGATGTTCTGGAAGGTGCGGGCGATGCCGGCATCCGCGATCGCGTCCGCCGACAGCGCAAGCAGGTCGGTGTCCCCGAAGGTGATCTTTCCCGAATCCGGTAGGTAGAGCCTGCTGATGCAGTTGAACAAGGTCGTCTTCCCGGCGCCGTTCGGACCGATCAGCCCGACGATCCGGCCCGGCTCGAGGGTGAACGACGGCCCGTCGAGGGCGACGACTCCACCGAACCGCAGCCGGACGTCGCGCACCGTCAGCGCCGCGCCAGGCTGTCCCGCCGTCATCGTTCGGCGCTGCGCGTCACCACAGCGTCGTAGTGCCAGCTACCGTCGCGGAACGTCATCGGGGCCATCGACGTGATCGCGTACGGGTACTCCGCGCCGGTGTCGAAGGTGACGCCGTCGATGGACAGATCGGTGGTGACCCCGTGCAGATTCTGGACGGCGTCGAGCAGGTCGGCGCGGGTGCATCCCTTCATCTGTTCCAGGGCGGCGACCAGCAGCTGAGCGGTGTTGTACCCGGTCGCGGCAATGGTGTCGGTGGACTCCAGCGCACCGGCGTGCCGTTCGGCGAACGCCCGCCACTTCTGCACACCCGGGAGCTGGTCGTGGTCGGTGCTGCTCACGTCGTAGATCCAGTAGAAGGAATGGATGCCCTCGGCGGCGTCGGGACCGGCGGGTGCGAGGACGAAGTTGGTGTCGGTGGCGCCGGAGTAGATGTATGTCTCCGGTTTCCAGCTCAGCTCGTGCGCCTTCTTCAACGATTGAGTCACGAAACTTGCGGTGGCGAAGTTGACGAATACGTCGGCGCCGGAGTTCGCGAGGTTGACCACCTGGGAATCCACCGACGGTGTGGTCTGTTCGTAGGATTGCTGCGCGACGATCTGCGTGCCGCTGCCTGCCAGGGCGGACTTCAGGGCGTCGAGGCTGCCGTTGCCCAGGCTGTCATTGGAATACAGCACCGCGATCCTCGCCTGCGGATGATCGCGCAGGATCTGCTTCGCCCGTTCGCCGACCTCCCAGCCGGTCTGGGGATTGACCGCGCCGGCCACGACGGGCCGTGCGTCGAGCGTGGCGAGGAGGTCGTCGGTGCCGGTCATGGGGAACACGAGCGGGACGTTCTTCTGCGTGAGGTAATCGGCGACGGCGAGGGTCGAGGCAGTGCCGATCAGGTTGTGGATCGCGAACACCTGCTGGTGTTCGACCAGCGACCGGACGTTGCTGACGGTGCGCGCCGGATCGTATCCGTCGTCGAGGGCCGTGTAGATGATCTTGCGGGACTTGCCATCGCCCATGGCCACACCGCCCGCGGCGTTGATGTCGTCGAACAGGGCGGATGCCGCGGTCGCCTGAGGTCCGGCGATCGACTGCACCAGGCTGGTGCCGAAGTGGATCTCGCTGTCGGTGATCCCGGGGTCGCAGTCGCCTGCGGCGGTCGCGGTGTCGCGGCCCGAACATGCGGTCAGCGCCGCGGTGGCGCACAGGGCGGTCACGCCCACGGCGAGGATACGGTTCACAGTCGCTCCATAAGGGTGAGGGATGAGTCCGGAAACAGTGCCGGTTCAGGTTTTTCGGGCACCGCTGCGCGGCGGCGACGGGATTCGTCGCCGCCGGGCGGTGTTGTGAATCAGACGGTCGCGCGGGAGAACCGATCGCGCAGATCGCGTTTGAGAATCTTGCCGGTGACGTTCTTGGGGAGGGTGTCGACGAAGACGACCCGCCGGGGCACCTGGAATCCACCGAGCTGTTCCCGGCAGGTGGCGATGATGTCGTCGGCGGTGGCGCAGGCGCCGTCGCGAAGAACGACGACCGCGCAGACCAGTTCGCCCCAGGTGTCGTCCTCGACGCCGATGGCCGCGGCCTCGGCCACCGCGGGATGCCGGTACAGAGCCTGCTCGACGGTCAGGGATGCGACGTTCTCGCCGCCGCTGATGATCAGATCCTTCTTTCGGTCGACGATGTAGACGAATCCCTCGTCGTCGCGGCGCACCAGGTCGCCGGTGTGGAACCAGCCGTCGGTGAACGCGGCGGCCGTCGCGTCCGGATCCTGCCAGTAGCCGGCCATCACCTGGTCGCCGCGGACCACCATCTCCCCGACCTCGCCGGTCGCCACGTCCTGCATGGTGTCGTCGACGATGCGGATATCCGTCAGCCGCATAGGTTTACCGGCCGCGGCGAGCAGCGCACTCTCACCACCGGCGGCCCGCCTGTGTGCCTCGTAGTCGAGATGAAGCACGTTGCCGGCCAGTTCCGTCATGCCCATGCCCTGGTAGAAATCGCAGCCGAGGCGTTCGAGTCCCTGACGCAGCACCTGCGCCGGAATCGCCGACGAGCCGTATCCGATCGCCTGCAGGGTGCTGAGGTCGTGCTCCTCGAGCGTGGGATCCTGGAGAAGGAAGTTGATCATGGTGGGTGCCAGTCCGGTCTGCGTGACCTGCCACCGCTCCACCAGACGCAGGAACGTGGCATTGTCGTAGGTCCGCAGAATGCCGACGGTGCTGCCCATCAGGTGGTTGAGCAGCGTGACGTACCCACCGACATGGCAGAGCGGGAAGCAGAACAGGAACACCGTGTCCTCCGGCAACGCCCAGTGCAGCGCGGAGGAGGTGACACCGCTGACGAGGTTGCGGTGGCTGATCATCACACCTTTCGGAGTGCCGGTGGTGCCGCTGGTGTAGACCAGCCACGCGATGTCGTCCGGCGTCGGACGCACCGACGGCGGGTCCGCGGGCCCGGTACCGACGAACTCATCCCAGCCGATCTTTCCCGTGGTCGCGCCGATCGAGACCACGGTGTGCACCGACGGGATCTGGTCCCGGATCTGCTCGACCACGGGCGCGAACTCGGCCGCCACGATCAGCACCGTCGCGCCGGAATGTTCGATCAGAGTCGCGATCTGGTCGGGGTGCAGCCGGAAGTTGAGGATGGTCAGCGCCATCCCAGCCATCGGCACACCGTAGTAGCACTCGAAGTACTCGGTGCAGTTGGCGGACAGGATCGCCACCCGGTCGCCGGGCGCGGCGACACCGAGGAGAGCGCCCGCCAGCCGCCGGCTGCGATCACGCAGCTCGGCGTAGCTGACCGTCTCGTCCTCGAACCGCAGCGCGATCCGATGGGGATGCTTGCGCGCGCCGTACTCGACGATGTCGCTGACCAGCATTCAGTTCCTCCTCGAGGCAGGTGGGGTGGCGGCGCTGACGTCGGTGTTCACCGGATCGCGAGCGGGTTGATCGGAGACCCGACCCCGCGGGTGAATTGCAGGGGCGGTCCGGCATAGAAGAAGTCATACGTTCCGTCGCCGGCGCAGGCGGCGGAGAGCTCCTCGAAATCGAGCAGCTCGGCGAGCGTCATGCCCATGTCCCGGATGAGCACCATGTGCAGTTCGAACAACGCCCCGGGGTTCTCACCGGGCATCACCTCGACCGCCCAGTTGTCCGAACCCACCACCGCGACGTCCCGATCGCGCAGCCAGGATGCACACGACAAACTCAGGCCCGGTTCGCCGGCCATGAACCCGGCCGGGTCGCGATCGGCGAGGAATTTTGCGCGCCAACCGGTTCGGATCAGCACGATGTCGCCGGGGCCGATCTCGACGTTCTGAGCGGCGGCGACGGCGTCGAGTTCGTCCGGGGTGATCGCGGTCCCGGCGTCGAGCCAGTCCACTCCACGCGCCCGCGCGACGTCGAGCAGCACGCCGCGCCCAGCGATTCCCTTCGCCTGGGTGTGGATTCCGCATTTGTCTGCGCCCTTGACGGTGACCCCCGTGCCCGGATGACCGTTGTACAGCTGATCGTCGTAGTGGACATGGGACAGGGAGTCGTACTGCGAGCCGGCCTGCAGCGGCATGAAGACGTAGTCGTCCGCCCATTTGAAGCCGCCGGGAAGCACCTGCTCCTGCCCGTTCTCGGCCATCAATCGGATCGGGTTGATCCGATTGCCTCCGGGTTGCGGCCCCTCGCTGTCGAGGGGAATGCCCAGTTCGTAGATCGTGCCGGTCCGAATCAGCGCCGCCGCGGCCGCCACCCGCTCGGGCGTGATGAGGTTCGTGGTTCCGCGCTCGTCGTCGGCGCCCCACCGTCCCCAGTTGCTCACCCGTCGGCCCAGTTCTCGCATATCGGAAATGGACGTGGTCATCCTGCCTCCTCCGGCATCACAACAATTATGACGTGACAGTCATGTCAACTACGCAGAATTGTGACGCCCAACACCACCGCTGTCAACACCGAGACCGTCGGACGCCAGTGCGGCGCCGAGCACCGGGCCGAATCGACTGTTTCCCGCGCAATCCACCGACACGCAGGTACGCACAACCGCCCTCCGACAGAAGTACCGCACGGATCCACGACGTCGAGATATGTTGTCTCAGCAGCAAGGATCTCTCATGGCGGAGCGCAACGAGGGGGTCGCCGGCGCCTATGGACTCGGGCGCCCGCGACACTATGAATGCCGGCGGGCCTCCCCTACGAGCCGGCGCCGATCAACAGGTTCAACACCTGCGCGACGAAGTTCCGCCACAAGTCCTCGGCTGACCCCATATCTCACTCCTTACGTGACGCTGGACTGCTGATGGTGCAAGCGGTCGTGAGGTGCGCTATACAAAGGTTCTACTCCAGATCCCCGTCCATCCGGCGCTTCGACGCGCACTTCGGTCACCTCACCTCTGCCGCGACCATCCCGTATCGTCCGACGCGACGAAGCCGTCCATTTCCAGCAATGGCAGCACCGCCCGCACCTGCTCGACCGCGACCCCGGACAGTTCGGACAGTTCCCGGACCCCCAGCGGCCCGGCTGTCGGCAGCGCCTCGTACACCAGCAACGCGTCGCCCGACAGCGCATCCAGATCACGCACCACGTCGACGCCGTCCCGCAACCCGATCGGACCGGCCTCCTCCACCACGTCACCGGCATTCGTGACCAGCCGCGCCTCCCCCTCCCGGATCATTCGGTTGCACCCGGTCGACGACGCCGACGTCACCGGCCCCGGCACGGCCATCACCGGACGCCCGAGCTTGCGCGCCCAGCTCGCCGTGTTCCGCGCACCGCTGCGCCATCCCGCCTCCACCACGACCACCCCGTCGGACAGGCTGGCCACCAACCGATTCCGCGCCAGAAACCGATGCTTGGCCGGTGTCGTACCCGGAGCGTACTCACTGATCACCGCCCCGTTCTGCGCGATCTGCCGCAGCAAGCGGGCATGGCCCGCCGGATAGGCACGATCCACCCCGCACGCCAGCACCGCGACCGTCAGGCCTCCCACACCCAGCGCGGCGCGGTGCGCTGCGCCGTCGACCCCGAACGCCGCGCCCGACACGACGGTCCAGCCGTCGACGGCGAGGTCACCCGCAACCTCCGCGGTCACGTGCTCGCCGTACCCGCTCGCCGCGCGCGTGCCCACGATCGAGATCGCCCGATCCGTCAACTCGTCCACCGGCCGCGAACCCAGCACCCACAACGCCAGCGGTGGTCCCTCGTCGCGTGATCGAGACAGGTTTCCGAAACCGAAAAGCCGCCACTGCGGCCACTCGTCGTCGTCCGGGGTCACAAGCCTGCCGCCCATTCCCGCCACCAGTTCGAGATCGTGCACGGCCGTATCCACGTGCGCACGCGCGACGGTGCGCTCCCCCAGCACGTCCGACAGATCACGCTCCCGCACGGCCCGCGCCGCCTCCTCCGGCCCCACCTCCTCGACGAGCCGCGTCAGTGCCGGGCACGGCCCCTGCACCACCTTCGACAGATACGCCCACGCCACCCGGCGCGGGTCGACTGCACCCTTCGAACCGATTGCGTCACTACGACTTTCCACCGTCACTGAAAGCTCCTGTCCCGAAATCCCAACGCGGTGACCACTTGCTCCGGGCCCGGCATGTCCAACCCCGCCAGATCGCAGACGGTCCACGCGACTCGCAACGCACGGTCGGCACCTCGGGCCGTGATCAAGCCCTTCCGCAACGCACGTTCCACCGGTGCCAGCGCGGGACGCGCCAGCCGGAACTTCTGCCGCAGGGCCGGGCCGGGTACCTCGGCATTGGTGCGCCACCCGTAGTCGCTCCACCGCTCACCGGCCGCGGCCCGGGCCTGCGCCACCCGCAGTCGGACGTCCTCGGTGCTCTCCCCGACCTCGTCGATGAACGCCCCGGTCGCGACGGCCTGCATCCGCACGCGGAGATCCACCCGGTCCATCAGCGGTCCCGACAGCTTTCCGAGGTAACGTCGCCGGGCGGTCGGTGCACACACGCAGTCGGCCTCCCGGGCCGGCGCGCACGGGCACGGATTGGCCGCGAGGATCAGCTGGAAACGTGCGGGATACCGCGCAACTCCGTCGCGCCGCGCGATCCGGACCTCGCCGTCCTCGAGCGGGGTACGCAGGGCTTCGAGCACCTTGGTTCCGATCTCCGCGCACTCGTCGAGGAACAGCACCCCTCGGTGGGCGCGACTGACAGCGCCGGGCTTCGCGACACCGCTTCCTCCTCCGACGAGCGCGCTGACAGACGCGGTGTGATGCGGTGCGATGAACGGCGGCACGTCGATGAGCGGACGCTCCGGCGGGAGGAGCCCGGCCACGGAGTGGATTGCCGTCACCTCCAGCGATTCGCTCTCGGTGAGGGGCGGCAGGACACCGGGAAGACGCTGCGCCAGCATCGTCTTCCCCACCCCCGGCGGCCCGGTGAGCATGAGGTGATGCGCTCCCGCCGCCGCCACCTCGATGGCCCAGCGCGCCTCCGCCTGACCGACCACTTCACTCAGATCCGCGCGCACCGGTTGCGCGACCCAGTTCACCGGCTCCGGATACTCGAGATCACGCTCCTCCCGCAGCCACGCGACCGCCGCCTTCAGATCGTGCGCGCCGAGCACCTCCACACCGCCCACCAGCCCGGCCTCGGGCAACGACTGCGCCGGAACCACGACGGTGGCCCAGCCCGCGTTCTTCGCGGCCAGCACCGCGGGCAGTATCCCGCGCACCGACCGCAGCCGCCCGTCCAACGCCAGTTCCCCGAGCAGCACGGTCTCACGCAGCCGCTGCCGTTTCACCTGTTTGGCCGCGTCCAGTACCGCCGCGACGAGCGCGAGGTCGTACACCGACCCGACCTTCGGCAGCGTCGCCGGCGACAGCGCGAGGATCACCTTCGAATCCGGCCACTCCTCACCCGAATTCGCCACCGCGGCGCGGATCCGGTCGCGCGCCTCCTGCAGCGCGGTGTCCGGCAACCCGACCAGATGCACGGCGGGAAGACCGCGGCCGATGTCGGCCTCGATCTCGACCAGCTGGCCGTCCACCCCCGTGACGGCGACCGAATGCGCGCGCCCCAGCGCCATCAGAACGCGTCCCTGACATGCTCGATCTGCGGCTGCGGACCGTGCCCGATCATGATCGCGACCACGTCGAACCGCACTCGCGACCAGTGCCGGCGGGAGTCTCGCAACCACTCCACCGCCAGCAACCGGATCCGGCGCTGCTTCGAGAACGTCACCGCTTCGGCCGGGGTGCCGTACCCCAGGCCCCGCCGCGTCTTCACTTCGACGAAGACGAGCCAGTCACCCTCCGCCGCAATGAGATCGACCTCGCCGTATCGGGATCGCCAGTTGCGGTCGACGATTTCCATCCCCGCCTCGGTGAGATACCGGGCGGCCAGATCCTCCCCATGTGCACCAAGCGCGAGATTGTGCGCCACAGCAGCCTCCACCCCGTCCCCCCGGCGGCCCACCGATGCGAACCGCGCCTCGCATCACCGTGCCCGACCGGGGCTCCGGAGGTATCCGCTCGAACTGGGCGAACACATCGGGCTGTGGATGGATCGCAGGTTGTGGACAACTCCGCACCACAGCGCGCATCCTTACGCAAAACGCGCAGGTCAGGCTTGTCAACCCTGCACAGTCGGGTCAACCGGCCGCGGGCATCCACTGGAGCGCGAGAGCCTCGACCCACTCGGCCGCCGCATCGGGATCTTCGGGTGGCGACTCGACGAGGACGAGTTCGTCGATTCCCGCACCGGTCAGCGCCCCGACGGCGGTGGGATCCGCTTCCCGCAGCGCGACGGCCAGGCGCAGTTCCCCGGGGTCGCGCCCCACGTCCCCGCACAGGCGGTGAAGTGTCCGGACGCGTTCGGCGACCGCGTCGACGCTGTCCAGATTGAACCCGTACCAGCCGTCGCCCCACTCTGCGACCCGCCGCAGCGCCGCGTCGCTGTTGCCCCCGAGAACGACGGGAAGGCGGCGATCGCGCGGGGGCTTCGGATTGACCCGTACCGAATCGAAGCGGACGAAATCACCGTCGAACGACGCCACGTCGTCACGCCACAGTGTCCGCATCGCTGCGACGTACTCGGCGGTGCGCTCGCCGCGACGGGCGAAGGGAATGCCGAGGGCGTCGAATTCTTCCCTGGACCAGCCGATGCCGACCCCGAGCGTCAGCCGGCCGCCACTCAACCGGTCCAGCGTCGCCGCCTGCTTGGCCATGAGCACGGGATTGTGCTCGGGCAGCAACAACACACCCGTCGCGAGGCCGATCGTGTGTGTCGCAGCGGCGGCGAAGCTCAACCCGATCATCGGGTCGAGCCAATCCGCCACCGCGGGGACGGCTATCCGGCCGTCGTCCGCGTACGGGTACCGGGACGCCGACCTGTCGACCATCACCACGTGCTCGCCCGACCACAGCGTGGCGAATCCATTGTTCTCGGCGGCAACTGCGACCGCGTCGATCACCGAGCGCTGGGCGCCGGCGCCGATTCCGAGGGCGTGCAACCCGAGGCGCATCGGCCGATCGTCCCACAACAGGCCGGCCGAGGTGACCCACTTCCGGCACGCTCTTATCCACGCACGTCGAGGCTGCGGGCGTAATGCTCCTTGAACACCTCGAGATGAGTCCAGGTCTCCAGCGCCACGACGCCCGGGACCGTGCGAATGCGCTCCGCAAGGGAATGCAGGTCGCCGGAGGAGTCGGCGGCGACGGTACCGATCAGGTCGAATCTGCCGAGCGTGCGCGCCAGGAATTCGATGCCGGGAAGGGCCTCGATCTGCGCACACGCCTCCGGGTCGCGCGCGCCGAGGCTGACACCGATGCCCATGGCCAGTGTTCTGCCGCCACCGCGGCGCTTCACGACGGCGCCGACCCGCACCGCGGTGCTGTCGATCAGGTGGTTCACTCGATTGCGCGCGGCGCTCGGCGAGAGTCCGGTGCGCTCGGCCAGTTCGAGGAACGGCATCCGCCCGTTCCCCCCAGCAACTCGATGAGCGCGATGTCCTTGAATCCAGCCGGACGTCGGCCCGTAACGCGCTCTTGGGCATGAAGATTCCCTTGATGACGTCGGCGTAGCACAGCGCCGTCACCCGCATCACCCGCCAGAACCACCAACTCGGCTCGAACGCGTTACGACTGACCGCCGCCCAGGCCCTCACCGCGCACACGCTGAACGGGGCGCGCGCGCTCGGACGGGAGACCGAACTGGGCAGCATCTCTCCCGGCAAGCGCGCCGATTCCGTTGTCCTCGGCGCCGACCCTCTCAGCGTCGACCCGCACACCATCGCCGACATCGAGGTCTGGGAAACCTGGATCGACGGCGAATTGGAGCATTCCACGCGCAACCACCTATTCTCGACCACTGCAATCACCGAGGATCAGTCATGAGTCACGACACTCAGATCGCCGAGGCCCGCAAGGCGGGTCTCGCGGCCTTCGTCGGCACCACCATCGAGTGGTACGACTAGGCATTCTGCCCGTCGCCGTCGGCGGCTACTACCTGGTGACGACGTTCATCACGGCCTACGCCACCGATCCGGACGTCGGGCTGTCGGAAACGCTCGTCCTCGACGCGCTCAGTGTCGCCGCTGTCGTCGAGCTGATCGCCGCCCTCGGGGTTGCGTGGCTCGGCGACAAGGTCGGCCGGATCCGCGTGGTGATCTACGGACTGCTGGCCGTCGCCGTGCTCGCCGCGCCGCAGTTCCTGGTGCTGACGTCCGGTTCCGTGTTCTCGATCTTCCTGACGTTCGCCGTCATGCGACTCGTCCTCGCCGCGACGTACGGCCCGATCGCAGCCGTGCTGTCGCAGATGTTCCGCCCGCAGGCCCGGTACACCAGCATCTCCCTCGCCTATCAGGGTGCGGGCGCGATCTTCGGCGGGCTGTCGCCTCTGTTGTCGACCCTGATGTACCAGGCGACGGGCAGCGTGTGGCCGGTGATCGGCCTCCTGATCGGAATGTGCGCGGTCAGCATTCTCTGCCTGCTGATGGCGCCGCAACACGTCGACGTGGACGGCGACACGTCCGTCACGTCGGGTCGCGGTCCGAATTCGCCGGAGACGCATCCGCTGTCGTCGCGTTGACCCCGGCGTCGTCGAGCGCACGCTGTGTGAGCACCCGACCGAGTTCGATCATTTCCGTCGCGCGATGGAAGTCGAGACTCCGGCACGCCGCCCGCGGAACCCGGACCTGGACGTCCGGTGGGTACGCGGCGAGCTGGTAGCGCGCCAACGTCGCCTGCATCACGTCGAGCGAGCGGTTCATCACCGCGAACCGACTGAACTTCGGGACGGCCACCGCGTCGCCCTCGACCACGGTCTGATCGGCGAGCACCTGGCCGTCCGGTTCGTCCGCCGGATCCGGTTCGGTGTGCGAGGCACCGAACCGTCCGACGACAGACCGGACGATGTCCAGGTCACGGAGCTGCGCAGCGCTACGGCGGAAGCGGGACATCCATTCGTCGACGGGCCGGGAGTCCGCGCTGACATTCTCCGGAGCCGGGGACCGACCGTCCCGATCCTCGGCGCTCAGGCTGATCCCGACGGTCAGGTCGGCGCTCACGGAGACGAGCGGTGCCATCGGCAGGGGGTCGAGAATTCCGCCGTCCGCGAGGACCCGGCCGTTCAGCACGTACGGCGTGATGACTCCGGGAATGGCGATCGACGCGCGGATCGCCGCATCGACGGGTCCGCGCTGGAACCACACGGACCGGCCCGCGGCGAGGTCGGTGGCGACGGCGGTGTACGGAATGGGAAGGTCTTCGATGCGAACCTCGCCGAGGATCTCCCGGACCCGCTGCAGGATCTTCTCCGCGTGGATGGCCCCTGGCGCAGACACCGACAGGTCGAGAAGCCGCACCACGTCGAGCTGCGTCAGGCCGACCGCCCACCGGGTGAAGTCGTCGAGCCTCCCCGCGGCGTGGAGGCCCCCCACCAGGGCCCCCATCGACGATCCGGCGACGCCGACGATCTCGAATCCGTGCTCCTCGAGTACCTGGATCGCTCCGATGTGGGCGTACCCGCGGGCCCCGCCGCTGCCGAGAGCCAGCGCGACGCGCCTCCGTCCGTTCATCGGACGATCGTACGCGGGTGCGAGATCCGGGCCGTCAGGACAAACCGTTGTCCGGGAGCCGCAGGTCGGGCTTGTCGAGCTCCTCGATGTTCACGTCCTTGAACGTGATGACGCGGACGTATTTCACGAACCGGGCGGGACGGTACATGTCCCACACCCACGCGTCGGACATCCGCAGCTCGAAGTAGATCTCACCGTCGGCGTTGTGCGGCAGCAACTCCACCGAGTTGGCCAGGTAGAACCGGCGCTCGGTCTCCACGACATAGGAGAACTGACCGACGATGTCCCGATACTCGCGGTAGAGCGACAGCTCCATCTCGGTTTCGTACTTCTCGAGATCCTCGGCACTCATCGGTCTCGGAGTCCTCCTGCTCTGGTGTGAATTGTCATCATCTCGCACTTCCGGAACTCTTATCCACCCGGTGTAGCAGCGCCGCGATGTTCGACCACGAGCGGCGGTGCTCCGGGCACGGGCCCAGCACGTCGAGCGCCGCCAGGTGGGCGGGCGTGTTGTACCCCTTGTGGATCGCGAAACCGTAACCGGGATGCGTCTCGTCCATCGCGACCATCACCCGGTCACGCGACACCTTGGCCAGCACACTCGCCGCCGCGATGCACGCCGCCGCGGCGTCACCCCCGATCACCGGCAACGACGGGGCCGGAAGCCCCGGGACGCGGAAGCCGTCCGTCAGAACGTATCCGGGCGTGGTCGACAACCCGGCGACGGCGCGCCGCATGCCCTCGATGTTGGCGACGTGCACACCCATCCTGTCCACTTCCTCGGCGGGAAAGGACACGACGCTCCACGCCACAGCCAATCTCGTGATCGCCGGGAACAACTCTTCCCGGGTGCGCTCGGTGAGCTTCTTCGAATCGTCGAGCCGCGCCAGCGCCGGATACGGCTTCGGCGCGAGCACGCAGGCCGCCACGACCAGCGGTCCCGCGCAGGCCCCGCGGCCGGCCTCGTCGACGCCGGCTACCGGGCCGAGGCCGCTGCGGACCAGGGCCGACTCCATCGTCCGCAGACCGGACGACCTGCGAATGATGGTGCGTGGCGGCCAGGAAGTCACTTGCCCTGGATATCGGGTGAACTGATCGTGCCCATCCGCGACGGCGGCAACGCATTGAACACGGCTTTGCCGATGACGTTGTCGAGCGGGATGGTGCCTTGCATGTCGTCACCGACGTGGTACCGCGAGTCCGCGGAATTGCTGCGGTTGTCGCCCATCACCCAGAAGTGTCCCTCGGGCACGGTGACCGGACCGAAGCAGCGCGCCGACTTCAATGCCGTATCGCAGGTCTGAGAGCCGGGGACGAACGGGAAGTCCATGACGACGTAGGGCTCGTCGAGCGGCTTGCCGTCGACCAGGATGCGTCCCTGGTCGTCGCAGCATTCGACGGTCTGACCGCCGGTGGCGATGACACGCTTGACGAGGTCGTTCTCGTCCGGGGGGACGAGTCCGACGAGTGAGCCGAGTTCCTGCGCCCCGCGGATCACCACGTTCGACGATCGGGTGGACACGAAGTCCTGCGACCACGAATCGGGGCCGCGGAACACGATGACGTCGCCGGGTTGCGGATCACCGAAGTGGTAACCGATCTTCTCGACGACGATCCGGTCGCCGGTGCAGCCCGCGCACCCGTGCAGCGTCGGCTCCATCGATTCCGACGGGATGAGGTACACGCGGGCGACGAACGTCTGCAACAGGAAACTCAGAACGAGCGCGACCAGAATCAGGATCGGCAACTCGCGAAGAAAGGAGCGGGGCTTCTTCTCGGGCTTCGCCGCACCACCGTTCTCGGTGGAAGTGGCGGCCGAATCGCCGGTGGTCTCGGATTCCGACGACAATGCCCGCTCCTTCGAAGAATCTGTCACGAAATCAGATTAGCCCGGCACCGCGAGTACGCAGTGCCGGGCTCATCGGAAAGATCAGCGCTTTTCCTTGATCTTGGCGGCCTTGCCACGCAGATCGCGGAGGTAGTACAGCTTGGCGCGACGCACGTCACCACGGGTGACGACCTCGATCTGCGCCAGGTTGGGGCTGTGGACCGGGAAGGTGCGCTCGACGCCGACACCGAAGGAGACCTTGCGGACGGTGAAGGTCTCGCGGACGCCGCCGCCCTGGCGACGGATCACGACGCCCTTGAAGACCTGCACGCGCTCCTTCGAGCCTTCGATGACCTTGACGTGCACGTTGAGGGTGTCGCCGGGACGGAACTCGGGAATGTCGTCGCGGAGGGACTTCTTGTCCAGGAAATCGAGAGTGTTCATCGGTGTTCCATCCTTGCGTTTTCGCAGGAGCAGAGGAACCGAGCGGCACCCGGACGTTCGGAGAACACCGGTGCTCGTCTGGTTCGTGCCCAGATCAAGTATTGCTGCCTGGTCCAGGCAACCCGTCCATTGTGCCAGACGCCACCGGGTGAAGAGAAATCGGCGGTGGTGCCGCATGCACCACGTGGTCGAGTTCCACCTCCGCCGCCACCCTCGCGTGCTCGGCAGCTTCCTTCACGTGCACGGCGCTGGGGGTCCCCGCGATGAAATCCTGCACGAAGATCTTGGCGCGGATCACCGGTCTGCGCCACTTTCGTTCCCGCTCGAGAGCCCGGAGCATCCGCTTCGGCTTGGACGTGTAGCGCCACCGTGCCCACGGCGCACTCGGCCGGCTCAGTCGGAGCGCCCCGATCACCAGGATCGGGAAGACGAACAGGCCCAGCAGCCCGGTCCAGATCTTCCCCTTCAACAGCACCACGGCCGCGATGAGCAGGTTGATCACGGACGACAACGCGATCGCCACCCGAACCCAGGGATCCGGGGAGTCCCGGAAGTCGGTGACGTTGATCAGTTCCAGCGGCCGGAGACCGAGCAACAGCAGACCGGTGACGGCGATCGCCACGAACACCGCGTCGACCGACGTCCGGCCCTCATCCGCCCAGTACACGTCCTGCAGGTAGAAGATCAGCGCGAATTCGTCGAGCACCAGCGCCGCACCGATCCCGAAGAAGGTGGCGAGGACGGCGCCGGTGGTCTGGGTGCCGTCCACGTAGACGGCGATGAGGGAGACCCCCGACACGAGCATCGTCACGACGCCGAACACCACATGGTGAACATGGTGCCCGCCGGGTTTCACGTTGCCCGGCCACCACGACACCTCCGCGCGGATCATCCGCACACTCAACCGGATGAACAGGAACGCCGCCAGGAACCCGAGCAGGAAGAAGAGCAGAGGCAGGCGCCCGTGCCCGACGATCTCCCTATCCAGCCATTCGTACATCGGCATCCACTATCCCAGTAAAGAACTGGTCACTCCACGGGAAAGCGGGGGCTCGTGTCGCGATGGTGACCTCCTACTTGCCGAACCCCGCCTTCCGAAGAGCGTCGGCCATCGAGCCTCCCGGTGCCTGCCCGGAGTCACGCCCGCGATCGCGCCCACCCTGCTGCTGCGGCTTACCGCCCCGTCGATCCTGGCGCTGCCCGCCACCACGATCCTGGCGCTGCCCGCCGCCACCTCGATCCTGACGCTGCCCGCCGCCGCCTCGATCCTGGCGCTGCGCGCCTCCGCCTCGATCCTGGCGCTGCGCGCCTCCGCCCCGGGGACCGTCGTTCTTGCGGCCGGCGCCGACCTCGTCGTCGAGGCGCAGCGTCAACCCGATGCGCTGACGGGCCTCGTCCACCTCGAGAACCTTCACCTTCACGACATCGCCCGACTTCACAACGTCACGCGGGTCCTTGACGAAGTTGTGGGACATCGCCGACACGTGCACGAGACCGTCCTGGTGGACACCGATGTCGACGAAGGCGCCGAACGCCGCCACGTTGGTGACGACGCCCTCGAGCGTCATCCCCGGCTTCAGGTGCGCCACCTTCTCGATGCCCGCCGCGAACGTGGCCGTCTTGAATTCGGGGCGGGGGTCGCGACCGGGCTTCTCGAGCTCACCGATGATGTCGGTGACGGTCGGGAGACCGAACCGGTCGTCGACGAAGTCTGCCGGGTTCAGGCTGCGCAGCGCGGACGTGTTGCCGATGATCTCGCGCACACCGGTGCCGGTGGCGTCGGCGATCTTGCGCACCACCGGATAGGCCTCCGGGTGGACGCTGGACGCGTCGAGCGGGTCGTCGCCGTTGGGGATGCGAAGGAACCCGGCGCACTGCTCGAACGCCTTCGGGCCCAGCCTCGCGACGTCCTTGAGTCCCTTGCGGCTACGGAACGGACCGTTCTGGTCGCGGTGCGCGACGATGCTCTCCGCCAGGGACCCCGCAATACCGGACACGCGGGACAGCAGCGGAACCGACGCCGTGTTCACGTCGACGCCGACAGCGTTCACCGCGTCCTCGACCACCGCACCCAGCGACCGCGCGAGCAGCGTTTCCGACACGTCGTGCTGGTACTGGCCGACGCCGATCGACTTCGGGTCGATCTTCACGAGTTCGGCGAGGGGATCCTGCAACCGGCGGGCGATGGACACTGCGCCGCGGATCGACACGTCGAGGTCGGGCAGCTCCGCGGACGCGTACGCGGAGGCCGAGTACACGGACGCGCCGGCCTCGGACACCACGATCTTCGTCAGGTTGCCTGCGCCCGACTTCGCGATGAGCTCGGTCGCGAGCGCGTCCGTCTCACGGGAGGCGGTGCCGTTGCCGATCGCGATGAGCTCGACCCCGTGCCGGGCCACGAGGCCCGCCAGCGTGGCCAGCGAGGCGTCCCACTTGTTCTGCGGCTGATGAGGGTAGATCGTCTCGTGCGCGACCACCTTGCCGGTGGCGTCCACGACCGCGACCTTGGTGCCGGTCCGGAAGCCGGGGTCGAGTCCCATCGTCGCGCGGGTTCCGGCCGGCGCTGCCAGCAGCAGGTCGCGCAGGTTGGTGGCGAACACGTCGACGGCGTCCTTCTCCGCCGACTGTCGCAAGCGCATCCGTGTGTCGATGCCCAGGGTGACGATCATCTTGGTGCGCCACGCCCACCGCACGGTGTCGAGCAGCCATCTGTCGGCGGGCCGGCCGCGGTCGGCGATACCGAACCGCCCGGCGATCCGGCCCTCGTAGACGGTTGGCTCGCCCGGGACGGGTTCCTCCGTGTCGGGCGCCAGGGTGAGGGTGAGCACCTCTTCCTTCTCGCCCCGCAACACGGCGAGGATCCGGTGCGAGGGAAGCCGGCCGAACGGCTCGGAGAACTCGAAGTAGTCGGCGAACTTCGCCCCTTCGGTCTCCTTGCCCTTGCGGACCGCGGACACCAGCTGCCCGCGGGTCCACATCAGGTCGCGCAGCTCGCCCACCAGGTCGGCGTCCTCGGCAAAGCGTTCGACGAGGATCGCGCGCGCGCCCTCGAGTTGCTCGGCTGTGTACGACGCGGGGTCGGTCGAGGGATCGGTGATCAGCGCATCGGCGACGGGCTCGTGACCGGCTTCACGCGCGATCTGCGCCTTGGTGCGCCGCTTCGGCTTGAAGGGCAGGTAAATGTCCTCGAGGCGCGCCTTCGTGTCGGCGGTCATGATCTGGCCACGCAGCTGATCGTCGAGCTTGCCCTGCGAGTCGATCGACTCGAGCACGGCGACCCGACGCTCGTCCAGTTCCCGCAGGTACCGCAGGCGTTCCTCGAGCTGGCGGAGCTGAGCGTCGTCGAGCGTTCCGGTGACTTCCTTGCGGTACCGGGCGATGAAGGGCACGGTGGCTCCGCCGTCGAGGAGGTCCACGGCGGCCGCGACCTGTCCCTCCCGGACATCGAGTTCCTCGGCAATGCGCTGGTTCACGGTCTTGAGAGTCACGAAAATGGACCCTACCGCTACTCTGAGACAATATCGTCGGCGGTGAGGCCGTCACGGAAATCTCGGGAGAATTTCATGTCCAGGCTGATCCAGTGCCTGACGATCATGGCCTTCCTGCTTGCGACGACGACGGCGTGCACCATCCCGACCGAGACGAACTCGGTGGTCGACATCCCGGTGACGTCGCCGGCGGTCGCCACTCTCCCACTCCTCCCCGCCGAGGACCCGCCCGCGGGTGACGGCGTCACCGCGAGCCCGGAGCCCGCCGCAGTGAGTCCGGAGCCGTTCCCGTCTGCGCAGGTTCCGGTCTCCGCGCCGCTCGCCGAGCGGATCTCGGCCGCGGTCGCGACCGCGGCCGCGGATCGCGGGGCCGACGTGTCGATCGCCGTCCTGGACCGCGCCACCGGTAACTACCTCGCCGACACCGACGCCGACACCGAACCGGTCGAAGCGGCGTCGTTGGCCAAGCTCTTCATCGCCGCCCAGATGTATCACCTCGACGCCCTCGGTGAGCGTCCGCTGTCCGACTACGACCGTCTGCTGCTGGCGCGGATGCTGGAATCGTCCGACGACGACGCCGCCAACACACTCTGGGACGATCTCGGCGGCCCGGATCTCGTCGTCGACGTCGCCGGGCGGTACGGACTCGCCGCCACCACACCGCCCTGGGACGGGTTGTGGTGGAACACCGAGACGACCGCCGCCGACCTCGTAATGTTCTACGCCGGGCTCCTGGGCGACCGCGACGGCCTCGGTGAGGGCCGGATCGCCGAGTTCGTCAGCTACCTACGCTCGTCGACCCCCGAGGGAATCGACGGCTACGACCAGCGGTTCGGCCTCCCCGACGGGTTGCCCGGCGAGACCGTCCTCGGGGTGAAGCAGGGCTGGATGTGCTGTGTAGGTGACCGGTGGATTCACGTGTCGACCGGGGTGATCGGAGCCGACAACCGCTACATCGTGGCCGTCGCGTCGCGAGAGGACATCCGCTACGAGGACGACGAGGAATCGTACCCGGACACCGCGATCACGGATGTCACCGAGGATTCGAGTGCGCAGCATGCCCGGGAAACGATGACCGGGCTCGTGAAGTCGGTGTTCCCCGCCGGCGTCGTCGACGATTGGGCGCAGCCCCAGGGGTGATGCCTCACGCCCGGAAACAGGTCAGGGCAACAGGTCCGGGCGGCGTTCGGTGGTGCGGAGGAGGGACTGTTCGCGTCTCCACGCGGCCACCTTCGCGTGGTCGCCGGAGAGCAGGACGGGTGGGACATCGAGTCCACGCCAGGTGGCCGGCCGGGTATAGCTGGGCCCCTCGAGGAGACCGTCGGAGAACGAATCCTCTTGGTGCGACTGCTGATTGCCCAGCACTCCGGGAATCAGGCGCACGAACGCCTCGGTCATCACGAGCACGGCTGCCTCGCCCCCGATGAGGACGTAGTCTCCGATGCTGACCTCTTCGACGCGGACGCGGCGGGCGGCGTCGTCGAAGACCCGCTGATCGATGCCTTCGTACCGTCCGCAGGCGAAGACGATGTGCTGCTCCCCCGCCCAGCGTTCGGCGGTTGCCTGCGTGAACGGGACACCTGCGGGTGTGGGGACGACGAGCAACGGGTCCGCGTCGCCGTCGCCCGCGGCGAGCACGTCGTCCAGGGCGGGGCCCCAGACCGTCGGTTTCATGACCATCCCCGGCCCACCTCCGTACGGTGAGTCGTCGACAGCCTTGTGGACGTCGTGCGTCCATTTCCTCAGGTCGTGCACCTCGACGGCGATGAGGCCCTTGTCGATGGCCTTGCCGAGCAACGCAGCCCGGAGCGGCTCGAGGTATTCGGGGAAGATGGTGACCACGTCGAGACGCACGGCTACCGACTCACTTCCCGTCGGCGGAGTCACCGAAGTCGGGATCCAGCAAGCCTTCCGGCGGGTCGATCTCGACGACGCCGTCGGCTACGGACACCGAGGTGACGATAGCGGCCACGAAGGGGACGAGGAGTTCGCCGGGCTCTTCGCCGGCCCGGCGGACCGACAGCAATTCGCCTGCCGCGGAATGCAGTACCTCGATGACCGTACCCACCTCGGTGCCGTCTGCGAGTCGCACCGCCAGTCCCTCGAGTTCGTGATCGTAGAACTCGTCGGGGTCGTCGGAGGGTTCGAGTTCCGAGCTGTCGATGACGAACAAGGTGCCTCGCAAGGCATCCGCCCCGGTGCGATCCGACACACCCTCGAGGCGCAGCAGAAGCCGCCCGGAATGCTCCCGGGCGGCTTCCACCGTGTACGTACTCACAGCCTGCTCGCGCGGCTTGTGTCCCCGCAGCACGGCACCGACGGCAAATCGATCCTCGGGTTCGTCGGTACGAACCTCGACCACGATCTCACCCTTGATGCCGTGCGACTTGGCGACACGGCCCACCACGAGCTCCACTACGGTGCGGCCTCTACTGATCGGTGTCGATGACGTCGACCCGGATCCCCCGGCCACCGATACCGGAGACGAGCGTGCGCAGAGCGGTCGCGGTGCGACCACCGCGACCGATGACCTTGCCGAGATCGTCAGGGTTGACGTGCACCTCGACAGTGCGCCCCCGACGCCCGGTGATCAGCTCGACACGAACGTCGTCGGGATTGGCGACGATGCCACGAACGAGGTGCTCCACGGCATCGGCGACGACGGCACTCACTTCTCAGCAGCCTCGGACTCTGCAGCAGCCTCGGCGGGAGCGTCGGCAGCAGCCTCGGCGTCCTCGGCCTTCGCCTTCTTCTTCTTGGGCGTGATGGCCTCACCGACGGGCTCGTTCTCGGCCTGCGCGAGCGCAGCCTGGAACAGCTCCAGCTTGGTGGGCTTGGCTTCCTTGACGCGGAGGGTGCCCTCGGCGCCCGGCAGGCCCTTGAACTTCTGCCAGTCACCGGTGATCTTCAGGATGGCCTCGACGGGCTCGGTGGGCTGGGCGCCGACGCCGAGCCAGTACTGTGCGCGCTCCGAGTCGACCTCGATCAGCGAGGGCTCTTCCTTGGGGTGGTACTTGCCGATGGTCTCGATCGCACGGCCGTTGCGGCGGGTGCGGGAGTCGGCGACGACGATGCGGTACTGCGGGTTCCGGATCTTGCCGAGCCGGGTGAGCTTGATCTTGACAGCCACTGCTGTACTTCTCCTTCAGTGCGCACACAAGTGTGCCCACGTGTCACGTGCAATTCGGCGACGCGCAGGAATAGCGCGCCCGGTTTTGCCTCCAACCTGTGACCGCCGCGCGGTACGGAACCGGATGCGACGAACAGCGGTTCATTCTGCCAGACGAACACCGCGAGGGGGAAACCAGGTCATCGGGTCTTGACGACGGTCCCCCGCAACACCACGACATCGGGCGCGGCGAGGGCGTCGCTGCTCGCGCGCGGGTCGTTCCGGAACACGAGCAGATCCGCGGGCGCGCCCGCCTCCACACCCGGATGTCCGAGCCAGGTCCGCGCGTCCCAGCACGCGGCGCCCAGCGCCTCGGCCGGCGACAATCCGACCGCTTTCAGTGCCTCGACCTCGTCCGCGATACGTCCGTGGACGATCGATCCGCCCGCGTCGGTGCCTGCGTAGATCGGAATCCCCGCATCGTGAGCAGCACCGATCGTGTCCTTGACCCGGGAATGCAGGTCGCGCATGTGCGCGGCATAGACCGGGAACCGCGCGGCGGACTCGGCGATCTCCGGGAACGTGGCGATGTTGATCAGCGTCGGGACGAGCGCCGTTCCATGCGACACCATCAAGTCGATCGTCTCGTCGGTGAGCCCGGTGCCGTGCTCGATGCAGTCGATTCCGGCGTTGATCAGGCCGGGAAGAGCGTCTTCGGCGAACACGTGCGCGGTGACGCGTGCACCTTCACGGTGCGCGGCCGCTATCGCCTCGGCCAGGATGTCGTCGCTCCACAACGGCGTCAGGTCACCGACGGATCGATCGATCCAGTCGCCGACGAGCTTGACCCACCCGTCGCCGGCCCGGGCCTGCCTCACCACCTCGTCGGGCAGTTGGGACTCGTCCTCGAGATCGACGGGGAGCCCACGGATATAGCGCTTGGGGGCCGCGATGTGTTGCCCGGCCCGGACGATCCGCGGGAGGTCGGGGCGCTCGTCGACGAACCGGGTGTCGACCGGCGAACCCGCGTCACGAATCAACAGGACTCCGCAGTCCCGCTCGGTCTCCGCTTGCGCGATCAGTCCCTCGACGGTCTCGCCGCCGCCACCACCGAACCTGATCCCGACGTGGCAGTGGGCGTCGACGAGACCGGGGACGATCCAGCCCGATTCGCAGACGGTCTCGGCGCCGGGAATCGGTTCGGCCGAGATCACACCGCGATCGACCTAGAACTCGACGGGCTGGTCGTCGGGCAGACCGGTGCCCCGGAAGTGCAGTGCACCCATCGGCTAGTTCTTCGGCCGCTTGAACTGGGACAGGTCGATGCCTTCGAGTCCGGGCGGCAACTCGTCGAGGCCCTTCGGCATGTTCGACAGGTCCGGCATCCCCGCGGGAAGGCCTCCCGGGGGCATGCCCGGGAACCCGCCCGGCAGACCGCCGGGGAAGCCGCCGCGCACCTTCGGCGGGGTCGGCCCCTTGCCACCCTTCTTGCCCTTCTTGCCCTTCTTGCTGCGCTGAGGCTTGCGTGAACCCGGCATGCCCATGCGCCCGGCCATCGCCGCCATCATCTTGCGGGCCTCGAAGAAGCGGTCCACGAGTTGGTTGACGTCGGACACCTTGACACCCGAACCGTTGGCGATCCGCAGCCTGCGGGACGCGTTGATGATCTTGGGGTCGTCGCGCTCGGCGGGGGTCATACCGCGGATGATGGCCTGCACCCGGTCGAGTTGTTTCTCGTCGACGTTCGCGAGAGCGTCCTTCATCTGCCCCGCACCGGGGAGCATGCCCAGGAGGTTGCCGATGGGGCCCATCTTGCGCACGGCCATCATCTGCTCGAGGAAGTCCTCGAGCGTCAGCTGGCCGGAGCCGATCTTCTGGGCGGTGGCCTCGGCCTGCTTCTGGTCGAAGACCTGCTCGGCCTGTTCGATGAGGCTGAGGACGTCGCCCATGCCGAGGATGCGGCTGGCCATGCGGTCGGGGTGGAAGATGTCGAAGTCTTCGAGTTTCTCACCCGTCGACGCGAACAGGATGGGCTGGCCGGTGACCTCGCGGACGCTGAGCGCCGCACCACCGCGGGCGTCGCCGTCGAGCTTCGTGAGCACGACACCGGTGAATCCGACACCCTCACGGAACGCCTCGGCGGTGCTGACCGCGTCCTGGCCGATCATCGCGTCGAGCACGAAGATCGTCTCGTCCGGATTCACGGCGTCGCGGATACCCGCCGCCTGCGCCATCAGGTCGGCGTCGATACCGAGGCGACCCGCGGTGTCGACGATGACCACGTCGAACTGCTTGTTGCGCGCTTCCTCGACACCCGCCCGGGCCACCTCGACCGGGTCGGCCGCGGTGATGCCCAGTTCGTTGTCGCCGCCACCGATGGACGTGCCGGGGTGCGGCGCGAAGACCGTCGCGCCCGCCCGCTCGCCGACGATCTGCAGCTGGGTGACGGCGCCCGGGCGCTGAAGGTCGCAGGCCACGAGCAGCGGGGTGTGCCCCTGGTCGCGCAGCCACTTGGCGAGCTTGCCGGCGAGGGTCGTCTTACCGGAACCCTGCAGACCGGCGAGCATGATGACCGTCGGCGGCGTCTTCGCGAACACCAACCGGCGGGTCTCGCCGCCGAGGATGCCGACGAGTTCCTCGTTGACGATCTTGACGACCTGCTGCGCCGGGTTGAGGGCGGCCGAGACCTCGACGCCCTTGGCACGTTCCTTGATCTTGGCGATGAACGAGCGGACGACGGGCAGCGCGACGTCTGCCTCGAGCAAGGCCAACCGGATCTCACGGCAGGTGGCATCGATGTCGGCTCCGGAAAGGCGACCCTTGCCACGCAGATCCTTGAGGGCTCCGGTCAACCTGTCGGAAAGGGATTCGAACACCGAGTGCGCTCCTGAAGTCATGCGAGTGTGCGGTGGATATTCTCGGGCACCAGACTAGCCGCTCACGCGCGGTCGTTCATTCTCCCCCGCTGCCCTCCTGCTTCTTCGGCTTCGCGAGGGGAACGACACCGAGGATCGCACTCTCGACCTCTTCCCGGCTCGCCCGGGTGTCCCCGCCGCCGAGATCGAGGCAGAACGCGTCGATCACCGACGAACCGAGGGTGGTCACCCGCGCCCACCGGACGTCGGCTCCGCACGTGTCGAACGCGTCGGCCAGCCTCGACAGCAGGCCCAGCCGGTCCTCGGCCCTGAGCTCGAGAATGATCTCCCCGGGGGAGTTCGTGTCGAACCAGATGACCCGCGGCGGCGCCTGCGCGTACTGGACCGGAACCGCGGCCTCGCCCCGCTCCTCGACGGCCGCCACCCGCTGGCTCTCCCGGGCCTCCTCCTCCTTGGCGGTGAGCATCTCCAGCAGGTTGAGCTCACCCGCGAGGGCACGGATCAGTTCCTGCCGCAGCAGTCCCGCCTGCGGCGGCGCCCCGAATCTCGGGGACACGACGAACGAATTGACCGCCGATCCCTCGGCGCTGCCCAGCGACGCGGACAAGACCCGCAGGGAGTGCAGTGCGAGAACGCCCGCCGCCTTCGACAGCAGGCCTCGCTGATCGGGCGCGATGACCGTGACCACGAAGTTGTGGGGGCTGTCGGCGGGGACGAGCGCGACATGCACGCCGCCCGTCGCCGCCAGCGCGACGTGTTCCGGATCGAGCGGATCGGGAGCGGGAAGAACCTCACCCGCCATGACCAACCGGCAGCGGCGCACGAGTTCCCCGATCAGCGACGACTTCCAGTCGCCCCACACACCGGGACCCGTCGCGAGAGAATCCGCCTCCGCCAGCGCGTGCAGCAACTCCAGCAGCACGCCGTCACCGCCGAGCGCCTCCACGACCTTCTCCACCGTCTCGGGATCGTCGAGGTCACGGCGCGTCGCGGTGTGCGGCAGCAGCAGGTGGTGGCGGACGATCGCGGTGAGAAGCACCACGTCCGACGGCCACAATCCGAGCCGCCTTCCGATCTGCGTGGCCAGTTCGGCGCCGACCACGCTGTGGTCGCCGCCGCGTCCCTTACCGATATCGTGCAGCAACGCGCCCAGCATCAGCAGGTCCGGGCGGGCCACGCGGGTGGTGAACTCGCTGGCGTGGGCGGCGGTCTCGACCAGATGGCGATCGACCGTCCACGTGTGCACCGCGTCCCGGGGCGGCAGATCCCGGACGGCACCCCACTCGGGGAGAAGCCGGCCCCACAATCCGGTGCGATCGAGAGCCTCGATCGCCGCGACGGCCCGGCTGCCCGACCCGAGCATCACCAGCAGATCGTTCAGCGCTTCCTTCGGCCACGGCTCCCGCAGTTCGGGGGCGTTGTCGGCCAAGCGATTCAGGGTGGACGCCGACATCGGCATCCCCGTGGTCGCCGACGCCGACGCGACCCGCAACACCAGACCGGGATCCTTGGCCGGCCGCGCGTCGCGAGCCAGCACCACTTCGCCGGCGTGCTCGACGACGCCCTCGTCGAGGGGCCGC
The DNA here is from genome assembly GCF_014256275.1 of Rhodococcus sp. 4CII. Taxonomy (NCBI): domain Bacteria; kingdom Bacillati; phylum Actinomycetota; class Actinomycetes; order Mycobacteriales; family Nocardiaceae; genus Rhodococcus; species Rhodococcus sp. 4CII. Next base: position 688,115 of record NZ_JACCFE010000002.1, read on the forward strand.
CGAACCGGGGGCCGGCGCAGCCGGGCGAGACCACGCCGCGGCAGGGCATGACCCGCCGTCCGCACACCCACGTCGACGGAGTAGCTGATGGTGCGCGCGGCCTCGCTGAGCATGCGCGCGAGGTCGAACCGATCCCCGATCCGCAGTGCGGCGCCGATCTCGTCGGCGTCCTGGGCACGCAGCTGATCGCGCGAGCGGCCGGCCACCCGGTGCAGTTCGGTGCGGACGTCGAGGAGCCGGCGATGCGCGAGGGCCAGTCCCCCACCCGGCGAATCCGGGCCCAGTCCGGGCATGCCATCGGTGAGCTGCGCGATGGACAGCGCGTTCAGCAGCTGTACGTCCCGCAGTCCACCGCGACCGCTCTTCAGGTCGGGCTCGGCGCGGTGCGCGATCTCGCCGCTGCGCTCCCACCGCGACTTCGTCTGGTCGATGAGCCCGTCGAAGCGGTTGCGGATGTCGGTGCGCCACTGTCGGCGAACCCCGCTGATGAGGAGATTGGTGAGCTCGACGTCGCCGACGATGTGGCGCGCCTCAAGCATGCCCAGGGCGGCGGTGATGTCGGTGTCCGCCACCTGGAGCGCCTGCGGGATGGTCCGGACGCTGTGATCGAGCTTGATGTGGGCGTCCCACAACGGATACCAGAGTTGGTCGGCGACCTGGGCGACGACCGCCGGATCCATGTCGTCGTGGAGCAGGAGGAGGTCGAGATCCGAGTACGGCAACAGTTCGCGGCGACCGAGCCCGCCGACCGCGACGAGCGCGAAACCGCTGTCCGGCTTGATCCCGAGTTCGGCACCCTTTGTGGTCAACCAGAACTCGTGCAGATCGACGAGCGCGTGGCGTAGGGCAGCGGCGTCGAGCCGCCGCCCGTGGCCTGCGGGATTCCTTGCGCCGGGCCCGGTCTCGGGACCTCCGGCGAGCAGTTGTCTGCGTGCGCGGGCCAGGTCCGCCGCTTCGTTCGATCCGCCTGACGCAACCGGCCCTGATCCCGTCGCCTTGGCGACGGAACCAGGGCCGGGCTTACCGGACCCGTTGGGGTCAGAGTGCATCCGCGCCGCGTTCCCCGGTACGTACCCGGATGACCGACTCGACCGGCGACACCCACACCTTGCCGTCACCGATCTTGCCGGTGCGCGCCGCCTCGACGATCACCTCGACGACCTTGTCGACAGCGGCGTCGTCCACGACGACCTCGACCCGGACCTTCGGCACGAAATCGACCGAGTACTCCGCTCCCCGGTAGACCTCGGTGTGGCCCTTCTGCCGGCCGTACCCCTGAACCTCGCTGACAGTCATTCCGAGCACGCCCGCCTGCTCGAGTCCCGTCTTCACGTCCTCCAGAGTGAACGGCTTGACAATTGCTGTGATCAGCTTCATTTCCTCATCCCTCCTTGCCGGATACACGAGCGGGTGCCGAGGTTCCGCCGAGAGCGGCGAAATCGTAGGCGGTCTCTGCGTGTTCCGACTCGTCCACTCCAAGTGATTCACCCTCGTCGCTGAGCCGCAGACCGATCGTGAACTTCACGATCACCGCGACGACGGCTGTACCGACGAGCGAGTAAAGCAGTACTGCCCCGGCGCCCACTGCCTGACGCCAGAGTTGGTCGAGGCCTCCACCATAGAACAGACCCACCACACCCGCGGGCGCCTCCGACGTCGCGACCAGGCCGACCATCAGGGTTCCGACGATGCCGCCGACGAGGTGGACACCGACGACGTCGAGCGAGTCGTCGAATCCGAAGCGGAACTTCAGCCCGACCGCGAGGGCGCAGAGCACGCCGGCCACGATTCCGATCGCGAGGGCGCCGACGACGTTCACCGAGGAGCAGGAAGGCGTGATGGCAACCAGGCCTGCCACGATTCCGGACGCCGCGCCGAGCGTGGTGGCGTGGCCGTCGCGAATGCGCTCGACCAGGAGCCAGGCGAGCATGGCCGCACACGTTGCGATGACCGTCGCGATGAACGTTGCTCCGGCGATGCCATTGGAACCGACCGCCGAACCGGCGTTGAATCCGAACCAGCCGAACCAGAGGAGTCCGGCGCCGAGCATCACGAACGTCAGGTTGTGCGGGCGGAAGGGAGTTCCCGGCCATCCCCGGCGCTTACCGAGGATGATGCAGAGGACGAGACCGGCGGCGCCGGCGTTGATGTGAACGGCGGTACCACCCGCGAAGTCCACCGCGGCGAGCTTGTTGGCGATCCACCCGCCCGTCTCGGAGGTGACGCCGTCGAAGGCGAAGACCCAGTGCGCCACGGGGAAGTACACGATCGTCGCCCAGAGGCCGGCGAACAGCAGCCACGAACCGAAGCGCAGACGATCCGCGACGGCACCCGAGATCAGGGCAACCGTGATGATCGCGAACATAGCTTGGAAGGCGACGAACACCGTCGCGGGGATCGTCCCGACGAGAGGGATCGCAGCGTCAGCGACGACGGAACCGGCGTCGTTGGTCTCGGCGAGGTAGGAACCGCCGATCAGGCCCTTCAGTCCGAAGTACTGGAACGGATCACCGAAGAAGTTCCCTTTGTCCTCCCCGAACGCCATGGAGTAGCCGTAGAGCACCCAGAGGATGCCGACGACACCCATCGCGCTGATGCTCATCATGACCATGTTGAGCACGCTCTTGGCCCGCACCATGCCGCCGTAGAAGAACGCAAGTCCCGGAGTCATGAGCAACACGAGCGCGGCGCTGGTCAGCATCCACGCTGTGTCCCCGGTGTCCGGTGCACCGATAGTGGGGAAATCCACCTTGAGCCTCCTCCTTCTCTGCCCAGCCGGTTGCGGCTGACGACCTGACAAGAAGGTTGCTCAGTTGGTGTTTCGGCTGTGCCACTGCACTGTTTCGCGCTCGTGAACGCATCGGCCTATTTTGTTGCGTCCACGTTTCGCCAGGCGATTTGCAGTCGGTTTCGGGCCGCCCGAGCCGTCCGAGACCCCGAGACGGCCACCGATTCGCCGCTACCCGAGCAGCGCGTCGACGAAGGCACCCGGCTCGAACGGTGCCAGATCGTCGGCTCCCTCACCGAGACCGACGAGCTTCACCGGGACGCCGAGTTCGTGCTGGACCTGGAACACGATGCCACCCTTGGCGGTGCCGTCGAGCTTGGTGAGCACCACACCGGTGATATCGACGACCTCGGCGAACACCCGAGCCTGGGCCAGACCGTTCTGCCCGATGGTCGCGTCGAGGACGAGGAGGACGTCGTCGACCGACGCCTTCTTCTCGATGACGCGCTTGACCTTGCCGAGCTCGTCCATCAGTCCCGTCTTGGTATGCAGCCGGCCTGCGGTGTCGATCAGCACGACGTCGACGCCGTTGTCGATGCCCTTGGACACGGCGTCGAACGCGACGGCCGCCGGATCGGCCGCTTCCTTGCCCCGGACCACTTCCGCGCCCACCCGCTCGGCCCACGTCTGCAATTGGTCCGCCGCGGCCGCGCGGAACGTGTCGGCAGCGCCCAGTAGGACACGCCTGCCGTCGGCGACCAGGACACGGGCGAGCTTGCCGGTGGTGGTGGTCTTGCCGGTGCCGTTCACGCCGACGACCAGCAGGACCGCCGGGTGGTCGTCGTGCGGGAGCGCACGGATCGACCGGTCGAGTTCCGGCCGGAGTTCGGCGACGAGGACCTCGCGCAGCAGTGCTCGGGCATCGGCCTCGGTGCGGACGCTGCGCGACGCCATCTGTTCACGCAGCGACGTGACGATCTTCGTGGTGGTCGCCGAGCCGAGGTCGGCGATGAGGAGAGTGTCCTCCACCTCTTCCCAGGAGTCTTCGTCGAGGTCGCCGCCGCCGAGCAGTCCGAGCAGGCTCTTGCCCACCGCGGACTGTGACCGGGACAGCCGTCCGCGCAGACGGTCGAGCCTGCCCTCGGTGGGAGCGATGACGTCGAGCGCGGGCCCGGCGGGGGCCGGTTCCGGCTCGGGCGCGACCTCCGGTTCCGGTTCGACCTCGGGCGCGACGACCGGTTCGTAGGTGACCGGCTCCGGCGGGGCCGCAGGCTTCTCCGGTGCTTTTTCCGGCGCGGGCGCCGTCTCCGCCGCCGGGGGCGTCACGACCTCGGGTTCGGCTGTGATTCCGCTTTCCGGCACTACAGGTTCGGGTGTGATCACGGGTTCCGGCAGCACGGGTTCCGGAAGGACCGGCCCCCGCGGCGGCGCCGTCGCCGTCGTACCCTGACTGAAGTTGAACCCGCCGTCCGCCTTGTAGCTGCCCGAACGGTCCTTTTCCGCCGTGGTGACCTGCGGTGTGTCCGGCGCCTTCAGCGAGATCTGGCGACGGCGATACAGCAGCGATCCGACGACGAGAACGACGAGAAGTACGGCGAGTGCGGCCGCGATGGCAATCCAGGCTCCGGTAGTCACGCCGCCCATTGTTTCAGGCCACGGAATTCGGCGCGCACTGCCTTCCCTGCGCACGGTCCCGGCCGGGACCGGAATCAGGCGTCGGCGGCCGCCATGTCCTGGCCACGGAGCCGCTGCGAGATGACGGTGGTGATGCCGTCGCCCCGCATGCTCACGCCGTACAGCGCGTCGGCGACCTCCATCGTCGGCTTCTGGTGCGTGATGACGATCAGCTGCGACTTCTCCCGCAACTGCTCGAACAAACCGATGAGACGGCGCAGGTTGGTGTCGTCCAGCGCGGCCTCCACCTCGTCCATCACGTAGAAGGGGGACGGCCTGGCCCGGAAGATCGCCACGAGCATCGCCACCGCCGTCAGCGACTTCTCGCCACCGGAGAGCAACGACAGGCGCTTGACCTTCTTGCCCGGCGGGCGGGCCTCCACCTCGATGCCGGTCGTCAGCATGTCCGACGGGTCGGTGAGCACGAGCCTGCCCTCGCCTCCGGGAAACAGCTTCGCGAAGACCTGCACGAATTCACGTTCGACGTCCGCGTATGCCTCGGTGAAGACCTGCAGGATGCGGGCGTCGACGTCGGCCACCACCCCGAGCAGATCCTTGCGGGCGGTCTTCACGTCCTCGAGTTGCGTCGACAGGAAGTTGTAGCGCTCCTCGAGTGCGGCGAACTCCTCGAGCGCCAGCGGGTTGACCTTGCCGAGCGTCGCCAGGTCCTTCTCGGCGCGTTTGGCGCGACGTTCCTGGGTGGTGCGGTCGTACGGAATCGGCGCCGGCACGGTGACCTGTTCGCCGCGCTCCTTCGCCTGCTCGTACTCCTCCATCTCCAGCGCGGACGGCGGCAGGGCGACGTCCGGACCGTATTCGGCGATCAGATCGTCCAGTCCGATCCCGTGCTGTTCGAGGATCGCCTCCTCCAATTGTTCGATGCGCAGCGCGGCCTGAGCGCGGGCGACCTCGTCGCGGTGCACGGCGTCGGTCAGCGACGCCAGCTGTCCGGTCAGCTGACGCACTTTTTCTTTCACCTGTTCGAGTTGCGCGGTCCGCTCGGTGCGGGCCCGGGCGAGTTCGTCGCGGTGCGCCATCGCGGAATCGACGACCTCGCCGAGGTGCTCGGCGACCCGCTGCCCGGATTCGGCGACCGCCGCGGCGACGGCCGCAGCGTTCTGTCGGGCCTTCATCGCACGTTCCGCGCGAGCGCGGGCGTCCCGTTCCACCTGTGCGGCGCGGCGCAGGGAGTCGGCCTTGCCTCGCACCGACTCGGCCCGCTCCTCGGCCGTGCGCACGGACAGCCGGGCCTCCACTTCGACGGCCCGCACCTCCGCCAGCGCCGCGGCCGCCATCTCGCGATTCATGCTCGTCGAGTCGGAACCACCAGGGTCGGCGCCGTCGGGCGATCCGTCCTGTTCCGCCATGCGCAGCCGTTCTTCGAGTTCTGCCAGAGCAGTCAGTGTGTCCTCGCGACCGCTCTCGGCCTTGTCCCGCTGCGCCATGAGCCGATCGGACTCTGCGTGCGCGGCCCGCGCCGCCTGCCCGAGACGGCCGAGGCGTTCGTAGATCGCGGACATCGCGGCGTCGGACTCGTTCAGCGCGGCCAGTGCCTGCTCGGCGCTCTCCTGGCGATCGGCCTGCTCCGCGACCGCACCGGACAGTGCCGCCGACAGTTCCTCCGCCCGCCGTTCGGCACGGGCCAGATCCTGCACCGAGTTGTCGATCGCGGCCTGGACCTCGAGGGTGCTCGGTTGACGGTCCGAGCCGCCGCTCATCCAGCCGGCGCCGAGCAGATCGCCGTCACGGGTGACGGCGCGCACGTCGGGCCTGCGCCGGACGTGCGCGACGGCGTCGTCCAGCGAGTCGACCACGACCACTCCGCCGAGGAGCGCGGCAAGTCCCGTTCGCAATTCGTCGGGGCAGTCGATGACGTCGACGGCCCACCGGGCGCCGGAATCGAGGTGCCCACCGCTCGGTGGGGCCTGATCGGTTCCGATGACGAGCGACGCACGCCCGTTGTCCGTCTCCTTCAGCGCGCCGACCGCGGTGCGTGCGGCGTCGAGGGACTCGGCGACGACGGCGTCGGCTGCGGGACCCATGGCGGCCGCGACGGCGCCCTCGTAGCCCTTCTCGACCGTGATGAGTCCACCGATCGATCCCCGAATACCATGTGAGCTGCGGTTTTCGACGAGCCACCCGGCGCCGTCCTTGCGTTCGAGCCCCATCGACAGAGCGTCGATCCGGGCGCGCAGCGACGCTACTTCCTGCCCGGCGGCGCGCTCCTCGCCCTGGAGTTCCGTGACGCGTTCGGTGATGAGGCGCAGTGCCTCGACGGCTCGCTCGTGATGGGAGTCGAGTCCCAGTTCACCCGCGTCCAGGTCGCCGATCTCGTCCTGGACGACCTCGAACTCGGACTGCGCCGCGTCGCCGCGACGGCGGGCCTCGTCGATCGCGACGGTCAGCCGGGAGACCTCGGCGTCTACGGAATCCGCGCGGGTGCGCAGCGTGTCGACCTGCCCGGACAGTCGGGCCAGGCCTTCACGACGGTCGGCGATCGCCCGGACCGCCGCCATGTGGGCCCGTTCCGCCTCGGCCGCGGCCTCCTCCCCCAGTGCCAGCTGCTCCTTGGCCGCGTCGAGCGCGGCGCGGGCCATCTCGACGGCTTCGACGAGTTCGAGTTCCTCCGCGGCGATGCGGTCGGCGCGAGCCTCCATCTCGTCGGGGTCCTGACCACGGTTTGCGGAGGGCTCCGAATCGAGGTGGCGGGCCCGTTCCCGGGCGATACGGATGGTCGCGTTGACGCGCTCCGCGAGCGCCGACAGCTGAAACCACGTCTGCGCGGCGGCTTCCGCGCCCGGGGTGAGCCGCGACAGTTCCTGCTCGTGCCGCCCGAGCTCGAGGTTGGCGTCGTCGAGTGCCTCGGTGACCTGGTCGTGCTGCTCCCGTGCCACCTTCTCGTCCTGGGCCTGGTCGGCCAGTTCCTCGCGCCGCGTCACCAGGTCGTCCGCGGCCAGCCGCAGCTTCGCGTCCCGGAGGTCGGCCTGCACGGTCTGCGCGCGACGCGCCACCTCGGCCTGACGACCGAGTGGTTTGAGCTGCCGTCGCAACTCCGCGGTGAGGTCGTTCAGCCGCGCCAGGTTGGCCTGCATCGCGTCGAGTTTGCGGACCGCTTTTTCCTTGCGTTTGCGGTGCTTGAGAACGCCGGCCGCTTCTTCGATGAACGCGCGCCGGTCTTCCGGGCGGGATTCGAGGATCGCGGCGAGGCGGCCCTGACCGACGATGACGTGCATCTCCCGGCCGATGCCGGAGTCGCTGAGCAGTTCCTGCACGTCCATCAGCCGGCAGGAGCTGCCGTTGATCTCGTATTCGCCGGCGCCGTCGCGGAACATGCGCCGGGTGATGGACACCTCGGAGTAGTCGATCGGCAGGGCGCCGTCGGAATTGTCGATGGTGAGCGTGACCTCGGCGCGTCCGAGCGGGGCCCGCCCGGCGGTGCCGGCGAAGATGACGTCTTCCATCTTGCCGCCGCGCAGGGCTTTCGCTCCCTGCTCGCCCATGACCCAGGTGAGCGCGTCGACCACGTTCGACTTGCCCGACCCGTTGGGCCCCACGACGCACGTGATTCCCGGTTCGAACCGCAGAGTCGTTGCGGACGCGAAGGATTTGAATCCCTTCAGCGTCAGACTCTTCAGATGCATGACGGAGAACTTTACCTGCGGTTCACCGTTCGACGAACCCGACGAGGTCGCCCCGCGCGGAATCCCACTGCTCCACGACGAGATCCACCGCGCCCGGCGTGCCGCCGGAGCGGAGCAGCGTCAACAGCGCGTCCAGCTTGTCGCGCGGTCCCTCGGCGATCACGAGCACCCGCCCGTCCTTCTGGTTGGCCGCGTATCCGACGAGGCCGAGCTCCAGCGCGCGGGCGCGGGTCCACCACCGGAATCCCACACCCTGCACGTATCCGTGCACCCAAGCGGTCATTCTCTCCATGTCCGTCACGACCGTTCGAGTTTGTAGATCTTCCCGGTGAAACTGGTGGCGTACAGCGCGTCCGGATTCCAGCCCGGTCCGGCGCCGAACCGCACCGACGACACGAGGGGAAGCCCCGACGCCAGGGCGCAACTCTCCCCGGTGGCGGGATCGACCCGCACTACCTTGCCGCCGCCGTTGTAGGCGACGTACACGATGCCGTCCGGTCCGACGGTGAGGTCGTCGGCCGCATTGAGGGGCCCGGATCCGGGCAACTCGACCGACACGACCGGGCCGCCGAGGTCGTCCTCGCGGAGAATCCGCAACGTGGTGGTTGTGTCGAACGTCGTCACCGTGTAGACGTTGCCGTCGTGCACCGCGAGACCGTCGACGGTTCCGAGATCGGTGCGCACCACCTCGGGTGTGTGGGGATCCGCAGCGGGGACGCGGGTCAGTCCCGCTCCGGAGCCCAGGTTCCGAGCCGTGAGGATGTCGCCGTTGCTCAGCCGGACCAGACCGTTGGGCATGACGAGACCCTCCGCCACGGTCCGGGACTCGCCCGTGTCGAGGTTCACGACGTCGACCGTGCCGCTCGCCGACCCGGTGACCCCCGCCGCGAACGAGTTCCCCGTGGCGAAGTACGCGTCGGCACCGTCCACGGCGATCCCGCCCGGCGCCTCCACCTCCGGCACGATCGGGGTGACGGTGCCGTCGGGGCCGACCCCGTCGAGGGCTCCACCGCCCACCAGTCCGGTTCGCGAGACCAGCATGGTTCCCGAGCCGTCGAAGGCCAGGTTCTCGAGAACGCCCGCCCCGGATGCCACCTCGGACATCGACCACGGGGTGCACGCCCCACCCGGAGGCGAGAACGCCGGCCCGGCCCCGGCCGGCGCGACCACGAGCAGACCCGCGCAGAGCGCCGCTCCGCCCGCAAGCGCCGCCAGTTCTCGCCGCATCATGCTTCTTTTTCGACGGTCAACGTCACCGTCGTGCCCGCCTTCAGCGTCCGCCCGACCGTGCAGACCTTGTCGACCGACCGCTCGACGAGCGCCACCAGGCGCTCCTGGGCCTCGGCGTCGAGTTCGCTGAGGTCGAGCTCCATCACCTCGTCCAGCTGCGGATAGACCTCGTTCTCGCGGTCGGCCGCGCCGGACACCCGGATCGTGGCGTCGTAGTCGTCTCCCAGCCGGCGCGACAGCGGGAAGTCCGAGCTCATCCCACTGCACGCGGCGAGCGCGATCTTCAGAAGTTCCCCGGGGGTGAACACGCCTTCCACGCCCTCGGAGCCGATCAGGACCTCGGCGCCGCGCGAGCTGCGACCGGTGTAACGCCGCGTGCCCGTCCGCTCGACCCACAGAGTGGTGGGCGCTGTCGTGTCGGAAGTCTGTTCTGCCATGCGGTCAATCCTGCCACCGGTCGGCGCAACACCAGGTAGGCGGGTGGGGGCGCCGGTTTCGCCGCACTTGTGAACGCAGATTCTCGGCAGAGAAAACCGTTGGGCCGTAGGGTGAACCGACCAATGACGCCGAGACGTAGCGGGGAATACAGATGGGCCAGATCGGTAGTGCGGGAGAGCACCGGCTTCAATCCGAGCACGGCACCGAGGACCGTGCCGCCAGGTTCTACTCGGATCAGGTCCTGGACCACCTCAATCCGACGATGATCGAGTTCGTCGGACGCCAGGAGATCGCTTTCATCGCCACCGCCGACGCGTCCGGCGAATGCGACAACAGCCTGCGCGCCGGGACACCCGGGTTCATGCACGTCATCGATCCGAAAACCCTCACGTACCCGGAGTACCGCGGCAACGGAGTCATGGCGAGCCTCGGCAACATCTCGGAGAACCCACACGTGGGCATCATTCTCGTGGACTTCGTGCAGGATCTGATCGGTCTGCACGTCAACGGCTCGGCCCGGATCGTCGAGGACGCCGTTCTCCGCTCCGAGATCGCCGATCTGCCCACTGATCACACGAACGGCCGGATACCCGAACGCTGGGTAATCGTGGAGGTCGAGGAAGCGTATATCCACTGCCGCAAACACATTCCGAGAATGGCGCCGGTTCCGCGGCACCGGGAGTGGGGCACCGACGACGCGAAGCGCAAGGGCGGCGACTACTTCGACGCCAGGGCGACGCCGCGGCACGACACCGACGGTGACACGTCCGAGGAGAGCGTGACCGCCGAACTCACGAAGGTGATGTCGCCGGGCTTCTCCGCGGCGCCGGCTGGCACCTCGGGCAGCTGAACGACGAGCGGTTCATGAACTTCTCCCGCCTGATCGCGGTGCCGCACCGTGGGCACGGACGATCTTCCTGACCGTAGGCGGACAGCGAGCGGTCGAAGTACCCCGACTCGCCGTTGACGTTCACGTACAACGCATCGAAGGACGTGCCCCCCTGGGTCAGGGCCTCACGCATGACATCCTGAGCGGCGGTGAGCAGTTCGCGGATCCGGGGACCGCTCAGCCGGTCGGTGAGCCGGTTTCCGTGGATCTGCGCACGCCACAGGGCCTCGTCCGCGTAAATGTTTCCGATGCCGGAGACCACGGTCTGGTCCAGCAGCGCGCGCTTGATCTCGGTGTGCTTGCCGCGCATGACCTTCACGGTGGCCGCGAGGTCGAAACGCGGGTCGAGTGGGTCACGGGCGATGTGCGCGACCGAATCCGGGACGAGCGAGCCGTCGACCTCGACGAGCGGCGCGAGCGCCCATCCCCCGAACGTCCGCTGGTCGACGAACCGGAGGTCGAGACCGGAATCGAGCCGTGCCCGGATGCGCAGATGCTTCTCGGTCGGCAATTCCGGTGGCTGGACCAGCATTTGACCGCTCATGCCGAGATGCACCACGAGGGCGACCGTGCTGGGTTCGAGGACCAGCCACAGATACTTGCCCCGACGGTCTGCGCTCGCGATGCGTTCGCCGGTGAGCTGCCCGGTGAGATCGGCCGCTCCGGGGAGGTGCCGCCGGATCGCCCGGGGGTGGAGAATGTCGACCGAATCGATCGACGCCCCCACGATGTGGCGTTCGAGTCCGCGGCGGACCACCTCGACTTCGGGTAGTTCAGGCACTGACGTCGTCGGCCGCCACGTCGGGCCCGGCGTCGGACAACGCGTTCCACGCCGTGCTCGCGGCCTTCTGCTCGGCCTCTTTCTTTGAGCGGCCGATGCCGACGCCGAGGGGTTTGCCGCCCACGATCACCGTGGCCGTGAACTCCTTGTCGTGGTCCGGGCCGGTCGCGGTGATCTCGTACGCCGGAACACCGACGCCACGTTCCGCGGTCAGCTCCTGCAGACTCGTCTTCCAGTCGAGGCCCGCGCCGAGGCGGGGGGCCCGCTGGAGGAGATCGCTGAACAGATCGAGCACGACGCGTCGCGCCGTCTCGATGCCGTGCTCGAGGTGGATGGCGCCGAGAATCGACTCCATGCCGTCGGCCAGGATGCTCGGCTTGTCGCGACCACCGGTCATCTCCTCGCCCTTTCCGAGCAGGAGGTGGGCTCCGAGTCCGCCCTCGCCGAGGCTGCGGGCCACCTCCGCGAGCGCGTGCATGTTCACGATGCTCGCCCGGATCTTCGCCAGGTCGCCCTCGGACTTGTCGGGATGCGCGAGGTAGAGCTTCTCCGTGACGGTGACTCCGAGGACGGAGTCACCGAGAAACTCGAGACGCTCGTTGGTGGGCAGACCACCGTTCTCGTACGCATACGAGCGGTGTGTCAACGCCAGGGTGAGCAGCGAAGGCTCGATTTCTACGCCGAGAGCGGCGAGGAGGGAAGCATGATCCTCCTCGCCGCCGGCGGGTGTAGTACTGATGTCGCTCGTCACAACGCCTCTCCGTGGAGAACTAGACGGCGGCAGTGACCTGGCGGCCCTTGTATGTGCCGCACGACGGGCACGCGACGTGGGGCAGCGTCTTCTCGCCGCAGCCACGGTTGGGGCAGGTGACGAGGGTGGGCACAGTGGTCTTCCACTGGCTGCGACGCGACCTCGTGTTGGACCGCGACATTCTGCGCTTGGGGACAGCCACTTCTACTTCTCCTCGGCTTCGTTGTTCACAAGATTCTTGCTGGGTTCTGAATCCACGCCAAATTTGGCTGCAAGACCAGCCCAGCGAGGATCAAGTATGTCATGCCCATGGCCAGATTCGGCAATCGCCAGGCGAACGCCACATTCTGGACACAATCCTTGGCAGTCGTCACTGCAGAGCGGCTGCAATGGCAGTGCGAGACCGACAGCGTCGACCACGACGGGCTCGAGATCGATCTCGTCGTCGACGACGTGATAGACCTCCCCCTCCTCCGTGGTCTCTTCCGTGGTGCTGTCCGGGTACGCGAACAGCTCCGTGAGAGTGAGGTCCACCGTGCCGGAGAACGGCTCGAGGCATCTCGAGCACTCCCCGACGGTGTCGGCTCGCAGCGAACCGGTGACCAGAACCCCCTCGGATACGGCCTCCAACCGGAGATCGAGATCGATCTCCGATCCTTCCTCGATGGCGATCAGGTCGAGACCGATGCGCTGCGGCGCCGTCACCACCCGTTCCACGGTGCGCATCGAGCCGGGACGACGGCCGAGTTTGACCGTGTCCAGCACGAAGTCCGCGTCCCGACGGGAACGCGATGAGCTGTGGCGATGGGATGACAACAAACTTCACTTTCGAGAAAAGGGAAACGACAAAGGGCAACCACTCCACGATACGCAATCCGCGCGGTGGAGCCAAATTCGATCGAGTGCGCCGTCCGGCGGGACGACTCAGCGGCGACGCTCGGCCCGGCGGTCGTCGGCGTCGTAGTCGGGCACACCCGAACCCGTCCGCAACTGCTGACGCCCGCGCCCCACGGACCTGATGGTGCCGTTCAGGAAGTCCTCGAATTCCGCGAGCTTCGTGTCGACGTAGAGGTCGCAGTCCGAGCGGAGACGATCCGACTCGGCGTGCGCCGAGTCGATCACCCGAGCCGATTCGGCGTGCGCCGCCTGGACGACCTCCGTCTGCGACACCAGCCGCTCCTGCTCCGCGGTGCCCTCCGCAACCGACCTTTCGTAGGACGCCTTGCCGGACTCGATCATCCGATCCGCCTCCGACCGAGCCCGACCGGTGAGCGAGTCGTATTCGCGCCGGCCCTCCGCGACCGCGGATTCGGCCTCGGCGCGCGCGTCGGTGACCAGCTGCTCGGCGTGGGCACGGGCCTCGGCGACCATCCGGTCCGCCTGCGCCTTGGCGTCCGCCAGAATGCGGTCCGCGTCGTCGCGGGCGTTCTCGATGGTGGAGTTCGCCTCGGCATCGGCGCTGGCGATGGTCTTCTCCGCGTTGGACCGCGCCTCCCCCACCAGTTTGTCCTTGTGGTCCAGGACGTCCTGGGCGTCGTCGAGTTCACCGGGGATCGCGTCGCGGACGTCGTCGAGCAGTTCGAGGACGTCGCCGCGGGGAACCACGCAGCCGGCGGTCATCGGTACGCCGCGTGCCTCTTCGACAATCGCGACAAGTTCGTCGAGCGCCTCGAATACCCGGTACACAAGCAACCCCAATCGTCATGACCCTCAGTAGGTCGGCGCAGCCGTCTCCGTGCAAGTCTGCCCGACCGGACGCCGAGGGCGCGGCGTGGCAGCCGGTGTGTCGGGTATCAGCTGCTCTCGGCGGCGCGCTCGGCGATCCTCGCGAGGAGGCGTGTGTGCACCTTCTCCGGCAGCATGTCGGAGACGTCGCCGCCGAACGTGGCCACTTCCTTCACGAGCGAACTCGACAGGTAGCTGTACGTGGGGTTGGTCGGGATGAACAGAGTGTCGACACCACTGAGCTTCTGGTTCATCTGCGCCATCTGCAGCTCGTAGTCGAAGTCGTTGGCACCGCGAAGGCCCTTGACGATCGCCGTGATCCCTTGCTGCTTGGCGTAATCCACCAGCAGGCCGTGCCACGAGGACACCCGGACGTTGGGCAGTTCGCTCGTGGAGTCTTCGAGCATCTCGATGCGCTCGTCGACGGTGAACAGGCCACGCTTGTTCTTGTTGACCATGACCGTGACGATGACCTCGTCGAACTGCGCAGCAGCTCTGCCGATCACGTCAAGGTGGCCGTTGGTCACAGGGTCGAAGGATCCGGGGCAGACAGCGCCAGTCATGAGTCCAGACCGTAGCAGGTCGCCAATTCGATTCTCGCCTCACCGTACTTCTTCGCCTTGACGGGTGCGAAGCCGTCGGGCCAGGCGGTCTCGGGCGATCTCGACGACCGCTCGAGCACCACGATCGAGCCGTCGCCGACCCAGCCGTTGGACCGGAGATGGCCGAGGACCGTCTGCACCGCCGCGTCGCCGACGGCGTACGGCGGATCCGCCATCACCAGGTCGTACGGACGGTCGGCGGCGCCCGCCAGCACCGCCGCGACCGGAGCGCCGCGCACTTCGGCGCCCGCCAGACCGACCGTCGTGACGTTGTGCTTGATGATCCCGGCGGCTTTGGAATCGGACTCGACGAGCACGACCCGGTCCGCGCCGCGGGACAGCGCCTCCAGGCCGAGCGCCCCCGACCCCGCGTAGAGGTCGAGGACGGACGCGCCCTCGAGGTCCATCCTGGCGTGCAACGCACTGAACAACGCCTCGCGGACCCGGTCCGAGGTGGGCCGGGTCCCGCTCGGCGGGACCCGCAGGCGTCGACCGCCCGCGAGTCCCGCGATGATCCGTGTCACTCGCTCGCGGACTCCCCTGTCGCCACGACGGCGAGGAGGTCGCCGCCTTCTACCTGCTGGACCGACCCGATCGCCAGCCGGGAGACGGTGCCACCGCGAGGTGCGGTGATGGCCGCTTCCATCTTCATGGCCTCGATGGTGGCGATGGTGTCGCCGGCGGCGACGTGCTGGCCCTCGGTGACGGCGAGGGTCACGACACCGGCGAACGGTGCCGGCACGTGTCCGGGGTTGTTCTTGTCGGCCTTCTCCGCGGCGGGGATCTCACTGGAGATCGACCGGTCCCGCACCGACACCGGGCGCAGCTGCCCGTTGAGGATGGCCATGACGGTGCGGTAGCCCCGCTCGTCGGGCTCGGAGATGGCCTCGAGCCCGATGAGCAGCTCGACACCCTGCGCGAGGCGGACCCGGTGCTCGTCGCCGCGGCGCAGTCCGTAGAAGAACTGGTTCGCCGACAGCTGCGAGGTGTCGCCGTACTTTTCCCGGTGCTCGAGGAATTCCTTCGTCGGGCCGGGGAACAGCAGCCGGTTGAGGGTCGCGCGGCGTTCCGCGGACGTGCCCGCGAGGGCCTTCTCGTCCTCCTCGGACAGCGGCACCTCGGGCTTGGCGTCTCCGCGGCCTTCGAGTGCCCGGGTGCGGAACGGTTCCGGCCAGCCACCGGGCGGGGTGCCCAGTTCGCCGCGCAGGAATCCGACCACCGAATCGGGGAGGTCGAACTTCGCGGGGTTCTCCTTGAACTCGTCGGTGGAGGCACCGGATCCGACGAGGTGCAGGGCGAGGTCGCCGACCACCTTCGACGACGGGGTGACCTTCACCAGACGGCCGAGCATGCGGTCGGCGGCCGCGTACTTGGCCTCGACCTCCTCGAACCTGTCGCCGAGACCGAGGGCCACGGCCTGCGTGCGCAGGTTCGACAGCTGACCGCCCGGGATCTCGTGGGTGTACACGCGGCCGGTCGGGGCGGGCAGCCCGGACTCGAACGGCTTGTAGACCTTGCGCAGCGCCTCCCAGTAGGGCTCCAGGTCGCACACGGCCTGCAGGTTCAGTCCGGTGTCGTGCTCGGAGTGCGCGGCCGCGGCCACGATCGCCGACAACGCCGGCTGGCTGGTGGTGCCGGCCAACGCGGCCGAGGCGCCGTCGACCGCGTCCGCGCCGGCCTGCCACGCGGCCAGGTACGTCGCGAGCTGTCCGCCCGGGGTGTCGTGGGTGTGCACGTGCACGGGCAGGTCGAAGTTCTTGCGCAGCGCGGTCACCAGGGTGGTGGCGGCCGGGGCGCGGAGCAGTCCGGCCATGTCCTTGATCGCGATGATGTGCGCACCGGCGTCGACGATCTCCTCCGCCAGGCGCAGGTAGTAGTCGAGGGTGTACAGCTTCTCGTTCGGGTTCGACAGGTCGCCGGTGTAGGACAGGGCGACCTCGGCGATCGAGGTGCCGGTCTCGCGGACGGCGTCGATGGCCGGCCGCATCTGGTCGACGTTGTTGAGGGCGTCGAAGATCCGGAAGATGTCGATGCCACTGTTCGTGGCCTCTTCGACGAAGGCCCGCGTCACCTTCTCCGGGTACGGGGTGTACCCGACGGTGTTCCGACCGCGCAGCAGCATCTGCAGGCAGATGTTGGGCACGGCCTCACGCAGCGCCGACAGCCGGTACCAGGGGTCCTCGTGCAGGAACCGCAGCGCCACATCGTAGGTGGCACCGCCCCACGCCTCGATCGAGAGCAGTTCCGGGGTCAGCCGCGCCACGTGCCCGGCGACGTCGAGCAGACCGCTGGTGCGCACACGGGTCGCGAGCAGCGACTGGTGGGCGTCACGGAACGTGGTCTCGGTGACCGCAAGTGCCTTCTGCTCACGCAGCGCCTTGGCGAATCCCTCCGGCCCGAGAGCGAGGAGCCTCTGGCGGCTGCCGTCCGGCGGCGGGGTGGACAGGTCGATCTGAGGCAGCTTGTCGCGCGGGTACACCGCCGACGGCCGCTCGCCGTGCGGCTTGTTGACCGTCACGTCGGCGAGGTAGGACAGGATCTTGGTGCCACGGTCGGCGGAGCTGCGCAGCGTGAGCAGCTCGGGACGCTCCTCGATGAACGAGGTGGTGACCCGTCCCGCCTTGAAATCGGGGTCGTCGAGCACGGCCTGCAGGAACGGAATGTTCGTCGACACCCCGCGGATGCGGAACTCGGTCACCGCGCGGCGGGCCCGGGCGACCGCGGTTTCGAGGTCGCGGCCGCGGCAGGTGAGCTTGACGAGCATCGAGTCGAAGTACGCGCCCACCTCGGCACCGAGGGTGGCACCACCGTCGAGACGGATGCCGGCACCGCCCGGGGTGCGGTACGCGGTGATCCGGCCGGTGTCCGGACGGAACCCGTTGGCCGGGTCCTCGGTGGTGATGCGGCACTGCAACGCCGCCCCGCGCAGCGTGATCTTGTCCTGACTCAGACCCAGATCGGCGAGGGTCTCCCCCGACGCGATCCGCAACTGCGACTGCACCAGGTCGACGTCGGTGACCTCCTCGGTCACGGTGTGCTCGACCTGGATGCGCGGGTTCATCTCGATGAACACGTGGTTGCCCCGGGTGTCGAGGAGGAATTCGACGGTGCCCGCACAGGAGTAGTTGATCTCCTTCGCGAACGCCACCGCGTCCGCGCAGATCTTCGCCCGCAACTCTTCCGGCAGATTCGGGGCCGGCGCCATCTCGATCACCTTCTGGTGACGGCGCTGCAGCGAGCAGTCCCGCTCGAACAGGTGGATGACGTTGCCCTGACCGTCGGCGAGGATCTGGACCTCGATGTGCCGCGGGTCGACGACGGCCTGCTCGAGGAACACCGTCGGGTCACCGAACGCCGACTCGGCCTCACGCGCGGCAGCCTCGATCGACTCCCGCAGCTGCGCCCGCTCCGCGACCCGGCGCATACCGCGGCCACCGCCGCCGGCGACGGCCTTCACGAAGAGCGGGAACTGCATGGTCTCGGCCGCGGCCAGCAACTCGTCCACATCGGCGGACGGCTCCGACGACGCCAGCACCGGCAGACCGGCCGCCTTCGCCGCGGCGATCGCCCGCGCCTTGTTACCGGTCAGCTCGAGCACCTCGGCGGAGGGGCCCACGAACGTGATGCCCGCCTCGGCGCACGCGGCGGCGAGATCCGGGTTCTCGGAAAGGAAGCCGTAACCGGGGTAGATGGCGTCGGCGCCTGCCTGCTTGGCCGCGGAGACGATCTCGTCGACGGAGAGGTACGCCCGAACCGGGTGGCCCTCCTCGCCGATCTGATAACTCTCATCAGCCTTCAGACGGTGGATCGAGTTCCGATCCTCGTACGGGAACACCGCAACCGTTCCAGCACCTAGTTCGTAGGCGGCACGGAAAGCGCGGATCGCAATTTCGCCACGGTTGGCGACCAGGACTTTGGAGAACATTTGAGCAAACTACCCCGCAATCGACGGCCGCGGAGAAGTGGCATCCCACAATGCAAGATTCTCCACAAACTTCACAAACACCCCCCTGACGTGTGCGAATTCTGCAATAGACCCGAAACAGACGTGCGAAGATTTACGAAGCGAAGTAAGTTCTCACGTTTTCTCGAGGAATTCGATGCGGTCGGCGTCCAGAGCGGACGTCACCATCGCCGATAGCCCCGGGTGGTTGTCGAGTCGCGGATCCTCCGCGATCACGGAACGCGCGAACTCGGCCGCCGCCGCGATGACGTCCTCGTGGCCGAGTAGCGACAACAGTCGCAAGGTGGACGTCGTGCCCGACTGCGCGGCACCGAGGATGTCGCCCTCGCGGCGGGTGGCGAGGTCGAGTTGCGCGAGCTCGAACCCGTCGTTGGTCGACGCCACGTTCGACAATCGCTCATAGGCGGGACCGCCCGGATTCATCTCGGTGACGAGAATGCACAGGCCCTGGTGTTTGCCACGGCCGACGCGTCCGCGCAGCTGGTGCAGCTGACTCACACCGAACCGATCCGCGTCGACGATCACCATGATCGTCGCGTTGGGGACGTCGACACCGACCTCCACGACCGTGGTGCACACGAGGACGTCGATGTCGCCGGCGGTGAAGTCGCGCATCACCGCGTCCTTCTCGTCGGAGGGCAGCCTTCCGTGCAGCAGTCCCACCCGCAGTTCCGGCATGATGTCGCCGCTCAGCTCCTCGAACACGTCGACGGCGGATTTCGTGTCGGGCGCTTTCTCGTCGAACGCGTCCTCGCCGTCGCCCTTCTCGCCGTCGCCGATGCGCGAGCACACGACGTACGCCTGCCGCCCCTCCGCGACGTCCTCGCGGATCCGTTCCCACGCCCGCGTGACCCATTGCGGCTTCTGGGACGCCGGTACCACACTGCTCTTGATCGGCGACCGCCCCTTCGGCAGCTGCCGCAGCGTCGATACCTCGAGATCGCCGAGCACCGTCATCGCGATCGTGCGGGGAATCGGCGTCGCCGTCATCACCAGCAGGTGCGGGCTCAGCCCTTCCCGAGCCCGCGACCGCAACCGGTCGCGCTGTTCGACACCGAACCGGTGCTGCTCGTCGACCACCACCATCCCGAGGTTGAAGAATTCGACGTTGTCCTGGATGAGGGCGTGCGTGCCGATGACGATCCCGGCGTCGCCGGTGATCGCCTCGTTGAGCGCCGCGCGTTTGGCGGCGACCGGCATCGACCCCGTCAGCAGCGCCACCCGCGTCGCCTTCTCGTGCGCCCCGAGTTCCCCGGCGGTCGCGAGCGAGCCGAGCATCGCCCGCAACGACCGCGCGTGCTGCGTCGCGAGCACCTCGGTGGGAGCGAGCAGTGCGCACTGATAGCCGGCGTCGACGACCTGGAGCATCGCGCGCAGCGCCACGATCGTCTTGCCCGACCCCACCTCACCCTGGAGCAGCCTGCTCATCGGGTGCGGTTGCGCGAGGTCGGCGGAAATCTCGTCGGCCACGGCGTGCTGTCCGTCGGTCAACTGGAACGGCAGCATGCTCTCGAACACGTCGGCGATTCCGCCGGGCACCGGTGGGCACTCCGGCGCCAGCCTTTCCGCATTGTCGTGGCGACGGCGCGCGAGAACGAGCTGGAGCGCCGTCGCCTCGTCGAACCGCAGACGGTCGTGGGCGTTCTCGACGTCCTCGCGGGTGTCGGGCAGGTGGACCGATCGGAGTGCTTCGTCGAGACCGATCAGGTCGCGTTCGGCGCGGATGTTCTCCGGCAGCGGGTCGTCGACGTGATCGAGCTGGTCCAGGATCTGCCGGACGCATTTCATGATCGTCCAGCTCTCGACGTCCCGGGTGGCCGGATAGAGCGGGATCAAGGCGCGGTCGAACACGGACATGTCGACCCCCGCACCGGCTTCCTGCGACGCCCGCGCGATGCCGGCGAGGTCGCCGGCGCCGCGGATCCGGCCGACGTTCACGACGGGATCCTCACTGCCCGCGCGTGGTTCGGGGAGGATGAGGTAGCTCGGGTGGGTCAGGCTCCACTTCTGCCGGAAGTACTTGACCGTTCCCGAGAACATCGCACGCACCCCCGGCTTGATCACGTGCTTGACCTTCTGCGGGCTGAAGAACGTGACATCCACGTTCTGGGTGTCCGTCGCGAGGACCACCTTGAGCATGCTGCCCGGGCGGTTCTTCATCTTCACGACAGCGGCCGACGTGACCCGGGCGATGATCGTGATGTGCTCGCCCTCCGGCGGGTCCTTCTCCGCGAGCTCGCGGCCCTGGGAGGCGTAGCGGTGCGGGTAGTGCCGCAGCAGGTCCTCGACCGTGCGGATGTCGAACGCCGCCTCGAGGGCGTCGGCGGTCTTCTTCCCCAGCAGATGATCGAGCCGGTCGGACAATATGGCCATCGAATTCCTCATTCCACCCCGAGTTGCAACAGATCTCCCGGCTGTCCACCCTGGTAGATCATCACCTCGACGCCGGGGTGCCGCTGCGAGATGTGATCGGCCAGATCCGCGTCGAGCCCTTCCGGCGCCTCCGACCCCATCAGGAGCGTCACCAGTTCTCCACCGGCACCGAGGACGAGGTCGACGAGTCGGCGTCCGGCCGCGACCGCGTCGGATTCGATCACGATCACTTCGTGCCCCATCAATCCGATGCCGTCACCGGGTTCGCAGGTGCCCACGTAGGTGAGGGCGCGTTCCCGCGCGATCCGCAGCGACCCCCAGCGGGTGGCCGCGGCGGCCTCGGACATCGCGAACGCGTCGTCCACGGCTTCACGCTCGGGATCGTGCACCGCGAGCGACGCGAGCCCCTGCACCATCGCGGACGTCGCGAGGAGGAGGACTTCGTGGCGGGCGTCCCGCGCGGACGCACTGACCGCGACCAGTTCCTGGGCCGTCAGTGCGCCGTTGGGGAGGACGAGCACCTCGGTGCGTCCCATCTGCCGGATGATGCCGAGGAGCTGGGCCCGGGTTACGGGGGCGTCGTCGCAGCGGAGGACGGTCGCACCCTCGCTGGCGAACAGTTCGGCCGCGCCGTCCCCGGCCACGACGGCGACGATCCCGCGTTCGCCCTGATCCGGCCTCGTCCGGACCTGCGGTACCAGCAAACCCTGGTCGCGGGCGTCCACGAGGAAGCTGCTGACCCGGATGCCGTGGATGCGTCCCGCCGCGAGTCCGGCCTCCACGGCAGCACCGGCGTCCGTGCAGTGCACGTGCACCGACCAGCCGCCGCCGCCGTCGCCGACGATCACGATCGAGTCCCCGAGGTCGTGCAGCGCGCTGCGCAGGTCCGCCATACGGGACTCGTCCGATTCGGACACCAGGTACATCACCTCGAAGTCCTGTGCCGAGCCGTCGTCACAGTCGGGTCCGGCTCCCGGATGCAGGTGCGCTGCCTGCGGCGCCGCAAGGGCGACGGGTTCGGGGCGGCGCGCCGACGGCGTCCGTCGCGGAACGTGGAGTGCGATCGGCGGGCGATCCGGCGGCGCACCCGTCACCGCCGTGACGAGAGCGTCGAGAATCACCACGAGCCCGAGTCCGCCCGCGTCCACCACCCCGGCGGTGCCCAACGCCTCGAGCTGTGACGGCGTCCTGGTGAGAGCCGCGGCCGCGGCATCGGCGGCGCCGCGCGCGGTGTTCGCGATCGGCGTCTCGTCCGGGAACTCCGCGGCGGCATCGGCCGCGCAGCGCAACACGGTGACGATGGTCCCCTCCACGAGGTAACTGACCGCGTCCGTCACCAGGTTGGTGGCCATCAGCAGTCCGGTCCGGACGGTCCGGGTGTCGACTGCCGGGGTGACCGCTGCTTCCGCGACGCCTCGCAGCACCTGGGACAGGATCACCCCCGAGTTGCCCCGCGCTCCGGCGACGGCGCCCTTGGCGAGGGCGATCGCCACCTGCCGGACGTCCTTCGTGCCGCCGTCGGTCCCCGCGTACTCGTCGACCGCGGCCAGGGCTGCGCGCATCGTGAACAGAAGATTCGTGCCGGTGTCGGCGTCGGGGATCGGAAACACATTGAGGCTGTTGATCTCCTCGCACCGCTTTTCCAGTCCCGCAACGGCGGTCCGTGCCCACAACTCGAGGACTCGACCGTCCATCGGGAGCTCAGGGGCCACTGTCGTCCTCTCCGGCCGCAGGTATGGGGAAGGTGCCGCCAGACTAGTCGCGGGACGATGGCGGGGCCTGCGGTCCGAGCCGTTCGGGGCCGGGTTTGGCCAATTCGCACTCGAGCGGCTACTCTTGCACGGTTGCCCCGTACAGGGCGCGCTTGCTGTGTCCTGTCTCCATGAGGCCAGCAAATTTCACAGTTCACTATCTTGAAGGAGTTCGCGACTATGGCTGCCGTCTGCGACGTATGCGCCAAGGGGCCCGGCTTCGGTAAGTCGGTCTCGCACTCGCACCGGCGTACCAACCGTCGCTGGAACCCGAACATCCAGACTGTTCGTGCCGAGGTTGCCCCCGGAAACACCCGGAAGGTCAACGTCTGCACCTCCTGCCTCAAGGCTGGAAAGGTTGCTCGGGGCTGACCCGACGCTGCGTGCGATGTCACTGCGCCCCCGACACTTCGGTGTCGGGGGCGCAGTCCTATTCTGTCCCCGCACCGGCCCGATTCGGCATCGTCGCAGCGCACCGGGGCACGACGGGCACCGATCCGGGCCCACGTAGGGTGCAACGGTGACTACTCTCGATGGACTCAGCAAAGTACAGCTCGAAGTCGGCGTCCTGCGTATCACGATCGCGACGGCGGAGAACGGCACCTCGCTCGATGGCGAGGGCATGGAGCAGGGCGCCCGCGCACTCGAAGCGGTCGGCGACGAGATCGGCAGTGTGCTTCTCGTCGGTGAGGGCCCGAACTTCTGCGCGGGCGGCAACGTGCACGCGTTCGCGTCCGCACCGGCGCGGAGCGACTACGTCGCCGAGGTGGCGCGTGTGTTCCACGTCTTCGTTCGCGCGCTCGACGCCGTGACCGTCCCGGTGATCGCCGGCGTTCACGGATGGGCGGCTGGGGCAGGAATGAGCCTTGTGTGCCTGACGGACGTCGCGATCGGCGGTCCGGGCACCAAGATGCGTCCGGCGTACCCGTCCATCGGTTTCACCCCGGACGGTGGCATGTCCTGGACCCTCCCGCGCATCGTCGGGGACGCCCGCGCACGCGAGATCCTGATCAGCGATACCGTCATCAGCGGGGACGAGGCGGTCCGCCTGGGCATCCTCAGCCGCCTCGTCGGCGACGACGTCGTCCAGGACGAGGCGCTCCGGCTCGCCCGCACCCTCGCCGCCGGCCCGACGTCGTCGTACTCGGGGATCAAGAAGCTCGTCCGCGAGTCGCGGTCGCGCACACTGTTGGAGCAGCTCGACGCCGAGGCGACGTCGATCGCCGCCGCCGCCGACAGTGCGGTGGGACGCGAGGGCGTCGACGCCTTCGTCGAGAAACGGCGGGCCGATTTCGCATCGGTGAAGTGAAACGGGACTTACGGCAGCTGCCAGTTCACGGGTTCGGCGCCCATACCGTCGAGGAGTTCGTTCGCGCGACTGAACGGCCGCGATCCGAAGAATCCCCGCGACGCGGACAACGGTGAGGGGTGGGCCGACTCGATCGTCGGCACGTCGCCGAGCATCGGTTTCAGCGTGGACGCGTCCCGGCCCCACAGAATCGCGACGAGGGGTTCGGGGCGTGCCACCAGAGCGCGAATGGCCTGCTCGGTCACCGCCTCCCAGCCCTTCTTCCGGTGTGAGGCAGGAAGTCCCGGCTGCACGGTGAGAACCCTGTTCAGCAGGAGTACACCCTGGCGCGACCACGGTGTGAGGTCACCGGTGGACGGCGTCTGGTAGCCGAGGTCCTTGGTGTACTCGGTGAAGATGTTGCCGAGACTGCGCGGCACCGGGCGCACGTCCGGTGCCACGGAGAAGCTGAGTCCGACGGCGTGACCGGGGGTCGGGTAGGGGTCCTGACCGACGATGAGGACCTTGACTTCGGAAAAAGGGTGGGTGAATGCCCGCAGCACGTTGTCGCCCGCGGGGAGATACTCACGCCCGTCGGCGATTTCCGCGCGGAGGAACGCGCCCATTTCCGTGATCCGTCCCGACACCGGTTCGAGCGCTTGGGCCCACCCGGCCTCGACGAGGTCCGACAGCGGCGCCGCCATCAGTCGAGCCTGCGGAGGGAGTCGCGGTAGTAGGCCGCGTTGGCGGCGTACATCTTCACGTTCATCTCCAGGTGTCCCTCGGGAACCTCGTAGCCCTGCCGGATTTTCGCGGGGACGCCGAGTGCCATGCTGCGCGGGGGCACCTCGAACTTGAACGGGACGACGGCGCCGGCGCCGACCACCGAGCCCGCTCCGATGGTCGACCCGTTGAGTACGATCGACCCGGACGCGATGAGGCAGTGGTCGCCGATCGTGGAGCCTTCGATGTGTGCGGCGTGCCCCACGACGCAACCCGCGCCGATGACGGTGGGATCGATCATCGTGCAATGGATCACGGTGCCGTCCTGGATGTTCGTGTCGGCGCCGACGGTGATGGTGCCGTAGTCGGCGCGGAGCACGGCCTGCGGCCACACCGAGGTTCCCGCCGCCAACGTGACGTTCCCGATCACGACGGCGTCGGGGTGGACGTAGGCGTCCGGATGGATGTCGGGTACACGGTCCCCGAGCGCGTAGATAGCCATGCGTGCAACCTATACCGCGAAACTCTGCCAGCCTCCGGCCCCCGGCCGGGTCTCGCCGTCGACCGAGATGCCGGATCCGTCGTGAACCCCGCCGATCCTGGTCCACCCCGCCGGGAGGCGGACGTCTGCCGGAAAGGTCGCGGCGAAGCCGTGGTCCTCTCCGCCGGTGAGCACCCACTCCCAGTAGTCGGCGCCGAGGACCGCGGCAGCCGCCACCACCTGGGGTGACACGGTCAGGTCGGCACGGGTCAGGGACATTCCGACCCGGGACGCATCGCAGATGTGCCCGAGATCGGCGAGCAGCCCGTCGGAGATGTCGGTCATCGAATGCGCGCCTCCGTCGGCGGCCGCCCACGCGGCGTCGTACGGCGGAACGGGAACCCGGTGGACGGCGCGAAGGTCCGGAAAATCCGAGGACCCGCCGAGATGCAGAGCGAGCCCGGCGGCGGATCGGCCGAGGTCCCCGGCCACCGCCACGACGTCGCCGGGCCTCGCTCCCGACCGCCGGATCGGGCTCCGGCCACCCAGATCGCCGAGGACGGTGACCGAAATCACGACCTGGCCGGCCTGCACCAGATCACCGCCGACGACGCCGGCCCCGAGTTCCTCCGCGGCCTCCCCGAGGCCCGCGGAGATGCCGTCGGCGACGTCGATCGGAGTATCCGGCGGCAGCCCCAGGGACACCAGGAACGCTGTGGGCCGCGCCCCCATCGCCGCGACGTCGGCCGCGTTCTGTGCGACCGCTTTCCGGCCCACCTCCCGCGGCGACGACCAGTCCAGGCGAAAGTGCCTGTCCTGCACCAGCATGTCTGCCGACACCGCAACCCGGCCGTCCGCCGCACGGACGAGAGCGGCGTCGTCACCCGGCCCGATCAGAGTCGACTGCGGCTGCATCCGGCCCTCCACCGCTCGGCCGATCACGGCGAACTCGCCGACGTCGGCGACAGTGAGGGACGGAGTGTGGTCCGGGGAGTCCGTCGATGTGATGGTGTGCCTCCGTGCGCGCCGTAGTGTCGGGTGCCCGCGCATCGGCTGTGGGTCCGGTCGACGGAATGTGCGACTGCGGTACCTTCTAGCTGTTGCCGGGACTTCTCGGCACGTGACCGATCAGCGCGCCGAAAGCACCCGCGACTCTACCGAGATCCATGCGGCGCGGAGAAGGGAAGGGCTGGAGCGAGAGTGCAAGCGTTCATCCTGATCCAGACGGACGTCGGCAAGGCGGCGACGATCGCAAGCGAGATCGCGAAGATCACGGGAGTCCGGACGGCCGAGGACGTCGTCGGGCCGTATGACGTGATCGTGCGGGTGTCCGCGGACGAGGTCGCCCCCGTCGTGCACGAGATCCGTCAGGTCGCCGGCATCACCCGCACCCTCACCTGCGACGTCCCCGAAAAGTCTGCGAACGAGAACTGAGTATGTCCGACCGCGAACCCGAACAGACCCCACCCGCCGGCAACTCCGATGCGGCGCCGCCGGAGCGCCGGAATCCCGCACTCATCGCCACGGCGGTGGCGCTGCCGGTGGCCTTGATCATCGGTATCGTTGTCGCGGCCGTGTTCGCCGGACGGAATCCGGTGAAGGAACCGGTGTCACTGGGCCCGGTGCCCGCGCCGGCGTCCGGCTCGGCGGAGTGCGCCGCCCTGATGGCCGGTCTGCCCGATTCCCTGGGCGACTACACGAGGGCGGAGCTCACCGAACCCGCACCGGAGGCGACGGCCGCCTGGCAGCCCGCCGAGGGCGAGCCCCTCGTGCTGCGGTGCGGTCTGGACCGTCCCGCCGAGTTCGATCAGGCCTCGGCGCTCCAGGTGATCGACGGGGTCCAGTGGTTCGAGATCTCGGGTGAGAGCGCCGGCATCGATGCCAGCAGCTGGTTCGCCGTCGACCGCGGCGTCTACGTCGGACTGACCGTTCCCACCGGTGTGGGTCCGACGCCGCTGCAGGACATTTCCGGTGCGGTGTCGCAGGCGTTGCCGCAGAAGCCGCTCGATCCGGCGCCCGTCGCGAATCCGTGAGCGCCGGACCGCCGCGCCGCTAGCGCAGGCCGACGCCGCGTGCGAGGGCCGTGTCGACGAGGGTCGCGACGAGCGTGCCGTAGTCGATGCCGACCGCATCCCACATGCGCGGATACATGGAGATCGAGGTGAATCCCGGCATCGTGTTGATCTCGTTGATCACGGGACCGTCCTCGGTCACGAAGAAATCGACGCGTGCGAGACCCTGGCAGTCGAGCGCCGCGAAGGCGCGCACCGCGAG
Organism: Rhodococcus sp. 4CII; assembly: GCF_014256275.1. NCBI lineage: Bacteria > Bacillati > Actinomycetota > Actinomycetes > Mycobacteriales > Nocardiaceae > Rhodococcus > Rhodococcus sp. 4CII. Next base: position 715,428 of record NZ_JACCFE010000002.1, read on the forward strand.
TTCGCGGATCTCCTCGCTGACCGATTCGTCGAGTTTCGCGGGCACGTCGAATTCGCACACGTCGTCGAGGTACTTGCTGTCGAAGTCGTAGAACGCCTCGTCGTCCGCGGAGCTTTCCGGCATCCGGATCTCGGCGATGACGCTGGCCCGCACGTCGCCGTTCGGGAACTCGAGCACTCCGCACTCGACCTCGCGGCCGGCGATCCCCGATTCGACGATCACCTTCGGGTCGTGCAGGCGAGCGTGGGCGACGGCGTCGTCGAGCGCGGCCCAGTCGGCCACCCGGGTGATGCCGATGGACGATCCGCCGCGGGCCGGTTTCACGAACACCGGGAGGTGCAGCCGGGCTTTCTGCTCGTCGGTCAGCGTGACGGTTCCGGGACGCAGGACCACCTGGAACCCGATGGGCAGGCCCTCCGCGGCGAGCAGTTTCTTTGTGAACTCCTTGTCCATGCCCGCGGCGCTCGCCAGCACGCCGGGACCGACGTACGGGACGCCGGCGAGCTCGAGCAGGCCTTGGATGGTGCCGTCCTCGCCGTAGGCGCCGTGGAGGACGGGGAAGACGACGTCGACCGAGGCCAGGATCTTGCCTGCCTCGCCGTCGTCGAGGGCGACGAGGTCGCCGGCCCGGGTGGGGTCGGCGGTGAGTGCGAGTGCTGATCCGTCGGCATCGACGCTGGGCAGTGCCCGGCCGCGGATGGACAGGGTCTCGGGGTCGGTGGACCCGAGAACCCACGAGCCTTCGGTGGTGATGCCGATCGGTACCACCTCGTACCGTTCCGGGTCGAGATTCCTCAGGACGCTTCCGGCCGACACACAGGACACGGAATGTTCGTTGCTGCGGCCACCGAAGATGACGGCTACCCGGGTACGCGGTTTACTCACGACACAGACCGTACCGTCGATGCGACCCGCTCACCGAACCCACCCACGCCCTCACAGTGCGGAGAGCGCATGCTCGAGATCGGCCACGAGGTCGTCGGTGTCCTCGATTCCACACGAGATCCGCACGAACCCGTCGGGCACGGGGTCGCCCCACCGGGCCCGGCGGTCGGCGCTGGTGTGGATGCCGCCGAAGCTCGTCGCAGGCACGAGGAGCTCGCTGCCGGCCACGAGCTGATGGAACTGCTCGGCGGAATCGAGCTCGAAGCTCACGAGGCCGCCGAATCGTCGCATCTGACCGGCGGCGACACCGTGCGCGGGATCGCCCGGAAGCCCCGGGTACCGCACCCGGTGGGCGGCCGGATGCGAATCGAACAGACCCGCGAGCGCGAAGGCGTTGGCGCACTGGCGCTCGAACCGCAGGCCCGCGGTCCCGAGACTCCGGTGGGCGAGCCACGTCTCGAACGGCCCCAGCACCGTTCCCGACAGCGCCCGCTCGCGCTCCATCCCGGCCAGGAAGTCCGCGTCCGATGCGGCTATGTATCCCATGAGAAGGTCGCTGTGACCACTCAAAGCCTTTGTGCCGCTGGCGACTACCACGTCAGCGCCGAGCGCGAGAGGTTGCTGACCGAGCGGGGTGGCGGTCGTGTTGTCCACCACGAGAACCGCGCCGGCGTTCGCGCACTGCTCCGACACCGCGCGCAGGTCCACCACGTCGAGAGACGGGTTGGACGGGGTTTCGGCCACCACGACCGTCGTCCCCTCGGCGGCGGCCAGCAGCGCGGCGGCGGTCTCACCGGCCAAATCGGCCGTCTTCAGTTCGTGCACGGTGATGCCCATCGGTTCCAGCCGCTCCCGGGCGTACGCGCGCACCTGGTAGTAGCCGTCGGACGGAACGATCACGGTGTCGCCGGCGGTGAGCAGGCTCCTCAGCACGACGGTGACCGCCGACATCCCGGAGCCGACCACGAGCGCGCCCGCAGCGCCCTCGAGCGTCGCGAGCGCCGCCTCGAGATCCCGCCAGCCCGGGTTGGAGGCACGCGCATAGGTGTCGGACTCGGTTCCCTCGTCCGCGCTCAACTGGTAGGGCGCTGCGAAGACCGGCCCCCGCTGCATCGGCGAACCGGGAACCCTTTCTGCCGCGACCGCTTTGACGCAGCGGGTCGAATCACCACTCACACGTTCACTCCGGCTTCGTCCGGCGGCCGAGCAACTGGCCGATCGCGTCCTGCACCACGAGACCTTCGTGGCACACCCGGTGCACTGCATCGGTGAGCGGCATCTCGACGTCGTAGCTCGCCGCGAGAGCCCGCACCGACGAGCACGACTTGACGCCCTCGGCGACCTGACCGTGGGTGGCGGCCTGGGCGCTCTCGATCGAACCGCCCTGACCGAGACGCTCTCCGAACGACCGGTTTCGCGACAGCGGCGACGTGCAGGTGGCAACCAGATCGCCCACCCCGGCGAGGCCCGCGAGCGTGGCGGGCTTCGCACCGAGCGCGACTCCCAGCCGGATGATCTCGGCGAGACCGCGAGTAATGATGCTGGCGATCGTGTTCTCTCCCAAACCGATTCCCGACGCCATACCGCACGCGAGGGCGATCACGTTCTTGCAGGCGCCGCCGATCTCGCAACCGATGACGTCCGAATTCGTGTAGGGGCGGAAGTATCCGGTGGCCGACGCCTTCTGCAAGGCGAGCGCCCGCACCGAATCCGTGCACGCGACGACCGTGGCCGCCGGCTGACCGATCGCGATCTCGCGGGCCAGGTTGGGCCCGGACAGCACGGCGACGCGCCCCGGATCGGCGCCGGTGACCTGAATGATCACCTGACTCATCCGCATGAGGGTGCCTGTCTCGATTCCCTTGGCGAGGCTGAGCATCGTGGCGTCCTCGGGGATCATCGGACTCCATACCTGCAGGTTGTCGCGCAGGGACTGCGACGGCACCGCGAGGACGACGATGTCGGCGCCGTCGAGGGCCGCCCGGGCGTCGTCGGTGGCGGTCAGCGACGGCGGCAGGGCGATGCCCGGCAGATAGTCCGTGTTCTCGTGCCGCGTGACGATCGACTCGGCGACCTCACCGCGTCGCGCCCACATGGTGACATCCGTCCCGGCCTCGGCCAGGACCTTCGCAAATGCCGTCCCCCATGAACCCGCTCCCAGCACCGCAGCCTTGCTCACACAGCACCCCTCGTCGTTCGTTCCCGATACATCGCCCACAGTATTGCCGATACCGAGGTCGGACGCTGCCCCGCTACCGAACCGTGGTCGCCGCCCGGCCGGATGCGGGCGCTCGGAGCACCGCCGCCGGCGGACTGGCAAGATGTCCACATGAGCACAGCGACCCGAGCCGTGGCGCCGCGCGCCCACGTACTCGTCGCCGTGAAGGAACTTCACGCAGCCAAGACGCGACTGTCGGGTGTCTTCGACACGGCCGACCGCACCGGGCTGGTGCTGTCGATGCTCCGCGACACCCTCTCGGTCGTCCGCGACGTCGCCACCGTAGTCGGTGTCACCGTGGTCACGCCGGACCCCGCCGTGGCCCGGCTCGCCCGCAGCGTCGGTGCGCACGTCTACGCGGACCCCGCCCCCGCGGAGAGCCGACAGGGCGAGGCCGGGACCGAGCACAGTCTCAACGCGGCGCTGTCGGCGGCGGCCGACCACGTCCGGCGCACCGAGCGCGGAGTGGACGTCGTCGCCCTGCAGGCAGACCTTCCGTCCCTGCGCGAAGGGGAATTTCGCGAAGCACTCGCGGCCGCGAGAACCGGTGGCCGGTCGGTGGTCGTCGATCACCACGGCACCGGAACCGCTGCGCTGTTCTCCTGCGACCCGGCTGTTCCGCTCGATCCCCGATTCGGACCGGGATCGGCGAAGCGGCATCTCGAATCGGGGGCGCGACGCCTCGACGGGCACTGGCCGGGACTGCGCACCGACGTCGACACCGCCGACGATCTCGACACCGCGCAGGCTCTCGGCGTCGGACCCGCGACGAAAGCCGCACTCGACGCTCTCGCACACACCGCCCCCTCCCGCTGCGGAAACGACTAGCTCCGCGCGCGGTATCGAATTGCGGGTTCCGCACGAATGGAAATGTGCCCCTTCTCCCGACGGCATGAATTTGTGCCATCGATTGTCCGTGGCCGAATTCTCGAGGGATGATCATGGAGTGAGTAATCGTGAAGCACTCGACCAGCAGACCGACGTCGACAACAAGGACGGCAGGAACGGGGCCGGCGAAGGCACCGTCGCACCGAACCCCACCAACGTGCCGATGGCTCCCCCCGCTGCGACCAGTGCACTCACGAACGCCCTCACCGACGGTCTCCCCGAAGATCGTTACCTCAACCGCGAACTCAGCTGGCTCGATTTCAACGCCCGGGTTCTCGCGCTCGCCGAGGACACGTCGCTGCCGCTGCTCGAGCGCGCCAAGTTCCTCGCCATCTTCTCGTCCAATCTGGACGAATTCTTCATGGTCCGGGTCGCGGGACTCAAGCGCCGCGACGAGACCGGACTGTCCGTACGGTCCGCCGACGGTCTCTCCCCGCGCGAACAACTGTCGCTGATCGCGACCCGGACGCAGGAGATCTCGGAGAAGGCTGCGCGGGTGTTCCTCGACTCCGTGCGTCCGGCGCTTACCTCCGAAGGGATCTCCATCATCGGATGGGCCGATCTCACCGACGACGACCGTGCGCGCCTGTCCCTGCATTTCCAGGACCAGGTCTTTCCCGTCCTCACTCCCCTCGCCGTCGACCACGCCCACCCGTTCCCCTACATCAGCGGTCTGAGCCTCAACCTCGCGGTGACGGTGAAGGATGCGGTGACGGGCGGCGAACACTTTGCGCGGGTCAAGGTTCCGGACAACGTCGGTCGGTTCGTCCGGGTCCGCCGCGACGAGACTCCATCCTCCATCGACGCGTTCCTGCCCATGGAAGATCTGATCTCCGCACATCTCGACATGCTCTTCCCGGGCATGGAGGTCGTGGAGCACCACGCGTTCCGGATCACCCGGAACGCCGATTTCGAGGTCGAGGAAGATCGCGACGAGGATCTCCTCCAGGCGCTCGAGCGGGAACTGGCGCGCCGCCGCTTCGGGTCCCCGGTGCGGCTCGAGGTCGCGGACGACATGACCGAGCACATGCTCGAACTGCTGCTGCGCGAACTCGACGTCGATCCCGGCGACGTCATCCAGGTTCCTGGGCTGCTGGATCTGTCGTGCCTCTGGCAGGTGTACGCCGTCGACCGCCCCGCGCTCAAGGACGCGCCGTTCGTTCCGGCAACGCACCCGGCGTTCGGCGAGCGGGAAACACCCAAGAGCGTCTTCTCCACTCTCCGCGACGGCGACGTCCTGGTCCATCACCCCTACGACTCCTTTTCCACGAGCGTCCAGCGCTTCATCGAACAAGCCGCCGCCGACCCCCAGGTGCTGGCCATCAAGCAGACCCTGTACCGCACCTCGGGCGACTCCCCCATCGTCGACGCGCTGATCACCGCCGCAGAGGCGGGCAAACAGGTTGTGGCGCTGGTCGAGATCAAGGCGCGATTCGACGAGCAGGCCAACATCAAGTGGGCCCGAAAACTCGAACACGCGGGCGTGCACGTCGTCTACGGACTCGTCGGGCTCAAGACCCACTGCAAGACGTGCCTCGTCGTTCGTCGCGAAGGGTCCACCATCCGGCGTTACTGCCACATCGGAACCGGCAACTACAACCCGAAGACCGCCCGGCTCTACGAAGATATCGGCCTGCTCACCGCTGCGCCCGAGATCGGCGCCGACCTCACGGACCTGTTCAATTCCCTGACCGGCTATTCACGGAAGACGCAGTACCGCAACCTCCTCGTCGCGCCGTACGGTGTGCGCCGGGGAATCGTCGAGCGGATCGACGCCGAGGTGGCGCACCAACTGCGGGGCGACGTCGCCGGAATTCGCCTCAAGGCCAATGCCCTGGTCGACGAACAGGTCATCGACGCGCTGTATCGCGCGTCCAAGGCCGGTGTGCGCGTCGACATCGTCGTCCGCGGCATCTGCGCTCTCAAACCCGGGGTTCCCGACCTGAGCGAGAACATCCACGTGCGCTCCATTCTCGGACGGTTCCTCGAGCATTCCCGCGTGTTCCACTTCCGCGGCGCGGACGAATACTGGATCGGCAGCGCCGACATGATGCACCGCAATCTCGACCGTCGCGTCGAGGTCATGGCACAGGTGAAAGATCCTCGGCTCACCGGTCAGATCGGCGAGATCCTCGATTCGGCACTCGACCCGTCCACGCGATGCTGGGCGCTCGGACCCGACGGCCGCTGGGTTCCGTCCCCGGCGCACGGCGAGGAGGTCCGCGACCACCAGGAGGCCATGATGCGGAAACGGATGGGCACCGGATCCTGATCGCGCGAATCCGCGGCACAAGGAAGGAACTCGGTGAGCAGTTCACCCGGCAAACCGGTCAAAGCCAATATCTTCGCCGCGGGGGCAGTGCTGTGGCGGAAGTCTCCCGATAATCCCGACGAGATCGAGATCGCCCTCATTCACCGGCCCAAATACGAGGACTGGTCATTTCCCAAGGGAAAACTCGACCCGGGCGAGACCGCCGTCGTCGCCGCATTGCGGGAAGTACAAGAGGAGACGGGTATCCGCGGGCGACTCGGGCGGCACCTCGGCGCATTGACGTACCCGATTCCCGGGCATCGCCGGTTGAAACGAGTGGAGTACTGGGCTGCAGAGGTCCGCGACGGTGAATTCGCTGCCAACAGCGAAGTCGACGAAATGCGGTGGCTTCCGGTATCCGAGGTCGCCGATGAATTGTCGTATCCCATGGATCGCAAGATGCTCCGGCGGTTCACGGCGCAGCCGCCCGATACCGCAACGTTGCTTCTCGTGCGGCATGCGAAAGCTGGGAGCCGGAAACGCTACAAGGGCGACGACACCACCCGGCCCTTGGATGCGGACGGCCGGCGGCAAGCCGACGCGCTCGTCGCACAACTCGACGCGTTCGGAGCCACCGGCATCACCTCAGCCGATCGGACACGATGCATTCAGACGGTGGAGCCGCTGGCCCTCATGCTGGACACGACCGTCCGGTTGGATTCGCTGCTGTCCGAGGAGAGTTACTCCGCCGACCCTGCGGCCACCCGCACCCGGGTCCGCAAGATCGCCGCTCTCGGCGGAGTCCAGGTGATCTGCAGTCAGGGCGGTGTCATTCCGGATCTGCTCGAGTGGTGGGCGGACATCGACGGTATCGCTCTTCCCCCGGCACGGAACAGAAAAGCGAGCACCTGGGTGCTGTCGCTGTCCGGCGGCAAATTGATCGCCGCCGACCACATCGACAGTCCCCTCCCCCCATCCCGGAAGAACTGACACCCACGGACGGGGAAGTCACGAGAAACACAGACAGGCGCCGACCCCATTGGTCGGCGCCGGTCTGTGTTCGGGCGGTCCTGCGTTGTGCTGGTATTACTTGGCGCGCTTCGCGGGAGCCTTCTTTGCTGCGGTCTTCTTGGCCGGAGCCTTCTTCGCGACGGTCTTCTTCGCTGCCGTGGTCTTGGCCGGAGCCTTCTTCGCGACGGTCTTCTTCGCTGCCGTGGTCTTGGCCGGAGCCTTCTTCGCGACGGTCTTCTTCGCTGCCGTGGTCTTGGCCGGAGCCTTCTTCGCGACGGTCTTCTTCGCTGCCGTGGTCTTGGCCGGAGCCTTCTTCGCGACGGTCTTCTTCGCTGCCGTGGTCTTCGCGGGAGCCGCCTTCTTGGCTGCGGTCTTCTTCGCCGCCGTCTTCTTGGCAGCCTTCTTCGCGGCGGCCTTGGTGGCCGGCGCCGCTGCGCCACGCTTCACTGCGGGACCGGTGGCCGGAAGCTTCTGGCCGCCAGCGATAACCGCTTTGAACTGAGCGCCCGGACGGAACGCCGGCACCGACGTCGGCTTGACCTTCACGGTCTCACCCGTGCGCGGGTTACGTGCGACACGTGCCGCACGACGACGCTGCTCGAAGACACCGAAACCGGTGATGGTGACGCTGTCGCCGCGGTGCACCGCTCGGACGATCGTGTCCACGACATGCTCGACAGCTTCTGTTGCCGTGCGCCTGTCCGTCCCCAGTTTCTCGGTCAGAACATCGATGAGCTCTGCCTTATTCATTGAAATTCCTCCGCGAACTAATGGCCCATCATCGGACCGACTACGAACTACGGTAAACCTGAATACCGCAGGAGTCTATGTGCCACGCCAATTCTCATACAACGCGGCACCATTCTCAGGAACTTATTATCTGGGAGACAGGGCTCCGATTCCAACTTTCAGTCGGTCGAAGCAGGCTCCGGAAGTGTCGTTGGTTTCCAAGAAGGCCTTGACTTTTCAAACTCGGAAATGGCTTCTACCTGCCGTAATGTCAATCCGATGTCGTCCAGACCCTCGATCAGACGCCACCGCGTGTAGTCATCAATCTCAAAGGGCACCACGGTGGTTCCGGCGGTCACGGTCTTGTTCTCGAGGTCGACGATCAATTCGAGACCGGGCTGCTCGTCGAGCAACTTCCAGAGCAGTTCGACGTCCGGCTGGGCCACCTGGGCGGCCAGCAGACCTGCCTTGCCGGCGTTGCCCCGGAAGATGTCCGCGAAGCGAGACGCGATCACGACCCGAAATCCGAAGTCGGATAGCGCCCACACGGCATGTTCCCGGGAGGAGCCGGTACCGAAGTCCGGTCCGGCAACCAGAACGCTGCCCTTGTCGTACGGGGCGACGTTGAGGACGAAGTTCGGATCGTTGCGCCAGGCGGCGAACAGACCGTCCTCGAAACCGCTGCGGGTCACTCGTTTCAGATAGACCGCCGGAATGATCTGGTCCGTGTCCACGTTGGATCGCCGCAGTGGGACGCCGATACCTTTGTGTGTGCTAAAGGATTCCATCGAAAAATCTCCTAAATTCCTTGAGTCCTAGACCAGATCTGCCGGCGCGGACAGCGTTCCCCGGACCGCGGTCGCGGCGGCGACGAGAGGCGAAACCAGATGAGTGCGGCCGCCCTTGCCCTGCCGTCCCTCGAAATTGCGGTTGGACGTGGAGGCCGAACGCTCGCCGGGCGCGAGCTGATCCGGGTTCATGCCGAGACACATCGAGCACCCCGCCTGCCGCCATTCGGCGCCCGCGGTGGTGAAGATCTCGCCGAGACCCTCCTTTTCGGCCTGCGCGCGAACGCGCATCGAGCCCGGGACGATGAGCATCCGGACCCCGTCGGCCACGTGGCGGCCCCGCAGCACGTCGGCCACGGCCCGCAGATCCTCGATCCGGCCGTTGGTGCACGAACCGACGAACACCGTGTCGATCGCCACCTCACGCAACGGAGTTCCGGCCTCGAGACCCATGTAGGTCAACGCCTTCTCAGCGGCCTGACGCTCGCTCTCGTCGGCGATCTCGGCCGGATTCGGCACCGCCTCACCCAGGGGCAGCCCCTGCCCCGGATTGGTACCCCACGTCACGAACGGCGTCAGGGCGCTCGCGTCGATGTGGACCTCGTTGTCGAAAACTGCACCCTCGTCGGTCTTCAACTGCTCCCACGCCGCCACCGCGGCGTCCCAGTCGGCGCCCTGCGGAGCGTGCGGGCGCCCCTTGATGAATTCATAGGTGATCTCGTCCGGGGCGATCATTCCGGCCCGCGCACCCGCCTCGATGGACATGTTGCAGATGGTCATCCGCGCTTCCATCGACATCTGTCGGATCGCTTCGCCGCGGTACTCCAGGACGTAGCCCTGGCCTCCACCTGTTCCGATCTTCGCGATGACGGCCAGAATGAGATCCTTACTCGTCACCCCTTCCGGTAATACACCGTCGACGGTGATCGCCATCGTCCGGAAGGGACGCAATGACAACGTCTGCGTCGCCATGACGTGCTCGACTTCACTGGTGCCGATACCCATCGCAATCGCACCGAAGGCACCGTGCGTGGACGTGTGGCTGTCGCCGCACACCACCGTCATACCGGGCTGGGTGAGACCGAGTTGCGGACCGACGACGTGGACGATTCCCTGATCGATGTCGCCCATGGGGTGCAGCCGGACACCGAATTCCTCGCAGTTGCGCCGCAGCGTGTCCACCTGAGTCTTGGAAACCGGGTCGGCGATCGGCTTGTCGATGTCGACGGTGGGGACGTTGTGGTCCTCGGTGGCGATCGTCAGGTCGGGGCGGCGCAGCGGGCGCCCGGCGAGCCGAAGTCCGTCGAATGCCTGCGGACTCGTCACTTCGTGAACGAGATGCAGATCGATGTAGATGAGGTCGGGGTTGTCTCCCTCACCCCGGACCACGACGTGGTCGTCCCACACCTTCTCTGCCAGGGTGCGTGCTTTCTCCGCCATCTTCTCCACCTCTGTGTGTCCTCTCGCACGGCGAGCTTCGGGCCGGTCCGCTGTGCGCTTGATGTCGTTACCCGCTTCTCGGATACGCACTCGACGTGTGGCCGCTGTGCGCTATGATCCCAATATGCGAGAATGTGGTATCGACCTATGAGACAGCATAGCGGCATCGGAGTCCTTGACAAAGCGGTAGGCGTACTACATGCCGTGGCCGAGAAGCCCTGCAGCCTCACCGAACTGTGCTCACGCACCGGGCTCCCCCGGGCCACCGCCCACCGGCTGGCCGTCGGGCTCGAGGTTCACCGCCTCCTGACGCGCGATTCCGACGGGTTGTGGTGCCCCGGACCCGGGCTCGCCGAACTGGCCGCCACGGCCAACGATCCGCTCGTCTCGGCGGCGGCGCTGGTGCTGCCACGACTACGCGAGATCACCGGTGAAAGCGTGCAGCTGTACCGGCGGGAAGGCACGCAACGCGTCTGTGTGGCGGCGATGGAACCGCCCACGGGCCTCCGCGACACCGTTCTCGTCGGAGCGCGTCTGCCGATGAGCGCCGGTTCGGGTGCCAAGGTCCTCCTCGCCTGGGCCGACCCGCAGACGCAGCGCACGGTGCTCCCCGACGCGGCATTCGGCGAGCGTGTACTCCTCGAGGTCCGTCGGCGCGGCTGGGCCCAGAGCGCCGCCGAGCGCGAACCCGGCGTCGCCAGTGTCGCCGCCCCCGTCCGGGACTCCTCCGGTGCCGTCATCGCAGCGATCTCGGTGTCCGGACCCATCGACAGAATGGGCAGGCGCCCCGGCGCCCGGTGGGCGGCCGACCTTCTCGCCGCCGCGGAGGCGCTGCACAAAAGGCTCTGATCACGCGCGACCGAGTTCACTTGCGACCGATGTTCACTTGCGACGGGAGAAGCCGATGGGGAAGAACCAACGCTCACAGATCACGATGACGGATTCGGAGATCGCCGAATTCATGGATCGGAGCCGGATCGCCACGCTCGCAACGGTGGCAGCGGACGGCAGATCCCACCTCGTCGCCATGTGGTACGCCGTGATCGACGGCGAGATCTGGTTCGAGACCAAGTCCAAATCGCAGAAGGCCGTCAACCTGCGGCGCGACGACCGGGTCACCGTCCTCATCGAGGACGGCGACACCTACGACACGTTGCGCGGGATTTCGGTGGAGGGCCGGGCGGAGATCGTGGAGGACCCCGACGCCATGTTCGCCGTCGGGGTCAGCGTCTGGGAGCGCTACACCGGGCCGTACACCGACGACCTCCGCCCCGCCATCGATCAACTCCTGCACAAGCGGGTGGTCGTGCGGATCGTTCCCGAGCGCATCAGGAGCTGGGACCACGCGAAGCTCGGCCTCCCCGCCATGCCGGTGGGCGGGACCACTGCCGCGTACCTGGCCGCGGCCGACCGCCGTGCCTGAACCTGCCCGACCGGCGAAAAAACGGGAGCATTCCCGGAGCCCTCGGCGTAGCTTCACTGAGTGAACCGACTACCGAGGGAGTTCACCGTGACCGACGCCAGCAATGAGGACACGAAAAAGAAATTCCGCGAAGCACTCGAGCGGAAAAATCATCAGGCCGGGATGTCCGCCGATCACAAGGACGGGCATTCGAAGGTGCACGAAGTGCACGGGCCTGCCGACCACAAACGCGAATTCCGCCGCAAGAGCGGATAAACGACGAATCGTGCGGATAAAAAGAAACACCCTCCAACGAATTGGAGGGTGTTTCTCTTTGTAGCCCCGACGGGATTCGAACCCGCGCTACCGCCTTGAGAGGGCGGCGTCCTAGGCCGCTAGACGACGGGGCCAGGAACTTTGTGTTGCTGTGGAAGCTCAGCAAGCATAGCTTCCCGAAGTTCGGAGTCAAAATCGGCCGAACTTCCGCTGGGGTACCAGGACTCGAACCTAGAATGGCGGTACCAGAAACCGCTGTGTTGCCAATTACACCATACCCCAATGGCCGTTCTCGAACCGCTGAGCTTCTGGGCTCTGCGGCCCGCCTCGGGCCGAAGAAGAGATTACCAGCCTACTGCCGGGATTTACCAAATCGTATGGTCAAGGGCTGTTTCTGCGCTCTACTCGGCCCGAGGGCGACGCCTAACCGGCGATGCCGGCCCGCGCCGAGCGCAGACGCGACAGCGAGATATCGCGCCCGAGGAGTTCCATCGACTCGTAGAGCGGCGGGCTGATGTGCGAGCCCGTGAGGGCCACCCGGACCGGAGCGAATGCCTTACGCGGCTTGAGGCCCAGTTCGTCCACGAGAGCGGTCTTGAGGGCCTCCTCCAGTGACGCCGCGTCCCACCCGTCCACCGCGTCCACCGCCGCGAGGGCCGCGTCGAGGACCGGCGCCGCATCGGCTCCGAGGTTCTTGGCCGCAGCGGCCGGGTCGATCACGAAGTCGGCCTCGTCGACGAACAGGAACTTCAGCAGATCCCACGCGTCGGACAGGACCACGATGCGCGTCTGGACCAGTTCTGCAGCGGTTGCGAAGACGGACTCGTCGACGGCCTCCCCGAGATGGCCGTGAAGCGTCAGGAACGCGCGCAGGCGCGCGGCGAAATCATCGGGCTCGAGCAGCCGGATGTGCTCGGCGTTGATCGCGTCGGCCTTTTTCTGGTCGAACCGCGCCGGATTGGAATTGACCTTGGAGATATAGAAGGCCGCCACCATCTCGTCCAGCGAGAACACGTCGTGGTCGTCGGAAATGCCCCAGCCGAGCAGTGCCAGGTAATTCAACAATCCTTCGGGGACGAAACCGCGGTCGCGATGGATGAAGAGGTTCGACTCGGGGTCGCGCTTCGACAGCTTCTTGTTGCCCTGCCCCATGACGAACGGCAGATGCCCGAACCGGGGCGTGAAATCGGCCACGCCGATCCGCTGCATCGCCTCGTAGAGGGCGAGCTGACGGGGCGTCGACGACAGCAGGTCCTCACCGCGCAGGACATGTGTGATCTTCATCAACGCGTCGTCGACGGGGTTGACCAACGTGTAGAGCGGAATGCCGTTTCCGCGGGTCAGCGCGAAGTCGGGCACGGTTCCCGCCTTGAACGTCGTCTCGCCGCGCACGAGGTCGACCCACGTCAGGTCGTGATCGGGCATGCGGAGCCGCACGACGGGTTTGCGTCCCTCGTCGAGGAATGCCTGCCGCTGTTCCGGCGTCAGATCGCGATCGAAGTTGTCGTAGCCCAGCTTGGGATCGCGGCCGGCCGCCTTGTGCCGCTCCTCGACCTCCTCGGGCGTGGAGAACGACTCGTAGGCCTCGCCGGCCGCGAGCAGCTTGGCGACGACGTCCAGGTGCAGATCACGTCGCTGCGACTGACGGTAGGGCTCGTACGGACCCCCGACCTCCGGTCCCTCGTCCCAGTTCAGCCCGAGCCAACGCAGCGCGTCCAGGATCGCCTGGTACGACTCCTCGCTGTCACGGGCGGCATCGGTGTCTTCGATGCGGAACACGAACGACCCGCCGTTGTGTCGGGCGAACGCCCAGTTGAACAGGGCGGTTCGGACGAGCCCCACGTGCGGGGTTCCGGTGGGAGACGGGCAGAAACGGACGCGAACTTCGCTTGTGGTCATGGCTCACTTGGGTCGACGCTGGGAAGACGGACTCCTACAGGCTAGTCCGCTCCCGATCCCGACACGAGAGCCGTCAGCGCTTGGCGGTCACCGGGTTCGTGAGGGTGCCGATGCCACCGATGGTGACGCTCACGCTCTGGCCGTCGACGATCGGACCGACGCCTTCGGGGGTGCCCGTGAGGATCACGTCGCCCGGAAGCAGCGTCATGACGGCGGACACCCACTCGATGATCTTCGGAATGTCGTGCAGCAGAAGCGAAGTGTTGCTGCGCTGCTTCACTTCGCCGTCCACCTCGGTGGTGATGTCGACGTCGGACGCGTCGAGCTGGGTCTCGATCCACGGCCCGAGCGGGCAGAACGTGTCGTGCCCCTTGGCCCTCGTCCACTGCCCGTCGTGGCGCTGGTGGTCGCGGGCCGACACGTCGTTCGCTGCCGTGTATCCGAGCACGACGTCGAGCGCCTTGGCTGCGGGCACGTCCTTGCAGGGACGTCCGATGACGACCGCCAGTTCGCCTTCGTAATGAACTTCATTGGACGACTTCGGCAGGACGATCGCGGCATCGGGGCCCACGATCGAGGTGTTGGGCTTGAGGAAGATCACAGGATCGGCCGGCGCCTCTCCCCCCATTTCGGCGGCGTGGGCGGCGTAGTTCTTTCCGACGGCCACGACCTTGCTGGCAAGGATCGGGGCCAGCAGTCGCACATCGGCGAGCGGCCAGCTCCGGCCGGTGAAAGTGGGCGTGCCGAAGGGGTGCTCGGCGATCTCCTTCGCGATTCGGGACTCCCCGTCTCCCTCGATACTGACGAACGCAACACCATCGGGACTTGCCACTCGACCAAGACGCATGGCGCCGAGTCTATCGGCCCGGGTTCACCGCCGTGGCGGGACGCCGGGGTGCGCGGGGTATAGACTCCACGTGTTCCCCAATATATGAGAAGCAGATCCTAAATATTGAGATGACATGACTGCATCGATCGACACGCCGCCCTCCGTCGGAATCGCCCGCAGATGGTGGATGCTCGCACTCGGGATGTTCGCCCAGGCCGCGCAGGCGGTGTTCGTCAACGGCGTCGCCTTCCTGATTCCCGAACTGCAGGCGAACCACGGGCTCAGCCTCGCCCGCACCGGACTCGTCGTCGCCGCACCCACGCTCGGCGTGATGCTGACGCTGATCGCGTGGGGCGCACTCGCGGACCGCTACGGCGAACGCACGGTCCTGGCAGCCGGGATGGCGACAACGGCAGCCGCAGGACTGGGCGCGGCACTGTCCGGATCGCTCACGGCCACCACACTCCTCCTCCTGCTCGGCGGCATGGCGGCGGCCTCGGCGAATGCGGCCAGCGGGCGCGTCGTCGTCGGCTGGTTCCCGCCCGAACGCCGCGGACTCGCAATGGGTATCCGGCAGATGTCGCTGCCCCTCGGCATCGCCTGCGCGGCGCTGACACTTCCCTCCGTCGCGCACGATCACGGCATCGGCTGGGCGCTCGCCCTGCCCGCGGCCCTGTGTGCGAGTGCCGCGCTGGCCTGCGCACTCTGGGTCGTCGATCCGCCCAGACCGAGCCGCAGCGCCGCGGCGGATCTCGGCATGCTCGCCAATCCCTATCGCGACAGCGGCACGCTGTGGCGCATCCACGCCGCCTCGGTCCTGCTCGTCGTGCCGCAGTACACGGTATGGACCTATGCGCTGGTGTGGCTGATCTCCGAAAGGCATTGGGAAGCAACGGCAGCGGGGCTCATCGTGACCGTCGCCCAGATCCTCGGCGCGCTCGGCAGGATGGGAGTCGGGTTCTGGTCCGACGTGGTCGGCAGTCGCATGCGCCCGCTCCGATGGGTTGCCGTCGCCGGCGGTCTGTCGATGGCCGCCCTCGCCGTGACGGACTCGGTCGATTCGCCACTGGCGATCGCGGCGTTGCTGGCAGCGTCCGTCGCGACGGTGGCACCGAACGGCCTCGCCTTCACCGCCGTGGCGGAGATCGCCGGACCGTTCTGGGGCGGACGAGCACTCGGCGTCCAGAACACCGGGCAGTTCGTCGCGGCCTCCATTGTTCCTCCGGCGTTCGGCGCACTGATCGGGATCGTCGGTTTCCCGGTGACTTTCGCGATCGCCGCCGCGTTTCCGGCGGCGTCGATACCACTGATCCCCGTGGCCCGGTCCGAAGAGCGGTCCACGGGGATCGAGGACGACAGGGTCGAATCGCGGCCCTAGAGGGCTGATGCGATCCGGTCGCCGACCTCCGAGGTCACGACCTTCGAGTCCCCGCGGGACGCCAGATCCGCTTCGACGGCGGCCTCGATACGCGTTGCATCGCCGTCGCGGCCGAGGTGCCGCAGGAGCAGCGCCGCGGACAGGATGGCCGCCGTGGGATCCGCGATCCCCTGGCCTGCGATGTCCGGGGCGCTGCCGTGCACCGGCTCGAACATCGACGGGTTCGTGCCCGAGGCGTCGATGTTTCCCGACGCTGCCAGTCCGATGCCACCCGTGACCGCACCCGCGAGGTCGGTGATGATGTCGCCGAACAGGTTGTCGGTGACGATCACGTCGAAGCGCGACGGGTCGGTGACCATGTAGATGGTGGCCGCGTCGATGTGGCAGTAGGCCGTCACCACGTCCGGATATTCGGCCGACACGGTCTCCACCGCACGCGTCCAGATCGCGCCGGCGTTGGAGAGGACGTTCGTCTTGTGGATCAGGGTGACGTGCTTCCGCCGGGACTGTGCGAGCGCGAACGCGTAGCGCACCACGCGCTCGGCGCCGAACCACGTGTTGATCGACACCTCGGTCGCGATCTCGTGCGGGGTGCCGACGCGAATCGCGCCGCCGTTGCCGGTGTACGGCCCCTCGGTGCCCTCGCGCACGACCACGAAGTCGATGTCGGGCTGCGCCGCGAGCGGCGACTTCGAACCCGGATACAGCTGCGACGGACGCAGATTCACGTGATGGTCCAACGCGAATCGCATGTTCAGCAGCAGCCCCCGCTCGAGCACGCCCGGCGTGACCGACGGATCGCCGATGGCGCCCAGCAGGATCGCGTCGTGCTCACGGATCGCCGCGAGATCGGCGTCCGGGAGCAGCTCCCCCGTCGCGTTGTATCGACGGGCACCGAGGTCGTACTCGGTGGTCTCGAGATCGGGAACGAGTTTGCGCAGCACTTTCAGCGCCTCGGCCGTGACCTCGACACCGATGCCGTCACCCGGAATGACCGCAAGCTTCATGAACGCCTCACTTCACATAGAGCTGTGCGCGTGCCACGACGACGGGGTCATGACACGCGCACAGTGGGGATTAGGCCAGGTTGACGAGCTCGATCTTGGTGGCGCCGACGGCGGTGGAGATCGCGTCCCGCACCTCGCTCGGCACCTCGCGGTCGACGCGGAGGAGGATGGTCGCACCCTCGCCCTCGGCGTCCTGGCTGAGCTGGGCAGCCTGGATGTCGATGCCCGCGTTACCGAGCTGCGTGCCGATCTTGCCCAGCGCACCGGGCTGATCGGTGTAGTTGACCACCAGGTTGAGACCCTCGGCGCGCAGCTCGAAGTTGCGGCCGTTGATGTTGACGATCTTCTCGACCTGCTGCGGGCCGGTCAGGGTGCCCGACACGTTGATGACACTGCCGTCGCCGAACACGGCGCGCAGGTCGACCACGCTGCGGTGGTTGGGGCTTTCGGCCGCCTTGGTGACCTCGGCCGTGACGCCACGCTCCTCCGCGAGCGCGGGAGCGTTGACGAACGTGACCGCGTCCTCGATGACGGCGGAGAACACACCGCGCAGAGCCGAGAGCGCGAGCACCTCGACGTCCTCGGACGCGAGCTCGCCGCGCACGTCGACCGACAGGTTGACGGGCAGTTCACCCGACAGCGCGCCGATCAGCACGCCCTGCTTGCGGACGATCTCGAGCCACGGGGCAACTTCCTCGCCCACCGCGCCACCGGACACGTTGACGGCGTCGGGAACGAAATCGCCTGCGAGAGCGAGCAGTACGGACTTCGCAACGTCGGTTCCGGCGCGGTCCTGCGCTTCGCTCGTGGACGCACCGAGGTGCGGCGTCACGACGACCTCGGGCAGGTCGAACAGCGGGCTGTCGGTGCAGGGCTCGGACTCGAACACGTCGAGGCCCGCGGCACGGACGTGACCGGACTTGATGGCCTCGGCCAGCGCGGCCTCGTCGATCAGACCGCCGCGGGCGGCGTTGACGATGACGACGCCCTTCTTGGTCTTCGCCAGGTTCTCCGTGCCCAGCAGACCCTTCGTCTCGGGAGTCTTGGGGAGGTGCACGGAGATGAGGTCTGCGCGCTCCAGCAGTTCGTCGAGGGTGACGAGCTCGATGCCGAGCTGCGCGGCGCGGGCGGCCGACACGTAGGGGTCGTACGCGATGACGTGGGTCTCGAATGCGGCGAGACGTTGCGCGAACAGCTGGCCGATGCGGCCGAGCCCGACGACACCGACGGTCTTGCCGAAGATCTCCACACCGTTGAACTTGCTGCGCTTCCACTCGCGGTCGCGCAGGGTGGCGTCGGCCGCGGGGATCTGGCGAGCGGTGGCGAGCATCAGCGCGACCGCGTGCTCGGCGGCCGTGTGGATGTTGGACGTCGGCGCGTTGACGACCATGACACCGCGCTCGGTGGCGGCGGGCACGTCGACGTTGTCGAGGCCGACGCCGGCGCGGGCGACGATCTTGAGCTTGGTGCCGGCCGCCAGGACCTCGGCATCGACGGTGGTGGCGGAACGGACGAGGATCGCGTCGGCCTCGGGCACCGCTGCGAGCAGGGCCGGGCGATCAGGTCCGTCGACCCAACGCACCTCCACACCGTCGCCCAATGCCTCGACGGTGGACGGCGCGAGCTTGTCGGCGATCAGAACTACAGGACGGCCTGGCTGGCTCACGTGCAAACTCCCTGAATCGGTGGGTGTGGGGTGTTTTGACCACACACAGCTTAGTCCGCCCTCACAGGGAAAATGCATCCTGGTCTGCGATACCACATAGTGGACGCCTGCGACAACGGAATCGGACACCGAACGACACCGGCCCAATGTCACATCGGGGGCCTCGAACGAGACCGATGCGGCATCGGGCCGGTGGTGCGGTGGAACTGTAAAGCAGTGAAACCTAGGCGGTTTCGGTGATCGGACGATCGACCCAGCTCATCAGGTCGCGCAGCTTCTTGCCGGTGACCTCGATCGGGTGCTCGGCGTTCGCCTTGCGCAGGCTCTCGAGCTCGGTGTTGCCGTTCTCGACGTTGGCGACCAGGCGGCGGGTGAACTCACCCGACTGGATGTCGGCCAGGATCGCCTTCATGCGCTCCTTGGTGCCGGCGTCGATGACGCGCGGGCCGGACAGGTAGCCACCGAACTCCGCGGTGTCGGACACCGAGTAGTTCATGCGGGCGATGCCGCCCTCGTACATGAGGTCCACGATGAGCTTGAGCTCGTGCAGCACCTCGAAGTACGCCATCTCGGGCGCGTAGCCGGCCTCGACCATGACCTCGAAACCGGTCTTGACCAGTTCCTCGGTGCCGCCGCACAGCACGGCCTGCTCGCCGAAGAGGTCCGTCTCGGTCTCTTCCTTGAACGTGGTCTTGATGACGCCGGCGCGGGCGCCGCCGATGGCCTTGGCGTAGGACAGCGCGAGTGCCTGGCCCTCACCCTTCGGGTCCTGGTCGATCGCGATGAGCGCGGGGACACCCTTGCCGTCGACGAACTGACGACGCACCAGGTGGCCCGGGCCCTTCGGGGCGACCATGCCGACGGTGACGAACTCCGGGGCCTTGATCAGCTCGAAGTGGATGTTGAGGCCGTGTCCGAAGAACAGCGCGTCGCCGTCCTTCAGGTTGGGCTCGATGTCATTGGTGAAGATCGACGCCTGCGCGGTGTCGGGGGCCAGCACCATGATCACGTCGGCCCACTCGGAAACCTCGGCGGGGGTACCGACGGTCAGGCCCTGCTCCTCGGCCTTCGCGCGGGACTTCGAGCCCTCCTTGAGGCCGATGCGCACATCGACGCCCGAATCGCGCAGGCTCAGCGAGTGCGCGTGGCCCTGGCTTCCGTACCCGATCACAGCGACCTTACGGCCCTGGATGATCGACAGATCGGCATCGTCGTCGTAGAACATCTCGACTGCCACAGTTCAACCTCTTTCTTGGAATGTGCGTAACTAAAGTACTAGCGAGTGGCCGTGATGGACTTCGGCCCCCGTCCCACGGCCACGACCCCGGACTGCACGATCTCCCGGATGCCGTACGGATCGAGCATCCGCAGCAGCGCATCCAGCTTGGATCGCGTTCCAGTCGCCTCGATCGTGACCGACTCCGGGGAGACGTCGATCACCTTGGCGCGGAACAGATTCACCGTCTCGATCACCTGCGTGCGCACGCTGGCGTCGGCTCGCACCTTGATGAGCACCAACTCGCGGGCGACGGAGGCCTCACCGTCCTGCTCGACGATCTTGATGACGTTGATGAGCTTGTTGAGCTGCTTGGTCACCTGCTCGAGCGGGAATTCGTCGACGGTCACGACGATGGTCATGCGTGAGATCTCGGGAAGCTCGGTACCACCGACGGCGAGCGACTCGATGTTGAACCCACGACGGGAGAACAGCGCGGCCACCCTGGCCAGCACGCCCGGCTTGTCCTCGACGAGAACACTGAGGGTGTGGCTGGTGCTCACTGATCTTCCTCCCCGGCCGCTGCGGCCGCTGCGGCCGTGCCCGAACGCTGCTCGCGCTCCATGGCCTCGTGAATGACGGCCGGCTCGGCAGCCGCCTCGTCGTCGTCGAACAGCGGACGGATGCCCCGCGCCGCCATGATCTCGTCGTTGCTCGTACCCGCGGCGACCATCGGCCACACCTGGGCGTCGGCGCCGACGATGAAGTCGATCACCACCGGCTTGTCGTTGATGGCCTGAGCCTCACGGATCGCGGCCTCGACGTCCTCTTCGCGCTCGACGCGAATGCCGTGGCAGCCCAACGCCTCCGCGAGCTTCACGAAGTCCGGGATGCGGACCGCGCCGTGGGTACCGAGGTTGGTGTTCGAGTAGCGCTCGTCGTAGAACAGCGTCTGCCACTGACGCACCATGCCGAGGTTTCCGTTGTTGATGAGCGCAACCTTGATCGGGATGCCCTCGAGCGCGCACGTCGCGAGTTCCTGATTGGTCATCTGGAAGCAGCCGTCACCGTCGATGGCCCACACCTCGGTGTCGGGCATGCCCATCTTGGCGCCCATCGCGGCCGGCACGGCGTAACCCATCGTGCCGAGACCGCCCGAGTTCAGCCAGGTGCGCGGCTTCTCGTAGTTGACGAACTGCGCGGCCCACATCTGGTGCTGTCCGACGCCGGCGCAGTAGATCGCGTCGGGACCGGCGAGCTTGCCGACCGCCTGGATCACGTACTCCGGGGACAGCGCGCCGTCCGAGGGACGGTCGTAGCTGAGCGGGTAGGTGCGGCGGATTCCGTCGAGGTACGCCCACCACTCGGTGAGGTCGAGCGTGGTTCCGGTGGCCAGGTCGGCCCTGATCGCCTCGATCAGCTCGACGATGACCTCTTTGCAGTCGCCCACGATCGGCACGTCCGCGTACCGGTTCTTGCCGATCTCCGCCGGGTCGATGTCGGCGTGGATGACCTTGGCATCGGGGGCGAACGAATCGAGCTGTCCGGTGACGCGGTCGTCGAAGCGCGCACCGAGCGTGATCAGGAGGTCGCTGCGCTGCAGTGCGGCCACCGCGGCGACCGTGCCGTGCATGCCGGGCATGCCGCAGTTCAGCGTGTGACTGTCCGGGAACGCGCCGCGCGCCATGAGGGTGGTGACCACCGGAATGCCGGTGAGCTCGGCCAGTTCCAGCAGTTCCGGCGACGATTCCGACTTGATGACGCCACCACCGACGTAGAGCACCGGGTGCTTCGCGTCCGCGATCAGGCGGGCGGCCTCGCGGACCTGCTTGCCGTGCGGCTTGGTGACGGGACGGTAGCCGGGCAGCCGCATCTCCGGCGGCCACGAGAACGTGGTCTGCGCCTGGAGAACGTCCTTCGGGATGTCGACGAGCACCGCGCCGGGACGACCACTGGAGGCGAGGTAGAAGGCCTCCGCGATGATCCGGGGGATGTCGATGCCGTCGGTGATGAGGAAGTTGTGCTTCGTGATCGGCATGGTGATGCCGGAGATGTCGGCTTCCTGGAACGCGTCGGTGCCGATGAGCCCGCGGCCGACCTGTCCGGTGATGGCCACGACCGGAACGGAGTCCATCTGGGCGTCGGCGAGCGGGGTCACGAGGTTGGTGGCACCGGGGCCCGACGTCGCCATACAGACGCCGACCTTGCCGGTCGCCTGGGCGTAACCGGTGGCGGCGTGGCCTGCACCCTGCTCGTGACGGACGAGCACGTGCCGGACCTTCTTCGAGTCGAACAGCGGGTCGTAGACAGGGAGAACGGCACCACCCGGAATGCCGAATACCGTGTCGACCTCGAGCTCCTCGAGGGCTCGGACCACGGACTGGGCGCCACTGACCCGCTCGGGGGCGAGTTGGCGGCGGCTACCGGTCTGCGTCGCGGCGGCCGCGGTCGTCGGGCTTGCTGCCCCCGACTTGCGCGGCGTGGGTTGAGGCCGTGCGGTTGGTGCGCTCACTGGGAAATCCTCTGATTCTGGCTCCGGGCAACAAAAAACCCCCGTCAGCGAATGCTGTACGAGGGTGGCGCGTCGTTATCTGGCGAGTTGAAGGAATCGACTCAGGCGACGACGCGCCGGCCGATTACGAGCAACTCATTCTGTTTCACGCGCTCGACGGTAGGCGCGCTAATGGTGAACAGTCAACTTGGTGAGTCGGCCGTCCCAGAATATGAGATACGTCGGCTGCGGTGCGAAGATGTAGAGGTGTCAACTTCGCAGCAGCCCGTGCCACCGGAATCATCATCCCACACGACGAACCCACCCAAGCAGGTCATCCGGATTTCTCCCCTGGCCTACCTGGGATGCGCCTTCCTCCTGTTCGCCGTGTCGTTCCCCATCTTCGGCTGGCCCGCCGCCTTCGGCTGGCTCGTGATCGCGCCGATCGTCGCGGCGGCCTGGGTCGCGCGGGTGCGCACCACGGTCACGTCCGACGGGCTCGAGGTGCGCCGGCTGTTCGGCGGCCGGTCCCTCGCATGGTCCGAGATCACCGGATTCCGCTTCCCCCGGAGCGGGTGGGCCCGCGCGACGTTGGCGGACGGCGGCGAGGTCACCCTCCCCGTCGTCACGTTCGACCGGCTGCCGGAGATCGCCGAGGCGAGCGGCGGCCGGATCACCGACCCCTACGCGGCGGCCGCCGCAGCGGAGGAAGCGGCCCACCACACCGCGACCGAATCGGACGGCGAGCACCCGGCGGACGACCGGCCCGCCACAGACGGGGAATAGCGCGCGAGTAGCGTTTGTCAGTACTTCCGTACGCTGACTAAGGAATACGCTCATGCCCCCGCTGAGGTCCCGAACCACCACCGCAGGACGAAATGCCGCAGGCGCCCGCGCCCTGTGGCGCGCCACCGGAATGACCGACTCCGACTTCGGGAAACCGATCGTCGCGATCGCGAACTCGTACACGCAGTTCGTTCCCGGGCACGTCCACCTGAAGAACGTCGGCGACATCGTCGCCGACGCCGTCCGCGCCGCCGGTGGTGTACCTCGCGAGTTCCACACGATCGCCGTCGACGACGGCATCGCGATGGGGCACGGCGGAATGCTGTATTCCCTTCCCAGCCGCGAGATCATCGCCGACTCCGTCGAGTACATGGTCAACGCGCACACCGCCGACGCGCTCGTCTGCATCTCCAATTGCGACAAGATCACGCCCGGAATGCTCAATGCCGCACTGCGTTTGAACGTCCCCACCGTGTTCGTGTCGGGCGGGCCGATGGAGGCGGGCAAGGCCGTGGTGGTGAACGGCGTCGCGCAGGCGCCGACCGACCTCATCACGGCGATCTCGGCGAGCGCCAACGACCAGGTCGACGACGAAGGACTGTCCGAGGTCGAGCGCAGCGCGTGCCCGACGTGCGGATCGTGCTCGGGCATGTTCACCGCGAACTCGATGAACTGCCTCACCGAGGCCCTCGGCCTGGCACTGCCCGGCAACGGCTCCACCCTCGCCACCCACGAGGCCCGTCGCGCGCTGTTCACCCGCGCGGGCACCACCGTCGTCGAGGCCGCCCTGCGGTACTACCGCGACGAGGACGACTCCGTCCTCCCCCGCAACATCGCGACGCCTGCCGCGTTCCGCAACGCGATGGCGCTGGATGTCGCGATGGGCGGTTCCACCAACACGGTGCTGCACACTCTCGCAGCGGCACAGGAGGGCGAGGTCTACGACTTCGACCTCGACAAGATCGACGAGATCAGCCGCAAGGTGCCGTGTCTGTCGAAGGTCTCGCCGAACTCGGACTACCACATGGAGGACGTGCACCGGGCAGGCGGAATTCCGGCGATCCTCGGCGAACTGCGCCGGGCGGGACTGCTCGAGAGCGACGTCTCCACCGTGCACACGAAGAGCTTCGACGAGTGGCTCGACACGTGGGACATCCGGTCCGGCAAGGCATCCGACGAGGCGGTCGAGCTCTTCCACGCCGCGCCCGGCGGCGTCCGCACCACCGAGCCGTTCTCGACGAACAACCGGTGGTCGTCGCTCGATACGGACGCCGCAGGCGGCTGCATCCGCGACTTCGAGCACAAGCACACGGTCGAGGGCGGGCTGGCGGTGCTGCGCGGCAACATCGCCGTCGACGGCGCGGTCATCAAGACTGCGGGCATCGACGAAGACCTGTTCCACTTCCAGGGACCCGCGCGTGTCGTGGAGTCACAGGAAGAGGCGGTGTCGGTGATCCTCGGCAAGAAGATTCAGCCCGGCGAGGTCCTCGTCGTGCGGTACGAGGGCCCCGCAGGCGGCCCCGGCATGCAGGAGATGCTGCACCCCACCGCATTCCTCAAGGGCTCAGGCCTCGGGAAGAAGTGCGCGCTGATCACCGACGGGCGTTTCTCCGGCGGTTCCTCGGGGCTGTCCATCGGCCACATCTCCCCCGAAGCCGCCAGCGGCGGCGCCATCGGCCTGGTGGAGGACGGCGACCAGATCCTCATCGACATCGCGACCCGCACACTGAAGCTTCTCGTCGACGACGCGGTGCTCGCCGAGCGCCGGGCGAAGATGGAGTCGTCCGAGCGTCCGTGGCAGCCGGTGAACCGCGAACGCACCGTCACCACCGCTCTGCGCGCGTACGCCGCTCTCGCCACGTCCGCCGACAAGGGCGCGGTCCGGCACGTTCCCTGACAATCCGCAGCGCACCGAGCAGACACGAAGCCGGGTGCCGCAGCAGGAGGATTCCTGCCGCGGCACCCGGCTTCCGTCGTCGGTGGGGCCGCCTCCTCGATGTGACCGGTTTCGACTCGGATGTGACCACCCTCACGGGTGATCAACTCGCTCAGACGGAAACACTCGAGAACACGTTCCTCTGATCGATTTGATCAGTTGGGCCGTCGCTTCTTGCACACGGCGCTCAGTAGTGGTTCCCTCAGGTGGCCGTTGAGACCTACATCACAATCGGCAGCCCACCGGAACATCTCCGGCCCACGAGGCCGTCGGGAACACAACCAAGGAGCGACACATGCCCGGAGTCGGCATATGGCGAACGAAATCCGTTGAGCAATCGATAGCGGACACCGACGAACCCGACACCCGGCTGCGGCGGGAACTCACCGCGAAGGACCTCACCGTCTTCGGTGTCGCCGTCGTGATCGGCGCCGGCATCTTCACGCTCACCGCCCGGACCGCAGGCAACGTTGCCGGCCCGTCCATCTCCCTCGCCTTCGTCCTCGCCGCCATCGCGTGCGGCCTGGCCGCCCTCTGTTACGCCGAGTTCGCCTCCACCGTCCCCGTCGCAGGCAGTGCGTACACGTTCTCCTACGCCACCTTCGGCGAGTTCGTCGCCTGGATCATCGGCTGGGACCTCATCCTCGAATTCGCCCTCGCCGCGGCCGTCGTCTCCAAGGGCTGGTCGCTGTATCTGGGCAACGTCCTCGGGTTCAGCGGATCCACCACCGCCCACCTCGGCCCCATCGACTTCGACTGGGGCTCCCTGATCATCGTCGGCGGCATCACCATCGTGCTCGCCATCGGGACCAAGGTGTCCTCGCGCGTGTCCGCCGTCATCACGGCCATCAAGATCGCGGTCGTCCTCCTCGTCATCGCCGTGGGCGTCTTCTACATCAAGAAGGAGAACTACGCCCCGTACATCCCGCCGGCCGAGAGCACCGAGACCGCCGCACACGGTGTGCACCAGAGTCTCTTCTCGTTCCTCTCCGGCGCGGACGGCAGCAGCTACGGCTGGTACGGCCTCCTCGCCGCGGCAAGCCTCGTCTTCTTCGCCTTCATCGGATTCGACGTCGTCGCTACCACCGCCGAAGAGACCAAGAACCCGCAGAAGGCTCTCCCCCGCGGCATCCTCGGCTCGCTCGCGATCGTCACCGTGCTCTACGTCGCCGTGACCCTCGTGCTCACCGGCATGGTGAAGTACACCGACCTCAAGACCGGCAGCCCGCTCGTCGGCGACAGCAGCGCCACCCTCGCGACCGCGTTCGAGGCACACGGCATCACCTGGGCCCAGACCGCCATCAACTTCGGCGGACTCGCCGGCCTCACCACCGTCGTGATGGTGATGATGCTCGGTCAGACCCGGGTCCTGTTCGCCATGTCCCGGGACGGCCTGATGCCCCGCAGTCTCGCGAAGACCGGCAAGAAGGGCACCCCGGTCCGCATCACGCTGTTCGTCGGCGCCGTCGTGGCCGTCCTCGCCGCCTTCTTCCCGATGGGCACACTCGAGGAGATGGTGAACATCGGCACGCTCTTCGCGTTCGTCCTGGTCTGCATCGGCGTCATCATCCTGCGCCGCACCCGCCCCGACCTGCCCCGCGGATTCCGCGTCCCGCTCGTCCCGCTCGTCCCCATCCTCGCAGTCCTCGCCTGCGGATGGCTGATGCTGAACCTCTCCGTCGAGACCTGGATCCGATTCCTGGTGTGGATGGCCCTCGGCGTCGTGGTCTACCTCGCCTACGGCCGGCGCAAGTCGGTCCTCGGACAGAAGCTCGCCGCACAGGCCGGCCCGCCCGAGGAGGAGAACATCCCCGAACTCGCCCAGCGCTGACCCTGCGGGGACAACGACGGCGCCGCACTCCCGATCCGGGGGTGCGGCGCAGTCGTGGACGGTGGAGCGGTCAGATGAGAGGGTTGGCGCCGTTCAGGAAGATCCACACGCACACACCGGCGGCGATGCCCAGAATCAGTGCCACGAACGACCCGATGAACGGTCGCGTCGCCCAGCCCCGGCGTCCGTCGAGGGAGAGGCGTCCCGGCCCGGTGAGAATGATCACGCCCGCGCACACACCGAGGAGCGTCTCGTACTCGGTTCCCGCGGGCGCGAAGTACTCGAGCCCCGGTTCCGCGATCTGCCGGAACGCCCACGCATTGATCATCACGGCCAGCACCGAGGCGGCCGCCAGCGGAGTGAGGAGCCCGAGGATGAGCAGCGCACCGCCCGCGACCTCTCCGATGGCACCCAGAATGGCGAGCAGTTTCGCTTGCTGGAACCCCGAATCAGCAAGCACCTCCTCGAACCCGTCGAGCCCCGGACCGTTCCACATCCCCGTCAGCTTCTGCAGTCCGTGCACCAGCGCGGTCGCACCCACCGCCAGCCGCAGTGCCAGCAAGCCGAGGTCCAGGGTGCCGCGGCCGATCTTCACGTCGCCGTCGTCGATCCGGCCGGGCTGCGAATCACTCGACGCGGCCGCGAGGGACGGGCCGGAACCCGCGCCGATCACCTGCGTCGGCTGATCCGACATGTCCGACCCCCCCGACTGCCGGTACGCAGGAATCTGTTCGGTGGGAAGACCCGCGCCGCGAGCGTCGCCGTAGTCGAGTTCGTCGTCGGTGTGCGGGAGACCGTGGCCTGCCGAACCGGACCCGGACGACGGCGTGGCCGACGGAAAGCGCTCGGTGGGAAGGTCGTAGGGGCTCGAGACCTTGCCGTAGCCGGGTGAGCCGCCTTGGTCCACAGCACCCTGGTCGGACGAGTCGCTGGGGTCTTTCCGCATGTCAGTCACACCGTCCAGCCTAGGTCGATCCGCCGGACATCGCTGGTAGGCGGAACCGGCGTGGCGTCGACGTCGATCTCTTCCGTAACGTCTCCATCATGATGGTGGGAGGGCGGCGCCGCACGGCGTACCGCAAGATGGCGATGTCCGCACTCTGTGTGACGGCGGTGCTCGCCGCAGGGTGCGCGAAATTCGACGACTCCGCGTCCTCACCCTTCACCCCGGAGCCGACGGGTGCGTCGGGCGCCGAGGTGGAGCCGGAGAATCCGCCACCGACCACCACGACCACGCCCCCGCCGAGCGGGCCGCTGGGACCGTGCCAGGATCCGGACCCCAGCGTCATCGCCACCTGTCTCGACACCACCGGTGGACTCGTCGTCCTTCCCGACGGAGCCACCGCTCTGGTCGCGGAACGCCGGACCGGGCGCATCCTGCAGGTCGCGCAGGGACAGACCCCCAAGGAGATCGCGCGCGTCGACGTCGACGGCAGTTCCGACGGCGGCCTCCTCGACATCGCGCTGTCGCCGAGCTTCGTCGAGGACAACCTGATCTACGCCTACGTCACCACCCCGGCCGACAACCGGGTCGTGCGGATCGCGCCGGGTGACTCCGCGAAGGAGGTCCTCGGCGGCATTCCGCGCGGCGACACCGGTAACGCCGGTTCACTCGAATTCTCCGGTGACGAACTGATGGTCCTGACCGGCAACACGGGCAACCCGGCCGCGGCCGCGGACCCGGCGTCCCTCGCGGGCAAGCTGCTGAAGGTCACGGCGCTGTCGCCCGCCCCGACACCGGCGCAGCCCCGTCCGCAGGTGGTGCTGTCGGGCATCGGGACCGCCGGAGGGGTGTGCGTGGACCCGGGAGTGGCTGTGTGGGTCACCGACCGCACCCCGTTGGAAGATCGGCTGCAGCGGATCAGCGCCGACGGAGCGGTGTCGTCACCGGTGTGGACGTGGCCGGAGCGGCCCGGTGTCGGCGGGTGCGTCGCCGCCGGCGATGTCGTCGCCGTGTCCCTGAGCACCGCAAAGGCCATGTCGGCGCTCGCCGCCGATCCCGGCACCGGCGCCGTCACCACGGCCCCGGGCGTCATCGTGCAGGACCGGTACGGACAACTCGGCGGCGCCGCCCTCGGACCCGAGGGTCTCATCTGGGTGAGCACCGTCAACAAGACCGCCGGTCAGCCCGGCCCCAACGACGACCGGGTCATCAAGATGCCCCTGCCCTCCGGCGGCGGCGGATTCGACTGACGGTCCACCCCGTCGACACGAACGGGACGCTCGTTCGGTTGATCCGAACGAGCGTCCCGTCGGTACGGAAGAAGTTCAGCCGCAGGCCTCGATGACGAGTTCCTTGACGCGGGCCGGGTCGGCCTGACCCCGGGTGGCCTTCATCACGTCGCCGACGATCTTGCCCGCGGCCGCGACCTTGCCGCCGCGGATCTTCTCGGCGATATCGGGGTTTGCGGCCAGCGCCTCGTCGACGGCGGCCTTCAGCTTCGTGTCGTCGCGCTCGACGACCAGCTCCGGGTGGTTCGCGACGACCTGCTCGGGGTCGCCCTCCCCCGCGAGAACGTGATCGACCACCTGGCGGGCCACCTTGTTGTTCAGCTTGCCGCTGTCGATCAGCGCGACTACCTGCGCGACCTGAGCCGGGGTGATCGGCAGCTCGGCGAGTTCGACCCCACGGGCGTTCGCCTGCTGAGCCAGGTACGACACCCACCAGGACCGTGCAGCCTCCGGCGCGGCGCCGGCCTCGACGGTCCCGATGACGAGGTCGAGGGCGCCTGCGTTGACGAGGTCGCGCATGACCTCGTCGGAGACACCCCAATCGGCCTGGATCCGGGCGCGGCGTACCCATGGCAGCTCCGGCAGGGTGCCGCGCAGTTCCTCGATCCATTCCGCACTGGGTGCGACCGGCTCGAGATCGGGCTCCGGGAAGTAGCGGTAGTCCTCCGCGGTCTCCTTGCGGCGGCCCGGCGACGTCGTCCCGTCGGCCTCCTGGAAGTGCCGGGTCTCCTGGATCACCTCACCGCCGGCCTCCAGCACCGCGGCCTGGCGGCGCATCTCGTACCGGACCGCCACCTCGACGCTCTTGAGGGAGTTGACGTTCTTCGTCTCGGTGCGGGTGCCGAGTTCGGTTGCGCCGATCGGCATCAGCGACACGTTGGCGTCGCAGCGCATCGAGCCCTGGTCCATCCGGACGTCGGAGACGTTCAGTGACTTCAGCAGGTCACGCAGCGCAGTGACGTACGCGCGGGCCACCTCCGGGGCGCGGGCTCCGGCACCGCTGATCGTCTTGGTGACGATCTCCACCAGCGGGACCCCGGCGCGGTTGTAGTCGAGCAGCGAGTGGCTGGCACCGTGGATGCGACCGGTCGCACCACCGACGTGCAACGACTTTCCGGTGTCCTCCTCCATGTGCGCGCGCTCGATCTCCACGCGCCAGGTGGTGCCGTCGTCGAGTGCGACATCGAGGTAGCCGTCGGTGGCGATCGGTTCGTCGTACTGCGAGATCTGGTAGTTCTTGGGCTGATCCGGGTAGAAGTAGTTCTTCCGCGCGAACCGGCCCCAGGGCGTGATCGAACAGTTCAGTGCGAGTCCGATCCGGATCGCGGACTCGACCGCCGCCTCGTTCACGACGGGCAGGGACCCGGGCATGCCGAGGCACACCGGGCACACCTGCGTGTTCGGCTCGGCGCCGAACTCCGTGGGGCACGGGCAGAACATCTTCGTTGCGGTGCCGAGCTCTACGTGCACCTCCATGCCGAGAACAGGCTCGTACTTGGCGAGCACATCGTCGTAGTCGAGGAGGTCCGGAGCGTCGACAGCAGTCATGCCACAGAGTTTATGCGTCCGGACGTTCGCCGAAAAACGCGGTCAGCCGAAAAATGCGGCCGCCTCGTCGTACCGCTCCCTCGGCACCGTCTTCAGCCGCCGGGTCGCGTCCGCGAGGGGCACGAGGTCGATCGACGTACCGTGCAGGGCGACCATGTTGCCGAAGTCGCCGCGGTGGACCGCGTCGGTGGCGTGCACCCCGAAGCGGGTGGCGAGCACCCGGTCGTAGGGCGTCGGAGTTCCGCCCCGCTGCACGTGCCCGAGGACGGTCGTCCGCACCTCCTTGCCGAGGCGGCGCTCGATCTCGGCGCCGAGCTGCTGCGCGACCCCGGTGAACCGTTTGTGGCCGAACTCGTCGATGCCGCCTTCCCGCAGCGTCATCGACTCGGGGGTCGGGGTGGCACCCTCGGCGACCACGCAGATGAAATGCGAGTCGCCGCGCTGGAATCGCTTCTTCACGAGGGCACACACATCGCCGACGTCGAACGGGACCTCGGGCACGAGGGTGAGGTGCGCACCGGTCGCGAGCCCGGAGTGCAACGCGATCCAGCCCGCATGCCTGCCCATCACTTCCACGAGCATCACCCGCTGGTGGGATTCGGCGGTGGTGTGCAGGCGGTCGATGGCGTCCGTCGCGATGGACAGGGCGGTGTCGAAACCGAACGTGACGTCCGTGCAATCGATGTCGTTGTCGATCGTCTTCGGAACGCCGATCACGGGTACTCCGCTCTCGGCGAGCCAGCTCGCGGCGGTGAGTGTGCCCTCGCCCCCGATCGGGATGAGAGCGTCGATGCCGTTGTCGTCGAGCGTCTGCCGGATCTGGTCGAGTCCGGCCTTGAGCTTGTCGGGGTTGACCCGCGCGGTGCCGAGGATCGTGCCGCCCCGCGTGAGTATGCGGTCGATCCGGTCGTCGTTGGACAGCACGGTCTTGCGGTCTTCGAGCAGGCCACGCCACCCGTCCCGGAATCCCACCACCGAACTGCGGTACCGGCCGTCGGCGGTCCGCACCACCGCCCTGATCACCGCATTGAGTCCGGGGCAGTCGCCGCCTCCGGTGAGGATTCCGATCCGCATCCAAGCACCCCTCGTCGTCTCGTGTGGTGATGGTGGTTCTCTCTACACATCTTGCCGCTCGGAGCGGTTTCGAGCACCTCGGACGGGCAGTCTTCTCAGCCGGGTGTGACCAGCCCGCTCTCGTAGGCCAGGACGACGGCCTGGGCACGGTCGCGGAGATCCAGCTTGGACAGCACCTTGCCGACGTGCGTCTTGACGGTCTGCTCGGCGACGAACAGGCGATCCGCGATCTCGGTGTTCGACATGCCGCGCGCGATGAGTTCGAGCACCTCGCGTTCGCGCGGGGTCAGTGCCGACAGCGCGGCCGGTTTGCGGCGCGCCGCGCTGCGGCGGCTGGTCACGTCGGCGATCAGCCGCCGGGTGACGGTCGGCGCGAGCAGCGCCTCGCCGTCCGCGACCACCCGCACCGCGCGGATGAGTTCCTCCGCGGGGGCGTCCTTGAGCATGAATCCGCTGGCCCCGATGCTCAGTGCCTCGTACACGTAGTCGTCGACGTCGAACGTGGTCAGCATCAGCACACGCACCGGCGGATCGAATCCGGCGGACAGGATGACGCGCGCGGCGTCGAGCCCGTTCATCTCGGGCATGCGGACGTCCATCAGGACCACGTCGGGCCGGAGGCGCCGGACCTCGCTCACCGCCACCGCCCCGTCCGGAGCGTCACCGATGACGCTGATGTCGGGCTGTGAGGCGAGCAGAGCTCCGAAGCCCTGCCGGACCATAGCCTGATCGTCAGCAATGAACACGGTGATGGCCACGCAGCCAGCCTAGGCGGAGGCGACCGGGAACTCGGCGTGGACCTCGAATCCGCCGTTGTCGTGCAGGTGGGTGGTGAAGGTGCCGCCGACCGCCTGCGCCCGCTCCCGCATCCCGATGATGCCGTTGCCGCCCGTCGATTCGTGCCTGGTCAGCGCGGACACCAGGCTCCGCCGGGGCGGTCCGTTCACGATCGACACCGAGGCGATCGGTGCCTCGTACGCGATCTTCACCTCGACCGCGGCGCCGGCCGCGTGCCGGGCCGTGTTGGCGAGCGATTCCTGCAGGATGCGATACATCACCAGCCCGACCGACTCCGATACCAGTCTCGGGTCGCCGTCGACGTGCCAGGCGACGGGGATGCCGGCGCGGCGGCTGCCCTCGAGCAGTTCGGCGATCTGCTGCACCCCGGGCTGGGGCGCGTGCTCGGCGAGTTGTCCGTCGCTGCGCAGGACCCCGAGCAGTCCGCGCACCTCGTTCAGCGCGGCGCGGCCGGCCGCCCCGATCGATTCGAACTCGGCCCTCGTCTCGTCCGACATGCCGGCGAGACGGTACGGCGCGCTCTGGGCCTGCACCACGACCATCGACATGTGGTGCGCGACGACGTCGTGCAGGTCCCGGGCGATGCGGGCCTTCTCCTCGAGGATCGTCCGTCGCGTGCGTTCGAGTTCGCTCAGCTCCTCCTGCTGGGCGAGTTGCCTGCGGGAGAGCACCAGCCACCGGATCAGCAGGCCGAACACGACGATGGCGGTAAGTCCCACCGCCCAGCCGCGGCCGTTGGTGCCCGGGGTGTCGGCAAGGAACAGCAGAACCGTGGAGATCCACGCCACACCGACCACCGGGATCGCGGCCCGCATGCTGACGGCGGCCAGCAGGGCGAGCATCACGAGGATGTGCACCACCTGCCAGGGATAGTCGTACCCGTCCTGCAGTGCGAAGACACGGGGGATGACCAGAGCCGATACGGCGGAGACGGCCCAGGCCAGAGCCGGGTTGGACCGGATGAGCAGGAACGGGAACGCGGCGAGTGCCGCCACGAACGGCTGAATGGGCGGGCTGACCTGGTGGGTCAACTGCAGTGTCGGCCACGCGACGGCGAAGAGAATCGCCGTGACCACGACGATTGCCACGTTCAGCCACTGCCCCTCCGCGGCCCTGCGGATGCGCGTCTTCGTCTTCACACCGTCGACACTAGAAACCGTGGTCACGGCGTGTCCTCATACCCCGGGCCGATGTCGGTCTAGCCCCGCAGTATGAGATCTCCGGCCTCTCCCACCACGAGGCGAGGGATCGAACCGGACTCCGGTGTGATGTGGCTGCGCAACACGGATTCATAACGTCGTCGTCATGCGAACGACGGGGACTCGGAAGACGGCATGGGCCGCGGTGGCATGCGCCGCAACTGCACTACTGACAACGACGGGATTCGCCGGCACCGGCGCCGCGAGCACGCCCCGGCACGAGAACGTCGCCGCCTCGGCGGCGGTGCAGATGCTCACCTCACCGGAGGGTGTCTCCGAGGACTCTGTTCCCGCGGACTTCGATTCCGTCATGGGGTACACGCCGGTGCGGATCGACGGCATGCTCGCCAACCCCGGCGGCGACTGCTCGTCGCCCGTGCCGCTGCCCCTCGAATTCGACACCGCATGCAAGGCCCACGACCTCGGATACGACCTCCTGCGGTACGCGTCGCGGTCGGGCGAGGACCTGGGCCCCTGGGCCCGCAAGAGCCTCGACGCCCAGTTGGATCAGCGCATGCACGCGGCGTGCGACACCCGCATCGACGAGCGGGCACGCGCGCAGTGCTTCGTGATGGCGAACGTCGCTGCCACCGCCGTCACCGGAAACAGCTGGCGCCAGGACTATTCGACGCCCGTCACCGAATCCGGGATCCGGTACGGACTGGCCGGTGGTGTCGGTGTACTGCTCATCGCCGGTGCCGCATGGTCGTTCCGGCGTCGTCCGCATCCGGTCGGGGCCGTCGCATGACCGTCAGCGCTCTGTCCGGTCCCGGACGGAGCACCGCGCGTGGTCGCGGACACACACAACCGAACGTCCTGCGGCGCACATTGGTCACGACGATTCCGATCTCCGCACTCCCCCGCATCTCCTCCACGATCACCGTCACCGCGCTGACCGTGGCGTCGCTCGCCCCTTCACTTCTCCCCCGGAGCGCCCTGACTCAGGCCGTGTTCACCGGGTTCCTCGCCGCCGTCGGTTTCGGGATCGTCGTCCTCGTCCGCCGACTGGCCGGGCTCGTCACGACCGGGCCCGCCCACCGCACTCCGCGGGAGTCGGTGCGGTTGCTCGCCCTGATCGGCGCCATGGTTCTCGTCAGCTGGACGATCCTGCTCGCCGACCACTGGCAGGATTCGCTGCGCGCCGCGATGGGCATGCCGGGCGTCGGCCCGGACCACTGGATGCAGGCGATCGTCGGGGCGGCGCTGACCTTTCTGCTGTTCGCCGGCCTCGGCGGTGCCGTCGGCGCGGTCGCCCGCCGGCTCGGCTGGATCGGCAGCGTCACCACCGCCGTCATTCTCGCGACCGGGCTGCAACTGGTCGCCGGACCCGCGTTGTGGGGCATGATGTCCCGCTCCTACAGCGATTCCAACGCAATCGTCGACGTGTCCCTCCACCGGCCGATGTCCGCCGAACTGTCGGGCAGCCCGCAATCCGCGATCAGCTGGGAGTCGCTCGGGCGGCAGGGTCGCCGGTTCGTGGCCGCGGGTGAGCCGTCGTCGAGCATCCGCACGTATGTGGGGATGGACTCCGCCCCGGACATCGAATCGCGTGCGGCGCTGGCGGTCTCGGAGCTCGAGCGCGCGGGCGGATTCACCCGGTCGGCCATCGTCGTCACCGTCCCCACCGGCTCCGGGTGGATCGACGAGAACGCCGCCGAAGGTTTCGAGGATCGCTTCGACGACGACGTCGCCATCGTGGGCATGCAGTATTCGTACCTGCCCAGCTGGATCACCTTCGTCTTCGGACGTTCCGCCGCAGACGAATCGGCCGCGGCGTTGTTCGACGCGGTCGCGGAGCGGATTTCCGAACTCCCCGACCTGCTGCGGCCCGCGCTGTACGTGTACGGCCAGAGCCTCGGATCCGTGGGCGGCAGTGCGATTTTCACCGACGCCGACGAACTCCGCGACCGGGTCTGCGGCGCACTGTGGTCGGGGCCGCCCGCCGGGTCCGTGCCGACGGACGGTGCGACCGTGCTCGCCAACACGTCCGACCCGGTGGTCTGGTGGTCACCCGACCTGATCCTGCACCGCCCCGACCTGTCACTTGCAGCACGCGATGCGCCGGTACCCCACTGGATTCCGGGCATCACGTTCCTGCAGACGAGCGTCGACCTGATCTCCGCACTGAACTTCGCGCCCGGACACGGGCACCGCTACGGCACCGAGCAGGGCACCGCCCTGCCCGACTGCCCCTAGTTCGGCGAGACCGTGTCCTAGTTCGGCGAGCCGATCGGACCGCGAGCGGCCTCATAGGCGGCCCCGACGCGGTACAGCCGCTCGTCGGCCAGTGCGGGGGCCATGATCTGCAGACCCACCGGCAGTCCGTCGTCCACGGACAGTCCCGACGGAACCGACATCGCGCAGTGCCCGGCCAGGTTCGTGGGCAGCGTGCACAGGTCGGACAGGTACATCGCGAGCGGGTCTCCGACCTTCTCACCCAGCTTCCACGGGGTGAACGGGCTCGTGGGCGACACGAGGACGTCCACCTTCTCGTAGGCCTTGTCGAAATCGCGGGCGATGAGCGTCCGCACCTTGAGCGCCTGACCGTAGTAGGCGTCGTAGTAGCCGGACGACAGTGCGTACGTCCCGATCATGATGCGGCGCTTGACCTCCGGGCCGAAGCCGGCAGCGCGCGTCGCGGCCATCACCTGGTCGGCGCTCATGTTTCCGTCGTCGACGCGCAGTCCGTACCGCATCGCGTCGAAGCGGGCGAGGTTGGACGACACCTCACTCGGCAGAACGAGGTAGTAGGAGGCGAGCGCGTACTCGAAGTTGGGACACGACACCTCGACGACCTCCGCACCGAGTTCGGTCAGTTTCGCGACGGCGGCGTCGAACGAGGAGATGACTCCGGGCTGGTAGCTGTCGGAGTGCAGCTCCTTCACCACACCGACCTTGACGCCCTTCAAGTTTCCGCCGGCACCCTCACGCGCAGCCGCCACGACGGGACGCACGGGTGCGTCGATGGACGTGGAGTCGCGCGGGTCGTGCCCGGCGATGACCTCGTGCAGCAGCGCGGTGTCGAGGACCGTGCGACCGCAGGGACCACCCTGGTCGAGCGAGGACGCGCAGGCCACGAGGCCGAACCGGGACACCGTGCCGTACGTCGGCTTGGTGCCGACCGTCGCCGTGACGGCCGCGGGCTGCCGGATCGAGCCACCGGTGTCGGTGCCGATGGCGAGCGGGGCCTGCCGAGACGCCAGGGCCGCGGCGCTACCGCCGCCGGAGCCGCCGGGAATGCGGGTGGTGTCCCACGGGTTGCGGGTGGGGCCGTACGCCGAGTTCTCGGTGGACGAGCCCATCGCGAACTCGTCGAGGTTCGTCTTTCCCAGAATCGGGATACCCGCCGCGCGCAGCTTCGTCGTGAGCGTCGCGTCGTACGGGGCGACCCAGCCCTCGAGGATCTTCGAGGCGCACGTCGTGGGCATGTCGGTGGTGGTGAAGATGTCCTTCAGCGCCAACGGAACTCCCGCGAGCGGGGAGGCGGGCGCATTGCCCGCGGCGAGGCTGCTGTCCACCTCCTTCGCGGACACGAGGGCCTGCTCACTGGCGACGTGCAGGAAGGCGTTCAACTCACCGTCGACCTCGGCGATCCGGTCGAGATGCGCCTGGGTGACCTCGACGGACGACACCTCACGGCTGTGGATCTTCGACGCCAGGTCTGCCGCGTCGAGTGTGGTCAGTTCGGCGCTCATTCGCCCTCTCCAAGAATCTGCGGAACAGCGAAGCGATCCTGCTCGACGGCCGGTGCGCCGGACAGCGCCTGCTCGGGCGTCAGACCGGGAACGATCACGTCGCTACGGGTCACGTTCGTGACCGCATTCGGGTTCGCCATCGGCGGAACATCCTCGGCGGGCACCTCGGTGACCACCTTCACGTGGCTGAGAATCGAGTCCAGCTGACCGGCGAACTCGTCGAGCTCGGCATCGGTCAGGGCGAGTCGAGACAGCCGCGCGAGGTGCGCGACCTCGTCACGGGAGATGGCAGGCACCGCGGGGCCCCTTTCGGTTCGGACGTACAGAAGTGAGTCCCAGCCTAGAGCGTGGCCCGATCAGCTGTGCAGCCAGCGCCGCAACCTGCCCGTCAGGAACGGCAGAACCACGAAGACCATCACCGGTGTGGTGATCACCGACGCCGCCGCGGTGCGGGTCACCACGTCCACGGCCGCGAGACGAGGGGTGACGAGCATCGCGACGAGGAGGGAGATCGGGAAGAAGCCGAGCCAGATGGTGATCGCCTGCTTCCACCGCGGCGGAGGTGCGGTGACCCGCACGGCGTGGGTGAGCGTGGACTGCGGCTCGAACCAGCCCTCCACCCCGGTCAGGCGGTGCGTGACGGTGTCCTTCGCCAGCCCGGTCCCCCGCCCCACCCACACCTTTCTGGCCGGCGACGTCGTCCACGCGTCGAGAGTGTCCTCGTCCGCGAACCGGTACACCACGTGGTACTGCTCCGGATCGGACGCGGACCGTAGCCAGCCGCCACCGAGGAATCCCGGGAAGGTGCCCGCCATCGCCATCCCGGCGTCCGTCCAGCGGAGAAATTCCTGTTCCCGGCCCGCCGCCACCCGTCTCGAGGCGGACGTCGTCACTCCCGTTGCCGTGGTGTTCATGCACTCATGTTTGGGCCGTCGTGTTTCGCGGATGAGGCGAATCCGTATCGGCGGTGTCACGAATCCCGCGCGACCTGCGATCCCCGGCCGCGATCCCGGCGAACCCGCAGGGGGCACCGCATACTCGGGAACGAAGTGCAAGGATGGTGAGCGACGGGGGTCGCACGTACTCCCGCGTCTATCTCGTGGTGAAAGGGACGCACGTGTCGTATCTGCTTCGCGTCCAGCTCCCCGACCGTCCCGGTAGCCTCGGTTCTCTCGCCGTCGCCCTGGGCTCGGTGGGTGCTGACATTCTGTCGCTCGACGTGGTGGAGCGGGGTGCCGGATTCGCCATCGACGACCTCGTGGTCGATGTCGAGCCGGGATCGCTCCCCGACACCCTGATCACGGCCGCCGAGAATCTGACCGGTGTCACCGTCGACTCGATCCGGCCGTACGCCGGAATCCTCGACACCCACCGCGAGCTCGAACTCATCGACCAGGTGGCGACGGCCACGGACGATCGGCTGCAGGTCCTCGTCGACGGGGCCCCGCGGGTGCTCCGCGTCGGCTGGTCTGTGGTCGCCGATCTCGGCCCGCACGGCGCCTACCGTGTCGTCGGCAGCTCGGGCGCACCCGAGACGCACGCCACCGACATCCCGTGGATGCCGCTGGAGAAGCCCACCGCGCTCGACGGCGAGGGCGACTGGGTGCCGCCGGTGTGGCGCGACATGAACACCACGCTCGCAGCGGCCCCGCTCGGCACCACCGGCCGCGTGCTGATGCTCGGCCGCCCCGGTGGTCCGGAGTTCCGCCCGTCCGAGATCGCCCGGCTCGGCTACCTCGCCGGCATCATCGCGACAGTCCTGAGCTGACGTTCGCCCCCGCCCGGGGCGCCGGGCGGGGTTCGCGTCAGACGAGCTCGCGGACCAGCACGGTCAGTTCGACACCTGGCACCGGAACCCAATTGCGTTCGGGCACAGGAAGGAAGCCGTTGCGGTCGTAGATCCGGCGCGCATCCTCCATGTCGGGCTGCGTGGACATGACGACCGCGCGGTCGCCGCGGTCGTAGGCCGTGTCCAGCACGTGCCGCACGAGTGCGGTGCCGACGCCGGCACCCCGCGCGTCGGGTGACACGGCGAGCATCCGGAATTCGAGTTCACCCGGTTGCGCGACGTCGGCATACGGCGACGCCGGCTCCGCGATCGTGACGGAACCCACGATCCGGCCTTCCTGCACCGCCACCCGCACGTCCGCGTGCTCCGCACGTTCGGCGGTGTCGCGCAACCGGTGCGTGTACGGATCGTGGGACTCGACGAATCCACCGCCCACGTAGGCGATCACCGTGAGGTCGGCGACGGCCTCGTAGTCGTCCGGCGTCGCATTCCGAATCTCGATCATGTCCAGCACTATCGCAGGGACAGCTCACGCCACCCAAAACGGGCGTGAGGTTCCGATCACACCCCGGAGTCCGCGACCGCGTCCGGTCCCCCCTCGAGCAGTCGGCGGAACCCGTCCTCGTCGAGGACCGGCACACCCAGTTCGACGGCCTTGTCGTGCTTCGAACCCGGCGATTCGCCGACCACCACGAACGCCGTCTTCTTCGACACCGACCCTGCGGCCTTGCCGCCCCGCACGAGAATGGCCTCCTTCGCCTGGTCGCGCGAGAACGTCTCGAGCGAACCCGTGACGACGATGGACAGTCCCTCCAGATTGCGTGGAATCGATTCGTCGCGTTCGTCTTCCATCCGGACGCCGGCGGCCGACCACTTCTCGACGATCTGCTGGTGCCAGTCGACGCCGAACCATTCGGCGACGGCGGCGGCGATGGTGCCGCCCACCCCGTCCACCGCCGCGAGTTCCTCGACGGAGCTCTCCCGGATCCGCGCGAGCGACCCGAATTCGCCGGCCAGCGCGCGCGCCGCCGTCGGCCCCACGTGCCGGATGGACAATGCGACCAGCACCCGCCACAGCGGCTTGTCCTTGGCGGAATCGAGATTGTCGAGCAGGCGCCGGCCGTTGGCCGACAACCCACCCGCCTTCGTCCGGAAGAGCGACGTCTCGAGCAGGTCCTCCTCGGTGAGCGAGAACAGGTCGCCCTCGTCGCCGATCGCCTTGGCCTCGAGGAGGCTCGTGGCGGCCTCGTAGCCGAGAACCTCGATGTCGAACGCACCGCGGCCCGCGACGTGGAACACGCGTTCGCGTAGTTGCGCGGGGCAGTGCTGCTGATTGGGGCAGCGGATGTCCGCGTCGCCTTCCTTGGCGGGCGCCAGGGGTGTGTTGCACTCGGGGCAGTGGGTGGGCATCACGAACTCGTACTCGTCGCCCGTCCGGGCGTCGACCACCGGACCGAGGACCTCGGGTATCACGTCACCGGCCTTGCGCAGCACCACGGTGTCGCCGATCAGCACGCCCTTGCGTTTGACCTCGGAGCCGTTGTGCAGGGTGGCGAGCGAGACGGTGGATCCGGCGACCGTGACCGGTTCCATGTAGGCGAACGGGGTGACCCGGCCCGTGCGACCGACGTTGACCCGGATGTCGAGGAGCTTGGTGGTGGCCTCCTCCGGGGGGTATTTATAGGCGATCGCCCAGCGCGGCGCCCGCGACGTCGACCCCAGCCGGCGTTGCAGCGACGTCTCGTCGACCTTGACCACCAGACCGTCGATCTCGTGCTCCACGTCGTGCCGGTGCTCGCCCCAGTACTGCACGCGATCCACGACGGCGTCCGCACCGGTGACGCGGGCCGTGTGGGTCGACACCGGCAGACCCCACGCCGCGAGCGCGGTGTAGGCGTCGTACTGCGAGACCGGCTCGAATCCTTCGCTCCGGCCGAGGCCGTGGCAGATCATCCCGAGACGCCTGCGGGCGGTGACGGCCGGATTCTTCTGCCGCAGAGACCCCGCCGCGGAGTTCCGCGGATTCGCGAACGGTGCCTTGCCTTCCTCGACGAGCGCCGCGTTGAGGGCCGCGAAGTCCTCGAGCCGGAAGAACACCTCGCCGCGCACCTCGAGAAGCGCCGGAACAGGGTATTCGTCTGTGCCGGTGAGCTTTTCCGGGATGTCGTCGATGGTCCGCGCATTCAGCGTCACCTCTTCACCGGTGCGGCCGTCACCCCGCGTGGCGGCCCGCACGAGACGACCGTTCTCGTACACCAGGTTCAACGCGACCCCGTCGATCTTCACCTCGCACAGGTAGTGGAGGTCCGGCCCGGTCTCCTGCTCCACCCGGCTGATCCAGGTGCGCAGCTCGTCGGTGTCGAAGACGTTGTCGAGGCTCAGCATCCGCTCGAGGTGATCGGCGGAGGCGAAGTCGGTGGCGAAACCGCCGCCGACGAGTTGTGTCGGCGAATCGGGTGTCCGGAGGTCGGGGTACCGGTTCTCGAGGTCGTTCAACTGGCCCAGCAGCGCGTCGAACTCCCCGT
Source organism: Rhodococcus sp. 4CII (assembly GCF_014256275.1). Taxonomy (NCBI): domain Bacteria; kingdom Bacillati; phylum Actinomycetota; class Actinomycetes; order Mycobacteriales; family Nocardiaceae; genus Rhodococcus; species Rhodococcus sp. 4CII. The sequence continues at coordinate 757,215 of NZ_JACCFE010000002.1, forward strand.
CGGAGATGATCGGTGCATCGCGGACGTAGTAGCGGAACTGGTGCTGCCGCACTTCCTCGGCCAGCTCGTTCCAGTGCTCCCGTTCGTGTCCTGGGGCCGGGGTCGGGGCTTCGGTCGATTCACTCACCACCGAAGATTAACCGGTCCGGCCGACACCGAACGACGGACTCAGAGCGATTCGGGGTCGTCGGTGAACGCGCTGCTCACCTCGGCGCACGACTTCAGCGCCTCCCGGCTCCAGGATGCGCCCGCGCCCGCGAGTCCGCAGGCGGGCGTCACGGCAACCTGGCTCCGCAGCGTGGTCCGCGGGAATCCGAGGCGGTCGATCAGCGTCACCGCAGGTCGGGCCAGGTCGCGCCAGGTGGCGGGGACGGCGGGCGCGGCAGTGGGAACGAGCCCGAGGGCGAGCTCCTTGCCCGCGTCGAGCAGCTCCCCGATCCCGTCCAGGTCGGCGGCGGTCAGCTGTGCCACGTCCAGACCGACCGCTCGCGCGCTGCTGCGCCGCAGGAGGTCGGCGGGAAGGCTGCCGGAACAGCAGTGGACCATGGTGACCCCACCCGATCCGGTGAGGGTGGCCTCGAGCACCGCGAGCGCCTCCGGTTCCGGCATCGCCCGCACGGTCTCGAGACGGGTGCGCCCGGACAGTGTGCCCGCGAGCACGGCAGGCAACCGTGGCTCGTCGAACTGGATCAGCACCTGCGTACCGAGGCGACGCGTGACCTCGGCGGCGTGCCGTGCGAGACCCTCACCCAGCGATTCGGCGAAATCACGCACCGCACCGGGGTCGGTCAGTACACGCCGGCCGGTGCCGAGTTCCACCTCGGCCGCGAGCGTGAGCGGGCCCACCGACTGCACCTTGACCACGTGATCGGCGCCGACGAGGCCCGCGGTCTCCCACGCCTCCTCGAGCGCGTCGAGGTCCTGGTTCAGCAGGTCGGCTGCACGCTTGGCGACGGACCCGCGCCGTTGCACTACGCGGTAGGCCGTGGTGGACACGTCCAGTTGCAGATCCACGAGCAGGGCGCAGGCGCGGCCGATCATGTCCGCACCGAGCCCGCGGGCGGGAAGTTCGACCAGGTGCGGGAGGCGGCCGAGTTCGCCGAGCACGATCGTGGCGGCTTCCCGCGGATCCGTTCCCGGCCACGAGCCGACGCCGGTGACGGCCCCGGCCAGCGAGATCGCCTGCGTCACTGCGTGTTCGGACGTGCGTCGGTACCCGAGATGGTTCCGCTGCCCAGCACGATGTCGCCGGCCGGGTCGGTCCGGTACAGGACGACGGCCTGCCCCTTCGCGACACCGGTGAGCGGTTCGCGCAGCGCGATACGGATACCGCCATCGACCGCTTCCGCGACCGCCTCGGCGAGTCCGCCGTGCGCGCGCACCTGGACGGTGCACTCGACCGGTCCGGCCGGCGCGCTCCCGGACGTCCACACGGCGCGGTCCGCGACGATCGCGTGCACGTCGAGGTTGCGGGCGGAACCGACTCGGACGGTGCCGGTTTCGGGTTCGATCGACGTCACGTACCGCGGCTGTCCGTCGGCGGCGGGACCCTGGACGCCCAGCCCCTTCCGCTGTCCGATCGTGAACCCGTGCACGCCTTCGTGTTCCGCGAGCACCTCACCGGAATCGGCGTCGACCACGCTGCCCGGACGGACACCGATCCGGGCGCCGAGGAACGCGCGGGTGTCTCCGGACGGGATGAAGCAGATGTCGTGGCTGTCGGGCTTGTTCGCCACCGCGAGGCCGCGTTCGGCGGCCTCCTCCCGGATCCGGTCCTTGGGGGTGTCGCCGACCGGGAACATCGCCCGCGACAGCTGCTCGGCGGTGAGCACACCGAGCACGTACGACTGATCCTTGTCCGCATCGACGGCCCGGCGCAGCACGCCGTCCTCGAGCTGCGCGTAATGGCCGGTGGCCACCGCGTCGAACCCGAGGGCGATCGCACGATCCGCGAGCGCCGCGAACTTGATCTTCTCGTTGCACCGCAGGCACGGGTTGGGGGTTTCGCCCGCGGCGTAGGACGCCACGAAGTCGTCGATCACGTCTTCCTTGAAGCGGTCGGCGAAATCCCAGACGTAGAAGGGGATTCCGAGTACGTCCGCGGCACGACGGGCATCACCGGCGTCTTCCTTGGAGCAGCAGCCCCGGGAGCCGGTCCGCAGCGTGCCCGGCTCCGCGGACAGCGCGAGGTGCACACCCACCACGTCGTGCCCGGCAGCGACTGCCCGAGCCGCCGCCACGGCGGAATCGACACCGCCACTCATAGCCGCCAGTACTCGCATCAACGATCCCCTCCACGTGCTCCGACACCGGCGAGCCCGGCGGCGCGGGCCCGCTCGACAACTTGCGGCAGTGCCGCGACGACTGCATCCACATCCGCGACCGTCGACGTGTGCCCCAGCGAGAACCGGAGCGATCCCCGCGCGGTCGCGGAATCCACGCCCATCGCGATCAGGACGTGGCTCGGGCGGGCGACGCCGGCGGTGCACGCCGATCCGGTCGAACACTCGATCCCGGCGGCGTCGAGCAGCATCAGCAGCGAGTCGCCTTCACAGCCGGGAAACGTGAAATGGGCGTTGCCCGGCAGCCGGGCGCTGCCGGTCGGCCCGTTCAGGACGGCACCGGGGACGACCTCGCCGACACGCTCGATCAGGCGGTCGCGCAGGACTGTCAGTTCCGCGGCCCGCGCGGTGAGATCAGCGGTCGCGTCCCGGAGCGCCGCCGCCATACCGACGACACCCGCCGTGTCCGGGGTGCCCGACCGCAGGTCGCGTTCGTGCCCGCCGCCGTGCAGCAGCGGCACGCACGGCACCTGCCTGCCGAGCAACAGCGCACCGACGCCCTGCGGTCCGCCGACCTTGTGCGCGGCGATACTGAGCGCGGACAGTCCGCTCGCCGCGAAGTCCACGGGGACGTGGGTGACAGCCTGAACGGCGTCGCTGTGCATCGGCACGCCGAACTCGGCGGCGACTTCGGCGAGTTCGTCGATCGGCATGATCGTGCCGACCTCGTTGTTGGCCCACATGATCGTGACCAGCGCGGTCTCGTCGGCATGGACCGCGAGTTCGTCGCGCAGCGTCTGCGGGGACACGCGGCCCAGCTCGTCCACCGGCAACCATGTGACCTGCGCGCCCTCATGCTGCTCGAGCCACTCGACGGCATCGAGAACGGCATGGTGCTCGACCGAGCCTGCGAGGATCCGCATCCGCGCGGGATCGGCGTCGCGCCGCGCCCAGAAGATGCCCTTGACGGCGAGGTTGTCGCTCTCGGTGCCGCCGGAGGTGAAGATGACCTCGGACGGTCTGGCGCCGAGATCCGCGGCAATGGACTCGCGTGCCTCCTCGATGCGACGGCGGGCGGCACGTCCGGAACCGTGCAGCGAGGACGCATTGCCCACGGTCGCGAAGATGTCGGTCATCGCCCGGACGGCCGCAGGCACCATCGGAGTGGTGGCTGCGTGGTCCAGGTAGACAGGGCGATCGGCACTGCGGGCAGAGGTCATGACCTGACCAGGATAGCTCAGGCCACGAGAGGCTCCGCCGCCTCGATGCCCGCAGCAGCCGTCCCGGGTGCGCCCTGCAGCGGATCGATGATGTCGTGTGCTGCGAGATCGATCCGTTCGGCGCCCCGGGCGGCACGCTCACATCGTGCTGCCAGATCCCGGCGGGACTCCCCCGGGTACTCGATCGGGGCGAGCCGGACCTCCGCCGTGACACCCTTGTGCCGGATGATGCGCCGGATCGACTGTCCGATCGTCTCCTCACCCACGAAGCACGGCCCGGTCGTCAGTTCCCCGCCTCGTGCGGTGTAGCGCAGCGAGATCGGCTGGACCGGGCATTCCGCGTCGATCGCCGCCTGGAACAGCGCAGGCCGGAAGCCGCCGTAGGCCCGCCCGCACCACGTGGTGCCCTCGGGGAACACGACGACCCGCTCGCCGGCCCGCAGTCTGCCCGCCGTCGTCGCCACCGTGCCCGGAAGCGCCCGCAGATTCTGCCGTTCGATCGGGACCACCCTCATCCGTCGCGCGAGCGATCCCAGAACGGGCCAGTCCAGCAGATCCCCGCGGGCGACGAAATTCGCCGGGGCGAGGGCGCTGAGCACCAGCACGTCGGTCCAGGACACGTGGCCCGCGACCACCAGGATCCCGCCGGAGTGACGGCGCTTCCCGCGGTGGTCGACGACGACGAGTCGAATTCCCACGCAGCGCAACAGGATCGCCGCGTATCGTCGCTGCAGACCGGTCCGCCACGACCGGGGCAGCAGCCAGCCCGCGGTCAGCAACGGCGCCGTGGCCAGGGCCGACATCACCAGAAACCATCGGGCGACGACGGTGGGTGCGGACACTCCGTCCGCCTCGGCCGGCAGGCATCCCGCGCCGCACGGACTCGCCGGCATCCAGGAGTGCGCCGTCGCCACCCCCGTCCCCGTCACCGCGGTGCTCACGCCGGCGCCCCGGCCTCGAGCGTGGCGGACGCCGAACGCAGACGCTCGAGGTACCGCTCGTTGGCGCCGTGCAGTCCCTGCAGAGCAACGAAATCGGCGACACCGAACTCCGGATCGTGCGCGGGCTCGCCGCACACCTTCGCGCCGAGGCGCAGATAACCCCGCAGCAGCGGGGGCAGGGTGGGCCGGGCGGGCGGCTCGATCTCGTCGAGGGAACGTCCGTCGACGAGCACCGGATTCCGGGGCACGGCGCGCGCCGCCGGATCGTTGGCGTGCTTGCGGAGCAGCAGGTCGCGCACGCCGCGCACGTTGGAGCCCGCCACCGCGTCCGGGTGCTCCTGCATCGGCACCGAGACACAGCCCATGACCCATTCGTATCCGGTCAACTGCAGGTAGTGAAGGATTCCGGCCCACATCAGGCTGAGGACCGAACCGGAACGGTGGTCGGGGTCGACGCACGCCCGGCCCATCTCGACGATGCGGTTGCCGACGGGGTCGAGTGCGGAGATGTCGAATTCGGTGGCGGTGTAGTAGCCGCCGGCCTGTGCGGCGGCGTCGGGCGGGAGCATGCGGTAGCAACCGACGAAGTTGCCGGTCTCTTCATGGCGGACGAGGAGGTGGTCGCAGAAGTCGTCGAACCGGTCGGCGTCGAGGGCATCCGCGTGAGCGGGGACGGAGAAACCGGGTTCGGAGGCGAACACCCGATAACGCAGACGCTGAGCAGCCACGCGATGTTCGCGGTCGGAGGAGACGACCAGAGAGTATCTGGGCGCGGTCACAACAGAATCGGCGGTCTCACTCGGTGCGCGGAGAACAGACGAAGTTGTCATGGCGCAGGTTTACCGAGCAGGGGCGGCGTGGGGGCATCGGCCGGGTGTCGTGTCGATGCAGCCCGGATGAACGACGAACGATACGACGGCGGCCCCGCTCCCTCGGAAGGGAGCGGGGCCGCCGTCGGCCGAGAGATCAGCCCTTGTGGGTCTTGACCGCCTCGGTGAGCTGCGGAGCGACTTTGAACAGGTCGCCGACGATGCCGAAGTCCGCGATCTCGAAGATCGGGGCTTCCTCGTCCTTGTTCACGGCGACGATGGTCTTCGACGTCTGCATACCTGCGCGGTGCTGGATGGCACCGGAGATGCCGAGTGCGATGTACAGCTGCGGGGAGACCGTCTTACCGGTCTGACCGACCTGGAACTGGCCCGGGTAGTAGCCCGAGTCGACCGCGGCGCGCGACGCACCGACAGCGGCACCGAGCGAATCGGCGAGTTCCTCGACGACGGAGAACTTGTCGGCGCTGCCGACACCCCGGCCACCGGAGACGACGACCGTCGCCTCGGTGAGCTCGGGGCGGTCGCCACCGACGATCGGATCACGCGAGGTGATCTTGACGGCGCCCTCGTCCTGGGCCGGAACCTCGACGGAGACCTTCTCACCCGCACCTGCTTCGGGCTTCGCCTCGATAGCACCCGGGCGGACCGAGATGACCGGGACGTCGCCGTTGGCCTTGGCGTCGACGGTGAACGCGCCACCGAAGATGGAGTGGACGGCGCTGCCGTCGGACTTCACGTCGACGACGTCGACGAGCAGGCCGGAGCCGATACGGGCGGCAAGACGTCCGGAGACCTCCTTGCCCTCGACGCTGGCGGCGGTGATGACCGCGGCCGGCGCGGCCGACTCGACGAGCGACGCGAGCACGTCGACCTTCGGGGTGATCAGGTAGCCGTCGACGTCGTCCGACTCGGCGACGTAGATCTTGGCCGCGCCGGCTGCGGCGAGGCCCTCGGCCAGCTTGTCGGCGGTGCCGGCGGGACCGGTGACCACTGCGGCCGGCTCACCGAGCGCGCGGGCGGCGGTGATGAGTTCGGTGCTGACCTTCTTCAGTGCACCCTCTGCGTGCTCGACGAGCACCAGTACTTCTGCCATGTCTAACTCTCCCTGTATGTGTCTGCTGGTCTGTAGAGGGGCGCGATCAGATGATCTTCTGGCCCACGAGGTAGGCAGCGATCTTGCTGCCGCCGTCGCCTTCGTCGACGATGCGCTCACCAGCGGTACGCGGAGGCTTGGGGGTGGAGGCGGTGACGGTGGTGCCCGCGTTGGCGACACCGACGGTCTCCGGGTCGACACCCAGGTCGGCCAGCGAGTAGACGAGAACTTCCTTCTTCTTCGCGGCCATGATGCCCTTGAAGGAGGGGAAGCGGGGCTCGTTGATCTTCTCGGTGACGCTGACGATGGCCGGCAGGCTCGCCTCGAGGCCGAAGACGCCCTCGTCGGTCTCGCGCTCGCCGGTGACCGTACCGTCGGTGACCGTGAGCTTGCGCAGCTGCGTGAGCTGCGGGATGCCCAGGTACTCGGCGATGATGGCCGGGACTGCGCCGACGCGGCCATCGGTGGCCTCGTTGCCGGCGATGATCAGGTCGGCCGGCTCTTCGTTCTCGAACGTGATCTGCCCGAGTGCCGCGGCCAGCGTCCACGCGGTCTGCACCGCGTCGGAGCCGTGGAGGGCCGGGTCGTTGATGTGCACAGCCTTGTCGGCACCCATGGACAGGGCCTTGCGGATGGCGTCGGTGGCGCGGTCCGGACCTGCGGAGAGAACGGTCACCTCGCCGCCCTGAGCCTCCTTGATCAGGAGCGCTTCCTCGACGGCGCGCTCGTTGATCTCGTCGAGCACGGCATCGGCGGCCTCGCGGTCAAGCGTGTAGTCACCGTCGGTCAGCTTGCGCTCGGACCACGTGTCGGGGACCTGCTTGATCAAAACAACGATGTTCGTCATGGGTCTTCGTCGACCTCCTGTGTGTTCTTGCGTGGTTATCGTGAGTTGCTCCGCATGGGCCGAGCTCTCGTCTTCGATATTTCGTCGCACGAGTGCTGTGCGACAGATTACCCCACGCTAAGTTACTCGTCGGTAACTTGCGTGAAAGTCTCGTTCACCATAACGGCCGAAAGCGCATTTCATCCCTGTGATGTAGACCACCTGGACGAGCGACCTTGCCGTGGGCACTAACCTCGCACCGGTGAGCGAATCATTTGTCGGCGACCGCGCGGACGCACCGCTGCCCCCGTCCGGTCACGAGCACTCGTCATCGACCGGGGACGAACACCTGCCCCTCACGGGCGAGCGGACGGTGCCCGGAATCCCCGAGGAAAACTACTGGTTCCGGCGCCACGAGGTGGTCTACCGCGACCTCCTGTCCCGCTGCGCGGGGCGCAGAGTACTCGAGGCCGGATCCGGAGAAGGCTACGGCGCCAACATGATTGCCGACGTGGCGCAGCACGTCACCGGCCTCGACTACGACATCTCCGCGGTCGAACACGTCCGCGTGCGGTACCCCCGCGTCGAGATGCTGCACGGCAACCTCGCGGAGCTTCCGCTGGCGGACGCGTCCATCGACACCGTCGTCAATTTCCAGGTGATCGAACACCTCTGGGATCAAGCGCAATTCCTGCGCGAATGCTTCCGGGTGCTGACCCCCGGAGGGGAACTGCTCGTCAGCACACCCAACCGGATCACGTTCTCGCCGGGCCGCGACACACCGCTCAATCCGTTCCACACCCGCGAACTCGACGCCGCCGAGCTGACGGAACTTCTCGAAGAGGCCGGATTCACAGTGGCCCTCATGACCGGCGTCCATCACGGCGATCGGCTGAAGGTCCTCGACGCCAAGCACGGCGGATCGTTCATCGGCGCACAGATCGACCGCGCACTCGCCGGTGAGCCCTGGCCCGACGAACTGACCCGCGACGTCGAAGGCATCACCGTCGACGATTTCGCACTGCACGAGGGCGACATCGACGACAGCCTCGACCTGGTGGCCGTCGCGGTGAAGGATCCTGTTCGGTGACCGAATCCGACAACCGCACCGGAGCGGGCGACGCGACGGAACCGGGCATGTTCTGCCTGGTCCTGCACTCGCACCTGCCCTGGCTCGCCAACCACGGCCGGTGGCCGGTCGGCGAGGAGTGGCTGTACCAGTCGTGGGCGGCGTCGTACCTCCCGCTGACGGCGATGCTGCGGCGGCTGTCCGCCGAGGGCCGCTCACGCCTGCTGACCCTCGGGATCACGCCCGTTCTCGCAGCTCAACTGGATGATCCCCACTGCCTTGCCGGGATGCACCACTGGCTCGGCAACTGGCAGATCCGCGCACACGAGGCCGCGGGGATGCCCGACGAGGCGCACCGCGACCTCGGTGCGCGCGAACACCGCGCCTCCGCCGCCGCACTCGCCGACTTCGAACTGCGGTGGCGTCACGGCGGCTCCCCGGTCCTGCGCGACCTTCTCGACCGTGAGGCGTTCGAACTGCTCGGCGGCCCGCTCGCCCACCCGTTCCAGCCGCTGCTCGACCCGCGGCTGCGTGCCTTCTCCCTCCGTGAGGGACTCGCGGACGCCGCGGCCCGATGGAACTGCACGCCGACAGGTATCTGGGGGCCCGAATGCGGGTACACCCCCGGCATGGAGACGGGATACGCGGAGGCGGGAGTCCGCCATTTCATGGTCGACGGTCCCGCCCTGCGCGGTGACACGTCGCTCGGCCGGCCCGTTCGCGAGTCCGACGTCGTCGCGTTCGGGCGCGACCTGTCGGTCAGCTATCGCGTGTGGTCGCCGAAGTCCGGGTACCCCGGCCACGGCGCCTACCGCGACTTCCACACCTACGACCACGCGACCGGCCTCAAACCCGCCCGGGTCACCGGCCGCACGGTCGACTCGGCCGACAAGGCACCATACGACCCCGAACTCGCCACCGCTGCGGTCGACCGGCACGTGGCCGACTTCGTCGCCGCCGTCCGCACCCGGCTACGCGACGAGTCCGCGCGCATCGGGCGACCCGCGCTCGTGGTCGCCGCATTCGACACGGAACTGTTCGGGCACTGGTGGCACGAGGGTCCCGAGTGGCTCGAGAAGGTACTGCGCGCGCTGCCCGAGGCCGGAATCCGAGTCGGCACACTCGACGACGCCCGGCGGCAGGGTTACGTCGGCGCACCCGCCGACCTCGAGAACTCGTCGTGGGGATCCGGCAAGGACTGGCGGGTCTGGGCCGGTGATCAGGTCTCCGACCTGGTGCAGCTCAACACCGAGGTGGTCGGGACGGCCCTCGACACCGTCGACAAGTCCCGGGATGCCGACGCCGCACCGGGACGTCCCGCGCTCCGGAACCGCGTGAACGACCAGATACTGCGCGAAGCCCTCATGACGGTGTCGAGCGACTGGGCATTCATGGTCAGCAAGGACTCGGCGGCCGGATACGCCCGCGACCGGGCGCACAAGCACGCGCACGCCACCCGCGAGATCGCCGCCGCGGCCTCGGCGGGCAAGGACGCGGCCGCGACCCGGCTCGCGGAGGGATGGAACCGCGCCGACGGCTTGTTCCCCGGGCTCGACGCGCGGCGTCTGCCCGCCGGGGACCCCCGGCTGCCGGGCACCGAGGGAGGGGCGTCGTGAAAATTTTGATCGTGTCGTGGGAGTACCCGCCCGTCGTGGTCGGCGGTCTCGGCCGCCACGTGCACCACCTGGCCACCGAACTCGCGGCGGCCGGACACGAGGTGGTGGTGCTGTCGCGGCGGCCGTCGGGCACCGACGCCTCCACTCACCCCACCGTCACCCACATCGAGGACGGCGTCCTGGTGGTCGCGGTCGCCGAGGACCCCGCTCATTTCGTGTTCGGCGAGGACATGCTGGCGTGGACTCTCGCGATGGGACACGCGATGGTGCGGGCCGGTGTCGCCCTCCACAAACCGGGCGTCGGGGAGGGGTGGCAGCCGGACGTGGTGCATGCCCACGACTGGCTCGTCGCGCACCCGGCCATCGCGCTGGCCGAATTCTACGACGTCCCTTTGGTTTCCACGCTGCACGCCACCGAGGCCGGGCGGCACAGCGGCTGGGTGTCCGGCCGGATCAACCGCCAGGTGCATTCGGTCGAATGGTGGCTGGCCAACGAGTCCGATGCTCTCATCACGTGTTCCGCGTCGATGGAGGACGAGGTGACCACGCTCTACGGTCCGCAGCTCCCGCCGATCACGGTGATCCGCAACGGAATCGACGTCACCACCTGGAATTTCCGTGAGCGCGCGCCGCGGTCCGGACCGCCCAAACTACTGTTCGTCGGTCGCCTCGAATACGAGAAGGGCGTGCAGGACGCCATCGCCGCACTCCCCCGGATCCGCCGCAGCCACCCCGGAACGACACTGTCGATCGCAGGCGAGGGCACCCAGTTCACCTGGCTGTATCAGCAGGCCCGCACCCACCGGGTGGCGCGCGCCGTGAACTTCCTGGGCACCCTCGACCACATCGAACTGCTCGGCTGGCTGCACGGCGCCGACGCCATCGTCCTGCCCAGCCGGTACGAACCGTTCGGCATCATCGCACTCGAGGCGGCCGCCGCCGGAACGCCGCTCGTCGCGTCCACCGCGGGCGGCCTCGGAGAAGCGGTCGTCGACGGCGAGACGGGCATGTCGTTCCAGCCGGGCGACGTCACCGGTCTCACGTCCGCGGTGCGGGAGGTCCTCGACGACCCGGCCGCGGCGCAACAGCGCGCCCTGGCCGCCCGCGACCGTCTCACCGCAGACTTCGACTGGCACACGGTGGCCGAGGACACCGTCCACGTCTACGCCGGCGCAAAACGCCGTGTGCGGCACCCGTTGGCGAGGCCCGAAATTCCCGAGCGCCCACTTCCCGGCCGCTGACCGGGGCGAATGTACCGTGCGGCGCCACGGATGCGCCGCACGGTACATTCGCCTCAGTTGCCGCGGGCGCGGCGGATCCGGATCGGACCTCGCGCCGACACGGGATCCACCACATCGCCCTTCTGCGTGATCTCGACCTCCCCAGCCTCGACCAGTCGCCGGGCGGCCTCCCGCACGGGTTCCATCAACGGTCGCCAGTCGTCGGGCGCGACGGCGCGAGCGACATCCGACGGGCAGATGCTCGCACCGTCCGCCCGGGCGTCGAGCAGTGTCCCGATGGCGTTCTCCAGTTCGCGTTCGGACGCGGTCACGGATCCGACTATGCCACCGCGGTCAGTTCTCCCGCGCCGCCTTCTTCCGGGCGATGTCCTCGAGGGCCGCGATGTACTTGGCGCGTTCGGCCGCGCCTGCCTCCCAGTCGGCCTTGCGGTTCTTCACGGCCTTCGCCGGCGACCCGACGGCGATGCTGAAGTCGGGGATGTCGCCCTTCACGACGGCGTGCGCGCCGAGAACACACCCTCGTCCCACCCGCGTGTTGCGCAGGACCGTGACCTTGGCCGCCACCCACGTGTCGGGGCCGATGCGGACCGGGCCCTTCACGATGCCCTGATCCTTGATCGGGACGTTCACGTCGTCCATGCGGTGGTCGAAGTCGGTGATGTAGCACCAGTCGGCCACGAGCGTCGACGCACCGATCTCGATGTCGAGGTACGTGTTGACGACGTTGTCCTTGCCGAACACCACCTTGTCGCCGATGCGCAGCGAACCCTCGTGGCAGCGGATCGCATTACCGTCGCCGATGTGCACCCACCGGCCGATCTCGAGTCGGGACAGGTCGGGGGTCGAATGGATCTCCACCCGCTTTCCGAGGAACACCATGCCGCGCAGAATCACGTGCGGGTTGGCCAGCTTGAACTTCGCGAGCCGGTAGTACCGCACGAGATACCACGGCGTGTACGCCTTGTTCGCCAGTACCCACCGCAGCGAGTCACGCGTCAGGAAGCGGGCCTGCTCGCTGTCGCTCCGCCGGGATCCTCGCCACCTCGTACGCAACGGTGCGCCCCACATGCTCGTCATAACCTGTCAGCCTACGTTCACGCCTCACATACCCGTCCAGGAGTGTCCGGACGCCGGCACCGGCCTCAGAGTGTGACGCTCGGCCCGCCTCGGGGTGTGTGCTCGGCCCCGCCTGGACGGGATAGTCTCTGGGCCGAGCGTTATCGAAGACGAGGAGAAGTAATGCGGCGGGTCCTACGTTCGTCAGTACTGGCGCTGGCGACGATCTCGGCTGTCGTCCTCAGCGGCTGCAGCAGCGGGACGCAGGTCGACGACATCTTCTCCGCAGGCGGGTGGCCCGGCATGCACGCCGACGCCCGCAACAGCGACACCAGCGCCGTCACCGGTTCCCGCGACATCTCCTTCGCATGGTCCCGTCCGCTCGGCGGTCCGGTGGCCAACTACGCGTCGGTGGCCGCCAGCGGCCAGATCTTCGTCACCGCCCGCACCGAGAAGGGCTGCAACCTCTTCTCCTTCCAGATGGACAGCGGCCGCAAGCGCTGGTGCCGTCAGCTCGCGCCCGGAGTGGTGGCGTCCACGCCGATCGTCGACGGCGCCGCCAACGTGTACGTGGGCGAGAACGGCGCCATCAACTCGTTCAACGAATACGGCCAGCTGCGGTGGCGCACACCGGTGGTCGGGACCCCGCTGTCCGCGCAGTTCACCGGCGACGGCAACCTCCTCTTCATCACCCAGCTCGGCCAGATCAATGTCGTGAACACGCAGAACGGCCAGAAGGTCGTGGCACCGTACGATCTCGTCCCGCCGCCGTCCGTCGCCGACGGCGCGAACGTCGACATCCTCCCCGACGACAAGGGCCTCAGCGGCTGCTTCTTCGGCTCACCCGACTGCCCGGTGGCCAACATGCCCGCGATCGACCTCGAGTCCGGCAAGTTCTACTTCACGTTCTTCGCGCCCGGCGCACCCCAGGCGGAACTCGTCGCGATGAAGTACACCGGCGGCGACACCCCCGCGATCACCCAGGAATGGTCCAGCGACACCCTGCCGGGCGGCAGCGCGTCCAGCCCCGACCTGTCCGCCGACGGCTCCGTCGTCTACGCCAACGACAACTGGGGAACGATGTGGGCGATCGATTCTGCCACCGGTGATCCGAAGTGGAGTTACGACATCGGGTACGCCGCCGCAGGCAGCCCGTCGACGTCCGCGGACGGTCTGATCATTCCCGCGGGCGGTCCCGACGGCCACCTGCTGGCGCTGCAGGACAGGGGAGATCACGCCGAACTCGCCTGGGAGCGGAAGGATCTGATCCAGCTCGGCGTTCCTGCTCAGACGGCCGGGTCCACCGGATACGCGGTGGTTCACGACGGTGCGGACGGACTGGCGATGATGACGTTCGACACGGGAACCGGCGAAACCCTCGATCAGGACACCCTGCCCGGGGCGAAGGGGTTCACCGTCGGCACCTCGGTCGGACCGAAGGGCGAAGTCCTCACCCCGACGCTGCTGGGCGAGCTGTTCGTCCTCCGCTGAGCCGTGAGTATTTGTCGACGTCCCGGTTGACAAGGACTCACGGGCGCGCAGCGCAAATGAAGGCGACACCGGCGCGGCCAATTCGGGTGATCACCACACTGAGGGAACGACTTCCGCGCAGCTTCAACTTGGGCCGCAGGACTGCGGGATCGACGTCGACGCCGCGCACGAGGATTTCGGCCACACCACAGTCGTGACGTACCAGCTCCTGCCGCAGCGACTTCTCCGAATACTTCACCTGTTCGAGAATGCGGAAGCCCCGCACGCCGTCGGGAACCGAATCGCCGGTGAGATAGGCGATCCGGGGGTCCAGCTGCCACAATCCGTGGCGGGCCGCGTAGTGCCGCACCAGGCCCGCACGCACGACCGCCCCGTCGGGATCGACGATCCACTCCCCCGGCGCACGTTCGGGGATGTCGTCGTTGTCGGAGTCCGTCACCGTCCACGCGCTGTCGTCGGAGCCGAGGACGGTCGCCCGCCGCGTTACACCGGCACCGGACAGTCCCGGCGACCACAGGCATGCCTCGCGCACCCCGCCGTCGAGGGAGACCACCTCCACTTCGCCGTCCCAGCCGAGCCGGTCGAAATCGAGTCCGGGAGCACACTTCACGGCGAGGTCCCGTCCGCGGTACGTCTCGATGAGATCCGGCAGCGGCGGTTCCAGCGCGGCGGGATCGTGCGTGCGCCTGCCGCCCGACCGTCGCGCCGGGTCCGCGAGCACGACGGTGCCGCGGGTGCACGGAACGAGCGCGTCCGCGCGCAGAACGGTCGCCCCGGGAACGTTGTGCTGCGCCATCAGGAGCCGCACCGGGTCGAGGTCGCTGCCGATCACCGTTGCGGCGGTCCCGACCACGGCGTCCAGTTCTGCCCCGATGGAACAGGTGACGTCGTGGACGTCCCGGTCTGTCAGCCGCATCGCCCGGTGCGCGGCGACCGCACAGGGGGTCGCCTGTTGCAGGGCATCGTCGGTGAAGAACCAGGTTTCGGTGCCGGGAAGTTTCGCGGCCGCTTTCCGCCGCAGCAGCACGGTCTCCACAAGCAATGCCACGTGTGAACCGAAACGCGTACGCGCCCAGCCGATGTCGGCCACTCGCGTAGACGTGGTCAGTGCGAGGGCGCCCACTTCCGTGAGAGCTGCCGCCCCCTCCGGGCTCTGCAGGAACTCCACGTCCCCGGGAGTGAACGCATAGCCCAATTCAGTTGCCGGGCTTCACGCCGGTGATCATGACGTTGTAGAAGAATCCGCGCGGCACCACGTGCCGGAGAACCTTCTCGTCGACCCAGCTGAGCGTCTTCCATCCGGTGAACGCGAAACGCCCCCAGCCCCAGCCCAGCTTCTCCGGGGGCACCGCGGCCTCGAACGTGCGCACGGGCCACCCGAGCAGCGCGGCGGCGAATTCCTCGGTGGCCGCGTGAACCTGCTCGGCGCCTGCCGACTTCGCGATCTTCTCCAGGTCGCTCGGATCGAATGTGTGGAGGTCGACGACGGCCTCGAGCGCGGCCGCGCGGGAGGACTCGTCCAGTTCGGCCTGCGGTCGACGCCAGTCGGCGAGGAACGGCAACTTGGTGACCCGGGTGGTGACCTCCCACGTCGCGCGACCCAGCCAGCGGGCGTAGAAGTTGCCGATCGTGGTCGGCTCACCGGCGAACACGAAACGACCGCCCGGCTTCAGGACACGCAGAACCTCGCGCAGCGACTGCTCGACGTCCGGGATGTGATGCAGGACCGCGTGTCCCACGACGAGATCGAACGTGTCGTCCGCGTAGGGGATGGTCTCGGCGTCGGCGACGCGGCCGTCGACGGACAATCCCAGCCCCTCCGCGTTGCGGAGCGCGACCTTCACCATGCCGGGCGAGAGGTCGGTGACCGAACCGGCCTTCGCGACCCCACCCTGCATCAGGTTGAGGAGGAAGAATCCGGTGCCGCAGCCCAGTTCGAGCGCCCGCTCGTAGGGCAGCAGCTGATCGCCCGCGACGGCGTCGAAGCGACCGCGTGCGTAGTCGATGCACCGCTCGTCGTACGAGATCGACCACTTCTCGTCGTACGTCTCGGCTTCCCAGTCGTGGTAGAGCACCTGCGCGAGTTTGGTGTCCTTCAGCGCAGCCTCTACCTCTTCAGCGGTGGCGTGCGGATGAGGAGCGGGGTCGTCGTGGGCGCTAGCAGTCATGCGGCAAATCCTACTCGCTGGTAAGAGTGAACAGGTTCTAGTTTCGGGCTTCAGACTACTCGCCCGTGAACTGAGCCTTACCTGGGCCGTTCTCGATGAACGATTCCATCCCGATCTTGCGGTCCCGGGTGGCGAACAGCGAGGTGAACAGTTGACGCTCCACCGCCAGGCCGGTCCCCAGATCCACATCCAGACCGTGGTCGACGGCAGCCTTCGCCGCCGCCAGGGCTCGGGGGGCGCCCTTCGTGAACTGCGATGCCCACCTGCGCGCCGCCTCGTACACGTCGTCCGGCGCCACGACCTCGTCGACCAGGCCTATCGCCAGCGCCTCCTCAGCGTCGACGAAACGCCCGGTGAACAGCAGATCCTTCGCCTTGGACGGTCCGATCAGCCGGGCGAGGCGCTGGGTTCCGCCGCCGCCGGGAATGATGCCGAGCAGGATCTCCGGCACACCGAGTTTGGCGTTGTCGCCGGCGATGCGCCGGTCGGCCGACAACGCGACCTCCAGTCCGCCGCCGAGGGCGTACCCCGTGATGGCGGCCACGGTGGGCTTCGGGATCTCGGAGACCGCCGCGAGGTCGGACTGCAGGTCGCCGATCACGTCGGCCATCTGCCCGAATTCCATTTCGGACATTTCCTTGACGTCGGCGCCCGCGGCGAAGACCTTCTCGCCGCCGTAGACGACGACGGCCTTCACGTCGGAATTCACGGTCGCCTCCCGTGCCGCCGCCCGCAACTCCTGCTGGACCTGACGGTTCAGGGCGTTCATCGGGGGGCGCGCGAGCCGGATCGTGCCGATGCCTTCGGATACCTCGAGAGTGACAAACTCAGCCATGAGGCAAAAGGCTACTTGTTTGCCTCCGACCCGGTTTCGCGGCCCGCCGCATCGCGATCAGTCGCGGGACGCCCACGGATGCGGGCCGGCCTCGTAATAGCCGTCCTGCCCGGGGAACTCGACGCGGAGCTGCTCCTCGTCCGTGATGAGCGTCGGCAGGATCACCGGGATCTCCGGCTCCGCGGCCAGGACCTCCGCGACCGAGCCGTACGCACTGAGCGCCGTGAGCTGGCTCCACGTCGGCGGCAGCAGAATGCTTCCGCCACCCTGCCAGTGCGCGAGCGCCGCGGCCGGACTCTGCCACTGCACATCCTCGGCTTCGGACGTCGCACCGTCCGCGATCTGGCCGTGCGGTGCGGCGGCGACGAAGAAGCGGGTGTCGTAGCGGCGGCCCTCGCCGACAGGGGTGATCCAGTTGGCCCAGGGACGCAGCAGGTCGGCCCTCAGGACCAGGTTCTCCCGTCTCAGGAAGTCGCTGAACGAGAGTTCGCGGGTCTCGAGCTGGGTGCGCGACTGCGCGTAGCGTGACGTGTCCGCGACGACCGTGTCCGCGCTCGGCCCGGCGAGGAGCACGCCGCATTCCTCGAACGTCTCGCGCACCGCCGCGCACACGAGCGCCTTCGCGCGCGCCGTATCGGTGGAAAACCGCTCGGCCCACCACTCGACAGGCGGACCCGCCCACTCGACCTCGGCTTCGGCGTCCGAGGGATCGACCCCACCGCCGGGGAAGACGGTCATACCGCCGGCGAACGCCATCCCCTTCACCCGGCGGAGGAGGAAGACCTCGATACCGGGCGCCGCGGCATCTGCCGCGGCGTCACGGATCAGGATGACGGTGGACGCGTCCTTGGGCGCAACCTCGGTGTTGTCGCGGGGCGCCTGCTCTTGCTTCGAGACCATGTCTCGGAACCTACGCCGCCGGGTGACGCGGGTCGCAGTCGGTCCCCCGCGCGGTCGCACCGACCAGTCCGGTGCTCAGCCCCGCCGGTGCGCGCCGGGGACGCGGGTCCGCCGCGCGAAGAACCGGCCGTCGACCTTGTCGAGGCTGATGGACTGGCTGAACGCCTCGCTGAGGTTCTCGGCCGTGATGACCTGATCGAGAAGACCCTGCGAGACCACCTCCCCTTCTTTGAGGAGCATCGCGTGAGTGAATCCCGGCGGAATCTCCTCGACGTGGTGGGTGATGAGGACCGTCGCGGGGGCGTCGGGGTCGGCGGCGAGGTCGGTGAGGCGCGCCACGAGTTCCTCACGCCCACCGAGGTCGAGACCGGCCGCGGGTTCGTCGAGGAGCAGCAATTCCGGGTCGGTCATCAGCGCACGGGCGATGAGAACACGCTTGCGCTCTCCCTCGGACAGGGTGCCGTAGGTGCGCTTGGCGAGGTGCTCGGCGCCGAGGCTCTCGAGCATCTCCACGGCACGGTCGGTGTCCATGTCGTCGTAGCGCTCACGCCAGCGGCCGAGCACGGCGTACCCGGCGGAGACGACGAGATCGCTCACGACCTCGTCGGACGGCACCCGGTTGGCGAGCGCCGAGGAGGACAGTCCGATCCGCGGCCGGAGTTCGTTGATGTCGACGCGGCCCAGCCGCTCACCGAGGAGGTAGGCACTTCCGCTCGTGGGATGCAGTTCGGCGGCCGCGATGCGGAGCAACGACGTCTTCCCTGCCCCGTTCGGTCCGAGGACGACCCATCGTTCGTCGAGTTCCACCTTCCAGGTGACCGGGCCCACCAGGGTGTTGCCCCCGCGGCGGAGGAGAACGTCGTCGAATTCGATGAGGAGATCGGGATCAGGTTCATGCACGGACCCATCTTCTCGCACATCTTCCGAGCATTCACGGCAGGATCAGTTGCGTGTCGCCTCACATCGATTCGCAGCCCGGCGAGACGTCGTCGCTCCCGCCGAGCCTGCGGCTGCCCGGGTCCCCGTTTCCCCTGGGAGCAAATGTCCGGGGCACCGGAACGCAGTTCGCGGTCCACTCCCCCGACGCCGAACTGGTACAGGTGTGCCTGATCTCCGAGAGCGGCGACGAGACCCGGATCGACCTGGTCCAGCAGACGTACGGCATCTGGCACGGCGTCGTCGACGGTGTCGGCGAGGGACAGCGGTTCGGATACCGCGCGCACGGTCGCTGGGACCCCACACGGGGCGTGCGCCTCAATCCGGCCAAGTTGCTTCTGGATCCGTGGTCGCGGCGCATCACCGGCGAACTCGGCGACCACGACGCGCTCGTCTCCCACGACGGCGACCCGTTCGGCGGCCCCTCACGGGTCGACAGCCTGGGCCACACGCCCCTGTCGGTGGTGACCGCCGACCGGTCCCGCACGAGCGGACCGCGGATCGAGAGGCCGTGGGAGGAAACCGTGGTCTACGAACTGCACGTGGGGTCGTTCACCGCCCGGCACCCCGACGTCCCGCCGCAGTACCGCGGAACCTATCTGGGCCTCGCCGAACCCGCCGTCATCGGTCACCTCGTCCGCCTCGGGGTGACCGCCGTCGAACTGCTGCCGGTCCACGCGTACGTCTCCGAGGCGACCGTGCGCTCACGGGGCATGCGCAATCACTGGGGATACTCCACCGCAGCCTTCTTCGCCCCACATTCGGGCTATGCCGCCGCGGCAGGCGAGGAGATTGCCGAGTTCCACACGATGGTCGACGCGCTGCACGCCGCCGGCATCGAGGTGATTCTCGACGTGGTGTACAACCACACCTGTGAGCAGGGTGTCGACGGCATCAGTATCGGCTGGCGCGGCCTCGACGCGCCCGGCTACTACCTCCTGGACTCCGACGGTCACGACATCGATCTCACGGGATGCGGCAACACCGTCGACGCCCACTCGCCCGTCGCCGTCCGCATGATCGGCGACAGTCTGCGCTACTGGGCTCACGACATGGGCGTCGACGGTTTCCGCTTCGACCTCGCGTCCGCTCTCGGTCGTCCGGGTGGAGGCCGATTCGATTCCCGCGCTTCGGTCTTCTCCGCGATCACCGCGGATCCTGTTCTCTCCCGCTGCAAACTGATCGCCGAACCGTGGGACGCCACTCCGGACGGATACCGGGTCGGCCAGTTCGGACTCCAGTGGTCGGAATGGAACGACAAGTACCGCAACACCGTTCGACGGTTCTGGAACGGCGACACGGGGGTCCGCGACCTCGCCTCCCGGGTGGCGGGCTCGGAGGACGTGTTCGGTGCGCGGCGACCGTGGGCGTCCGTCAACTTCGTGACCGCACACGACGGGTTCACCGCCGCCGACCTCGTCTCGTACGTCCGCAAACGCAACGAGGCCAACGGCGAGGACAACCGCGACGGCGCCGATCACAACGACTCCGTCGACCACGGCGTCGAAGGCCCCACCGACGATCCGTCGGTCGTCGCGGCGCGGTCCCGTCACGTCCGCGCCCTGCTGGCTACGCTGGCATTGTCGACCGGCACGCCGATGTTCACCGCCGGCGACGAATTCGGGCACACGCTGGGCGGCAACAACAACGCGTACTGCGTCGCCGAGGGCACGCCTCGAGAAGACGCCTGGCCACTCGACTGGACCGGTCGGGACACGACCCTCACCGCGTTCGTGACCCGCGCCCTCGATCTGCGTCGCGCCTCTCCCGCACTCCGTCAGCCGGAGTTCTTCGAGGGCAGGCGCACCCCGACCGGCCATCCGGATCTCGTATGGTTCGGTGCGGACGGCGCGGAGATGGACGACCGGGCCTGGCACGACGACTCCCGGCGCACCCTGCAGGCGTGGATCGACGGATCCGACATCCGCTCCCACACCGAGGACGGGCACGAACTCACCGACGACAGCTGGCTGCTCGTCTTCCACTCCGGCGGGCCCACGGCGATCACACTCGGGTGTCCCGAATGGTTCTACGGCACGGTGCTCGCCGAATTCGACTCGACGTCCCCCGACGGCGCACCCGCACCGGGCGGCCCGATTTCGGCCGACTCGGCGATCACGCTGTCCGGTCCCACGCTGCTCGTCTTCCGCGCGGTCGGGTAGAGGCCACCGAAGCGCATCATCAGCTGGATGAGCGGACCGATGCCGAGCGCGTAGACGACGGTGCCCACCCCCACGGTGCCGCCGAGCAACCACCCGGTGGCCAGCACAGTCACCTCGATCGACGTGCGGATCACCCGGACCGACAGCCCGGTCCGCGCCACCAACCCGGTCATGAGACCGTCCCTCGGTCCAGGACCCATTCCCGCCCCGATGTACAGCACCGTCGCGAGAGCGTTGAGGACGACACCGCCGAGCATCATCGCGACCCTCACGTACAGGGAATCCGCGGAGTCGAGCACCGCCAGCGACGTGTCCACCGACACGGCGATGACCACCACGTTGGCGACCGTGCCGAATCCGGGTCTCTGACGGATCGGGATCCACAGCGCGAGGACCACGACGCCGGTCAGTGCGGTCACCGCACCGAAACTCAGCGGCGTGCGACCCGCCACGCCTTGATGGAACACGTCCCACGGGTCGAGGCCGAGTCCGGCTGTGATCATCATGGCCATCGAGAAGCCGTAAAGCCACAATCCGGCGAACAGTGCGATCAGGCGTCGAGCGAGCATGAACGTCAGTGTTCCGCGAAACCGTGCCGCACCCCATAGCCACGACGCGGACACTGGACTGTCGACGCCTCGGTCACCAGGCTCAGGGAGAGGCGATCACGGTCATCGATCCGGGGGCCACCTCGGTGAATCCGGCGTCACGCACGGCGATTGCCCTGCCCCGCACCACCTCGATGGTCAGTTCCTCCCACAGTCCGACGTCGGCATCCCGCACCGCGCACCGGTAGCCGGTAGCCGCCCACGCGCGTGCCTGCTCGGTGCTCATCGCGCCTGCGAGCAGCATCGATGCGTGACCGACCTGCGCCGCGGCCTTGCCCACCGTCATGTCCAGGGTGGAGTTGATCCACAGCACCGGGATCCCGTCCGGGATCTCGCCGGGGTCGTCGTGGTCGAGATCGGTCCCGCCGATCTGCAACTTCTTGATACGCGGGTCGAGGGTGCCCACCGCGACGGGCACGAGCGCGCGGGCCTGCGCACCGTCGACGTCGACGGTGATCCCGTCGACGTCCTGCGCCGCGTGCCACTGCGCCCCACGGGCCCGGCGGGACACCTTACGAATCCGCGACCCGATCCACGCGAGGTAGTCGTCCTGCCACGGTCCGGGCGCGCCCGTTTCGTCGGGGCCGACGCGCGGGTCGAGGCACAGCGCCACCGCCGCGGTCGCGGCGGCCTCGAGCAGCGCAGTGCGCGGCGGCGGATCGGTCTTCGGAATGTGGAGCACGATCGGCATGGCGAGGACTTGCGCCGGGTCATCCGGATCCGGCCGGCCGCCGTATCCGGCCGCGAGGACGGCGTGACGCGCCGCCCACAGGGCGTCGTCACCGGCCTCCCCGGCGACCGCGTCGCGGCACGGTTCCGTCACGACAGCGGGACTCGTCGCACCACGCCGTCCACCGCGTCGGCGGCCTCGACCTCGTCGCGGGTGACCCCGAGGATGAACAGGACGGCATCGAGGAAGGGGTGCGACAGCGCCGTGTCCGCAACCTCCCGCAGGGCGGGTTTGGCGTTGAACGCGATCCCCAGACCGGCGGCGTTGAGCATGTCGATGTCGTTGGCGCCGTCGCCGACCGCCACCGTCTGCTCCATCGGGACGCCGACCTGTGCGGCGAACTTCCGCAGCGCGGTCGCCTTCGCGGCCCGGTCGACGATGTCGCCGATCACCCGGCCGGTGAGTTTGCCGTCCACGATCTCGAGCGTGTTGGCCTGCACGAAGTCAAGTTCCAATTCGTGGGCGAGGCCCTCGATGACCTGCCGGAACCCACCGGACACCACGCCGCAGTGGAAGCCGAGCCTGCGAAGCGTCCGGATGGTGGTGCGGGCGCCCGGTGTCAGTTCCAGATTCTCCGCGACGTCGTCGATGACCGAGGCGTCGAGGCCGGCGAGGGTCGCGACCCGCTGATGCAGGGATTCGGTGAAGTCGATCTCGCCGCGCATCGCGGATTCGGTGACGGCGCGCACCTCGTCCTCGACTCCCGCGCGAGCCGCGAGCATCTCGATGACCTCACCCTGTACGAGGGTCGAGTCGACGTCGAACACGATGAGCCGCTTGGCACGACGGGCCAGTCCCCCGCGCTCGACCGCGATGTCGACGTTCTCGCGCACGGCCACTTCCGCCAGCACGGTGCGCAGGCTCTTGTCGGCCTCCGCCGTGGCGGGGGCGGACACCAGGAGTTCGAGGCCCGTCACCGGGTAGTCGGCGACGCCGCGGATCGAGTCGATGTTGACCCCGAGGGTCGCCATCTCCCGCGCCACCGAACGCAGTGCGCGGGCCGACACCGGACTGCCGAGGACGACGACGGCGTGAGTGGACAGCGACTGCCTGCCGGGATCGGCACCGATCTCGACGTCCACCGACATCCCGACGGTGGCCATCGCCTCTTCGAGTTCCTCCTGCAGCGCTTCCCCGTTCTCGGGGCAGGCCACCAGGACGCCGAGGGTCAGTCGCCCACGAATCACCACCTGCTCCACGTCGAGAAGGCTCACGTCGTGGCGGGAGAGCGACCCGAAGAGCACCGAGGTGACGCCGGGTCGGTCGGGGCCCGTCACGGTCACCAGGACAGTGGTGTCAGCTGCACCCACCGATGTACTCCGATCATGTTGCTCGCGCGGCTTGTCCGGCACCCATTGTGCCAACTGAAAGGCCCCGCCCGTTGCTGGGGCGGGGCCTTTCCGAAACGTGCTGTGTCAGCGGCCGGTGTCGGTTCCGGGGTCGCCTTCGTCGCCGACGGTCAGCGGCTCGTGGCGTTCCTTCTCGAGCACGGTGCTGGCGTGCTTACCACCGTGGCCCGGTCCGACGTGCGCCTCGGCCTTCATCCGCTCGACCATGTGCGGGTAGTGCAGCTCGAACGCGGGACGCTCGGAGCGGATGCGCGGCAGCTCGGTGAAGTTGTGCCGCGGCGGCGGGCAGCTGGTGGCCCACTCGAGCGAGTTGCCGTAGCCCCACGGGTCGTCGACGGTTACGACCTCTCCGTACCGGTAGCTCTTGAAGACGTTCCAGATGAACGGCAGCGTCGAGGCACCGAGAACGAACGCGAAGATCGTCGAGAACGAGTTCAGGAACGTGAAGCCGTCCGAGGGCAGGTAGTCGGCGTAGCGGCGCGGCATACCTTCGTTACCCAGCCAGTGCTGGACGAGGAACGTGCCGTGGAAGCCGATGAACGTGGTCCAGAAGTGCCACTTGCCGAGGCGCTCGTCCATCATGCGGCCGGTCATCTTCGGGAACCAGAAGTAGATGCCGGCGTAGGTGGCGAACACGACGGTGCCGAAGACCACGTAGTGGAAGTGGGCGACCACGAAGTACGTGTCCGTCACGTGGAAGTCGAGCGGCGGGCTCGCGAGGATGACGCCGGACAGACCACCGAAGAGGAACGTGATGAGGAAGCCGATCGAGAACAGCATCGGCGACTCGAACGTCAACTGACCCTTCCACATCGTGCCGATCCAGTTGAAGATCTTCACACCCGTCGGGACGGCGATCAGGAACGTCATGAACGAGAAGTACGGAAGCAGCACGGCGCCGGTGGCATACATGTGGTGCGCCCACACCGCGATGGAGAGGGCGGCGATCGCCAGGGTCGCGTAGACCAGGCCGCTGTAACCGAAGACGGGCTTACGGCTGAAGACCGGGAAGATCTCCGACACGATGCCGAAGAACGGCAGCGCGATGATGTACACCTCGGGGTGACCGAAGAACCAGAACAGATGCTGCCACAGGAGCACGCCGCCGGTGGCCGGGTCGAAGATGTGGCCACCGAGGTGGCGGTCGACGAACAGACCCATGAATGCGGCGGTCAGCAGCGGGAACGCCAGCAGAATCAGGATGCTGGTGATGAAGATGTTCCACGTGAAGATCGGCATCCGGAACATCGTCATGCCGGGGGCACGCAGGCAGATGACGGTGGTGATCATGTTGACACCACCGAGGATGGTGCCGAGGCCGGCGACCGCGAGGCCCATGACCCAGAGGTCGGCGCCCACACCCGGGGAGTGCAGCGCACTCGTCAGGGGCGTGTAGGCGGTCCAGCCGAAGTCTGCGGCACCACCGGGAGTGATGAAGCCGGCGGTCGTGATGATCGCGCCGAACACGTACAGCCAGTAACTGAACGCGTTGAGTCGCGGGAACGCCACGTCGGGGGCACCGATCTGCAGCGGCAGGATGTAGTTGGCGAACCCGAACACGATCGGCGTCGCGTACAGCAGCAGCATGATCGTGCCGTGCATCGTGAACAGCTGGTTGAACTGCTCGTTCGACAAGAACTGCATACCGGGCACAGCGAGCTCGGCGCGCATCATCAGGGCCATGAGACCACCGATGAGGAAGAACGCGATCGAGGTCGTCAAGTACATGATTCCGAGCACCTTGGGGTCGGTGGTCGTAATCATTTTGAAGATGAACGAGCCCTTGGGTCCCTGCCGCGGCGGGTAAGGCCTGGCTGCAGCTATCGCGGGGACTGGCTGGGGCGCTACGGCAGTCACTGATCCTCCTGAATGCGCGTCCGACCCCGGGCTGCGAGGCGAACGGTCTCTGGCTTGCGCTCATCGAATCGTAGACCGTGCCCTGAGCGGCCTCCGACTGGGTCCTACCCACTGTCGTACTTGCCCGGACTAGGAGCAACTCGGTGCGCATTCGACCTGCGGTTTGTCCTACCGGGAGTGCTCACTGTCACGCGGTCCGGCGTGTCGGACCCGGCCGGTCGACACGGCCCGCGCGAGCCTCCGGCACAGCGCCCCCTCGGTGCTAAGGTTTCGCTCACCTAACTTCGATCAGGAGCCCATGTGAACGTCCTTTCCCGTCGCCGCGTCGTCGCAGGCGTGGTCGCCCTCGCCGCGGCAGCCACCTTCTCGATCACGTCCTGCTCCAGTAGCGGCGAGACCGCCGCCGCACCCGGCACCACCGCGTCGACCGGGCAATTCCCCCGCACGATCGACCACTTCCGCGGCAGCACCGAGATTCCGGCCGCCCCGCAGCGCGTCGTGGCACTCGACAACAGTTTCACCGACGCCGTCCTGCTCCTCGAGACGCCGCTCGTCGGATACGTCGACTATCGCGAGCCCGGGCTCCCCGACTACCTCGGCTCCTCACGCGACGAGTTCGCGCCGGACGCCGCATCGGTGGGCAAGGTCAGCAACGCGAGCCTCGAACAGATCGCCGCACTGCAACCCGACCTGATCATCTCCGCCGAGGTCCGCGACGCGAAGAACTACGAGCAACTGTCCGCGATCGCGCCGACAATCTTCACCGAGACCACCGGGCCGACGTGGAAGGACAACATCAGGCTCGTCGGCAAGGCACTCGGTAAGGAAGAGCTCGCCGAGCAGAAGATCGGCGCCTACGAGGAGCGGGCCGCCACCGTCGGCGCGAAGATCAACGGCGCGGCGTCGAATCCGGTGATCTCGGTCGTCCGGTTCGCCGGCGAGCCGACGGCGCGCCTCTACCGCACTACCTCGTTCAGCGGGATCGTCCTCTCCGACGCCGGGTTGGCACGTCCCGGCAGCCAGGGCCCCGATCCGGCCGATCCGGACAACATCATGCAGGCAATCAGCCCCGAGCTGATCAGCGAGGCAGAAGGCGATGTCATCTTCGTCAGCACCTGGCAGGACCCGGCGGGCAAGAGCGCCGAAGCGGCGAAGCCCTTCCTGGAGAGCCCGCTGTGGCAGACACTGAAGGGACGCAAGATCGACGTCGACGACGCCCGGTGGATGTCGCCGGTCAGCGTCCAGGGCGCGCATCTCATCCTCGACGACCTGTCGGACACGTTCGGGGTGGACAAGCACAGCGGCTAACCTGAACGCGCCCGCACACACAGGAAGTCGCCGAATTGTCCCCTCGTAGGTTTTCCGCCCGCCGCGCGTCCACCGGTCTCGTCGCCGCCCTCGCCGCGCTCGCGCTCGCCGGCTGCTCTCAGCCGTCCGACGACGAGCCCGCAGCGTCCATCGTCCGGACCACCACGCAGATCGCAGGCGCCGGTGTGGTCGGCATCGAGAGGGACACCACCACGGCCTGCGCCGCGCCGGCCCCCGTCGACGCCGCGCTCGCTGCCGGGTCGACGCACCGGGTGGTGCACACGAAGGGTGAGGCCGACGTGCCGTCCGATCCGCAGCGGGTCGTCGTTCTCGACAGCGCCGCGCTGGACGCCGTGTGCGCGCTCGGGCTGTGGGAGCACGTCGTCGGCGCGGCGACCGTCGACGGGGACTCACCGCAGCCCGGATACCTCGGCACCGGCATCTCGGAGATCCCAGGCGTCGGAACCGTCGACGCCCCGGACGTGAACAAGATCGCCGCGGCGGATCCGGACCTGATCCTCGGATCGAGCCCGGCGTCCGACCAGCTGTACGGCGAACTGTCCCCCATCGCGCCCACCGTGTTCGCCGGTTCCGATCCCGTGTACTGGAAGGCGCAGTTCGTCCTCGCAGGCAATGCCCTGGGCCGGGCCGACGCGGCGACGGCGGCGCTCGAGCAGTACCAGCAGGACGCCAGGCAGCTCGGCGTCGACATCGACGCTGCGCAGACCCAGGCGTCCGTCGTCCGCTTCGGCGCCGACAGCATGGAGGTCGAGGGTCCGGCAACGTTCGCCGGCCAGGTCCTCACCGACGCCGGGGTACGGCGACCCGCCTATCAGAACCTCGACGGTGCGGTCACGGAACCGATCTCCGACTCGGACATCGACCGGGCCGAGGGCGACCTCATCTACGCCGTCCTGGACGGCGAGGAGGGCACCGCGCATGCCGAGGACGTCATGTCCGGTGAGGCATGGGAGGACCTCGGGGCGGCCTCCGACAAGCGGGTCTTCGCCGTGGAGGGTGACGTGTGGGGCGGAAACGGTCTCGTCGCCGCGCGCGCGATGCTCACCGACATCAGGAACACGCTGAACGGCTACGTCGGCTAGGAGGCCCGGTGCCCGTCCCCGAGTTTGTCACCGCCCTGCGCGGGCACGTCGGCACGGCGCCGCTGTGGCTGTCCGGGGTGAGCGTCGTGGTGCGTGACGACGACGGCCGGGTGCTGCTGACCCACCGCGTCGACAACGGCAGGTGGGCCGTCGTGTCCGGCATCCTCGAACCCGGTGAGGAACCCGGCCCGGCGGCGCTGCGCGAGGTCCGCGAGGAGACCGGCGTGGACGCGGAACTGGTCCGGATCAGCAGCGTCGACGTCACCGACCCGGTCACCTATCCCAACGGCGACGTCGCGCAGTACCTCGACGTGTGCTTCCTCGCGCGGTACGTGGGCGGTGACGCCGTCGTCTCGGACGACGAGAACCACGACGTCGCCTGGTTCTCCCCCGACGCGCTGCCGCCGGACCTCACCCCGTCGTCCCGGCTGCGTCTCGACAAGGCGCTGCAGGACCAGCCGGAGGCGTGGTTCCGCCGCTGAACGCAGTTCGCCCGATGTCACCCCGGTGCAATCGAACTGCACCGGTGTGACATCGGGCGATGCGAAGGGGTGGGGTTCTAGAAGTCCTGAGCGGGTCGCTCTAGAAGTCCCGAGCGGGTCGCTCTAGAAATCCCGAGCGGGTCGCTCTAGAAATCCCAGTCTTCGTCTTCGGTGTTGACGGCCTTGCCGATGACGTAGGAGCTGCCCGAGCCGGAGAAGAAGTCGTGGTTCTCGTCGGCGTTCGGTGAGAGCGCCGACAGGATCGCCGGATTGACGTCCGTCTCGTCCTTCGGGAACAGACCCTCGTAACCGAGGTTCATCAGCGCCTTGTTGGCGTTGTACCGCAGGAACTTCTTGACGTCCTCGGTGAGACCCACCTCGTCGTAGAGGTCCTGGGTGTAGTCGACCTCGTTGTCGTAGAGCTCGAAGAGCAGCTCGAACGTGTAGTTCTTGAGGTCGTCGCGTTCGGCCTCGGTGAGCTGTTCGAGACCCTTCTGGTACTTGTAGCCGATGTAGTACCCGTGCACGGCCTCGTCACGGATGATGAGGCGGATGAGGTCGGCGGTGTTGGTGAGCTTCGCCCGCGACGACCAGTACATCGGCAGGTAGAAGCCGGAGTAGAACAGGAAGCTCTCCAGCAGAGTGGACGCCACCTTGCGCTTGAGCGGTTCGTCGCCCCGGTAGTAGTCCATGACGATCTCGGCCTTGCGCTGCAGGTTCGGGTTCTCCTCGGACCAGCGGAAGGCGTCGTCGATGTCGCGGGTGGAGCACAGCGTCGAGAAGATCGAGCTGTAGCTCTTCGCGTGCACCGACTCCATGAACGCGATGTTGGTGTACACCGCCTCTTCGTGCGGGGTGATGGCGTCGGGGATGAGGCTGACGGCGCCCACCGTGCCCTGAATGGTGTCGAGGAGCGTCAGCCCCGTGAACACCCGCATCGTGAGCTGCTGCTCCTGCGCCGTGAGCGTCCCCCACGACGGAATGTCGTTGGACACGGGCACCTTTTCGGGCAGCCAGAAATTGCCGACGAGACGGTCCCACACCTCGGCGTCCTTCTCGTCCTGGACGCGGTTCCAGTTGATCGCGGATACCCGGTCAATCAGCTTGATCTTCTGGCTCATGACTGCTGTCGCTTTCTTCACTCTTCGTTGGTTGTGCCTGCATCCTCGATGCAGTACTGACACGTGACCATCGCGACACCCTTGTTGGTGTGATAGCGCGTGTGGGCATTGCGCCTACTCGACGGCATCGGCCGCCCCATTCGAGCAGACGACATCTTCGCACGTGTCTCGTCGCTCGCCTTCTTGCCGAAGTTCGGATTGCCCGCCCCGCGCCGCTGCTCGGACATCCGTGCGCGTGACTCTTCCGGCATGGGGTGACCGAAGCGGGGGTGATCGGCTCCGCGTTTTCCGAAGTTCGGATTGTCGGCCCCGCCGTTGGACCCCTTCCGCTCAGCCGACCACTTCTCCCTCTGCGCGTCGGAGTGCTTGCGCCCGTGGAACGGATTCTCCTCGGCGAAGCGACTGACTCCGACCCTCCCAGTCGACCGACGGCGAGCGGCTTCCCGCATCTCGTCGGTCCAGACGACGCCCGTGGGTCCGATGCCACCGTCCGAAAGATTCAGCAGTGGCTGACCGTCCCGGCGGAGGTAGGCGATCCAGGTGATCTCGGCTCGGCCGAGGTCGTCGAGACCCTCGACCCAGTCCAAGGTATCGGCGATGACCTCGCTCCGGTCCTGCTTGCGCAGCCAATCGTAGAACGCCGTCTTCCGACCTCCTGCGGCAACTTTGAGATGTTGGCGCAGACGGACATCTGTGGACTTCGTCGTGAGACCGATGTACCGGTACTCGAACGACGACCGAAGTCGCACCCCGTAGATCACTCCACCTGTCGCCGTCGTCACGGTTTGCTCCCCAGTGTTCAGAGATAGTGGCTCGGATTCACAACATGCAGGAGACGCAGTTTTCCACCTCAGTCCCCTCCAACGCGAGCTGTCGGAGGCGGATGTAGTAAAGCGTCTTGATGCCCTTGCGCCACGCGTAGATCTGAGCCTTGTTGATATCCCGGGTGGTGGCGGTGTCCTTGAAGAACAGCGTCAGCGACAGGCCCTGGTCCACGTGCTGGGTGGCCGCGGCGTAGGTGTCGATGATCTTCTCGTACCCGATCTCGTAGGCATCCTGGTAGTACTCCAGGTTGTCGTTGGTCAGGTAGGGCGCCGGGTAGTAGACGCGGCCGATCTTGCCTTCCTTGCGGATCTCGATCTTCGACGCCACCGGGTGAATGGAGCTGGTGGAGTTGTTGATGTAGGAGATCGATCCGGTCGGCGGCACCGCCTGCAGGTTCTGGTTGTAGATGCCGTGCTGCTGCACGGAAGCCTTCAGCTCACGCCAGTCGTTCTGGGTCGGGATGTGCAGGCCCGCATCGGCGAACAGCTGCCGCACCCGCTCCGTCTGCGGCTCCCAGGCCCGGTCGGTGTACTTGTCGAAGAACTCACCCGAGGCGTACTTGGACTCCGGGAAGCCGGCGAAATACGTGCCGCGCTCCTTGGCGATCTCGTTGGACGCCCGGATCGCGTGGAACACCACGGTGTAGAAGTAGATGTTCGTGAAATCGATGCCCTCGTCGGAGCCGTAGTGGATCCGCTCGCGTGCCAGGTATCCGTGCAGGTTCATCTGCCCGAGACCGATGGCGTGTCCCTCGTCGTTCGCCTTCTTGATCGACGGGACCGAGTCGATGGAGGTCTGATCGGCGACGGCGGTCAACGCGCGGATCGAGGTCTCGATGGTCTGCGCGAAGTCCGGCGAGTCCATCGCCTTGGCGATGTTGAGCGAACCCAGGTTGCAGGAGATGTCCTTGCCGATATGACTGTAGGACAGGTCGTCGTTGAACTCCGACGGCGTGGAGACCTGGAGGATCTCCGAGCACAGGTTGGAGTGGGTGACCTTGCCCGCGATCGGGTTGGCACGGTTCACGGTGTCCTCGTACATGATGTACGGGTACCCGGACTCGAACTGCAGCTCGGCCACGGTCTGGAAGAACTCGCGTGCCTTGATCTTCGACTTGCGGATCCGCTTGTCGTCGACCATCTCGTAGTACTTCTCGGTGACGTTGATGTCCGCGAAGGGCACCCCGTAGATGCGCTCGACGTCGTACGGCGAGAAGAGGTACATGTCCTCGTTCTTCTTCGCCAGTTCGAACGTGATGTCCGGGATGACCACACCGAGCGAGAGGGTCTTGATGCGGATCTTCTCGTCGGCGTTCTCCCGCTTGGTGTCGAGGAAGCGGTAGATGTCGGGGTGGTGCGCGTGCAGGTACACCGCGCCGGCACCCTGACGCGCGCCGAGCTGGTTGGCGTACGAGAACGAGTCCTCGAGCAGCTTCATGATCGGGATGACGCCCGAGCTCTGGTTCTCGATCTTCTTGATCGGGGCGCCGTGCTCGCGAACATTACTGAGCAGCAACGCGACTCCGCCGCCGCGCTTGGACAGCTGCAGGGCGGAGTTGATGGAGCGGCCGATCGACTCCATGTTGTCCTCGATGCGGAGCAGGAAGCAGGACACGGGCTCGCCGCGCTGCTTCTTGCCCGAGTTGAGGAACGTGGGGGTGGCGGGCTGAAAGCGGCCGGCGATGATCTCGTCGACCAGCTTGGTGGCCAGATCCTCGTCGCCGGCGGCCAGCGTCAGGGCGACCATGCAGACACGGTCCTCGAATCGCTCGAGGTACCGCTTGCCGTCGAACGTCTTGAGCGTGTACGAGGTGTAGTACTTGAATGCACCGAGGAAGGTGGGGAACCGGAACTTCTTCGAGTACGCATGGTCGATCAGCGACTTGACGAAGTTGCGCGTGTACTGGTCGAGGACCTCACGCTCGTAGTAGTTCTCCTTGACCAGGTAGTCCAGCTTCTCGTCCTGGTTGTGGAAGAAGACGGTGTTCTGGTTGACGTGCTGGAGGAAGTACTGGTTCGCGGCCTCGCGGTCCTTCTCGAACTGGATCTCGCCGTTGGGGCCATACAGGTTCAGCATCGCGTTCAACGCGTGGTAATCGAGTTCTCCCGAGGAGACGTCGGGTCGTGCCACAGCGCGTTCTACACTCCCAGCCGGGGCTGTGTCTGTGATTGTCGGTGCCACTGTTCACTCTCCATGAATTGTTCGAGCCCGTCCCGGACTGCTACTACGTCTTCGGCGGTACCCATGAGCTCGAAGCGGTACAAGTACGGAACCCTGCACTTCTGCGAAATCACGTTTCCGGCATAGCAATACGACTCGCCGAAGTTCGTATTGCCTGCAGCGATCACCCCACGGATGAGGGAGCGATTGTGCGTGTTGTTGAGGAATCTGATGACCTGCTTGGGCACGTAGCTCGTGTCCCGACCGGTCGCGGTGATGCCGCCCCCGTAGGTCGGCAGGATCAGGACGTACGGCTCATCGACCTCGAACGTGCCCGCGCGGTCGTGCAACGGAATGCGCGTGGCCGGGACACCCAACTTCTGAACGAAGCGATGGGTGTTCTCCGAGGCGCTGGAGAAGTACACCAGCGATGTCATCGGTTTCCACCATCTGGACTAGTACTACCGTTTACTGCCGCCCGGGAATCGGGTCGTTCTCCGCCTCGGGCGGTGCGATCGCCTCGCTTCAAGCAGCGTTTGCCGAGAGGGTCTTGATGCGGTCGGGGCGGAAGCCCGACCAGTGCTCGTCACCGGCCACGATCACGGGCGCCTGCAGGTATCCCAGTGCCATGACGTAGTCCCGGGCTTCGGGGTCTTCGGTGATGTCGACGACGGAGTATTCGATGCCCGCCTTGTCGAGGGCCCGGTAGGTGGCATTGCACTGAACGCAAGCGGGCTTGGTGTAGACGGTGATGCTCATGAAGTCCCTCTTTCCACTGCCGAATGAAGCTGACGAAGTGTGTGTTCAGCGCACTGAGATCACCCCTGATCGAGATGGCGGTGACCCCCGATGGAGATGCTCACCGAGTCGGTTCTCGTTGTGGTCTCTCAGTGCTCAAGACACTACACCTAGTGGCCGACAGAAACACTTAACCCGAGATGTTGTGAGTCACATCGATGAAATTCCCAGGTCGTAATCTTGACGACCACAAATTTCCCACTCACGTCGGCGTGTCGCGCATCACATGTTCGGCGTGATGCCGGTCACCCCGCGGGTCGCGCTCGTGCGCTGGAGGCTCAGGGAGCCTACTTCAGCTCGGCGGACACGCCCGCATCCGTTGCGTGGACCCCGCGGACGGACCGTTCGCACCGCCTCGGACGGCCAGTCGGACGGACGCCGTCCGTACCCCTCGGCACCCACCGGGGTCCACCGCCGCGGCCCGCCCCCAAGGGCCGGCGCCGGACGTCGTGAGCACTGCACCCGGTGCGCTAGCCGGCCGGTAACTACCGGGACCGGGCGTCGCGTCCCGGTAGCGTGAGCGGATGCCCGAAGAGCCCCTCGATTGGTCGGCGCCCGTGGCGCGCACCCGGCGGGTGACGCCGAACATGCAGAGGATCACCCTCGCCGGCGGAGATCTCGGCCGATTCGAATCCAGCGGGATACCCGACGAGCGGCTGCTCCTCGCGTTCCCACCGGACGGCGCGGAGAAGCGCAGTTACACCGTGCGCCGCTGGGATCCGGATGCCCTGGAGATGGACATCGACTTCGCCGTCCACGCGGGCGGGACCGCTGCGCACTGGGCCGCGAGCGCACGCCCGGGCGACAGGCTCGGGTTCTCCACCGCCTCGGGGTGGTACACGCCGCCCACCGATGCGCAGTGGCAGCTCCTGCTCGCCGACATGACGGCACTGCCCGCCGTCGGCCGGATCATCGAGGAACTACCCGGTTCGGCTCGCGTGCACGTGATCGCGGAGGTCACCACACCAGACGACCGACAGCAGTTCACCACGGATGCCGCACTGACCGTGACCTGGCTGCACGGGAGCGGCAACGGCGCCGGGGACAGCGTGCTCGCCGAGGCGGCCCGCGACTGGTCGCGACCGGATGCGCCGGGCTACGTGTGGTTCGCGGGCGAGGCCACGGTGTCTCGGGTGGTACGGCGCTGGTTGCGACACGACCTGGGCTGGCCCGCGGAGCGGTACGACGTCATCGGCTATTGGCGCGACAACAAGGAGGAGTGGATCGCGCGGTACGAGACGGTGCGCGAACAGATAGAAGCCGCCAGGGATTCTGCCCTGGCGGCCGGTGACGACTTCGACTCGGTGCGGGACGCCGTCGACGCAGCCCTGGATCGGACCGGGCTGTAGCGCCGACGACATCCCGCGCGCGAGGGACCGTCAGGCGTCGACGAGCTGCTTCGTGGCGTCGACGAGGCTGGCGACGACGCCGGCGACCTGCTGCGCGACCTCGGCGTTCTCGCGCGGGTGACGGTCACCGAACTTGTCGATGGTGCCGCCGATGGCAAGGGTGACGTCCTCGAGGACCTTTCCGCCGGCGATGCGGACGGCCTTGCGGGTGTCTTCGTGCGCCCACTGTGCGCCGTTGCCGCTGGGCGAGGCGCTGATGACGGCGACGGGCTTGTCCTTCACGGCGCCGGTGCCGTACGGCCGCGAGATCCAGTCGATGGCGTTCTTGAGAACGGCGGGGATGGTGCCGTTGTACTCGGGCGTCAGGAGCAGCAGCGCATCGGCGTGGCCTGCGGCGTCACGCAGCGCCTCGACGGCGGGAATGGAACCGGCGACGTCGATGTCTTCGTTGTAGAAGGGAACCTCTCCGAGTCCGTCGAACACGATCACCTCGGCACCCTCGGGCGCCACGGCGACCGCGGTCTCGGCGAGCTGACGGTTGACCGAGGCGGCGCGCAGGCTGCCGACGAGAACGAGAACGTTGGTCTGTGACATGTCAATAATCCTTCGATGGTGCGTAGGGCGACTCGCGAACATGTATACCAACTAAACGGACCGTGGTCCACTTATGTTCCCGTCACGGTAGGATGCGAAGCGTGACCAGCCCCCTCCTGCCCCAGATCGGAGTCGATCCCCCCGAACGCGGAGACGCCGCACGCAACCGCCGCCTCCTGCTCGATGCGGCTGCGCTACTGGT
The DNA here is from genome assembly GCF_014256275.1 of Rhodococcus sp. 4CII. NCBI lineage: Bacteria > Bacillati > Actinomycetota > Actinomycetes > Mycobacteriales > Nocardiaceae > Rhodococcus > Rhodococcus sp. 4CII. The sequence goes on from NZ_JACCFE010000002.1 coordinate 792,367, forward strand.
GGCCGAGCGGGGAGTCGACGCCGTCACCATGGACGCCGTCGCCTGCAAGGCCGGTGTGGGCAAGGGCACAGTGTTCCGCCGGTTCGGCAGCCGGTCCGGTCTCATGCACGCACTTCTCGACCACACCGAACGCGAACTCCAGCAGGGCTTCATGTTCGGTCCCCCGCCCCTCGGGCCCGGCGCCGACCCGATCGACCGCCTGATCGCCTTCGGCCACGCCCGCATCGCGATCGTCGAGGTACAGGGCGAGGTGCAACGCGCCGCGGAGAACTCCCTCGAGTTCCGTTTCGCCGCACCCGCGCGGGCGGTCTCGGTGCACCACGTCGTGTCCCTGCTCCGCGCCGCGGGGGTGCAGGGCGACCACCAACTGCTCGCCTGCTCGCTCCTCGCGCCGCTCGAGGCCACCCTGGTGCTGCACGAACTGCGCGACCTCGGGATGTCGGTGGAGCGTCTCGGCAACGCCTGGGAGGACCTGATCCGGCGCGTCACCCGATCGTGAATCCGGATCGCGACAATCTGTCTAACCTCGGGGAATGCGCACCACCGCCGTCACTCTCGCGTTCCTGACGTTCGCCTCGCTCACCGCGTGCGGCGGGGAGGATCAGACCGCGCCGCCGGATCCGTCGGGCCGCACATTCGTCTCCACCTCCGTCGAAGGCGATCCCATTCCCGGCGGTGGGCCGCTCGTGCTCGGGTTCACCGACACGGGACGCGTCTCCGTCGAGGCAGGGTGCAATCAGGGCAGCGCCGACGTCGATCTGTCCGGCGGGAAGGTGGTGGCAGGCCCGCTCGCGATGACGCTGATGGCGTGCCCGGGAGAGGCGGCCGGCGCGGACGCCTGGGTGACGGGACTCCTGGACGCGCAACCGACCTGGACCCTCGACGGCGACCGGCTCACCCTGACCACGGCCACCGGTGCGGTGACGCTGACCGACGAGCGGGTCGCCCGGCCGGATCGGCCCGTCGTCGGGACCACCTGGACGGTGACGGCGCTGATCAGCCCGGATGCGGTCACGACGACAGCGGCGCTCGAGCGGACCGCGCCCCAGATGCTGATCGCGAACGACGGTTCCGCGTCCGGGTTCACCGGCTGCAACCAGATGCGCGGGTCCGCGGACGTGCAGCGGGGTTCGATCACGTTCGGGCCGTGGGCCACCACCCGGATGGCCTGCCCCCCGGACGTCACCGAGGTCGAGCGTGCGGTTCTCGCCGCGCTGACCGGAGAAACGACCTACAGCGTCCGTTCGGACACGTTGCGGGTGACCAACGCCGACGGGTTCGGGTTGACGTTCCGGGCGAGTTAGAGGGCCGCGAGCCAGGCGCCCAGTGCCCGGGCGCTCCCATCGATCCGGGCGGGCCAGTCCAGGGCGGAATCGTCGGCCGCGTCACTGACGTGTTTGACCAGCCGGCACCGGGCACCGCTGCGGGCGCTGGCGTAGGCGACGGCGAACCCTTCCATGTCCACGAGGTCGGCTCGCCGGGCCAGGACGTCGCGCACGGCGGCATCCGCCACGAACAGATCGCCGGTCGCGAGCACGGAACCGTCGCCGTCCGGCAGGTCGAGGAGGTCGGCGACCTCGTGTCCGAGAGCGCGGATGGCGTCGCCGCTGATGTCGTGGTTCAGCACGGTCGACGGCGTGAACAGGCCGCTGTGATGCTCGTGCAACGCACCCGCGGTGCCGATGTTGACGACGAGCGGCCTGTCCGTCCGCGGGTAGTCGGCGAGGGCGGACGCCACGGCCACGGCAGCGCTCACCTTGCCGATGCCGGTGATCAGCACCTCGAACTCGGACGGGACGTGCACGGCCTCCGCCTTGGTCGCGCTGACCACCAGGACGTCCGATCTACTCATGCGCGGAACCGTACCCTGCGCTCGTCAGGGGCACTCGCTAGAGTTCTGTCATGTCGAATCTACGTGCGCAGATCCTCGAGGAACTCGGTGCCCGGCCCACCATCGACGCGGCCGAGGAGATCCGAAAGCGCGTTCAGTTCCTGAAGGACTATCTGCTGTCGACCCCGGCCACGGGCTTCGTCCTGGGGATCAGCGGCGGTCAGGACAGCACCCTCACCGGACGTCTCGCGCAGCTCGCGGCGACCGAGCTCCGCAAGGAGGGCCACGACGCCGAGTTCGTTGCCGTCCGACTCCCCTACGGCACCCAGGCCGACGAGTCGGATGCGCAGATCTCCCTCGACTTCATCAAGCCCGACCGGTCGGTGGTCGTCAACGTGAAGCCCGGTGCGGACGCCACCGCGAAGGAATCGTCCGAGGCGCTGCGCGACATCATCGGCGACGGCGGAGCACTGCGCGATTTCGTCCGCGGCAACATCAAGGCCCGCGAGCGCATGGTGATCCAGTACTCCATCGCCGGACAACTCGGATACCTCGTCCTCGGCACCGATCACGCCGCCGAGGCGATCACCGGATTCTTCACCAAGTACGGCGACGGCGGCGTGGACGTCACCCCCCTCACCGGGTTGTCCAAGCGCCAGGGCGCGGCCCTCCTGCGCGAACTCGGCGCACCCGAGAGCACGTGGAAGAAGGTTCCCACCGCCGACCTCGAGGACGATCGTCCCGCCCTCCCCGACGAGGAGGCGCTGGGAGTGACGTACGCGCAGATCGACGACTACCTCGAGGGCAAGGACGTGCCGGACGCCGTCGCCGAGAAGCTCGAGGCGATGTTCCTCGGCACCCGGCACAAGCGGACGGTCCCGGTGACGCCGCTCGACACCTGGTGGCGGTGACCCGATGGTCCAGGCGCTGGTCGTGGGCGGTACCGGCACGGCGGGTCGGCAGGTAGTCAAGGAGTTCCTTGCGCGCGGCCACTCGGTCCGGGTCCTGACCCGGCACGGCGGTGCCCCCGGAAGCGAAATCGTCCATTTCCACGGCGATCTCGTCACCGGTGACGGCCTCGCGGAGGCTCTCGACGGCGTCGACGTGGTGGTCGACACCACCGATGGCAAGACCCGTGGCACGCGGGCCGTGCTCGAGCGGGGCAGCGAGAACCTGCTCGCCACCGCGGACGGCGCCGGCGTGCGACGCGCCGTCCTCCTCTCCATCGTCAACGTCGATCGGAGCGAATTCGCGTACTACCAGGCGAAGCGCAAGCAGGAACTGGTGTACGAGAACGCGTCGATGGACACGACGGTCGTGCGGGCCACCCAGTTCCACGACTTCATTCCCATGATCGCGAAGCCGGCGAGCAGGGTCGGAGTGATTCCCGCCTTCTCCAAGACGAGTTTCCAGACCATCGATACCCGGGACGTCGCGACCGCACTGGTCGACGCCGCCCTGGCCACCGAGCCGTCCCCGGACGGCCCGATCACCATCGGCGGCCCCGAGGTGCGCACCGCCCGCGACCTCACGACGGCGTGGAAGAAGGCCACGGGCACGCACGGTGTCGTCGTGACCGTCCCGCTCCCCGGCGCGATGGGGAAATTCCTGCGGGACGGGTCGAACCTGGTGCCCGACAATCAGTTCGGAACGATCACCTTCAACCGGTGGCTGTCCGACGCCGCCCGCGCGCAGGCCTAGCCGCCGGCGAACGGCGGCAGCACATCCACCTGGGCGCCTGCCGTCCGGGTGAGATCGCGCGTCAGTTCGGAATCGACGAGAAACGCCGAGACCGACAGCACCTGCTGCATGTCGGGACCGTACTTGGCGAGGAGAAGTTCTTTCACCTGGGCGAGGTCTGCGGTCGCGGGGAGATCGAGAGTCTCCTTGGTGCACCCCGCGGCGTCGGCGGCGGCGGCGAAATACCGAACCGAGATACCCGTCACGTCAACCACCGATTGCTCCCATACTGCGTTCCGGCGGAGCGAAACCGTCCGCGTTGATTCCGTGCCCTGCCCACTTGTTCCACATCGCGCCGCGCCACAACTGCGCCAGCTCCTCGTCGTCCGCACCCGACCGCAGCGCCGCCCGCAGGTCGATCTCCTGATCGCTGAACAGGCACGACCGTACCGTTCCCTCGGCGGTGAGCCTGGTGCGATCGCAGTCGGCGCAGAACGACCTGGTGACGGACGCAATGATCCCGACCGTGGCCGGACCACCGTCGACGAGCCACTCCTCGGCCGGTGCCGACGGGTCGTCCCGGCCGTGTTCGGTGAGCGTGAACCGCTCGCCGAGGACGGCCAGTAACCGGTCGGCGGTGACCATGTTCTCGCGTGCCCACTCGTGATCGGCATCGAGCGGCATCTCCTCGATGAACCGTAGCGTGACGCCCTCGCGCAGGCACCATTCCAGGAGATCGGCCGCGCCGCTGAGCGTTTCGGGCATCAGCACCGCATTGATCTTCATCGGCGCCAGTCCGGCTCTGGCGGCGGCTCGGATACCGGCCATCACCGACGGCAGTCGGTCCCGCCTCGTCAGCCGCGCGAAGTGCTCGCGATCGACCGAATCGAGGGAGACATTGACCCGTGTCAGACCTGCACGCGCGAGCCCGGCCGCGCGGTGCTCGAGACCGACCGCGTTGGTGGTCATCGCCAGCGGGATACCCGGCACGCGCGCGGCGCATCCGGCGATCATCTGCTCGAGGTCCACCCGCATCAGCGGTTCGCCCCCGGTGAACCGGACCTCGCGCACGCCGAGGCGATGGACGGCGATGTCGACGAGCCGGACGATCTCGTTCGCGGTGAGCAGGTTCTGCGCCGGAATCGCGGGCAGGCCCTCCTCGGGCATGCAGTACGTGCAGCGCAGCGAACACTTCTCGGTGATGGACACCCGCAGGTCCCGCGCGACGCGGCCGAACCGGTCGACCAGCTGGTCGACGTCCGGTCTGCCGACGAGCGAGACCGACGACCGGACGGACGGGATACCCATCTCCACTGTCGTCATCGAATTGCCTTTCCCTGCATCTGTCCAGTATGCCGCTAAGGGGGTGATCACTGTGTGACGCGGTGCACTCTCGTCGCGTCTCTGGAGGCGTGCCTAGGATTGGTGACCATGGCCGGAGGAATATCGTGACCGCACGCTCTGTGGAGCAACACGCCCAGCACGTCGCCGAACTTCTCGCGACCCTCCACGAGCGGCCGGCGGAGGAGATTCCGCTCGGGGAGTCACTCGGGCGCGTCCTCGCCGCCGACGTCCACTCCCCCGTCGACCTGCCGTTGTTCCGAAATTCGCAGATGGACGGGTACGCGGTCGACGCCGCATCCGTGGCTTCGGTCCCGGCGGTACTGCCGGTGCGGGGCGTGATCGCGGCGGGACCGGCAGGCACCACCACCCATACTCCCGGGACCGCCTACCGGATCATGACCGGTGCGCCGATCCCCGACGGCGCCGACGCGATCGTCCCGGTCGAGGACACCGAGGCCACCGACGGACAGGTCCGCATCGAACGCTCCCGCACCGCCGGCGAGTTCGTGCGCGAGCGCGGCAGCGACGTCCGCGAAGGCATGCTCCTTCTGCCCGCAGGCAGTGCGCTCGCCGCCCGGCATATCGCCGTCCTCGCCGCCGTCGGCTTGCAGCACGTCCCGGTGCTACCGCGCCCGCGGGTCGCCGTGATCACCACCGGCGCCGAACTCGTGGACGCCGGCACCGTGCTGCATCCGGGAGAAATCTACGACTCCAACGGAATCGCCCTCGCGTCGAGCGCCAGGGCCAACGGCGCCGAGGTCGTCTCGATCACGCGCAGCGGCGACGACCCCGCCGAGTTCCGGACCCTGCTCGCGGAGGCGACCACCACCGCCGATCTCGTGCTCACGTCCGGCGGGGTGTCGATGGGCGATTTCGAGGTGGTCAAGGAAACCCTCACACCGCTCGGCGCACACTTCGGTCACGTGGCGATGCAGCCGGGCGGCCCCCAGGGCACCGCCGTGGTGGACGGCACACCCGTCCTCAACTTCCCCGGCAACCCCGTGAGCACCCTCGTCTCGTTCGAGGTGTTCGCGCGCCCCGAGATCCGGCGCGCAGCGGGTCTCCCCCCGACCGAATCCGAGGAACTGCCGCTCGCCGCGGCCGTCACCTCCATTCCGGGCAAGCGGCAGTTCCTCCGCGCCCGCCGTACCGGTGCCGGGGTCGAACTCGTCTCCGGCCCCGGTTCCCATCTCGTCGCCGCGATGGCATGGGCGGACGTCCTCGTCGACGTTCCGGCCGACGTCACCGCGCTCGACGCAGGCCAACTCGTGAAGGTGATCCCCCTATGACCGACCTGACACACCTCGACAGCGAGGGCCGCGCCCGCATGGTCGACGTGAGTGCGAAAGCGGACACGACCCGAACCGCGGTGGCCGCCGGGCAACTGGTCACCACACCCGCGGTGATCGAACTGGTCAGGGCGGACGACCTCCCGAAGGCCGACGTCCTCGCGACGGCCCGGATCGCCGGGATCTCGGGTGCGAAGAAGACGTCCGAGCTGATTCCGCTCTGCCATCAGCTCGCGCTGTCGTCGGTGAAGCTGGAGTTCGGATTCACCGACACCGCCATCACCATCGAGGCCACGGCGAAGACGAAGGGCCCGACCGGCGTCGAGATGGAGGCCCTCACCGCTGTCGCGGTCGCCGGACTGACGTTGCACGACATGGTGAAAGCGGTCGACCCGGCCGCGACGCTGGACGGGGTCCGGCTGCTCACGAAGGACGGCGGCAAGCGTGGGCACTGGACGCGGGAGCAGCAGAGCACCGGAATTCCCACGGTGGCACCGCGATCCGCGGCCGTGCTCGTCGCTTCCACCGGCGGGGCGAGGGGCACCCGGGAAGACACCACCGGCCCGGTCATCGCGTCGTGGCTCGAGGAACGGGGCTTCACCACCCGCGGTCCGCTCGTCTACGCCGACGCGGACATCGCGGCCGGCCTCGCCGACGCACTGTCCGGAAGTCCGGCATTGGTCATCAGCACCGGCGGCACCGGCGTCTCCCCCACCGATGCCACCCCGGAGGCCACCCGCGCCGTCCTCGATCGAGAACTCCCCGGTGTCGCCGACGCCATCCGGAACCGCGGAACCGAGGTGACCCCGCACGCCTCGCTGAGCCGCGGACTCGCCGGTGTGTCGAACGGCACAGTCGTGGTGAATCTCCCCGGCTCGCCGGGCGGGGTGAAGGACGGATTGTCCGTCCTCGACCCCATCGTCGATCATCTTCTCGCCCAGGTTGCCGGTGGAGGTGCCCACGATGCCTGACATTCTCGCCCAGATCTCGGATCAGCCGCTCGATCCCGCCGTCGTCGACGCCGCCGTGACCGGGCCCGAACACGGCGCAGTCGTCGTGTTCACCGGCGTCGTCCGCAATCACGATGGCGGACAATCCGTTTCGGCACTCGAATACCAGTCGCACCCGGACGCCGAACGCTTCCTCCGCACCGTATGCGAGGAGGTCGCGGCCTCCTCCGGACTCCCCGTGGCGGCCATCCACCGGGTGGGGTCCCTCACTGTCGGCGACCTCGCGGTGGTCGCCGCGGTCGCGGCTCCGCACCGCGGCGAGGCGTTCGCCGCGTGCGCCGAACTGGTGGAGCGGATCAAGCACGAGGTGCCCATCTGGAAGCGGCAGAAGTTCGCCGACGGGGCCTCGGAATGGGTCGGTCTGTGACTCCTCGGTCGGACCGTTCCGCCGCCACCAGGTAGACTCGCCATCACTAGGTGACCACAACGGTCATCCAGCGTCGTAGAACGCATTCAGTTCGGTCACCCGAATCCTGTTGGATGTGCACCACCGCATCCGCTCTTCTTACGGCGAAGAAGCTTGCCGACCGGCAACGCCGCCAACCTGTGCTCGAGCTCCGACGGAGACATTCCGTATCGGCCCTCCGGGCACGACCCTGTGCCCGAAAGGCCTGACCACTTGTCTGACACACACGCTCCCGACACGACATTCGCCGCGCTCGGTGTCCGCGAACCGCTGGTGAAAGCACTCGCCGACAAGGGGATCACCTCCCCGTTCCCCATCCAGGTCGACACCCTTCCCGACACGCTGTCGGGTCGCGATGTGCTCGGCCGGGGCAAGACCGGCAGCGGTAAGACGCTCGCCTTTTCCATCCCGATGGTGTCTCGCCTCGCCGGCGAACTGTCCGGCGGCAAGCGCCGCCCGGGTCGCCCGGTGGGCCTGATCCTGGCCCCCACCCGCGAGCTCGCCACGCAGATCACGGCAACCCTCGAGCCCCTCGCCGCCGCCTACGACCTGCGGGTCACCACGATCTTCGGTGGTGTCTCCCAGAACCGCCAGGTGAACGCACTCAAGGCCGGCGTCGACATCGTCGTCGCATGCCCCGGCCGGCTCGAAGACCTGATGAAGCAGAAGTTCGTGAGCCTCGACGCCGTCGAGATCACCGTCCTCGACGAGGCCGATCACATGGCCGACCTCGGCTTCCTGCCCGTCGTCACCCGCATCCTCAACGCGACCCCCCAGCAGGGGCAGCGGCTGCTGTTCTCCGCCACCCTGGACAACGGCGTGGACAAGCTGGTGAAGCGCTTCCTGAAGAACGAGGTCCTGCACTCGGTCGACGAGGCGAACTCGCCCGTCGCCGCCATGACGCACCACGTGTTCGACGTGGACGGCGTCGAGGCCAAGCGCAAACTGGTCGAGCGGCTGGCGTCCGGCACCGGACGACGCATCCTGTTCATGCGGACCAAGCACCAGGCCCGCAAGCTGGCGCGTCAGCTCACCGAGGCGGGAATCCCGTCGGTCGACCTGCACGGCAACCTGTCGCAGGCGGCCCGCGACCGCAACCTCGCGTCGTTCTCCGCCGGTGACGCACGCGTGCTGGTGGCCACCGACGTCGCGGCGCGCGGCGTTCACGTCGACGACGTGCAGTTGGTCGTCCACGTCGATCCGCCCGCCGAGCACAAGGCGTACCTGCACCGTTCCGGTCGTACCGCACGCGCGGGCAGTGCCGGCGACGTCGTGACGGTGGTGCTGCCCGAGCAGCGCAAGGATCTGGCCGTCCTCATGCGCAAGGCCGCGATCAAGGTGACCCCCGTCCGCAGCACCGCGGATTCCGCCCACGTCCTCGACCTCGTCGGCGACATCGCACCGCACGTCGCTCCCGCCCCCAAGGTGGCACCCGCGGCGAACGGCGGTGGCGGACGCAATCAGCGACCGGGCGGCGCCCAGGGCGGACGCGGCGGTCAGGGCGGACGCGCGCACGGTCAGGGCGGCGGGGCACGTCGCTCCCGCGCGGGTGGAGCAGGCCGCACGCGCGCAGCCTCCTCCACCGGCAGTGGAGCCCGCACGGCGGCCGCGGGCGGCTCACGCCGCCGTCAGGGCTAGAACTTCTCGAGGTGGACGGCGTCGGCCAGCGGCCGGCGCCCCCGCCACCCGAAGCGCTCGAGGTCCGGCACCTGCTGGAACTCGGCGACCCTCCCCACGCACAGCCATGCGATGGGACGTACCGGCTCCGGAATGCCCAGCAGCTCGGTGAGATACGGCTCGTCGTAGAACGACACCCACCCGACGCCCACGTTCTCGGCGGCCGCCGCGAGCCACAGGTTCTGGATCGCGAGCACCGCCGAGAACAGGCCGGTGTCGTCGACCGTGTGCCTGCCGAGGATGTGTTCGCCGCCGCGACTCCGGTCGTAGGTCACGACCACACCCATGCCGCTCTCGCAGATCCCTTCGATCTTGATCGGGTCGAACGTCGCCTTCCGGTCTTCGGGCAGCGATTCCGCGAACCGCCTGCGGGCCCCTGCCACGTGGCCGGCGAAGGTGCTCAGTGTCCCGGTGTCGCGCACGACCACGAAATCCCACGGCTGCGTGTTGCCGACGCTGGGGGCGCAGTGCCCGGCGCCAAGGATGCGATCGAGGACCTCCGGCTCGATCGGCTCCCCGGTGAACTCGGCTCGCACGTCCCGGCGACGACGGATCGCGTCGTACACGGACAGCACGGGTTCGGGGCGGGGTTCAGGACTACACGCAGACTCGGTCACGCCGTCACGGTATAGCGGTGCACACCCAGCATCGCGCCGGGGTCCGCCTCTTCTCCGCTTGCCACGACGCAGTCCGCGAGCCGTTCCCGCACGTGCCCGGCCTCGATGTCGGCGCCGATGAGCACCAGCTGGGTTGCCCGTTCCTCGCCGGGTTCCCAACGCGCCGACGTGAATCTGATATGCGGGCCGACCGTCTGCACCTCGAACTTCCGCGACTGCCCGGGCACGGCGAAATGCACGAATCCCTTGATCCGGTAGATGCCGACCGGTCGCTTCTCGAGGAACTCCACGAGTCGCCGTGGATCGATCGGCGCCTCCGACGCGAAATCGATCGCCTCGTACGACGAGTGCAAGTGGTCGGAGCCGTCGCAGTGCTCGTGCTGATCCAGCAGGAGTTGATCGAGGGTGAGCTGCTCCCCCGCCGCCGGTTCGCGCCCGGGCTCACGGTCGAACAGGAGGGTGGGCTCGATCCGCCCGTGCGCGGTGGTGAGGACGGGTGCGCGGTCGTTGTACCCGCGGACCGTCGCATGCACGGCTGCCCGCCGGTCCTCGTCGATGCGGTCGGTCTTGTTGAGGATCACCAGGTCGGCGAGCGTGACGTGCTTGCCGAGGTCCGGGTGCTGCGCCGACATGTCCTCGAACTGCTCACCGTCGACCATCACGACCAGTCCGCCGTACACGACATGCGGGTTCGCGCTGCCGAGGACGAGCCGAATCATGTTGCGCGGCTCCGCGAGCCCGCTCGCCTCGACGATGATCACGTCGATCTGCGACGTGGGGTGGGCGAGGCGGTCCAGCATCTCGTCCATGTCGCTGACATCGACTGCGCAGCACATGCACCCGTTACTCAGCGACACCATGGAATCGACCTGACCGGCCACCATCATCGAATCGATGTTCACGGCGCCGAAGTCGTTGACGATGACGCCGACGCGGACCCCGCGGTTGTTCCGCAGCACGTGGTTCAGCAGCGTGGTCTTTCCCGAACCGAGGAATCCGGCGACGATGACGACCGGAATCCGCTTCTTCGCCACCGCTGCGACCTCCGTGGACCCTCGACGATCTACCGGGCGCCCATCCTAGCGCCCCGCTGCCGCCAGGTCCGCACTCAGCCGACGGAGGCCCCGGCGCCCAGGTCGCGGACACGGGACGCGGGTGAGCCGGCGTACAGCCCGTTCGGCTCGCAGTCACGGGTGACCACCGCGCCCGCCCCGATGACGCACCCGGCCCCCACCGTCACCCCGGGAAGGATGATCGCGCCGGCGCCGATCCAGCACCCGTCGCCGATCACGATCGGACGATGTACCACCCGCCCACACCGACCGGAGGCCGGACCGATGTCGTGGGTGCTCGTGACGAACTGCGCACGATGCCCGACGGCGACCTGCCTGCCGAGCGTGATGGGCGCGGTCCCGTCGAACAGCACTCCCCGGTTCACGAACGTGCCCACACCCATCGAGATGTCCTTGCTGCCGAAGTAGCAGCCCGAGTAGATGCCCGCGCCCCACACCTTCGCGCCCGCCGCCATCAGGAGGAGCACGCGCAGCCAGACGGGGACGAACGCGGAGGCCTGAACTATGGTGACGAAACGCACCCCGTCACCCTAGCCCCGCGGAGCCCGGTGACGACCCGAAGGTTGCTCGCCATTAGCTGTTCTCCCACCCGAACTCGAGGACTCCGGCGTACTATGTGGGCGCCGACGAAGGAGCCCGAGGGGGGACTGTGAGAGAATTGGATAGCGACGGATTCGCTGCCCTGGTGGAGTCCATCCCACACGCGATCAGCGTGCACGACCGGGACCGGAACGTCGTATTCAGCAACTCCGCGTGCGCCGCCCTGATCGGCTACGACACCGAGGAATTCGCAGACCTCGACCACGAACGGCTGTTCCACCCCGACGACGCCCCACTGTGGGGCACCATGCTCGCTCGGGTACTGGGGGTCGAAAACCCCAGCGCCACAGCACATCTCCGGATCCGCCACCGCGCCGGTCATTGGATCTGGGTGCTCGTCGCGGCGTCCACATTCATCGCAGGCCCCGAGAGGCTGGTCGCACTCGTCCTCCAGGACGAATCCGACACGATCTGGGGCAACCCCACGGCCGCGCGACAGCCCATCAGGTAGCCGGCTCACCGCCCCGAACCGGGCACAGGGCAACTACACGGCGGAGTCCGGATCGTGGCGCCGCACCGCCGGCAGTAGTGGGTGCGGTGGCCACCGTTGTTCGATGTCGCACACCCGCACACCTCCCACCCCACCAGGCACGTGTTCGCGGCGAGCAGATGCCCGTTCGGACAGCGCCCCGGCGCGGTTTCCGTTCTGGTGGCCACCGGTCGAATCTACCGCGGAATCGAACACATGTTCCCCTCGGTTCCGGCTGGCCGTCGGGTCACATGTAGTTGCCGGGCGATCCGTCCTCCTGCCCGTCCTCGCGCTCCACCAGAAACCAGCTGCCGGGGGCGTAGATCAGTTCCCGGGCGGCACGGACGATGACGAGGGCCCCGGACTCGTGGATGCTGTAGCTGTCGTCGTCGCCGAAGTCGGTGACGGCGAACTCCGCCAATTGGTCGAATGATCGATGCGTCACAGTGAATGTCATGACGCCAGTGTCCCACCGGCACAACGGGGAAGAATGAGAAAAGCCTCCCGCCGCATGATCAGCGGACGGGAGGCCTTTCTCGAAAGTGGAGCTAAGGGGACTCGAACCCCTGACCCCCACACTGCCAGTGTGGTGCGCTACCAGCTGCGCCATAGCCCCGTATTCGGTTGTTCTCCGCACTCGGAATGACTTCCTCCGTGCTCGAAGAAAGTTACACCATTGCCGACCGGGCCAACAAATCGCCTGGTCAGAGGCGCTTCGCGCCCGAGCGTGGTCGAGGAGTCCAGACACTCGTCAAGCACGCACGGGCGGCGGAGCCGCCTACAGCTGCGACACCCAGTTCTCGTTGGACAGCGCGTCGATCACGGTGCCGTCCTTCACCACGGCAGGGGTGCCGGTGGCGCCGCTCGCTGCGAGGGCCTGACGGCCCGCCTCGGCGTGCGCACGGGCCTGCTCGACCTTCGCACCGGTGCTGATGCACTGGGTGGCGGCGTCGGACGCTCCGGCGCCGCCGGCGATCCGCGCGAGATCCTCGTTGGTGTGGTCCGAGCTGCCGTTCTCCTTCGGCTGATTCGCGGGCGAGAACAGGGCCGCGTGGAACGCCGAGTACGCCACGGCGTCACCGGTTTCGGCGATGCACTCGGATGCGGCGACGGCGCGGGTGGAGTAGTCACCGCTCGCCGAGAGCCGGTCGAGGAAGTTCAGGACGTGATAGCGTACGGCCACCTTGCCGTCGTCGACGGCCTGCGCGATTTCCTGGCCGTTCCGGTTCTCGAGTTCGGCGCAGTACGGGCACATCGGGTCTTCGAACAGATCGATCGTGGTGGCCGCGTCGGGGCGACCGAGAACGACCACGCCGTCGTCCTGCAACGCCACCTGGACCTCCGAGTTCTGGACGCCGCCGTACCCGTCGTTCCGCGGCTTGCTGCGGTTGCTCTGCCAGATCACACCCCCGATGACCAGTGCTGCGATCACCAGCACGGCGAGCCCACCGAGAATGTAAGTGGACCGGCTCGATTCCGGTTGCGGGTTGTACTTGTTCTTCGCGCTCACGTGGATGCAGTCCTTCGACGTCGGATCGATTTACCGAATGCTTACTGTGCCACCGTCTGCTGAGGGGTCACTGAGAGAGTGGTGCGGGAGCGGAGCCCCAGCGCGAACGGCGTACGCGGGAACACCATCAACCACGCTGCCAGTGCGAGGAAGCCCACATCGCGGAGGATTTCCCTGATGTAGTCCCAGCCGTTCACGTCGGCCACACCGCCGCCGCCGAAGCATCCGCAGTCGATGGACAGCCCGCGGGCCCACACCGAGACGATCACGCCGATGAGCACGAGGAGCAGCACGGCCGACACGGAGGCCGTGACCCGGACTGCGAGACCGATCAGCAGGAGCAGTCCCAGCGCGATCTCGAAGAACGGCAACGTGTTGGCTACCGGACGGACGAGGTCCTCGGGAAGCAGTTGGTAGGCGCGGACGGCGATGACGGTCTGGGCGGGGTCGGCGACTTTCAGTGCGCCGGAGACCAGCCAGACGCCGGCGAGAGACAGCCTGGCGAGGAGGGAGACGATCTTGATCCACACCCGACCGAGCGTACCGAAGCCGCCGGTCAGACCGCTTCGACCGACACCTTGGGCGCCGCCCTGTTCGGCACCAACAGCCAGCCCACGGCGGCGAGGAGCATGACCCCTCCGGTCACGCCGAAGGCGACCGCGTACGACAGGTGCTGAGCGAGCAGACCCGCACCCACCGGACCGAGCACTCCGCCGACGTCGGCGACCATCTGGAACGTGGCCAGCACGGGGCCGCCGCGGGACTTCGCGCCGACGACGTCGGCGACCGCAGCCTGCTGCGCCGGGCTCATCACGCCGGACCCGATGCCGGCGATACCCGACAGCACCAGGAATACCGGGAGGCTCTCGCTGAGACCCATCCCGATGGTGCTGGCGCCGCACACCAGCAGGCCGAGGAGAACGAACAGCTTCCGTCCGTAGACGTCGGACAACCGTCCCGACACCATGAGGACGAGCGCGTTCCCGACGGCGAAGACGGTGAGGGCGATGCCGGCGAGGGACGCGTCGCGGTGCAGCGCCTCGACGACGAACAGCGGGACCATCGCGACCCGCACCCCGAAGATCACTCCGCCGAACGCGAAGTTCGACCCCAGCGCGGCCCGGTAGATCGGCTGTCCCAGGGCGTCCCGCAGCGTCATGGTGGCACCGGTGGCGGTGGCGTCCGGCGCGGTGAGGTGGGAACCGCGCAGGCTCACGAACACGACGGCGGCAGCGATGACGAGGGCGATCGCGTAGATGACGAACGGAACCCGGAGACCGAAGCCGACGAGCAGACCACCGACGAGCGGTCCGGAGATCGAGCCCATCAGAAAGCTCGTCGCGTACAGCCCGGACACGCGGCCACGACTGTCCACCGGCGCTATGCGGATGACGAGGCCCATCGCCGACACCGTGAACATCGTCGAGCCGATGCCCCCGAGTGCACGGAAGATCAGCAGCTGCCAGTAGTCCCCCGCGACCGCGCAGGCGGCGGTCGACGCGGCGACGATCAGGAGACCGGTGATGTAGACCGGACGCTCTCCCAGCCGCTGCACCAGCCGTCCGCTGACCGGGGCGAAGACCAGACGCATGAACGCGAACGAGGAGATCACGACGGTGGCGGCCGTGACGCTCACGTCGAAGCTGCGGGCGAACTGAGGGAGGGCGGGTGCGACGAGCCCGAACCCGAGTGCGATGACGAAGCTGGCCGAGACCAGCACCCAGATTTCGGACGGGAGCCGCGGGCCCTGCCCGGTGGACAGCCCGGCTGCGCGAGTGTTCATAGTTGAATCCGATGGTAGGTCCCGCGCCGTCGGCGACCGCGCCTACCCCGCCCGAGCACCTATCTCAGGACGTCGGCCACCAGGTCCCTGGCCGCCGCCTGCACCTCCGCGAGATGGTCCGGGCCCAGGAAGGATTCGGCGTAGATCTTGTAGACGTCCTCGGTTCCCGACGGCCGCGCCGCGAACCACGACGAATCCGTGGTGACCTTCAGCCCGCCGAGCGGCGCTCCGTTGCCCGGCGCACTGGTCAGCGTCGCGGTGATCGGCTCGCCCGCCAGTTCGGTGGCGGACACCTGTTCGGGGGACAGCTTCGCCAGCACCGCCTTCTGCTCCCGGCTGGCGGGGGCATCGATGCGCGCGTACGCCGGGCTGCCGAACTTCTCGGCCAGCTCGAGGTACCGGACCGACGGTGTCTTGCCGGTCACGGCCGTCATCTCCGAGGCGAGCAGGGCCAGGATGATCCCATCCTTGTCGGTGGTCCACACCTCGCCGTCGTGGCGCAGGAACGAGGCTCCCGCGCTCTCCTCACCGCCGAACCCGAGCGAGCCCTCGAGGAGTCCGGGGACGAACCACTTGAATCCCACCGGAACCTCGAGCAGTTCGCGGCCGAGGCTGTCGACGACGCGGTCGATCATCGACGAGCTGACGAGCGTCTTGCCCACCTTCACCGCAGGCCCCCATCCCGTCCGGTGGGAGAACAGGTAGTCGATGGCCACCGCGAGGTAGTGGTTGGGATTCATCAGTCCCCCATCGGGAGTGACGATCCCGTGCCGATCCGCGTCGGCGTCGTTTCCGGTGGAGATGTCGAACCGGTCGCGGGCGCCGATCAGCGAGGCCATGGCATCCGGTGACGAGCAGTCCATACGGATCTTGCCGTCGGTGTCGAGGGTCATGAACCGCCACGTCGGATCGACCAGCGGATTGACGACCTCGAGATCGAGCCGGTGGGTGTCGGCGATGGCACCCCAGTAGTCGACGCTGGCCCCGCCCAGCGGATCGGCGCCGATCCGCACACCGGCGCTCCGGATGGCGTCGAAATCGAGAACACTCGGCAGGTCGTCGATGTAGAAGCGGAGGAAGTCGTATCGCTCGGCCCGCCGGATCGCCCGGTCCGCGGAGATTCTCCGCACCCCCGAGAGGTTCCGGCGGAGTAACTCGTTCGCGCGGTCGGCGATGATCGTCGTCGCCTCGGAGCCGGCGGGGCCGCCGTGCGGCGGATTGTATTTGAAGCCGCCGTCGCGAGGCGGGTTGTGCGACGGGGTCACGACGATCCCATCGGCCTGAGACTCCGGGCCACTGCGGTTGTAGCGGAGAATCGCATGACTGACCGCGGGGGTCGGGGTGTACCGATCGCGCGAATCGATCAGCACCGTCACGTCGTTCGCGGCCAGGACCTCCAGAGCCGACGTCCACGCCGGCTCCGACAGGGCGTGGGTGTCGCGGCCGAGGAACAGCGGCCCGTCGACGCCCTGCGACGCCCGGTACTCGACGATGGCCTGGGTGGTGGCCAGGATGTGAGCCTCGTTGAACGCAGTGTCCAGGCTCGAGCCTCGGTGCCCGGAAGTCCCGAACAGTACTTGCTGCAACGGATTATCGGGGTCGGGCACCCCGCTGTAGTACGCGGTCACCAGGTGCGGGATGTCGACGAGATCTTCCGGCAGTGCCACCTGACCCGCCCTGTCGTGCGCCACGAGACCTCCTGAAAACGTCGGGATCGAACTCGACTACCCAACCATCCTGCACCCTCGCGCCGGACTCTGCCCTCAAGACGTCGATCGGAATCCGAGCCAGGCGGCGGCCAGACCGAATGCCACACTCGCGACCACGTACACCAGGGACGTGAGCGTGTGACGGATCCGCGCGAGGCCCACCGATTCGACCGCGAACGTCGAGTAGGTGGTCAGTCCGCCGCAGAACCCCGTGCCGAGGAGCGCGAAGGTCTGCGCGGACAACGATGCCCCCGCCAGCAGTCCGAGGATCAGGCATCCGGCAACGTTCACCACGAAGGTGGCCACGGGAAAACTGCGGTACGAGTCGACGTACCGGCCCGCGAGGTAGCGCGTCGTCGCACCGAGCGCGCCGCCGAGCCCCACGAGCAGAACCGTCACGCGGCAACCCTCCGCGCGACCACGCGCCGGTAGATGTGACCGGCGAGCATGCCCAGCCGCGCGGCGAGCAGAGCGGGTACCAGGGTCGCCACCACGTAGAGCGCGGCGGTCGCCGCGTCCTCACGCGCGGCGTCCACGGCGAATGTCGAAAACGTGGTGAACCCGCCGAGCACGCCGACCCCGAGGAACAGCCGCCACAACCGGTCCGGTCCGAGGATCTCGGCCAGGCAGCCGAGCAGAAGCGAACCGACCACATTGATCACCAGGACGGTCCAGATGCCCGGCCACAGCTCGGACAGGAGGAATCTCGCGCACGCGCCGAGGGCACCGCCCAGCGCGACCACAGCCACGGGTTTCGTCAGGGACACGGCTCACATCGTGTCACGGCGGCGGCACGGGTCGTCCGAACTCGGCCGGGTACGAAAAAATCCGGGCCGGACACCTGATGGTGTCCGGCCCGGACTCAGTGGAGCTGCCGGGAATTGAACCCGGGTCCTCCGCAGCAAAGCTAGGGCTTCTCCGTGTGCAGTTTGCTATGTCTCTACTTGGATCTCCCAGTCTCGCAAACAAGCCAGGATGACGATCCCAGTCGCTGTTGGTTGTCCCATTCGACTCCGCGACCGAGTCGAACGGTAAAGCCCTCTAGCTGATGCCAGTACCCGGGCCGAGGGCGAACCCGGACTGACAGACACGCAGTCGCTACTTAGGCAGCGAGTGCGTAGTCGCGCTGATTGGAATCGGCGCTTATATGTTTGCAGCGACGCTCACGGTGGTCTCTTGCCTGCACCGACACGCTTCCCCTACCTCAACGTACGCAGTCGAAACCGTTCAGCCCCGTACGTGCCCCACGAGTCTCGCGGGGCCACCTAGTGTAACGCGAACGTCGCCCGGAATCATCCCGATATCATCGGCACGGGTCGGTGGGCGTGTTTCAGCTGGCCACGGCGATCATCGCAACGGCCGCGAGCGCGAGCAGCATGCCCGCCTGCTGCATCCGGCTCACCCGTTCCCCGAGCATCACCATCGCCAGAAGCACCGTGGCCGCGGGGTACAGCGACCCGATCACGCTCACGAGCGACAGCAGCCCACCCTGGAACGCGTACATCATGGCGGCGTTGGCCAGAACGTCGAGAAAGCTCACGTACACCGCGAGCTTGAACGGTTCACCGTGCGGCAGCACGAAATGCCCGGCGGACAACGCGACCAGCCACACCACCGCGGTGGCCGAGGCCCGGGACACGGCGAGGGCCCACAGTCCGCCGTCGTCACCGATCTGGTGCAACGAGACGAAGGAGAGAGCGAACGCGATACCGGCTCCGACGGTGAGCAGCGCCACGGCCCGGGTGAACCGCAGCACCCTCCCACCGGCCACCTCGCCTGCCGTCTCGTCGGGCGACTCCCGGCTGACGAGGACGACGGCGACCAGCGCCACCACGATCCCGACGAACGCGATCGGCCCGGGCCGCTCCCCGAACACGATCCCGACCAGTACCGGAATTCCCGCCACCAGCACGGCCGTCAGCGGCGACACCACCGACATCGGCCCCGACGCCAGCGCGAGATAGAACCACCACACCGCCACACCACCGGCCACGCCGGCCAGGGCTCCCCACACGACGGACGTGGTGGTGAGGGTGCCACCCGCGAACGGTGCGATCACCAGGACGATCAGCAGAGACAGCGGATACGACACGATGACGACCCGGAGGGCCGCGACGCGGCGGGAGGCGACACCCCCGACGAAATCGCTCACGCCGTACCCGATCGCGGCCACGAGCGCGAGCAGGATGGAGGTCAGCGCATGCCCTTGACTCGGCGTCCGAGTTCGCGGGTCACCTCACGCTCGGCGGTGCGCCTGGCCAGATCCTGCCGCTTGTCGTAGTCCTGCTTGCCCTTCGCGAGCGCGAGTTCGACCTTGACCTTGCCGTCGGAAAAATACATCGACAGGGGAACCAGGGTCTGGTTGCCCTCGCGCGTCTTGCCGACGAGGTGCTCGATCTCCCGCTTGTGCAGCAGCAGCTTCCGGGTACGGCGCGGCGCGTGATTGGTCCACGTCCCCTGGGTGTACTCGGGGATGTGCAGTCCGCGCAGCCACACCTCGCCGTCGTCGACGGTGGCGAACGCGTCCACCAGCGACGCCTTGCCTTCGCGGAGGCTCTTCACCTCGGTGCCGACGAGCGCGATGCCCGCCTCGTAGACATCGAGGATGCTGTAGTTGTGACGCGCCTTGCGGTTGGTCGCAATGACCTTGCGGCCCTTTTCCTTCACGTTCCGGGCCTTTCAGTCCGCGATGTCCGAGGTGAACAGTTCGTATCCTCCAGCATAGGA
The DNA here is from genome assembly GCF_014256275.1 of Rhodococcus sp. 4CII. Classification (NCBI taxonomy): domain Bacteria; kingdom Bacillati; phylum Actinomycetota; class Actinomycetes; order Mycobacteriales; family Nocardiaceae; genus Rhodococcus; species Rhodococcus sp. 4CII. The sequence continues at coordinate 812,092 of NZ_JACCFE010000002.1, forward strand.
GAAGGAGCAAGCCGAATTATTCGCGGACGTACAGGCGCAGGGTCACGTAGGCCGTGACGGCCGCCATTCCGACACCCACGAGCACCAGAACCGGTGAGACGAAGAGCACGTCACTGTTGGAGATCCGGGCGACGATGTTGGCGTCGTAGACGTCCGACAGCACGTCGTCGATGAACATGTTCTTCGCGGTGAACAGACCGACGATGGCGAGCACAGCACCCACGAGGGCGGCGACCACCGCCTCCAGCAGGAACGGCAACTGCGTGTACCAGCGGGTGGCACCGACCAACCTCATGATGCCCACTTCGGTGCGCCGGGTGAAGGCCGCGATCTGAACCATGTTCGCGATCAGGAGAATTGCGGCCACGGCCTGCACGATCGCGATCGCGAACGCGGCGTTGCGCACCCCGTTGAGCACACTGAAGAGCCGTTCGACCAGCTCACGCTGGTTGAGGACACTCTCGACACCCGGGCGGGTACCGAAATTCTCGTTGATCACCCCGAAGCGCTCCGGATCGCTGAGCTTCACCTTGAACGATGCCGGGAAACTGTCGGGGCTGACGAGCGCGGCGAGCTCCGGCTGATCCTTGAACACCCGCTCCGTCGCGTCCTTCACGGCGTCGTCCCGGTTCAGGTACTCCACCGACACCACGGACGGCGTCTCCTCCAGTTCCTTGCGGAGCACACTGCAGATCTCCCCCTCGCAGCCGGGGTCGGACGTGGAGATGTCGTCGGTGAGGAAGATCTGCACCTCGACACGGTCCAGGAAGATCTGCTGCGTCTTGCCGGCCATCTGCACCACCAGCAGTCCGCTGCCGAACAGGCCCAGGGAGATCGCGGTGGTGAGGATCATCGCGATGGTCATGGTGACGTTGCGACGGAGGCCCGTCAGGACCTCACTGAAAATGAAACTGGCACGCATCGGGGAATCGGAGTCCTTCGTAGACGACTGGGGGACAGTACTGAAGCCGGAAGTGCAGGGAGGCCGCTAACGCCCCACGCCGTACACACCCCGAGCCTCGTCGCGCACCACTCTGCCGAGGTCCAGTTCCACCACGCGGCGGCGCATCGAGTCGACGATGTGGTGATCGTGGGTCGCCATCACCACCGTCGTCCCGGTGCGGTTGATCCGTTCGAGCAGCAGCATGATGTCCTGGCTCGTCTCCGGGTCGAGGTTGCCGGTGGGCTCGTCGCACAGCAACACGAGCGGCCGGTTCACGAACGCCCGCGCGATGGCGACACGCTGCTGTTCGCCGCCCGACAGTTCGGTGGGGAGACGATCGGCCTTGCCCGACAGCCCGACCATCTCGAGCACCTCCGGGACGGTCCGGGAGATCATCGCGCGCGGCTTCCCGATCACCTCGAGCGCGAACGCGACGTTCTCGGACACGGTCTTCTTCTGCAGGAGCCGGAAGTCCTGGAAGACGACGCCCATGCTCTGCCGCAGCTTCGGCACCCGCCGGGCGGACAGCTTGTTGACGTGGAAATCCGCGATGTGAATGTCACCCGACGTCGGCGACTCCTCCTTGAGGAGCAGGCGCATGAATGTCGACTTTCCCGAGCCCGACGGGCCGATGAGGAAGACGAACTCGCCCTTGTCCACGTCGACGCTCACCTTGTCCAAGGCGGGCCTCGTGGACGTCTTGTACGACTTCGACACATTCTCGACGCTGATCACGAGGAGCCAGTCTAGACGTTATCGAACAGTGACCAAATGGAGCGACGCGCGGCGTCATCCCCCACTCGGCGGTGTCACCGACGTCGCCGGGACGGACGACGTGGCCGGCGGTGTGCCCGTCGCCGCAGGTGGGAACGGGTTGGGGATTCCGAACGGCAGCGTCGGAGTCGTCGTCGGGACCCGACTGGTCGCGGTGGGCGCCGTCTGTTCCAGCGTCGGCTCGGGTGTCGTCTCGGTCGTCGTGAGCGTCTCCGACGGCAGCTCGGTGGTGTACTCCGTCGTCGACGGCGGGTACGTGGTCTCCGGAGCCGGCGCCTCCCGGGTGGGAACGACGGCCGGAGCGACCGGCCCCTGAACCACCTCTTCGGCGGGGTTGAGGTACGTGTACAGCGTGTACAGCAGCACCCACAGGATGCACAGCACCAACGTCGACGTCCGCACTCGGCCGCCGAAGATCTTGGCGGGAACGACGGAGGAATGCAGGATCCGGTCGAGGCCGCGCCGGGGTTCGCCGGTCATCCCTCACCCTCCGCTGCCCGCACCGTCTGGAGGTCCGGCTCGACGGTGATTCCCTGCCGCCTCATCGCGGTGGCGATGCGCACCCGGAGGGCGCGTCCGACCTGGAACTGCTTACCCGGCAGGGTCCGCGCCACGACGCGAACGCTGACCTCGTCGACAGTCAGACTCTCCACTCCCATCACCGTCGGCTCGTCGAGCAGTAGTTTCTTCAGCCCGCGATCCGCGAAGGCCTCGACACCGACCTGGTGGAGCACCTCGTTGACCCGGTTGATGTCGGACGACGCGGGAACGGGGACGTCGATCACGGCCCGCGCCCAGTCCTTGGAAAGGTTGACGGCCTTGACGATTTGCCCGTTGGGGACGGTGATGACCTCACCGTCCGAATTCCGCATCCGCGTGACCCGGAGCGTGACGTCCTCGATCACGCCCTCCGCGTCCTCCGACGACCCCGTGACCGCCAACTGCACCGTGTCGCCGAACCCGTACTGCCGCTCGGTGATGATGAAGAATCCGGCCAGGATGTCCTGGACGACGCGCTGCGCACCGAAACCGAGCGCCGCACCGAGCACGGTGGCCGGGGCGACGAGACTGCCGATCGGCAGATTCAGCTGGTCGAGCACCTTCATCGTCGCGATGACGTAGATGATCGTGATGATCACCCAGGTGATGACCTGCGCCACCGAGTGCCGGTGCTTGGTGGCCTCGGAACGGACGAGGGCGTCACCCTGCTTGTAATTGTTGTCGATCCGGTCGGTGATCTTGCTGCCGCCCCAGTTGACGAGTCTCGCCATGAGGACGGCCCCGAGCACGGTGAGCGAGACCGCCAGCCCCGTCGACGAGAGCCAGTCGAGCAAGTTCCGGGTGGGCGCGAACATGGCTGCCGTCGTCTCCATCGGTGTCAGGATGCCTGATTCTCGCGCATCCGCCACCGGATGCCGGACTCGAGGAATCCGTCGATGTCGCCGTCGAGAACGGCGGACGGATTGTTGACCTCGTACTCGGTGCGCAGATCCTTGACCATCTGGTACGGGTGCAGCACGTACGACCGCATCTGGTTGCCCCAGGAACTGCCGCCGTCGCCTTTGAGCGCATCCATCTCGGCGCGCTCCTCCTTGCGTTTGACCTCGAGCAGCTTGGCCTGCAGGACGCGCATCGCCGACACCTTGTTCTGCAGCTGCGACTTCTCGTTCTGGCAGGTCACGACGATGCCGGTCGGGATGTGCGTCAACCGGACCGCGGAGTCGGTGGTGTTGACGGACTGACCACCGGGACCGGACGAGCGGTACACGTCGACGCGGACGTCGTTCTCGTTGACGTCGATGTGGTCGGTGGTCTCGACGACGGGCAGGACCTCGACCTCGGCGAACGACGTCTGGCGGCGTCCCTGGTTGTCGAAGGGGCTGATCCGGACCAGCCGGTGGGTGCCCATCTCGACGGACAGGGTTCCGTAGCTGTACGGCGCCTTGACCGCGAACGTCGCGCTCTTGATGCCGGCTTCTTCCGCATACGACGTGTCGTATACCTCGACGCCGTAGCCGTGCTTCTCCGCCCAGCGGATGTACATCCGCATCAGCATCTCCGCCCAGTCGGCGGCGTCGACACCACCGGCGCCGGAGCGGATGTTGACCAGCGCGTCACGTTCGTCGTACTCGCCGGACAGCATGGTCTTGACTTCCATCGCGGCGATGTCTTCCCGCAGGCTGTGCCGTTCGGCGTCGGCGTCGGCTATCGCGTCGGCGCCCTCGTCCTCCGCGAGTTCGTACAGCACCGGCATGTCGTCGAGCCGGGAGCGCAACTCCTCGACGCGGCGCAGTTCGGCCTGGGAGTGCGACAGCTGGCTGGTGACCTGCTGCGCGTGCTCCTGGTCGTTCCACAGCTCGGGATCGGCGGCCTGGTGTTCGAGCTCGTCGATGCGGCGGCGCAACTCCTCCACGTCCAGCACCGATTCGACGGTACGAAGGGTGGTGTCGAGCTCGCTGAGGTCTGCGGATACGTCGGGATGCACGGTTCCCAAGGTTACCGGGTGCGGACCCGGGCCCCGTCACCCCTTCGTTCCAGCGGAAGTCACCCCTTCCGATCAAGTCGCGTGGAAGCATTGCGGGCACCGGGCCCACCTTGTTCCATGCACGGGTACGCACATGCTCGTGCCGCCATTCCGGACGGAGTCGACGATGACCGTGACCGACCAGTACCTGAAGAACAACGAGGCCTACGCGGCCGGATTCACCGGGCCGCTCCCCCTCCCGCCCAGCAAGCACGTCGCGGTCCTCGCCTGCATGGACGCGCGGCTGGACGTCTACCGGATCCTCGGCATCGAGGAGGGCGAGTCGCACGTCATCCGCAACGCCGGCGGGGTGGTGACGGACGACGAGATCCGATCCCTCGCGATCAGCCAGCGGCTGCTCGGCACCACCGAGATCATCCTGATCCACCACACGGACTGCGGAATGCTCACGTTCACCGACGACGACTTCAAGAAGTCCATCCAGGACGAGGTCGGGATCAAGCCGGCCTGGTCGGCGGAGGCGTTTCCCGACCTCGACGAGGACGTCCGGCAGTCGCTGCGCCGGATCGAGGCCAGCCCGTTCATCACGGCGACCACGTCTCTGCGCGGGTTCGTCTTCGACGTCGCCACCGGCAAGCTCGCCGAAGTGAAGATCGACTGACGTCACGCCGGTCCGGTACGAGTAATCTGTGCGACCGTGACCGACCTCCGCGCCGACCTGCAGCTCGCCCTCCGAATCGCCGACGAGGCGGACGCGATCACCAGGGCCCGGTTCGGGGCGCTCGACCTGTCGGTCGACGACAAGCCCGACCTGACGCCGGTCACGGACGCCGATCTGGCCGTGGAACGGGCGGTCCGGGCAAGGCTGGAAGTCGAGCGACCCGCGGATGCGGTGCTGGGTGAGGAGTTCGGCGGCGACGCGCAGTTCGCAGGACGGCAGTGGGTGGTCGATCCGATCGACGGCACCAAGAACTTCGTCCGGGGCGTCCCCATCTGGGCCACCCTGATCGCGCTGCTCGAGGACGGAGTTCCCGTCGTCGGGGTCGTGAGCGCTCCGGCGCTCGCGCGCCGCTGGTGGGCCTCGGCGGGGTCGGGCGCCTGGTCGACGTTCGACGGGTCCGAGCCGGCTCGCCTCTCCGTGTCGGCCGTCGACCGACTCGGTTCGGCCAGTCTCACCTTCTCGAGCCTGTCGGGCTGGAAGGAGCTCGGCATCCGCGAACAGTTCCTCACCCTGACCGACGACGTGTGGCGGGTCCGGGGCTTCGGTGACTTCTTCTCTTACTGCCTGCTCGCGGAGGGCGCCGTAGACATCGCCGCCGAGCCCGAGGTGTCGCTGTGGGACCTCGCGCCCCTCGACGTGCTGGTTCGCGAGGCAGGCGGCCGCTTCACCAACCTCGTCGGCGACGACGGCCCGCACGGCGGCAGCGCACTGGCCACCAACACGCTGCTTCACGACGAGGCGCTGTCCCGCCTGCGATCGAACCGACCCGGGGCCTAACTCACACAGCACTATCCGAACTATCTGACAAGACTCCGACGGCGTAGCCCGGCTCCGGCGTCCTCGGCCACGAAAGCCGACGCGCCCTCCTGACGGGACCGGCCTCCACGCCGTCCGTTCCGTACGCGCCTGCGCTCCCGCAAGGATGGGACTCCCCTATCCCTGCCGGCCTCTTCCCGGCTCCGACGGCATGCTCGGCAACCTCGAAAACGCTTGGCCTGAATGCCATTCCGTCGATCATTCCGGACAGGCGTGTCATTGCCGACGGCGCGAGATCCACCCCATCGCGACTGACGGCGGTCCCCTCGGCGAACCACTGTCGTGGCGACTCGAACTTACTCGATAGTAGACACCAACCTTACCGCTGAGTAAGATAGAGGACGTCCACGCCCGAACACCGAGAAACAGCTGGTGATCATGAGCAAGCAAGACACAGTTGCCCCCCACGACAGTGCGAAGCGGAAGCCCCGCGACACGTCCGCCGTCGGCCTGAATCCGGTCAAGCGCGATGCCATGGGTGCCGCGATGCGTGTGCTGACCAAGATCACCGGTTCCGATCTGGCCGAGAAGTACAACCTGCGCCAGACGATCGACCGTGTGACCTACGAAGGAACCAAGACCGGATTCAAGACCCTCGGCGCCGCGACCCGCGGTTTCCAGAAGGTGTCCGGCGGCGGCGCGCCGAAACGCCTCCCCGACAACCCGACCGCGAAGGCCGGCTATTTCGACCTCACCCCGAGCGACGAGCAGCAGATGATCGTCGAGACCGTGCGGGAGTTCGCGGCCGAGATCCTGCGGCCCGCGGGCCACGACGCGGATGCTGCCGCTGCCGCCCCGGCGGATCTCGTGAAACGCGCCGCCGAACTCGGCATCACCCTGATCAACGTCCCGGAGGAACTCGACGGGGCCGCCAGTGAACGCGGTGCCGTCACCAACTCTCTGGTCGCCGAGGCCCTCGCGCACGGCGACATGGGACTCGCGCTGCCGATCCTCGCGCCGAGCGGCGTCGCCGTCGCCCTCACCCAGTGGGGTACCGACGCCCAGCAGAAGACCTACCTTCCCGCGTTCACCGGCGAACAGGTTCCGAACGCGGCGGTCGTCGTCAACGAGCCCCGCGCACTGTTCGACCCCTTCGCGTTGCAGACCAAGGCGGTTCGCTCCCCCAGCGGCTACAAGCTCAACGGCGTCAAGAGCCTCGTGCCGGCCGCCGCGTCGTCCGAGCTGTTCGTCGTGGCCGCCGAACTCGACGGCAAGCCCTCCTTCTTCATCGTCGAGGCCGACACCAAGGGACTCGTCGTCGAGGCCGACCCGAGCATGGGTCTGCGCGCCGCGGGCCTCGGCCGGCTCAACCTCACCGACGTCGCGGTGCCCGAGTCGGGTCTGCTCGGCGATGCCGACGCCGATCTGCGGGCGGCCGAATACGCCGACGCGATCCGGCTGGCCCGCCTCGGCTGGGCCTCGCTCGCGGTCGGCACCGGGCAGGCCGTACTCGACTACGTCATCCCATACGTCAACGAGCGGGTCGCGTTCGGCGAACCGATCAGCAACCGTCAGGCAGTCGCCTTCATGGTCGCGAACATCGGCATCGAACTCGACGGCCTGCGTCTGGTGACGTTGCGCGGCGCCTCCCGCGCCGAGCAGGGGCTCTCCTTCGCCCGCGAATCGGCGCTCGCCCGAAAGCTGGCTTCCGAGAAGGGCATGCAGATCGGCCTCGACGGCGTCCAGCTGCTCGGCGGCCACGGTTACACCAAGGAACATCCCGTGGAGCGCTGGTACCGCGATCTGCGCGCCATCGGCGTCGCCGAGGGCATCGTCCTGATCTGAGCGGCCGGATTCGAACTAAGGAAACTGTCATGATCAACCTCGAACTTCCCAAGAAGCTCAAAGCCTCCGCGAACCAGGCTCACCAGGTCGCGGCAGAAATCTTCCGGCCGATCTCCCGCAAATACGATCTCGCCGAGCACGCCTACCCCAAGGAACTCGACACCATGGCCGCCATGGTGGAGGGGCTCAACGACTCCGGCAAGGGTGCGGCGGGCGCCGCCCTCGGACGCGGCGACGAGCCGAAGGTCATCGGAAACGTCAACGGCGGCAACATGTCCTCCCTGATGAATGTCATCGAAACCTGCTGGGGCGACGTGGGCCTCACTCTGGCGATCCCCTACCAAGGCCTCGGCAACTCGGCCATCGCCGCGGTCGCGACCGACGAGCAGCTCGAACGCTTCGGCAAGGTGTGGGCGTCGATGGCCATCACCGAACCCGGCTTCGGTTCCGACTCCGCCGCCGTCACCACCACCGCGGTCCTCGACGGTGACGAGTACGTGCTCAACGGCGAGAAGATCTTCGTCACAGCCGGCGAGCGTTCTACCCATATCGTCGTGTGGGCCACCGTCGACAAGACAAAGGGCCGCGCCGCGATCAAGTCGTTCGTCGTCCCGCGGGACGCCCCGGGTCTGAGCGTCGCCCGCCTCGAGCACAAGCTGGGGGTGAAGGCGTCCGACACCGCGGTTCTGCTGTTCCAGGACTGCCGGATCCCCAAGGACAATCTGCTCGGCACGCCGGAAGTCAACGTAGAGAAGGGCTTTGCCGGCGTCATGCAGACGTTCGACAACACCCGTCCGATCGTCGCCGGCATGGCGGTCGGCCTCGGCCGCGCCGCGCTCGAGGAACTGCGCAGCATCCTCACCGACGCCGGTGTCGAGATCTCCTACGACACTCCCGCGTACAACCAGCACGCCGCGGCCGCCGAGTTCCTGCAACTGGAGGCCGATTGGGAGGCGGCCTACCTGCTCGCGCTGCGCGCGACGTGGATGGCGGACAACAAGAAGCCGAATTCGCTCGAAGCGTCCATGTCGAAGGCGAAAGCCGGCCGGACCGGCACCGCCATCACCCTCAAGGCCGTCGAACTCGCCGGCACGTTGGGGTACTCGGAGCGCCCGCTGCTGGAGAAGTGGGCACGTGACTCGAAGATCCTCGACATCTTCGAGGGCACGCAGCAGATCCAGCAGCTGATCGTCGCTCGCCGTCTACTCGGAAAGTCGTCGGCAGAGCTGAAGTAACAGCTCGCGGGGATTTTCAACGAGGGGTGTAGTCCCCGCCGCGCTCACCTGCGGCGGGGGCTTCTTCGTGCGCGGAGCATGACGGAACGGTCGCGAGAGCGGTCCGGGAGACTATGAGCGAAACGGGGACGGCCGAGCCCTTCCCTTCCTCTACGCTGAACGGGACATCCGTCACTGCAGCCGGAAGGGTTCTCCATGCCAGCTCAGCACATCCTCACCAAGATCACGGACACCGTGGGAGCTGTGCGGGTGATGAACCGCGCAGGCCTCGTCCCCTTTCCCCGTGTGGACCAGGGAATCCGATCCATTCTGGCCGTGCGGAAGTACGGTCCGTTCGCGGGTCCCGTCCACGCGAACGCCGAGGCGGGCCTCGATGCGGTGGCCCTGATCGACGAGCGCGGTTCACTCACCTACGCCGACATCGAGGAACAGTCCAACGCCCTGGTGCGGGCGTGGCAGTCCGACGGCATCGCTCCCGGCTCCGTTATGGGATGTATGTGCCGCAATCATCGCGGTCTGGTGCTCACAATGCTCGCCGCCGCCAAGAACGGCACCAAGCTGGTGCTCATGAACACCGGGTTCGCCCGGCCCCAACTCGTCGACGTCGCGGCGCGCGAGCGAGTGCAGGCCTTCGTGTACGACGACGAATTCCACGCCGTCGCCGAGGCTCTCCCGGACGAGGTGATCGTCTATCGTTCATGGGCCGAGGACGATTCGACGTCGCAGGTCCGCTCGCTCGACGACGTGATGCAGGGCCGAGACCGCAGTTCGCTGCCCGCTCCGTCCACCCTGGGCGGGTTCGTCCTCCTCACCAGTGGCACCACGGGCACACCGAAAGGCGCTCCCCGCGGACACACGTCGCCGCTCGCGTCGGCACAGTTCCTCGACCGCGTGCCGCTCCGGCGCGGACAGACGATGATGATGGCGGCCCCAGCGTTCCACGGGACGGGGGTGTCGCAGTTCGCACTCGCTCTGGCGCTGGGCCAGACGGTGGTGATGCATCGTAAGTTCGATCCGGAGAACACAATTCGCCTCGTCGAGAAACATCGCTGCGACACACTGGTCGTCGTCCCCACGATGCTGCAACGCATCATCGACCTCGGACCGGAGACCCTGGCCGCGTACGACACGTCGAGCCTGAAGATCATCTTCGCCGCCGGGTCGGCGCTCTCCCCCGACCTCTGCAAACGCACCACCGCCGCATTCGGCGAGGTGCTCCACAACCTCTACGGCTCCACGGAGGTGGCCGTCGCCACGGTCGCGACACCCGCCGACCTCGCGCTGGCACCGGGCACCGCTGGGCGGGCTCCCGTCACCTGCCACGTGGAGCTCTACGACGAGTCGGGTCGACGGATCACCGAACCCGAGACGGTCGGACGCATCTTCGTGTCGAGCGGTCTCAGTTTCTCCGGGTACACCGACGGCCGCGACAAAGAGCGCATCAACGGCCTCCTGTCCACCGGCGACGTCGGACATTTCGACCGCAACGGCCTGCTGTTCGTCGACGGCCGAGACGACGACATGATCGTCTCCGGTGGCGAGAACGTCTATCCACTCGAGGTCGAGAACCTGCTCGCCGACCGTGACGACGTCATCGAGGCTGCCGTCATCGGTGTCGAGGACGCCGAATTCGGCCATCGCCTCAGAGCTTTCGTCGTGCCCGGTCCGGGAGCCACCAAGGATGCCGAGGAGATGAAGGCTCACGTCAAGGCAAACCTTGCGCGCTACAAGGTGCCCCGCGAGATCATCTTCATCGAGGAACTCCCCCGCAACGCCACCGGCAAGTTGCTTCGTCGGGTGCTGATCGAGATGGACGTCACGGAGAGCTGACCGCTACCGACGATAGACAAAAAAAGAACCGGTGCCCTGGATTCCAGGACACCGGTTCTTTCGTGGTAGCGGGGACAGGATTTGAACCTGCGACCTCTGGGTTATGAGCCCAGCGAGCTACCGAGCTGCTCCACCCCGCGTTGCATGAACAAAGTTACACGAGCGAACGAACGGATTGCAAATCGCCCGGAAAGCGTCCGTTCAGCAACGTTTCAGCACCCCTCGAGCCCGCCTCCGTTACCTAAAAGTTATGACGCTCGTCACACTTCGGGCTAAATCTGTAACATTGCCGAAACCTGAATTTTGACGGTCGACCTGCGGAAACGCGGTCCGTTCATCCCAATATTTGGACGGACGTCACAGAAATCGACCCGTGACCATTCCGTGATCGCCGCGTACGTTCGTTGCCAGCCCGAAACCACCGGGCAACGCCGACCCGCCGCAGCTCGACCTGCCCCCGCGGGATTCGGAATCCCGACACCTCGAGGGGCAGGGACGAGGACAGAACGACCCCCCGGGTCGGCACACCAGCCGCTATCCACCGGATCACCTCGTCAGCAGGCGCGGAGAGGAACCAACCACATGACCAACTTCAGCATCGTCAAGCGGACCATGGGCGCAGTCGCACTCACCGGAGCAGTCATCGGAGTGCCGCTCGGCCTGAGCACCGGCACCGCATCGGCCGCATCCGGCGACTGGGACGCCGTCGCAGCGTGTGAGAGCAGCGGCAACTGGGGCGCCGACACCGGCAACGGATTCTCGGGCGGTCTGCAGTTCACCGACAGCACCTGGGCAGCGAACGGCGGATCCGGCTCGCCGTCCAACGCCTCGCGCGAGGAGCAGATCCGCGTGGCGGAGAACGTCTTGGCGACCCAGGGACCCGGCGCCTGGCCGGTCTGCGGACAGTACCTCTGATCCGCACCACACTCTTGCTCGAAGTGCCCTGCGCGCAGCACGTCTGCGCGCAGGGCACTTTGACACTGCACGGCCGTGCTTACGCCATCGCGAGCCGTATTCCCGGCACCTTTTGCGTGAGCCGCTACACAAATTCATAGTGATCTACACCACATAACGACGGGGTAACGAATGGACTCCGAAACGATATCGAGACGGCGTGACCTGCGGAAACAATCGAAATTCGGACACGACATCGGACAGCTGTCCACGAATTTCGCCAGGTGAACTGCGGGCGAAGCTCCCGTACGGTCGCTCTCGGCCCGAAACAACCGGGCGAAAGCCGGCCCGCCGCTGCTAGCTCTGCCCCGCGGGTTCGGAATCCCCGAAACCTTCGAGGGGCAGGGACGCGGCACAGAATCGCAGCCCGGATCGACGACGCGAACGTCGTCCCCCGCAGGCCGGCCACGTCAGCAAGCGCGGAGAGGATTGACCTCGCATGACCAATCACAGCATCAGCAAGCGTGCCCTCGGCTGGATCGCCGTCACCGGCGCCGTCGTCGCCGTCCCGCTCGGCCTGAGCACCGGCACCGCCTCCGCCGCCTCCCACAACTGGGACGGCGTCGCACAGTGCGAGAGCGGCGGCAACTGGGGAATCAACACCGGAAACGGCTACTACGGCGGCCTGCAGTTCTCGCAGAGCACCTGGGAGGCCAACGGCGGCAGCGGATCGGCGTCGAGCGCCAGCAAGGCCGAGCAGGTCCGCGTCGCCGAGAACGTGCTCGCAACCCAGGGCCAGGGTGCCTGGCCGGTGTGCGGTCAGTACCTGACCACCGGCGGCAGCGGCGTCACCGAGGCTCCCGCGCCCGCACCGGAGCCCGCCCCGGCCCCGGCTCCGGCCCCCTCGGCTCCGGCCCAGGTCCAGGTTCCCGCCCCCGCCCAGCCCGGCGCGCAGCAGGCACTCGACGCCGCTCGTCAGCTTGCCGAGCAGAACGGCGTCGGACAGCAGTTCCAGCAGCTGGTGGACACCAACCCGCAGTTGGTCGGCGCACTGCGCTGATCTCCGCGTCAGATACGACGAGGCCCTGTCATCCGAAACGGATGACAGGGCCTCGTTCGCTCTGCGGGTGAGCCTCCCCTACTTGGGGAGCGCCTCGTATGCGGCGACCGCCTTCTGGACTCGGGCGAGGGCCGCGCCGTACGCCGCGAAGTCACCACTGCGTTGCGCCGCAGACAATGCGGTGAGCGACGCATCCAGTTCGGCGACCGCAGCCGAGACGTCCGTGCCGGACGGCGGTGTCGCCGGGGCCGTCGGCGCGGGTGCCGCACCCTGGTCGGTGGGCGGCGTCGTGCTCGTCTCCGGAGGTGTCCCTGCCTCCGCGCTCGGAGCCGTCGCCACCGACCCCGTCCCGGCACCGAACACCTGGTCGAGCGCTTGCGCCAGCGTCGGGGCGTACCCGACTCGCACACTGTTACTCGGCGGCGGCTCACGGTAGCTCACGAGCACCCGCGACAGCTGCGGGAACGTCGACGTGTTCGGGCCCGTCGAACTTCGCTCCGTGTACATCGGTTCGACGTACAGGATGCCGCCGTCCGCGATCGGCAACGTCAGCAGGTTGCCGTACTGGATCTTGTTCGATCTCTCGAGCAGAGTTCTCTCCGATGCCACGCGTGGATCGGAGATCATCGAGTTCTGTGTCTGCTGCGGCCCCTGAGTCTGCGTGTCCGTCGGCAACTGGAGCACGGTGAACTTGCCGTAGTTCTCCGGATCCGATTTCACCGATAGATATGCGGACAGGAACTCGCGGCTGTAACCCACCATCGCGCTGGTCAGATTGAAGGATGGTTTCCCGGTCTCGGGATCACCGACCAGAACGTAGTACGGCGGCTGGTTCGCGCTCGTGTCGATCGTGGGATCGCTCGGCACCGACCAGAACGCGTTGTTGGTGAAGAACTCCTTCGGATCGTCGACGTGATATTTGGCGAGCATCTCCCGTTGCACCTTGAACAGGTCCTCCGGATAGCGGAAGTGTGCGCGCAGTTCGTCGGGAATCGAATCCGCCGGTTGCACCGCACCCGGGAACACACCCATCCACGCGTCGAGGACGGGGTCGTTCTGGTCCACCTGGTACAGCTTCACGGTGCCGTCGTACGCGTCGACGGTGGCCTTCACCGAGTTGCGGATGTAGGACACCTCCTTACGGGGCAGCAACCGGCCGGTGTTCTGGTCGATGCTGTCCTCGACGAGTCCGTCGAGCGAACTGCGCTGGGCGTACGGGTAGTCCTGCAGTGTGGTGTAGGCGTCGACGATCCACACGACCTTGCCGTCGACGACGGCCGGGTACGAGTCACCGTCCGCTGTCAGCCACGGGGCGACGTGGGTGACCCGGTCCCGCGGATCGCGGTTGTAGATGATCTTGGAATCCGAGCCGATCGCACCCGAGAACAGGATGTTGCGCTCGGTGTACTTGGCGGCGAAGGCCAGCCGGTTGAACCAGTTGCCGATCGGCACGCCGCCCGAACCGGTGTAGGTGTAGCGGGAGGTGTCGGTGTCGTACTCCCGCGGGTCCGAACCCTGGGAACCGCCGACGATCGCGTAGTCGGCATCGGTGTCGGCGATGACCTCGCCGTAGTAGATGCGTGGCTGCTCGACCGGAATGACCTGGTTCCCCGCCTGCTGCGAGGCGATGTCACTGACCATATATACGGGGTAACCGCTGTTGCTGTTCGCGGCCTCCTCCGCCGACTCGCCGGCAGCGGCGTTGACCCGGTTCGCGGGTGCTGCGACCAGTCCGTTGCCGTGCGTGTAGACGGTGTGCTTGTTGATCCAGTCCGTCTGGTTACCGGTCAGGCTCTTCGACGACAACTCGCGGGCCGCGACGATGTAATCGCGCATCTCCCCGTCGATGTCGTACCGGTCGATGTCGAGCGTGGGCGGGAAACCGTAGAAGTTCTTCAGCTGCTGCTGCTGGGTGAACGTCCGCGACAGGATGTTCGGATCCAGCAGGCGGGTGTTCGCGATGGTCGTGACGTCGGCCGGCACCTCGCGCGGCGGCTTCGTTCCGTACCCCTGGTAGTCCTGGTACTCGACCTTGTCGTCCGTGATGCCGTACGCCTGCCGGGTGGCGGCGATGTTCCGCTCGATGTACGCGCTCTCCTTGTCGGCGGCGTTCGGACGTACCGAGAATTGCTCGACCACGAGCGGCCACACCGCGCCGACCAGGATCGAGGACAGCACGAGAAGCGCTGTCGCCATTGCGGGAATCCGCAGATCACGAAGGAAGATCGCCGCGAAGAACGCACCCGCGCAGATGACCGCGATCGCCAGCAGGATCAGCTTGGCCTGCAGCACCGCATTCATGTCCGTGTAGCTACCGCCGGTGAACGTGGGTTCCTTGCGGCTGCTCGACAACAGCGAATAGCGATCGAACCAGTACGCCACGGCCTTGAGAAGGATGAACGTTCCCGCGAGCACGGCCAACTGGACTCGCGCCGCATTGGTGAGCGCGCCGCCGCGGCCCGCCAGCTTCAACCCACCGAAGATGTAATGCGTGACCAGGCTCGCGAAGAACGCCAGCAGCACCGCGACGAACAACCAGTTGAGGACGAACCGGTAGAACGGCAGATCGAATGTGTAGAAGCCGACATCGAGGCCGAATTCCGGATCGGCGACCCCGAATGCGCCCCCGTTGATGAACAGCTGCACCGTCACCCAGCTGGACTGCGCGATCAGACCGGCGAGCAGTCCCACCACGATCGGAATGGCCAAGCCGAACAGTCGCAGCCGCGTCATCACCGTGGTGCGGTAGCGCGCGACCGGATCGTTGGGGCCCGACACCGGAACGAAGACCGGCCGCGACCGATACGCGAGCAGCAATGCCAGCCAGACGATTCCGCCGACCACCACCCCGACCACGAGGAAGAGCAGCAGACGGGTGACGAGGACCGTGGTGAACACCCCACGGAATCCGACCTCCCCGAACCACAACCAGTCCGTGTATGTACTGATCAGCCGCGGACCCACCAGCAGCAGGGCCGCGACGACAAGCGCCAGCACCAGCAGCACACGACTGCGTTTGGACAACGACGGTAAACCTGCGGGGGGCCGCATGCCCACGTGCCACACTCCAAGAACTCGGCGACGCTGTCGCGCCGCGATCAACTGCACTGCTCGGCCGTCCACACCCGAACAGCAAGGGCGTGACCGTTTCGTCCCACTCTACGTAACAACCGGGAGATGCGGCCGTCGGTCCTGTGCCGGGGGTGGGAGGATGGGTCTCGTGAGTGAAGAGTATGTGAACCGGGAGCCCGACGCCCTCGCCCGCTGTGTGCGCGAGGTAATCGAATTCGTCGATGCCGGAGGGTGGGATCAGCCGCCCCAGATGTTCGCGCTCGTCCCGACCGAACTCCTCGCGGCCGCCGAACCGAGCCTACTCGACCAACTCGCCGACGGTGCGGAATTGACCCCGGTGGAACAGGATCCGTTCCCCGACGACATCGACGGTGGGTCACGCGCGCTCGACGAGTTCCTCGCCACCACCAGTTGGCCCGAGTCCGTGGTGGGGTGCGCTCTCGTTCAGGAGATCGTCGTCCTGCCGCCCGGGGCGGAGTCCGACCTCGACGACGCACTCGTCCCTCTGCTGTCCGACCGCGACGCCGCCGACGAGGCGGCTCGGGCCACGGCCGAGTCGCATCCCGACCGCCGGTCTGCCCGGTTGATCGCCGCGGTGCTGCGCGACGGGCCGTCGCTGTGCCTGATGCAGTTGCGCCCCGACGAGGACGCCGACCCGTACGCCGGGATCGAACTGCTCACCTCCGAGGATCTCGCGCCGAATCTCGTGAGCGCGTTGTACGCCACCCTCGACGCGACCGAAGAAGACTAGACAGGAAGGAAGTCCGGGCGCTCAGCAGCCGGGCGCGTCGCCACCGGCGTCGATGGTCTCCAGCGCGTCGACGGCTCCGGCGAGCGTCTCGACCTTCACCAGCCGAAGCCCGTCGGGTGCGCCCTGGCGGGCCTCGTCGCAGTTCTTCGCCGGCACGAGGAACGTTTCGGCGCCGGCCTCGTCCGCGGCGATCAACTTGTACTTGATGCCACCGATGGGGCCGACGTCGCCGTCGGAATCGATCGTGCCGGTGCCGGCGACGAATTTGCCGCCGTTGAGTTCGCCCGGGCTCAGCTTGTCGATGACGGCGAGCGTGAACATCAGCCCCGCCGACGGTCCGCCCACGTCGGCCAGGTTGAAATCGACGGTGAACGGAACGTCGGGGACCTCCTCGGGCGTGATTCCCAGATAGCCCTTCGACTCGTCGCCCGGACGCGCCCCGACGGTCACCCGGACCGTCGTCTCCGCGCCGTCCCGGCGGACCAGGATCGGCACCTCCGTGTTCGGCGCCACCTCGGCCACCGCCTCCTGCACGTCGCCGACCGTCGACACCGCCGTTCCGTCGACGCTCACCAACCCGTCGCCCTCACGCAGGATTCCCGCGGACGGGCCGTCCTCCGCGACCTTGGCGACCCGTAGGTCGACGGGCTTGCCGAGGAAGTGGAGTGCGGCGAGTTCGGCGCTGTCCTCGGACTGCTGGAAGTCGGCGTCGTTCTCCTGCTTGACCTCGTCCTTCGACTTGTCCGGCGGGTACACCTCCTCGCGGGGGACGATGCCCTGGCGTCCGCTGGCCCACAATCCGAACGCTTCGAACACGTTGAGGTCGTCGCGCACGGCGACCGTCGTCATGTTGAGGTGCCCGGTGGTCTCGTCCACCTCTGTCCCCTGGATCGCGACGACCTGCTCACCGCCCACTTCGCCGAGGGTGTTGAACGTGGGGCCCGGCCCGAGAGCCACGAACGGCACCTTGATCACCGTGCCGAGAATTCCGAGTACCACGATCGGGGCCAGCGCGGCCAGAAGCGTCACGATCCGTCGATTCACCTGGACCAGCGTAGAGCGCGAACCGGCCGGCCCCGCCGTCGGCCGTCCGCGTGTTCGCGGTCAGCGTGACGTGGTGGGCACCTACGCGACCATGCGCCTTGTACCGTTGAGTCATGAGCAATCTGCCGTTCGGCTTCTCCAACTCCGACGACGATCCCGATCGTGACAAGAACACGGGGGATCAGAACGGACCCGACCGCGACAAGAACGCGGGTGGTTCCGGCGACTTCGGTTTCGGGGCGGGTGGTTTCCCCGCCGGGGGGTTCGACCCGGCCGCGCTCGGTCAGATGCTGACCCAGTTCGGTCAGATGCTGAGCGGGATGGGCAGTTCGATGGGGTCGGGCGAACAGACCGGGCCCGTCAATTACGAGATCGCGAAGAAGCTGGCCCGCCAGCAGATGGGGTCCGTCGCTCCCATCACCCAGGGAAGTTCCGAGGCGATCGCCGATGCCTCGCGGCTGGCCGAACTGTGGCTCGACGCCGCGACGACGTTGCCCGCGGGCGCATCGAAGACCGTCGCATGGACACCCAACGACTGGCTCGACAACACGCTCGACACGTGGAAGCGGCTCTGCGACCCCGTCGCGGAGAAGGTGGCCGGCATGTGGGTGCAGGGCCTGCCCGAGGAGGCGCAGCAGATGGCCGGGCCCATGCTCGGCATGATGAGCCAGATGGGCGGCCTCGCGTTCGGCTCCCAGCTCGGCCAGGCACTCGGCCAGCTGTCGAAGGAAGTGCTCACCTCCACGGACATCGGTCTGCCCCTCGGTCCGGCAGGCACGGGCGCACTGCTTCCCGCGGCGGTCGAGCGGTTCAGCAAGGGACTGGAGCAGCCGGACCGCGAGATCCTCGTGTTCCTCGCCGCGCGCGAGGCCGCGTACCAGCGCCTCTACAGCCACGTCCCGTGGCTCCGTCAGCGTCTCCTCGCCACCGTCGAGGAGTACGCCCGCGGCATCACGATGGATTTCTCCGCGATCGAAGACATGGCGAAGAATCTCGATCCGTCGGCGCTGAGCGATCCGTCGCAGCTCGAGAACATTCTGCAGCAGGGGGCGTTCGAGCCGCAGACCACACCCGAGCAGAAGCAGGCGCTCGAACGCCTCGAGACGCTCCTCGCTCTCATCGAGGGCTGGGTCGAGGTCGTCGTCGGTTCAGCACTGAACGACCGCCTTCCCGGTGTGGCCGCCCTCAGCGAGACGCTCCGCCGCAGGCGCGCGACCGGTGGACCCGCCGAGCAGACGTTCGCAACCCTGGTCGGACTCGAATTGCGCCCCCGCAAGGTGCGCGAGGCCGCGCAGCTGTGGAATCGCCTCACCTCCGAGTCCACCGTCGACGCCCGTGACGGCGTGTGGGCCCACCCCGACCTGCTGCCGGACTCGTCCGACCTGGACAGCCCGGACGCGTTCGTCGACCGGGTGCTCGGCGGCGGCGACGGCGGGAACTTCGACAATCCGATGGCCCAGCTGGAGGCGACCGAAGCCCGTGAGCGGGCCGAGGAGGCCGAACGCGGCAAGTCCGGCAAGGACGACGAGCCGGAGTCCTGACGGCCTGAAATCCACCAATGTCGCGGTAGCGGGAAATCCACAGGTCGAGGCACGTTTCGGCCTGTGGACAACTCGCCTTCGAAGGGCTGCCACGCGATTGGGGCCTGCAATCCTCTGGATGTGACCATCCAGCACCCACCTCACGTCGGCGTCACCCTCGACCCTCGCATTCCGGTACTCGTCCGCCCCGACGGACGGGTCCAATTCGGCTGGGACCCCGAACGCGCGCTCGTTCTCGCCCCGCCGCCCGGGGTCCGGACCGAGCAGCTCCTGGCCGTCGTGCGGCTCCTCGACGGCAAGCATTCCCGGCCACACATCCTGTGGACGGCTGTCGGGTACGGCCTGGCACCGACGGACGTGTCGAAACTCCTCGGTGATCTCGACCGGGCCGGCCTGATCGAGGTCGGCGCCGCGTCGCCCGTCGCGGACACGATCGCGATCCGCGTGCACGGGCGCGGCCCGCTCTCCGACGCGCTGTCGGCCGGGCTCTCCGACGCCGGCATCCGGGTGTCCCGGTCACACCGCTACTCCGCCGACGGCGACGTCCGGCGGTGGAACGCCCTGTGCGTCGTGCTGGCGGACGATCTGGTCGCCGAACCCCGACTCGCCGCCGACCTCGTCCAGAACGGGATTCCCCATCTCCAGGTCCGGCTGCGGGACGGACGCGGCGTCGTCGGTCCCCTGGTGCTCCCCGGCCACACCAGTTGCCTCCGGTGCGCCGACCTCCTCCGCGCCGCGTACGACGAGGACTGGCCGCACCTGTCCGCACAGCTCCTCGGGACCGTCGGGCACGCGAGCCCCGCCGTGATCATGGCCACCGCCGCGGTCGCCCTCGGCCAGCTCGAAGCGGTTCTCGCCGCTCCGCGCGGGGGGCCGCCGAGCAGCCTCGACGCGACCCTCGAGATCGACCTCGGCGCGCATCGGCTGGTGACCCGGCGCTGGCCGCGGCAGGCGAGTTGCAGCTGCACGTATCTGGCACCCGCCGTGGGTGAATCGAACCATCGACCGTCATGATGCATGATGGTGGGGTGTCCGACATCCCCCGCAGGAGTTCTGCCCGCACCGCCAAACTCGCGAGCATTCCCTTGGGGATCGCGGGACGCGCTGCGATGGGCTTCGGCCGGAAGCTGACCGGTGGTGACAGGGACCAAATCGACGCCCAGCTCAGCGCGAAGGCTGCCGAGCAATTGTTCGCGGTCCTCGGCGAACTCAAGGGCGGGGCCATGAAACTGGGGCAAGCGCTCAGCGTCATGGAGGCCGCGATCCCCGAGGAGTTCGCGGAGCCCTACCGTGAATCGCTGAACAAGCTGCAGGCGCAGGCGCCTCCACTGCCCGCACGGGCCGTGCACAAGATGCTCGACCAGCAGTTGGGCACCCGGTGGCGTGACCGGTTCGAGTCGTTCGACGACACCCCCACCGCATCGGCCAGCATCGGCCAGGTGCACCGCGCGGTGTGGGCCGACGGTCGCGACGTAGCGGTCAAGGTGCAGTACCCCGGCGCCGACGAAGCGCTGCGCGCCGACTTGAAGACGCTCGGTCGGTTCGCGGGACTGTTCGCGTCGGTCATGCCCGGCGTCGACGTGCGCCCCGTGATCGACGAATTCACGGCCCGCACCGAGGAAGAACTCGACTACCGGATCGAGGCGAACAATCAACGCCGCTTCGCCAAGGTGTACGACGGCGATCCGCAGTTCGCGATTCCGCACGTGGTGGCCAGCGCTCCCAAAGTGGTAGTGACCGAATGGATGTCGGCGAAGCCCCTGTCTGCGATCATCGCGAACGGCACACCCGAGGAACGCAACACCGCGGGGGCACTGCTCGCGGAGTTCCACTTCGCCTCCCCCACCCGCGTCGGTCTGCTGCACTGCGACCCACATCCGGGAAACTTCATGCTGCACAGCGACGGCCGTCTCGGTGTCATCGATTTCGGTGCGGCGGCTCCGTTTCCGCACGGACTCCCACCCGTGCTGGGGGCCATGGTCCGCCTGTCCGTCCACGAGCAGTTCGACGAACTGACGGAGTTGCTGCACGCCAACGGATTCGTCCTTCCCGGGAGAACGGTCACCGACAAGGAGATTGCGGACTACCTGCGCCCGGTCACCGACCCGATCCGCACCGAGTCGTTCCACTTCACCCGCGCCTGGCTCCAGAAGGCCGTGGGTTCCGCCACCGACTTCAACAGTTCCCAGTTCCGTACGGCCCGCGCACTGAATCTGCCCGCCGAGTATCTGATGATCTTCCGGGTTCTCGTCGGCTCGGTCGGGATCTGCGCTCAACTGGATGCGTATGCGCCGTACATGGAGATCCTGACGCGGTGGCTTCCGGGGTTCGCGGAGCCCGCGCCCGAGGACGAAGACACGATCTGAGCCCTTATACACAGAACGGGCGTTCGCCCGGCCCGCTCGTGTGAGTGGCCGGGCGAACGCCCGAACTCTTCCGCCCCGTATCGGTTCTTACGCACAGACCAAGGTCTGTGTCTTGCGTGGACGTCCCCGGGAACGCTTGCGGGCGATCACCACACCCTGGTCGAAGATCTCGCCGCCCCACACGCCCCACGGCTCGGCCCGATCGAGGGCGGCGTCGAGGCAGCGGGAGCGGATCGGGCAGGACGCGCACAGCGCCTTGGCCTGCTCCAGCTGGGTGGGCGAGTCCGCAAACCACAGGTCGGGGTCGTCGACCCGGCAGGGCAGGTCACCACGCGTGGACACTATCTGAACAAATCCGCTTGTGGCGGTTGAGGTTTCGGATACCCCTCGGCATGTCACGGTAGACACGTCCTTCTCCTCTGCTCTCATTGCGACGGTCATTCTCTTCGGTTCGATGGAGTGGGTGCGAACCAGAGCCGAGGCTGCGAGCGGGAAGAGTGCTCGAACTACGAAGGCCACGGTCCGCGATGCGGGTCCGTGGCCTTGAAAAAGACGGTGGGAGTGTGTTCTACCGAGGAATTCCTCGACCACTCCGATACACGGACTCGACTGCTGCTGCGGGACGACGACGGGCTGCCGACCAGACGATCGCCGGTGCCGTTTCCGCCGCGTTCATGCCGAACAGCGGGGAGGCAGCAGCGCTTGCCGTCTCATGTGCTTGGTACTTCGTCATTTCACTGCCACCTCCATTTCTTCTCGATCCGATGTGAACCACACGGGTCTCCCCGTGCACTGAAACCACAGTAGGCAATTCTCCGGAACCGCACAACCTATTTTTGACCTGCGGTGATGGGTGCGGAAGTGTTTCAGCTACTGCCGCTTCCCTTGATCACACCGAGGACGTCCTCGCCGAACTGCTCGAGCTTCTTCGCACCGATCCCCGGGATCGCGACGAGCCCCCGATCGTCCTGCGGGCGCTGCTCGGCGAGGGCCGTCAGCGTGTTGTCGCTGAACACGACGTACGCCGGGACCTTCAGCTCCCGCGACTTCTCGAGCCGCCACGACCGCAGCGATTCGAGCAGTTCCACGTCGACGTTCGACGGGCACCCCTCGCAGCGACCGAGCATGGTCGCGGTCGTCCCGATCAGCTGTTTTCCGCACAGCCGGCACCGGGGACGCTTCTTGTTGCTCTTGACGGGCGCCGCGATCCGCGAGGCGGGTGAGTCTTCGGGGATGAGTCCGTGGAGGAACCGCGAACGGCGCCGCGACTTGCGGCCGCCCTCGTTCCGCGACAGCGCCCACGACATCTGCAGGTGCTCCCGGGCGCGGGTCACGCCGACGTACAGCAGCCGGCGCTCCTCCTCGACGGCGGCCTCGTCGGGGGCCGAATTGGCGTCGCCGAGCACGTGCTGGATGGGCAGTGTCCCGTCGGTGAGCCCGACGAGGAACACGGCATCCCATTCGAGACCCTTCGCGGCGTGCAGGGATGCGAGCGTCACACCCTGCACGACGGGTGGGTGCCGCGCCTCCGCGCGGAGACTCAGCTCGCGCAGCAGGGCGTCGAGCGTCAACTCCGGGTCCTGCGTCAACTGTTCCTCGGTGAGGGCGACCAGCGCCGACAGCGACGACCACCGTTCCCGGGCCTGCGCACCCGCCGGTTCCGCGTCGGTCAGGCCCAGCGGCGTGAGCACCGCGCGGACGAGAGTGACCAGGTCGGCGCCGACCGCGTCCGGCAGATCGTCGCGGCCCGCAGCCTGGCGCAGCGCCGCGACGGCCTGGCGCACCTCGGTGCGCGTGAAGAATCCCTCGCCGCCACGCACCTGGTACGGGATGTCGAGCTTCGTCAGCGCCTGCTCGTGCACCTCCGACTGGGCGTTGATCCGGTACAGGACCGCGATCTCCGCCGCCGGGGTACCCGACGCGATGAGCCGCTTGATCGTGCGCGCCACGCCGGCGGCCTCTGCCGGTTCGTCGTCGAACTCGACGAAACTCGGTTCGGGCCCGGAGTCGCGTTGCCCGATCAGCTGGAGGCGGGTGCCCGCGATCCTGCCGCGGGCCGCCCCGATGACCCGGTTCGCCATCGACACGACCTCGGGGGTCGACCGGTAGTCGCGCTCGAGCCGCACGACCGTCGCCTCGGGGAACCGCCGCGAGAAATCGAGCAGATAGTTGGGGGTGGCGCCGGTGAACGAGTAGATGGTCTGGTTGGCGTCACCGACGACGGTGAGGTCGTCCCGCTCCCCGAGCCACGCATCGAGGACGCGCTGTTGCAGCGGCGTGACGTCCTGGTACTCGTCCACGACGAAACAGCGGTAGCGGTCGCGGAACTCCTCGGCGACCGCCGAGTGTTCCTCGAGCGCCGCCGCCGTGTGGAGCAGCAGGTCGTCGAAATCGAGGAGCATCCCGTCCTGACCGCGGGCCTTGAGCTGCTCGTATCCGTGGTACACCTCGGCGACCTTGGCGGCGTCGACCGGGGCCTCCCTGCGCAACTTCGCCACCGCGCGCGGATAGTCCTCGGGAGCGATCAGGGAGGCCTTGGCCCACTCGATCTCACTCGCGAGGTCGCGGACGCTCTCCGTGCTGGTGGACAGCCCGACCCGTCCCGCGGCGGAGGACACGACCGCGAACTTGCGGTCGAGCAGCCGCCAGTCGGTGTCGCCGACCACCTGCGGCCAGAAGTACCTCAACTGTCGCAGCGCGGCGGCGTGGAACGTGCGCGCCTGCACCTGCGCTCCGCCGTCGCCGATGCCGAGGCTGCGCAGTCGACCCCGCATCTCGCCTGCCGCGCGGGCCGTGAACGTGACCGCCAGCACCTGCCCCGCCGCGACGTGCCCAGTGGCCACCAGGTGCGCGATACGCCGGGTGATGGTCCGGGTCTTCCCCGTTCCCGCCCCCGCCAGCACACAGACCGGGCCCCGCGGAGCGAGTACCGCTGCGGACTGTTCGGGATCGAGACCGGTACTCGTCACCTCTGCTGCGCCGGCTGCTGACATGGCGTCCATCATGACAGGGGCAACCGACACGACGCGAAGCGGACGAACCGCGGTGGGAACACAACCCGGGGTCGTGGTGTTATATGCGCCGTGACTGCAACCGACACCCCCGCCCTGACCATCTACTCCACCACCTGGTGCGGCTACTGCCGCCGCCTGAAGACGCAACTGGACGAGTCCGGCATCGGCTACGTGGAGATCGATATCGAGGACGATCCGGCGTCGGCAGAATTCGTCGGCAGCGTCAACGGCGGCAACCACGTCGTCCCCACCGTCAAGTTCGCCGACGGCAGCACCGCAACCAACCCGTCGTTGTCACAGGTCAAGAAGCTCCTCGGCGTCTAGGACGCCGACGCTGCTCCCGCCCAGGACTCGATGATGCCGCGCGCAATCGAGATCGAGCCCGGGAGCAGCAGTGGCGCGTCGCCGTCCGACGCCCAATCGCCGAGTTCGAGTGCTGTGCGCACCTCGTCCCGGGTGAACCACCGGGCCTCGGCGATCTCGCCGTCCGGGAACGTCAACGGGGCGTCGGGATCGCCGACGGCCGCGAATCCGATCATCACCGAACGAGGGAACGGCCAGGGCTGACTGCCCAGGTAGTGGACGTCGCGGACGTCGACACCCACCTCTTCCTTGATCTCCCGGACGACGCACGTCTCGAGTGACTCACCGGCCTCGACGAATCCGGCCAGGATGGAGAATCGCCGCGGCGGCCACGTGGGTTGCCGGGCCAGCAGGACGCGATCCCCGCCGTCGTGGACCAGACAGATGACCGCCGGATCGGTGCGGGGAAACTCCTCGTGCCCGGTACTCGTCGAAATCCGCGACCACCCCGACATGGTCGGCTCGGACGGCGCGCCGTCGAGGGCGCTGAAGCCGGCGCTGTCGTGCCAGTTGAGCATCGCCAGCGCGCCGGTGAGCAACCCCGCGTCGGCGTCGTCCAGGGTCCCGCCCAGAATCCGGAGGTCGGCCAGCTCGCCGGTCAGCGCCTGCACCCGGACCGCCCACACGTGCCGGTCCTTGCGGACCCCGAGGAAGACCGCGCCCGGTTGCGGCTCGGGGCCGAGTTCGGTGGCCTCGGCGAAGACCAGTCCGTCGTCCCCCACCCGCACCTGTCCGCGGTGGTTGACGCGCAGCAACTGCGCCTCCGGCCAGCCTGCCCGCAACGCGTTCGTGTCCGAACGCAATTCCTCGGCCCGCCCGACAGCGGAACGGGACAGGAGCGGGGTTTCGTTCAACCGGAATGCAGTCACGTCGTCGACACTACTGCCGATCAGTTAGTGACCCTACGGATGTACAGCAGTCGGTCGTTCTCCTCGATCGAATCGACCTCCGGTGAGCCGACCCGGATCAACCGGCCGTCCCGCACGACACCGAGCACGATGTCCGCGAGGTGGCGTGGGGAGCCGCCGATCTCGTCTCGCTCCACGGAGCGCTCGGCGATCGCGAACCCGGCCTCCGGGGTGAGCAGATCCTCCATCATCTCGACGACGCTGGGCGTCTTCGTCGCGATGCCGAGGAGTCGGCCCGCCGTCTCCGAGGACACGACCACCGAGTCGGCGCCGGACTGCCGGAGCAGATGCGTGTTCTCCGATTCCCGGATGGCCGCCACGATCTTGGCCTTCGGGGCGATCTCGCGCGCCGTCAGCGTCACCAGCACCGCCGTGTCGTCGCGGTTGGCCGCGACGATGATCGCCGACGCGTTCTGCGCGCCCGCCAACCGCAGGACGTCCGACTTGGTGGCGGACCCGTGGACCGTCACCAGTCCCTTGCTGGCCGCCGAATCGAGCACGGCATGGTCGGTGTCCACCACCACGATCTCCGACGGCGGAACATCGTCTCCGAGCATCGCGTCGATCGCGGTGCGTCCCTTCGTTCCGTAGCCGATCACCACGGTGTGATTGCGCACGTGCTGCCTCCAACGCTGGATTTTGAACGCCTGCCGGGAGCTCTCCGTGAGCGCGGAGAGGGTCGTACCGACCAGGACGATGAGGAAGAAGATTCGAAGGGGCGTGATCAGGAGGACGTTCACGAGTCGCGCGCCTGGCGTGAACGGCGTGATGTCGCCATACCCCGTCGTCGACAACGACACCGTCGCGTAGTAGATGCAGTCGAGCAACGACAATTCGTTGTCCTGCACGTCGCGATAGCCTTCGCGGTCGATGTAGACGATGAGGACCGCCAACGCCAACGCCGCCAGGGCGATACCCACCCGGCGGTAGATCGCCCGCGCCGGACTGGTCTGCAGCTCCGGGATCCGCAGCACACCCACCAATGCGAAATCCGGCCGGTCGGTGAGGGTGTCCGACCTGCTCAATCTCTCACGCAGCCTACCGGCCATATGTTTGTCTCCACGTTGCACCGAACTCCGACATCGGCTGGCAGCCTAACCCCGATTGCCCCACCGGTGACACGTCGGAGCCTCGTTGTCGCGAACCGGGCGGTTCGGGCAAGCTGGCGTCATGCAACGAGAGAGCCACACTCCGCGACCGAGCCAGAAGCCCGCACTGCGCCTTGCCGCGCTGTTGCTCGGCGCCGGCACCATGCACTTCGTCGCGCCCGAGTTCTTCGATTCCACGGTGCCCACCCAATTGCCGGGCGAGGCGCGCACCTACACCTATGTGTCCGGGGTCGCAGAACTCGCGATCGGCACCGCGCTGGCGGTGCCGCGAACCCGCAGGCTCGGTGGCGGCCTCGCCGCGCTGCTCTTCGTCGCCGTCTTCCCCGCCAATATCAACATGGCGGCCGACTGGCTGAGGAGTTCCAAGACGACCACCGTGCAGAAAGCCGGTGCGGTGCTGCGACTTCCGTTGCAGATCCCGCTGGTTACCGAGGCGCTGAAGGCTCGGCGTCAGGCCTGAGTTCCTCCCCTGCGCCGGCCGACCGGATGAGGTGGGCGAGCGCGTCGGCGTCGGGTAGACGCTCCGGCGCGATCGTCCGCCCGGTCCGCACGTAGTGGAACGCGGCGCGCACCTGCTCGATCGGCACGTCCATCAGTTCGGACCAGGCCAACCGGTAGGCGGCCAACTGCATCACCACGGCCTCCTCGTTGGCCGCGCTCGGTTCGGCGCCGGTCTTCCAGTCGATCACCGTCCACCCGCCGTCGGGATCGGCGAACACCGCGTCGATCCGACCGCGGAGCACCGTACCCGCCACCGACGTCTCGAACGGCACCTCGACCTCCGTCGGGTTGCGGTCGGCCCAGGACGAACGCAGGAACGCGTCCTGCAAGGTCGCGAGATCGGTGTCGGGTCCCGCACCCGTGTCGGCGGCACCGGGGAGTTCGTCGAGGTCCAGCAGCCGGGTGGCCCCGAAGCGGCGCTCCACCCAGGCGTGGAATGCGGTGCCGCGCCGGGCGAGCGGATTGGGTGGGAACGGCAGCGGTCGCCGGAGCCGGGCAGCCAGAGCGTCCGGGTCGGCCTCGAGTTCGACGAGCTGGCTCACCGACAGCTGGCCGGGCAGCACCACTTCGGTGCGGGCGTTCGCTCGCGCTTCCCGCTCCGCGAGCAGGGCATCGACGTCGGCTGCCCACTTCTCGGGATCGTCGTCCTCGCCCGCCCCTGCCGGTGCGCCGGTGTGCTTCAGCGCGGCGACGACCAGCGCCGCGCCACGTTCCACCGCCTCCCGGCGGAGCCCGAGCGGATCGCGCGGCCACGCCGCCGATTTGGGGGTACTGGTCAGCGGATTCTGTTCCTCCGGCTCGGGCGCGGGCGCCCAGATGTCGACGACGCCGATTCCCTCGTGGTCCTCGTCCGTCACCGTGTCGCGCAATTCGGTGAGGAACTCCGACGGCCCCTTCGGCTCGGTGCCGGACTCTGCCCAGTGATGCCCCGACGCGAACAGCACTCGTTCGGTCCGGGTGAGTGCGACATAGAACAGCCGGCGGTCCTCGTCGAGTTTGCGTGCCGCCAGCGACGCCTTGTGCGCCTTCACGGTCTCCTCGAGATCCTTCCGGTCGTACAGATTCTCGAGCTCGAGAACGGGCACGCCGTCAGCCGACTCACCCGGCCGGGCCCGGTCTCCGCGCAGCGACGGCGGAAGTTCGCCGACCGCTCCGAGCCAGGATCCGGACGCCGTCCGCGAGGGGAACACGCCGGCGGTGAGGTGCGGCACGGCCACCACTTCCCATTCCAGCCCCTTGGCCGAATGCACGGTCAGCACCTGGACACGGTGCGGATCGACCTCCACTTCGCCCGGTGCCAAACCCTTTTCGACCGATTCCGCCGCCGCCAGGAAGGCGAGCAGCCCGGTGACGGTGGCCGACGTGCGGTTCGCGTACCCGGCGACGACGTCGGCGAAAGCGTCGAGATGTTCGCGGCCCGCACTCCCCCGCGCCGACTGTCGCGTCCGGGCCTGCGCTTCGATGCCGATCCCCAGCACCCGCTCGACCTCGGCCACCAGTTCGGTGAGCGGCTGGCCGATCCGCTCGCGCAGCGACGCCAGCTCCCCCGCGACGGCGGTGATCCGTGCGTATCCGACCTCCGAATAGCGTTCGGCGGGTCCGGGATCCGCCAACGCATCCGCCAGCCCGGCCTGCTCGGCGTGTTCCCCGGGCAGTGCCTCGCCGACGGCGTCGGCCAGCGCGGACGAATCGGTGACGGCGCCGGTGGTGCCGTACCCGGTCCCGATGGCCAGCTCGGATGCCCGGCGCGACAACGCCGTCAGGTCGGCGGCCCCGATCTGCCATCTGGCCCCGGTCAGCATCCGCACGGCGGCACTGCCTGCCATCGGGTCGGCGACCACCCGCAGCATCGCGATCACGTCGGCCACTTCGGGCGTGTGCAGCAGTCCGCCGAGACCGACCACTTCGACCGGCAGTCCCCGGGAGCGCAGCACCTCCGCGACCGGCGCGGCATCGGCGTTGCGGCGGATCAGCACGGCGGCGGTCGGCGGGTCCTCGCCGCGGCTCGCGGCGTCGGCGTATTGCTCGGCGATGCGATCGGCCACCCATTCCCGTTCCTGGACCACGTCGCCGGTGAGAGCCAGCCGCACATCACCGGGGACGGCCTGGGGGCGCGCCCGCAGCGTGCTGACCGACACCCCCCGCTCACGCAGGGACGCCGAGGCCATGTTGGCCAGCGCCAGGGCCTCCGGCGGATTGCGCCAACTGGTGAGCAGTTCCAGCGTCGGCGCCGGATCTCCGTTCGCCAGCGGGAAATCCGTGGCGAAGCGGGGAAGATTGGCCGCCGACGCTCCGCGCCAGCCGTAGATCGACTGCATGGGGTCGCCCACCGCGGTGAGCGCGAGCGCGCCGTCCAGACCGCCGCCGAACAGCGACGACAGCAGTACCCGCTGCGAGTGCCCCGTGTCCTGGTATTCGTCGAGCAGCACCACCCGGAACCTCCGGCGTTCGGCCACGCCGACCTCCGGATGATCGGAGGCGACGCGCGCAGCCAGCGACATCTGACTGCCGAAATCGAGTGCGCCCTCCCGGCGCAGGGTGTCCGCGAGACGCTGCACCAGGGGAAGGAGCTCCACCCTCCGATGCTGGGTGTCGAGGATGTCGAGCAATTCCTTGCTCGGGCCGCCGCGCTGCCGCGGTCCGGCGGGGAGGGTGTGGACGAGTTTGTCGAGCTCGGTGTGCGCCTCCCTCAGATCGTCCGGTTCGACGAGGTGCTCGGCCAGCTGCCCCGACAGTGCCAGCACGGCCTCGGTGACCGAGGCCGGATTCCGGTCGGTGTCGAGGTCGCCGTCCCACGAGCTGACCACCCGGTGCGCCAGCTGCCACAGTTCCGTCTCCGACAGCAACGTCGCCGACGGTTCGATGGGCAGCAGGAGCCCGTGTTCGGACAGCAGTCGTCCGGCGTACGAGTGATAGGTGCTGACCTCCGGTTCTCCCGCAAAAATTCTCGACCGGAGATCACCGCTGGGGTCGACCCGGCGGAGCAGTTCCGAACCGGCCAGCCGGGCGAGCCGCTTCCGGATCCGGGCGGTCAGCTGTTGGGCGGCCTTGCGGGTGAACGTCAGCCCGAGCACCGCCTCGGGGTCGACGACACCGTTGGCCACCAGCCACACGACCCGGGCCGCCATCGTCTCGGTCTTGCCCGCGCCCGCCCCCGCGACCACGAGGGTGGGGCCGAGCGGGGCGGCGATGACGGCGGCCTGCTCCGGGGTCGGCGGATGCTGACCGAGGCCGATCGCGAGTTCCACCGGGTCGATGCGGCCGGTCATTCCGACGTCACCTGCCGTCCCTCGTCGTGCGCCGGGCAGCTCGTCCGCACCGGGCAGTGCCGGCATCCGTCGTTGACACGGGCGAGGAACTCCGGACCCTGGGTGGCCGCTGCCGCCGCGTGGATGACGGCGAGCCACGTCTCGAGATCCTCATCCGACAGGGGCGCCTGTACGCGCTGCGTGGCGCCCTCCTTCCGGTGCGGTTTGGCGACGAAGACCAGCCGCGCCCCACCGGGTTTCGAGGCCGGCTCCCCGTCGATCGCGCCGGTCGCAGCCGCCACCTGGTAGGCCGCGAGCTGGGCATGGTGCTGGGCGTCCTCCTTGGTGACAGGGGACCGGGCGGTCTTCACGTCGACGATGACGGGTCTGCCCTCGGCATCACGCTCGAGCCGGTCGATCCGCCCCCGCAGCCGGATCTCCGGGGAGCCCTCCTCCCTCGGTTCCAGGATGCCGTCGACGGCCACCTCCACGCCGATCTCGGTGAGTTCGGATCGGGTGTTCCCGAGCCAGGCGGTGAAGCTGGCGAGCATGTCGCGGGTGCGGTCGAGTTCGCGACGTGAATACCACTGCGACCCCAGATCGATGGACTCCCAGGCAGTCTCGAGCGCATGCTCCACCTGGTCGGGCGGGATACGCCCGGCGAGGGCCTGCACGAGCGTGTGCACGAGCGTTCCGGCGATGGCATGGGTGTTGTCGCCGTCCGTCCCGCCGTGTCGTTCGAGCAGCCACCGCAGCGGGCACGTGTTGAGCAGGTCGACCGTGGACGGCGACAGCGACACCGGCCCGTCCTCCGCGTTCCACAACGCGACGCCGGTGCTGGGTTCGGCTGTGCCGTACCACTGGTCGGGGTGTGCGCCGCGCACCCCGGCTTCGGCGAGCCGGGCGAGTTGACGCGCAGCACGTTCCTGCCGGGCGGGGTCGGATTTTGCGACCTCCGGATCGCAGACCACGCTGCGCAGTTCGGCAACGAGCGCCGGCAGTGCCAGGACCCGGGTGGCCGGGTCCTCCGTCTGCACGACCGCCTCGTCGACGTCGGAACCCGGTTCTCCCGCGAGCAGTTCGTCGACGAACCGGGAGTGGACGAGATCGGCGTCGCCGCTGGCCGAGTCGACGGCGGTGACGACCAGAGTCCGCCGGGCCCGACTGCAGGCGACCAGGAACAGCCTGCGCTCCTCGGCCAGGAGCGGCGCGGTACGCGACATCCGGTCGGCGGCCGTCTCGCTGCCGTCGGACACTCCACCCGTGAGATCGATCAGCGCCTCGGTGCCGAGCAGACTGCCCCGAGCCCGCAGACTCGGCCAGAGTCCTTCCTGCACACCGGCTACCGCGACGACGTCCCATTCGCGGCCGGCGGCCGAGTGTGCACTGAGCACCGATACGGCGTCGACCGGGACGGCGGAGACGGTGCGCGCGGTGGGAATGGCCTGCCCGGTGAGGTAGTCGACGAACCCGGCGAGTTGCGCGCGAGGGAGCCGGTCGACGTAGCTCGCCGCGGCGTCGAACAGGGCGACCACGGCGTCGAGGTCGCGGTCGGCCTGGGCCCCGATCGGGCCGCCGCGAGCCGAGGCGGCCGCCCAGCGCCGTTCGAGTCCGGTGGCCTGCCAGGCCGCCCACAGCACGTCCTCGATGCCGCGGCCCCGCTCCAGCGGCACCTTTGCCTTCCGCAGGACGGACAGCACCCGGTTCAGGGATGCGGCCTCGACGTCGGTCAGTTTGGCCGTGACCCGGCGGGTGCTGTCGGTCTCGCCGACGAGGACGAGCCGGAGAAGCTCCGCGGAGTCCCGGTCGCCGCCGGATGCCAGTTCGGCGCGCCGCAGGCCCCGGCGAAGACGCCGGAGCGCCACGGGTTCCGCGCCGCCGACCGGACCGGACAGCAGGGCGAGTGCGTCCTCGCCGGTGAATTCCTGGCCCGACAGTGCCCGCAGCACGAGCATCAGTCCCGACACCCCGTGCTGCCGGGCCAGGGGCAGTTCGGACGCCGCGGTGGTGACGGGCACACCCGCCCCGAGCAGCGCACGCCGCAGCGGGGCCAGCGCACGCGGCACCGAGCGCACGATCACGGCCATCTCCGACCAGGGCACGCCGTCGAGGAGATGGGCGCGCCGCAGGGTGTCGGCGATCAGGGCCGCTTCCTTCGCCGCCGTGCCCAGAATCCGGACGACGGTTCTGCCGCCGTCCTGCGACGGCACCCAGATCCGGTGCGGCAGGTGGCCGGGGAGCCGGGACGTGACCCGTGCCGCGGTGGTCGCGACCTCCGCCGCACTGCGAAAGTTGACCGGTAGCAGCACCTGTCGCGGATCACCCTTGTCGGCGAGCTCGACGAGGAACGACGGGTCGGCCCCGCGAAATCCGTAGATCGACTGGTCCGGATCGCCGGCGACGACCGTGGTGCGGGTACCGGT
Source organism: Rhodococcus sp. 4CII (assembly GCF_014256275.1). Lineage (NCBI taxonomy): Bacteria > Bacillati > Actinomycetota > Actinomycetes > Mycobacteriales > Nocardiaceae > Rhodococcus > Rhodococcus sp. 4CII. Next base: position 844,975 of record NZ_JACCFE010000002.1, read on the forward strand.
CCCGAGGAGGCGAACGAGTTCCGCGGCCTGCGGATCGAGGTGCTGCGCGTCGTCGACGAGCAGGTGCCGGACCCGGGCGCGCTCGGTGCGCAGCAGGTCCGGGTCGGTGGCGAACGCGGTGAGGGCGGCACCGATGAGTTCGGCGGCGTCCAGTGCCGGCGCCGTGGCCTCGGGGGCCTCGACACCCACGGCTCCGCGCAGCAGCATGCCGTGCTCGTAGCGGGCGGCGAACATTCCCGCCGCGACCCACTCCGGACGGGAGTGCCGCCGGCCCAGCTTGATCAGGTCCTCGGGGCCGAGCCCCCGCTCGCTGGAACGCAACATCAGGTCGCGGAGTTCGACGGCGAAGCCGCTCAGTGCCAATGCGGGACGCAGCCGTTCGGGCCACATCTCGCCGCCGTCCTCGATGTCGCCGTGCAGCATCTCGCGCAGCACTGCGTCCTGCTCGGCTCCGGTGATGAGGCGAGGCGGTGGGTTTCCGTGGGCGGCGGCCTGCAGTCGCAGCACCGCGAACGCATAGGAGTGGACGGTGCGCACGAGCGGTTCGCGGGTAGCGCGGGGCCCGTGCTGCTCGTCGTGCCCGACGAGTGCGGCGGTGACCTCCTCGCGGACCCGGCCCGCCGCCCGCCGCGACTGCGTGAGCACCAGCACCGACTCGGGGTCTTCCCCGTCAGCGATCCGGTCGACCGCGATGTCGACGAGCAGCGACGTCTTACCGGTGCCGGGGCCGCCCAGCACCTGCCACGGATTCCATCCGAGGCCGAGTGGTGGGGCGGTGAGGACCCGCTGCGTGGAGTCGTCCCACACTCGGGTCTCGCGGCCGGGGCTGCGGCGGTGCACCAGCCGGGCACGAGGAGCCGACGCCTTGGTGCGCACCGCCGATTCCGTCATGGGCAGCATTCCACCAGAACGGTCCGACATCTCGTCCGGCGACCCGATCCGGCATCATGGATCAGGTGTCAGCACTGAATACGTATCTGTTCGGCGCCGAGGACGGCACCGAGATCCTCGCCCTGCACGGACTCACCGGTCACGGCAGACGGTGGGAGACGCTGGCCACCGAGCATCTTCCCGGCGCGCGCTGGATCTCCCCCGACCTGCTCGGTCACGGCCGTTCCACGTGGGCGCCACCGTGGAACCTCGAGGCCCACGTCGCGAGCCTCGTCGACACGCTCGAAGCGCACGCGCGGGGACCCGTCCTGGTGGTGGGACACTCGTTCGGTTGTGCCCTGGCACTGCACCTGTCGCGGGCCGTCCCCGACCGTGTCCGGGGGCTGGTGCTGCTCGATCCCGCGATCGGGCTCGATCCCGCGACGATGCAGTCGGTGGCGGATCTCACCATCTCCTCCCCCGATTACACCGACGTCGAGGAGGCCCGCTCCGACAAGGTGCACGGTTCGTGGGGTGAGGTGGCCCGGGACGTTCTCGAGAACGAGATCGCCGAACATCTGGTGCCGCTGGAGAACGGGCGGGTCAACTGGCGCCTGTCCACCCCGGCCGTGGTCACCGCGTGGGGCGAACTGGCCCGCGAGGCCGTGCTGCCGCCGGCTCACCTGCCGACCGTGCTCGTCCAGGCGTCCAAGGTGCAGCCGCCGTACGTCACCCCGGAATTCCGGAAGGCGCTCACCGACCACCTCGGCGACAACCTCACCGCCGTCGACCTCGATTGCGATCACATGGTCCCGCAGGCCCGGCCGGGCGAGGTGGCCGACCTCGTCCGCACGCTGCTCTGACGGTGTCGTGATGGTGGCGACGACGGAGGAGCAGGTCGAGGCGGTCCGCGCGCTGGTCGCGTCGATCCCGCCCGGCCGGGTCGCCACCTACGGCGACATCGCCTCGGCGGCGGGGCTGTCCAGTCCGCGGACCGTCGGCTGGATCATGCGCACCGACTCCGCCGACCTCCCCTGGCACCGGGTGCTGGGAGCGTCGGGCCGACCGGCGCCGCATCTCGCGCACCGTCAGATCGCGAAGCTCGAACTCGAGGGTGTTCCCATCCGGGACGGCCGGGTCGATCTCGCGGCGGCACGCTACCGATTCGATCACCCCGACTGAACACGGCCGCGTCAGCAGGTGCTCGGTGCGGGATCACCGCGGAAGCGCGCGTCCATCCAGTCCAGTCCCTGGGGCAGTCCCAGCGCCGCCGCCGACAGATGGTCGGGAGTCGGGGTGAGCAGCGTCTGCACCGGGGTGCCCGCGTCGCAGTACCGTTTGACGGTGGTGTCGATCGAATCGACCGGAATCAGCGCATCGGTCGGGCTGTGCCATTCGAAGATCGGTGCGGTGGGCACGCCCGGATACAACTCCAGGCTGTTCTCCTCCATCACCTTCCACGCTTCCGGATCGTCCATGAAGTTCTTGTTGTCGGTCATCTGTGACGCGCTGTGCCCGAGCCCGAACAGCATGATCTCGTTGGTGCACCCGTTGCCGATCATCTGTTTCATGATGCGACCTTCGTCGTTGAGCTGATCGGTGACGTCGATTCGGTCCGGGTACTCGCGCTCTAGCCCCAGCGCGGCGGCCATGGCGAGGCCGAATGCGGGATGCGGGTTCGTACCGAGCGCTTCCGCCATCTTCACCAGGTTCATCGGGGTTCCGCCCTCGGCGGCACCGACGATGTTCAGTTCGGGCGCATACGTCGGTGCCAGGGCCGCGGCCCAGGCCGTCGCCATGCCGCCGCCGGAGTATCCGCCCAGTCCGACCTTGCTGTTCTGCACCTGCAGTTCGGGGACGCGCTGGACGGCACGGATGCCGTCGAGGGTGATCTGGCCACCGAGTTTGGCCGCGCCGTATGCCATCCGCGGACCCAGGTGATCGGGCAGCGCCACGGCCCAGCCGCGAGCAAGGGCGATGTTCAGCCCGGCGGCCTCGCGGATCTGGTGCAGCGGATCGTCGGTGTAGAGCTCGTTGGCGATCTTGCACTTGTTACCGAGTGAATTGATGATGTGCTGGTAGGACACCAGCGGGCCGTCCGGGACGTGGTTCGCGGGAAGCACATACGTGGTGTTGGCCGCGATCGGCCTGCCCTCCGAGTCCGTGGTCCGGAACAGCAACTCCCACATCGCGCTGCCGGGGAAGTAGTACGACGGCGGCATCTGACGAATCTTCAAGACGTCTCCCGGCGCGTGGTCGGCGACATCCGAGGGTTGGATGTAGAAGGGGTCCGGGTCGGCGACCGGGAAGATCGCGTCGGCAGAGGGCGGAGCGGGCAGGAGGGGTGAGAGCACCGGGGGTGACAGCAAGGGTGGTTCCGCCGCGGACGTGCCTGCGCCGACGAGGGCTGCGCTGAGCGCGAGAACCGAGCCGAGTACAGCGGTGCCGGAGGATCTGCGGAACAACGAGCCCATGACATACCCCACATTCAGCGAGCCAGGTCGACGGCATCACTATGCCAGAGCGCCGATAAGGATCAGCCCCTTTCGCGGTACCGAACAGGTCACTGACCGATACTTTGATTCACAGGTACTTTCGCGCCGGACGCCCGGCGGTCACACCACCAGCGTCGGAGTCGTGGACATCGCCCCGTCGCCGGACACCACCAGTGTGGCAAGGACGTTCACGGCCGCGGCCAGCTCGGATGCCGGTCGCGTGAAGGGCAGCCGCTGGTGGTCGTCGAACAGATGACCGGTGCCGAAGCGGGGTCCGGGCGCCAGCAGAAGCCCCCGCGACCGGGCCGAGGCGACGAGTCCCGTCGAGCTCGTCCCGGCGGGAAGCGCGCACCACAGGGACAGCCCGCCCGCCGGGAGGACGAAACTCCACCCCGGCAACCGGGCGTCGATCTCCGCCGCCAGCGCGTCCCGCTGCGCCCGGAGTTCGCGGCGGCGCCGCTCGACCAGACGGTCGTGCTGCGCGAACAACCGCACGGCGGCGAGCTGATCCAGCACCGACACCGACAATTGCCGGCGGGCCATGATCCTCGCCATCTGTGCGGTGCGGGCGGCCTCGGCGCGGACCCACCCGATCCGGATTCCCCCCCACACGGTCTTGCTGAGGCTCCCGATCGCCACGGTGGCCGATTCGGGGACCGGGACGCCGAACGGCTCGAGGCAGTCCGAGCCGTCCAGCACGAGTTCGGCCGCCACCTCGTCCACGACCGTCACCACGCCGTGACGGACCAGTGTCGCAGCGAGCCGCCGCCTGCCCTCGGACGTGGCCCGCGCCCCGGAAGGATTCGAGAAGTCCGGCATGAGGTACGCGACGGTCGGGGCGCTCTGCCGGGCGGCCCGGTCCACCTCCGCAACGAACGCGTCCGGGTCGGCCGCGTCGATCGGCACCGGGACCGGTCTGCCGCCGGCGGCCTGCACGGACTCGACCGCGCCGGGATACGTCGGGTGTTCGACGAGGACGCGATCGCCCGCGTCGACCAGCGCCTCGAACACCACTTCGGTGGCGTCGCCCGCGCCGCCGGTGACGAGAATCTGGTCTGCAGTGGTCGGGCGGCCCCGGCGGGTGTAGTGCCCTGCTATCGCGGCGCGGAGCGTCGTGAGTCCGCCCGGGTGGTATCCGTGCTGGGGCATGAAGCGGGGCAACTCGTCGACGGCGTCCAGGTAGGCCTCGCGGAGTTCGGGGGCGGCGGCCGGCGCGGCGTTGACGAGATCGACGACGCCGTCCACGGGCGACCCCACCATGCTCCCCCAGGCAGGCGGACCCGACGGCATCGCCACGAACGTTCCCGAGCCGTGCCGCGCCGACGCCCAACCACCTTCTCTCAGTTCGCGATACGCGGCGCTCACGGTCACCCGGCTGAGCCTGAGCTCCTCCGCCAGTGCCCGCTCGGCGGGGAGCCGGACCCCCACCGCCATCGAGCCGTCCGCGACCCTCTCGCGGAGTGTGTCGGCAAGCGCGCGGTACAGGGGTTGGCCCGGGGCGGCCGGTGCACCGACCAGCACTGCCAACTCGACTGCCGTGATGCTCCGGACCGGCTCACTACTCATACAGGCCACTTTTCCACAGAGGACTGAACATCGCGGTCCACTTGGCTCCGATAATCGATACATGCTGATGATTGGAATCCTCTTGGCCCTCAGTCTGGCCTCGGTGGCCTGGCTCGGTGTCAGCACCGCGCACGGCGGACGGTCCGGACTGTCCGGCCCTCCGCGCAGCCACCTGCACAGCGACTGACCGGGTGCGGCAGCATGAGGGAATGAACTCTGCCGCACCCGTTCACGCGATCGTCCTCGCCGGTGGACGAGCGACCCGGATGGGCGGCGTCGACAAGCCGGCCGTGGTCGTCGGCGGACGCCGGATGCTCGACACCGCTCTCGACGCCGTCGACGCGTGTGCACGCGTCGTCGTCGTCGGCCCCCGCCGCGCCGATCTCGATTCGACGGTCCTGCAAACCCAGGAGACGCCGCCGGGCACCGGCCCGGTGGCGGGCGTGGCCGCGGGACTGGCCGTGCTCGACGCCGACCCGGCGGACCGGGTGATCCTGCTGGCCTCGGACCTGCCGTTCGTGGAACCCGCGACGGTCGGAATACTCGCGGCCGCAGTACAGGACGTCGATACCGTGTTCGCGGTCGACGAGAAGGGGCGCCTGCAGTTCCTGTTGTCGGCGTGGCGCGTCGGCGCGCTGACCGACCGGATCCGGTCGCTGGGCTCGGCGGTCAACCAGCCGATGAAGGCCCTCGTCCCGGCGACGTTCGACACCGTCCCCGTCCGCGGTGTCACCGACTGCGACACACCGGACGACGTCGAGCGGGCCCGGAGCGGTGCCGCGGCCGTCCCCCTCACCATCGAGGAGGCCCGGAACGCGATCCTGGCCACCGTCCCCCCACTCCCGCCGCGGTCCGCGGAGCTCGCGACGGCACTCGGCGCCACACTCGCCGAGCCGTTGCTCGCCGCCGAAGCCCTGCCCCGCATCGCCGTCTCCGCGATGGACGGCTACGCCGTCGCCGGAGAAGGTCCGTGGGTACTGCGCGACGCGATCCGGTACGCGGGCAGCTCCGAGGAACTCGAACTGGCGGACGGCGAGGCGGCGCGCATCGCGACCGGCGCGCACCTCCCCCTCGGAGCGACCACCGTGGTGCGGGACGAATTCGCTCTGACGACAGACACTTCCGACGGACCGCGACTGTCCCGCAGGGAGGGCACGCCCGTGCGCGGCGACGCGCGGCGGCGCGGCGAGGACTGGCAGGAACGTCATCGACTCGCGGCCGCGGGGACGGCCGTCACACCGGCACTCCTGTCCGCCGCGGCGAGCGCGGAGGTGACCACCGCGGGGGTGCGCGGACCGGTCCGCGCACACGTCGTGGTGACGGGCGACGAGATCCGGCGGGAAGGCCCCCTGCGCCGGGGGCAGACGCGTGATGCCCTGGGACCCGTTCTCCCCCAGTTCCTCTCGTCGTGCGGAATCCGGACGGTCGCCGACACCCACCTGCGTGACACATCCGACAGCTTCGACGAGTTGTTCCGGGAAGTTCGCCGGCCCGACCTGATCGTGATCGTGGGAGCCACCGGGGGCGGCGCGGCCGACCAGTTGCGGGCAGCGCTCGACCGGGCCGAGGCCCGGGTCGTCGTGGGGAGGGTGCGGTGCCGTCCCGGCGGTTCCCAGGTCACCGCGCTGCTGCCCGACGGACGGGTGGTGCTCGGACTGCCCGGAAACCCGTATGCCGCGGTCGCGACGCTCCTGACCACGGTTCCGTCCATCGCGGCCGCGCTGACGGGCCGCACCCCGGCACCGACCCAGCTGGGACGGATAGCGAACGCGTCCGAGGTCAGCGGAGACGCCGCCCGCATCCTGCCCGCCGTCCCGCAACCGGACGGCACGTGGCGCGTGGACGCCGGAATTCGCACCGCGCACCTCGCGGGTCTGATCGACCGTGACGCGCTGGCGCTGGTTCCCGCGGGCGCGGTCGACGGCGATCTCGCCGAGCTGGTCCCGCTACCGCGCTGACGCGGATCGGTGCGGGGTCAGCGCTGCAACGACAGTGCGCGCTGCGCCGCGAGAATTCCATTGCGGTACCGCTCCGCGACCACGCCGACGATGGCCGGGTCCACGCCGAGCGGCTCCGCGACGCCGTCCGCACCCACGTCGGCGAGACGTGCGTGGAACAGTCCGTGGGCCAGCAGGTACGCCGCGACGAACACGCGCTTCTCGCCGTCCGCGCGCAGTCCGGCGACCACGTCGGCGACGCGGGGTTCCGCCGTCGCCACGTAACCGATGCGGACCCGCGAGGCCACGAGTTCCGTCAGCAGAGCCGCGGCGCGGCGCACGTCGCGCAGGGCCCGGGGGTCGGACGAACCGGCCGCGGCGAGCACGACCGCGTCGCCAGGCTGCCAGCCCGCGTCGACGAGACGGCGGAGGAGAACCTCGGCGAGAACGGGATCCGGTCCGAGTGTCCGTGTGACGGTCACCGACGGGTGGCCGCTGTCGGCGACCTCGCGGGGAACGTCGGTGTGGACGTGGTAGCCCGCGGCGAGAAACGCCGGAACGACCACGGCGGGTCCGGGGATGTCGCGGAGCACCTCGGCGGGCGAGGGCCCGAGGACGTCCACGAACGACACCCGGGTGGGTCCGACCTGCTCGGCGACGGCGTCGGCGAGCGCAGCGATCATTTCCACGCCCCGGGGACTCCGCGTTCCGTGTGCCACCAGTACCAGTGCTGCTTCGTTCATGGCTGTCCCTCCGCACGTGAATCGACGCAGTCGACAGGATCGAGGGCGAGGCGGTATCCCCGCTTGACCACCGTCTGGACTGCTTTCGGTGCGCCCAGGGATGCGCGCAACCGGGCGACTGCCGTTTCGACAGCATGGGTGTCGCCGCCACCGCCCGGCAGCGCGGCGAGCAGTTCGTCCCGTGGGACGACCCGGCCGGGGCGGGCGCCGAGGGTGCGCATCAGCGACATCGCCGCCGGGGGCAGCTGACGCACCTCCCCGTCTACGACGACGCATCCCCCGCGGATGCTCAGCTCGTGTCCGGCGGTCTGAATCTTGTTCGCCCGCCTCGGGAGTTCGTCGGCGATGTGCCGGGCGAGCGCACCGAGCCGCGAGCGCGCCGGCATGGTTGTCGGAACCTCGAGTTCGCGGAGCGGGCCTGCGGTGACCGGTCCCACGCACGCCGCGAGAACTCGGTGCCGGAACGAATGGAGAACCATCTCGATCATTCCGGTCTCCTTGGCCCGGGTCAGCAGCGAGGCCACGGCCGGTGCACTGGTGAAGCTGACGGCGTCGAGTCCGCCGGTCGCGATGAGCTCGATCATCCGGTCCATCGGGGCCTGATCCTCGAGCGGAGTCCACCGGTACACGGGGACGGCGATGACGTCCGCGCCCGCGCAGCGGAGTACCTCGCAGAAGTCTGCGATCGGCTCCCACTCGGTGGTGGCACCGTGCAACTGCACCGCGATGCGCTTGCCTTCGACGCCCTCACCGAGCAGGTGGTCGAGCACCTCGGCCGAGGACTCGGAGGCGGGCGACCATTCTTCCCGCAGGTCCGCGGCCCGGATGGCACCCTTCGCCTTGGGTCCGCGGGCGAGCAGGCGGCTGGAGGCCAGCGCCCGGCTCAGTTCCTCCGCCTCACCCCAGCCGTCCGCGGCCTCCATCCACCCGCGGAAGCCGATACCGGTCGTCGCGACGACGATCTCCGGCGGGTTGCCGATGATCTCGCGCGTGACGCGCTCGAGTTCCGTGTCGTCGGCCAGCGGGATGATGCGAATGGCCGGGGCGTGCACGACGGTGGCGCCGCGTCGTGTCAGGAGTGTGGCGAACTCTTCCGCTCGTCGAGAGGCCGTGATCCCGATCGTGAACCCGCACAGGGGCGACGCGTCGTTCACGCGTTCGTGCTGTGGACCTGGACGACGCCTGCCCACACCCGCACGTCGTACACGGGCAACCGCACCGAATCGTCGTCGAGGCAGCGACCGTCGACGAGCGAGAACACCTGCTTGAGCAGTGGCGACGCCACCGTGGGCTCGCCTGCCCGATCACCCACGAGGCCCCGGGACATCACGGCGGCGCGGCCGAACGGGTCGATGTTGCCCACGGCGTGCAGGGATCCGTCCTCGAGCAGGAACAGTGCCACCTGTTCGCCACCCCGCAGCAGCACTGCCACCCCGAGTCCGGGAATCAGCTGGCTCAGCGGGCACGCGGACGTCCATTCGAGACGGCCTGACTTGACGCTCTCGCGCCTGGTTCCACTGGCACTGTGCACGTTCATGTCGACGACGGTCATCACAGTCCTCCTTCGGGCTGGTGCGTATCCGTGCTTGGATACATGGTTCGTGGTCGGTGTTTCCGCAGCGTTAAGCGGGGATTACTCCGATGTAGAAGCCGCGAATTTCGGCAGTCCCATCAGAACCGGGACCTTCCGGACACCCGTGTCGTCGAACGCGACGGTCGGATCGGACTCCTCGGGCGCGTTGACGAACGACACGAACCGCGACAGCTTCTCCGGGTCGTCGAGCACACCCGCCCATTCGTCCTTGTAGCCCTCGACGTGCTTGGCCATCGCCGCCTCCAGCTCGGCGGCGATGCCCAGGCTGTCATCGCACACCACGGCCTTGAGGTGGTCGAGGCCGCCGTCCAGGGAATCGACCCACGGCGCGGTCCGCTGCAGGCGGTCGGCCGTGCGGATGTAGAACATGAGGTAGCGGTCGATGTAGGCGACCAGGGTCTCGTCATCGAGACCGCCGGCCAGCAGCTGGGCATGCTTCGGGGACTGGCCGCCGTTGCCGCCGACGTACAGGTTCCAGCCGTTCTCGGTGGCGATGACGCCGACGTCCTTGCCGCGGGCCTCGGCGCATTCGCGGGCACAGCCGGAGACGCCGAACTTGATCTTGTGCGGGGACCGCAGGCCGCGGTACCGGTTCTCCAGGTTCACGGCCATCCCGACCGAGTCCTGCACGCCGTAGCGGCACCAGGTGGAACCGACGCAGCTCTTCACGGTGCGCAGCGACTTGCCGTAGGCCTGCCCCGACTCCATGCCGGCGTCGACGAGACGCTTCCAGATGGCGGGCAGCTGCTCGACGCGGGCGCCGAACAGGTCGATGCGCTGACCACCGGTGACCTTCGTGTACAAGCCGAAGTCGCGGGCCACTTCGCCGATGACGATGAGCTGTTCGGGTGTGCACTCGCCGCCCGGCATGCGCGGCACCACGGAGTAGGTGCCGTTCTTCTGGATGTTGGCGAGGAAGTGGTCGTTCGTGTCCTGCAGTCCCGCCTGGTTGCGGTGCAGGATGTGGTCGGAGTCGGTGGACGCCAGAATCGAGGCGACCACGGGCTTGCAGATATCGCAGCCCGAACCCTTGCCGTACTTCGAGATGAGCGCGGAGAACGTCCTTGTGTTCGTGGCCCGGACGATCTCGAACAGCTCGGCGCGGGACTGCTCGAAGTGCTCGCACAGCGCCTTCGACATCACCACGCCGGACGAAGCGAGGAGCTGCTTGATCGTCGGGAGGCAGCCACCGCAGGTGGTTCCGGCGTTGGTGCAACTCTTGACCTGCGCGATGTCGCAGGCACCGTCGGCGATGGCCCCGCAGATCGCACCCTTGGTGACGCCGTTGCAGGAGCACACCTCGGCGTCGTCGGGCAGGGACCCGGCTCCCGGCTTCTCCCCCGCGGGCGAGATGAGCGACGCCGGATCGCCCGGCAGTTCGCGGCCGACGAGGGGCCGCAGCGACGCGTAGGCGGAGGCGTCACCGACGAGGATGCCGCCGAGCAGCGTCTTCGCGTCGTCGGACACGACGAGCTTGGCGTAGGTGCCCTTGGCGGCGTCGCTGAGGACGACCTCCAGTGCACCGGGGGTCTGCGCGTGGGCGTCCCCGAAGCTGGCGACGTCGACACCCATCAGCTTGAGCTTGGTCGACAGGTCGGCGCCGGGGAACTCCGCCGACCCGCCGAGCAGCCGGTCCGCCACGATCTCCGCGGTGGTGTAGCCGGGGGCGACGAGGCCGTAGCAGCGTCCCTCCACCGCGGCGCACTCGCCGACCGCGTAGATGTTCTCGTCCGACGTTCGGCAGCCGAGGTCCGTGATGATCCCGCCCCGCTCACCGACGTCGAGTCCGGCGTCGCGGGCAAGCTGGTCCTGGGGTCGTACACCCGCGGAGAACACGAGAAGCGCGGCCTCGATCACCGAGCCGTCGGACAGCTCGACGCTGATCCCGTCGGGGCCCTCGGTGATGCCGGCGGTGCCGACTCCGGCGTGGACGGTGAGGCCCAGGTCGGTGACCAGGTTGGCCAGCAGCGCGCCGCCGCCCTCGTCGACCTGCAGCGGCATCAGCCGGGGAGCGAATTCGACGACGTGCGGGGTCATCCCCATCAGCTTGAGGGCATTGGCTGCCTCGAGGCCCAGCAGGCCGCCGCCGACCACGACACCGACCGCGCCGGGGCCGGCCGCGTCGGCCCGCTTCCGGATGCCGTCGAGGTCGTCGAGCGTGCGGTACACGAAGCACTCCGGCCGGTCGTGTCCCGGGATCGGGGGCACGAACGGGTACGAACCGGTGGCCATCACGAGTGCGTCGTACCCGACGACCTCACCCGAATCGGTGGTTACCTTGCGGGCCTCCCGGTCGATGGTCGCGGCGCGGCGGCCGATCCGGAGATCGACGAGCGCGTCGCCCGGGTAGTCGTTGCCCGCGAGCGCAAGCTCCTTCGGGTCCCACGCCCCCACGTAGGTGGACAGTCCCACCCGGTCGTACGCGGGGAGGGGCTCCTCGCAGAGGACCGTCACCGACCAGTCGTCGGATTCGTCGCGTGCGCGCAACGCCTCGACGAACCGGTGTCCGACCATTCCGTGTCCGATGACCACTGCTGACTTGCGGCTCATGCCGTCGCTCCTTCTAGCCGAATTTCTCGAGTTCGAGCGGTACTGCGTGAGGTCACGCCGAGACCGACACCTTTTCGTCGTCGCCGTCGGTGACTGCGATACCGGGCGCGGAGGGCCGGCGCAGGAAGACGAACCAGGTGACGGCGATGCACACGACGTAGAAGGCGAGGAACACCCAGAACGCCATGGTTGCCGACTTGGCGGGGCTGCTGTACGAGGCGCGGAGGATCAGGTTGATGCCGACGCCGCCGAGGCCGCCGATGGCTCCCGCGAAGCCGATGAGCGCACCCGACATCGAGCGGGACCAGCTCGCCCGGTCCTCGCGGCTCAGTCCGTCGAGGCCCTGCGCCTTGGCTTCGAAGATCGACGGGATCATTTTGTAGACGGAACCGTTGCCGATGCCGGACAGCAGGAAGAGGGCGATGAAGCCGAGGACGAACGCGGTCATCACACCACCGGTGGCGGCGCCGGCGGTACCGTCGTCGATCGTGCCGGCGGTGACGAGCACACCCGCGGCGAGTGCCATCGCGGCGAAGGTGTACAGGGTGATCTTGCCGCCGCCGATCCGGTCGGCGAGCTTGCCACCCATCGGGCGGGCGATCGAGCCGAGCAGCGGACCGATGAACGCGATCTGTGCCGCGTGCAGGGCCGCCTGGGCGGGGTTTGCGCCACCTGCGAGGAAGTTGATCTGCAGGACCTGGCCGAACGCAAAACTGAAGCCGATGAACGAACCGAACGTGCCGACGTAGAGGAAGCTCACGACCCACGAGTGCGAGAACTTCAGCGTCGCGCCCATTGCCCGCAGGTCGGCCTTCTGATTGCCGAGGTTGTCCATGAACAGCGAGGCGCCGACCGCGGCGACGGCGATGAGGACGAGGTAGACGGAACACACGATCCACGGCTCGGTGTTACCGACCGTCGCGATCACGAGGAGGCCGATCAACTGGATCATCGGGACACCGATGTTGCCGCCGCCGGCGTTGAGTCCGAGGGCCCAGCCCTTCAGTCGCTGCGGGTAGAACGCATTGATGTTGGTCATCGACGACGCGAAGTTGCCGCCTCCGACGCCGGCGAGCGCGGCCACCAGCAGGAACGTGGTGTACGAGGCGCCGGGGTTCATCATCAGGTACAGCGTGAACAGCGTGGGGACGAGCAGGACGAGGGCGCTGAAGACGGTCCAGTTACGGCCACCGAACTTCGCCGTCGCCACCGTGTAGGGGATCCGCAGAATCGAACCGACCAGGGTCGGGACCGCGACGAGGAAGAACTTGCCCGCAGCGTCGATGCCGTAGATGTCGGTCGGCATGAACAGCACCATCACGGACCAGATCGACCAGACGGAGAAGCCGACGTGCTCAGCGACTACCGACCAGATCAGGTTCCGCTTGGCGATGTCCTTGCCGCCCGCCTCCCAGGCGTCGACGTCTTCCGCGTCCCAGTGCTCGATGTAGTGCTTCTTCACCCGGGCCTCCTCGTTGTGTGGGAGACCCAAAGGTAGAAAACCGGTGTTGCGGCGGTGCTGCGGTCGGTGACCGCGGCGTCAACTGATCCTCACTTTTCCGCCAGGCCGATGTGAGGTTTCCTTCATGTTTCCTAGACGTGTCGAAGAGCGTCCTCGAGCTCGGAATCGACGTGCCAGCTGTCCTCGAGCATGCGCGGCTTGCACGCCTGGAACGCTGCTATGAGGAGGATCACCACGCCGCACGTCAAGAATCCGAACGACACGATCCACCCGCCGGACGCGTCGTGGAACACGCCGAACAGGAGCGGGCCGAGGCACGCGACGGCGTAGCCCACACCCTGGGTGAAACCGGACAGCGTCGACGATCCGATGTGGCTGCGCGTGCGGAGATTGATCAGTGTCAGCGACATCGGGAACGTGCTGGGCCCGAGGCCGAGCAGCACGATCCACAGGATGGGCGCGCTCATGGGTGCGAACAGCAGTCCGCTGAAGGAGACGACGTAGCAGACCGCGCACCCGATCACGATCGGGAACGGGTTGCGCATCCGCGCGCACAGTGTGGGAGCGCCGAACGCCGCGACCAGACCCATGAACGAGAACAGTCCCACCATGGCACCGCCGAACGCCTCGCTCGCGCCGGCATCCGCGAGGATGTCGGGGATCCAGGTGAACATCGAATACGTGATCATCGACGTCGTCCCGAACATGCCGGCCATGCCCCAGCCGACGGGCGACCGCCACGCGTTTCCGTGTGGGCGGTCCGCGGGGACGTCCGCGGGTGGGGCGGCCGCCACTTTCACCGCGCGCCGCCGTGCCTGCGTCAGCAGGACGATCCACGGCACCGCCGCGGCGAAACCGAGGAAGGCCCAGATCCCGATCGACCACCGCCACCCGAATGCCTCCGCGAGCGGGACCGCGACGAACGCGGGCGCGATGGTGCCGATCTGTACGCCCACGATGTACACCGAACTCATCACGGCCAGCCGGTCGGAGAAGTACCGCTTGACGAGCGGGGGAATCACCACGTTGCCGATCCCCATACCGGCGAGCGCGAGCGCCGACAGTGCGAGCAGCGACCACGTGTCGCTCATGAGTGCCCGCGTCAGCATGCCCACCGCGGCCATCAGCATGGCGACGAGCGCGGTGCGCTCGAGGCCCCACCGCTTGGCGATGAGCGGCGTGCCGAGCCCGAACAGCGCGAACATCGCGGTCGGGACCATCCCGAACACCCCGACGATCGTCGGGGGGAACCCGATGTCCTCGCGGATCTGGGAGGCCAGCGGACTGAAGGACGTGACCGCCAGTCTCAGGACGAGAGCCGACATGGCGATCGCGCAGAAGACGAGGAGGCGGCCGCGTAGAAGAGTCACGAGAGAAATCATAGGATGACCGGATGACCTTTGGAAAACCCGTGCAGCGTTCGAGTCTGATCTCACAGGTCACCGAGCAACTGCGCGACGAGATCTGCAGCGGACGGTGGACGGTGGGCGAGAAGATCCCCACCGAGACCGCGCTGTCCGAACTCACCGGGACGGGCCGGAACACCGTCCGCGAAGCAGTGCAGGCCCTCGTCCACACCGGGTTGCTGGAACGGCGTCAGGGATCGGGCACGTACGTCGTCGCCACCTCCGCCGTGGGGGGCACGCTCGGCAAATACTTCGCCGGCGCGCACGAGCGCGACGTCACCGAACTACGGCAGGCGCTCGACGTCACGGCGGCCGCCCTCGCCGCCCGGCGACGCACCCCCGACGACGTTGCACGCCTGCAGACCCTTCTCGCCGAGCGCCGCCGGTGCTGGGCCGAATCCGACACCGAGGCCGCCGTCGCGGCCGACGTGGCTCTGCATCGCGCGATCGTCGAAGCGAGTCACAACGCCGTGTACCTCGAGTTCTACGACTCGCTGCTGCCCTCGATCGCCCAGACCGTCGACCGGCACGTGCACGCGACCGGGGCCGGGTTCCACGACGAACACGGGCGCCTGATCCAGGCGGTGGTCGATGGCGACGAGACCGCGGCGACCGGGGCTGCCCGCGACTTGTTCGCCGAACTGCTCACCTAGAGAAGGAGACGGACCACGTCGGCCGTGCGGGCGAGTCCGGGGAACGCCTCCGCCGTGGACCGCGGGTGCAACACGTGGACGGCGAGCCGGAAGAGCACCGCACGCAGCAGCATCTGCGGCCACTCGGGCAGATCCTCCCAGCGCCCGATCAGGGCCTCGTCGGCCCCGCCCCAGGAGATGGCGTCCACCACGGCCACCGCCGCCGCCCACGACGCGGGACGCCAGTACGGGGTGATGTCGGTGATGCCGGGTGCGAGGGCGCCGGCGAACAGAACGGTGCCGAACAGGTCGCCGTGCACCAGCTGATCCGGGCACGTGACGGGTTTGCGCAGCGTCGCGAGACCGGTGATCAGCTCGAGACTCTTCCGACCGTCGGGGGACGGCGTCTCGAGCTGTTCGGCGCCCTTCGCGCTACGGAGCGGGATCTTCTCCCACGCGGCCCGGTCCGCCGCCACGAATACGTCGACCTCCGCCCACGGCGCGACCGGGGGCTGCACCAGGAACCGGGGGCGGTCGAGCTGGGACGTGGCTGCGTGGAGGCGCCCGGACATCGAGACGACCTCGTCGTGCCGCGGTTCGGGGGTGCCCTCGATGAACGTGTCGGCCCGCCACCCCGAGACCACGTACCTGCCGTCGGTCGAACGGACCGGACGGGCGAGCCGCACCCCGTCCACCTCGAGCGTCTCGCGGACCTTGGCGGACCATGCGGCACGCGCGTGGTCGGCGACGGCTGACAGGACGACGTCTCCACAGAGCCACCCGCCGTCCCAGTCCGCACCGAGCGGCGTGGGCTCGACTTCCCGGAGGCCGAACGTGGAGCACACGTGTTGAGGGGGTTGGCCTGTGCTCACGGACTCAACGCTACCGCCGGGTTGCCCGGTGACAGCGCAAGGCACGCTGGCCTGGCGACGGCAATCACACGCGGCCGGGACCAGTAGACGAGCGGGTCAGTAGACGGGCAGGCTCGTGTCCACCTGTTTCGCCCACGCGATGACGCCGCCCTGCAGATGCGTCGCATCGGAGAAGCCCGCCTTCTTCAGCGCGGCCAGCGCCTCCGCCGACCGCACGCCGGTCTTACAGTGCAGCACTATCGGCTTGTTCTGCGGAAGCTCCGACAACGCCTCGCCCGACAGGATGCGGTCCTTCGGGATCAGCACCGCGCCGGGTAGGTGGACGATGTCCCACTCGACCGGTTCGCGCACGTCGATCAATTCGATCTCCTTGCCGGAGTCGAGAAGGTCGCGCAGTTCGGTGGCGGTGATGGTCGACCCGGCCGCCGCGGCCTGCCCCTCGTCGGAGACGACACCGCAGAACGCGTCGTAGTCGATCAGCTCGGTGATCGGGGTACGCGCCGGGTCGCGGCGCAACGCGATGGTGCGGTACGTCATGTCGAGCGCGTCGTACACCATCAGCCGTCCGAGCAGAGATTCGCCGATGCCGGTGATCAACTTCACCGCCTCGGTGGCCATGATCGAACCGATCGACGCGCAGAGCACGCCGAGCACGCCGCCCTCGGCACAGGACGGCACCATGCCGGGCGGCGGCGCCTCCGGGTAGAGGTCGCGGTAGTTGAGTCCGCGGCCGTTCGGCGCGTCCTCCCAGAACACGGACGCCTGGCCTTCGAAACGGTAGATGGAACCCCACACGTACGGCTTGTGGGCGAGTACGGCGGCATCGTTGACGAGGTACCGGGTGGCGAAGTTGTCGGTGCCGTCGAGGATCAGGTCGTACTGTTCGAACAATTCGACGGCGTTGTCGGGTTCGAGGCGGAACTCGTGCAACCGGACATCGACGTTGTCGTTGATCTCGCGGATCGAGTCGCGCGCGCTCTCCGCCTTGGGACGGCCCACGTCGGAACGGCCGTGGATGACCTGACGTTGCAGGTTCGACATGTCGACCTCGTCGAACTCGACGATGCCGATCGTTCCCACACCCGCCGCCGCCAGGTAGAGCAGGGCCGGCGAGCCGAGACCGCCCGCACCGATGACGAGGACCTTCGCGTTCTTGAGGCGCTTCTGCCCCGCCATGCCGACGTCCGGGATGATCAGGTGCCTGCTGTAGCGCGCCACCTCGTCACGGGAAAGTTCGGCGTCCGGTTCCACCAGTGGCGGAAGTGCCTCGGTGGTCTTCACAGAACGGTCAAGCGACACGGTCCACTCCTGACGATTGCGCTACAAACTTGCGATATGTCGGACAGCGATGTGCCGGACAGCATTGAATTCAACACCCCGACGAGGTCAATTCTTCCCTCCCGCGAGCAGTCTCGAGCAGGCAGACCGGACTCATGCCCGGGGGAACGGCCACGGGTTGAAATGGCAGGTCAGACCATTCATCGGGACGATGCCCTCGGGGTCGAGTCTCGCGATGTCGTTGTTGGCCGTCCCGAACGTCTGCTGCATCATCACCGGCGCGAGGCCACCTTCGGTCTCGCACGGCTGGTGGTCCTGGTAGCCGATGGCGTGCCCGACCTCGTGGTTGATCTGATACTGCCGGTAGGACCCGATGTCGCCCTGGAACGCGATCGCACCGCGCACCCAGCGCGGCTCGTTGAGGACGACGCGGTCGATGCCGGGGTTGTAGCAGGACACCTCGAGTTGGATGTCGTAGCCGCACGCTTCGCGAATCGTCATCTGAGACGTCAGCGACACCCGGAAGTCGGGGTTTCCCTGGTCGACGCGGCGGAACGCGAACCGAGGGTCGTTCGTCCAGCTCTTCGGGTTCGACAGCGTCTGGTCGACCATCCGGCCGAACGACTCGTCGCCGCCGAATCCGGAGGTGTCGACGCCGTCCTCGATTTCGACGCTGTAAGTGAATTCACGCTCGGTGCCCTGCCCGACCTTCGGCCCGGCTCCGGGGATCACGTGCCAGGTGCCTGCGCCCACCGCTGTGAACGGACCCCCCTCGGGCAGCGCACCCGAGGGAAGCTCGGCTGCGAAGTTCCCGTCCGCCTCCGGCGGGACCCCGATGACGCTCGAACCGTCGGTGTCGCGCGACAAAGTGCCGAATCCGGGGCTGTCGGTTTCAGCGGTGGTGTCGGTGCCCCCGGTGTCGCGGACCGCATCGATGACGACGAGGACGGTGACGATCAGCAGGATCGGGATGGCGTAGGCCCGCCAGCCGTAGGTGGAGACGAACCGGCCGACGCGGCTCTGCTTCCTCGCCTGCCGCTCGGGCCGCGGGTTCCGGGGCCGGCCGACGTCACGGCTGGTCGGGTCCCATTGCGCGCGCAGCGGTTGATGCGACTGCGCCCGCGGTGCCGACTTGGACGCGCGGGGCCGGCTGTCACGCTGGTCGATGCTCCGCGATCGCTCCCCGTCCTCGGAGCTCTGCGGAGCCCGGCCTTGCACGCGCGGTCCTCCTCGGTCAGTCACGCAGCCAGAATCTCACAGTCCGGCACCGCCGCGTCCGAGTGCACCACCCGCTGCTCATCCGGCGTGTCTGGCCGGAGAGATCCGCAACGTCGCGGCTACCTACATCACCAGGGTCCCCGGGCGCCCCTCGTGCGCCAGTTACCGGTCAGGCAATACCCTTGACTGGGCGAGTCCAGCGAGTCCACCATGAACGGTTCACTACGCGCGGGTATCGTTCACACAGTTACACAGAATGTGACGCGGAATACTTGTGCAGATTGGAAGCGCTATGACTGAACTCGCGGATCGGACGAACTCCGATCGCGATGCCACCACCGGAAAGGGCACCGGGGGCCGCCGCAGCACGCGACTCCCTCGTGACGCCCGGCGACTGCAGCTACTCGCCGCAGCCAGCGAGGTCTTCGTCACGCGCGGGTACCACGCTGCCGGTATGGACGAGATCGCCGAGTGCGCCGGTGTAAGCAAGCCCGTCCTGTACCAGCACTTTCCCGGCAAGCTCGAGCTGTACGTGGCCGTGCTGCAGAGCTATGTCGACAGTCTGATCTCCGGCGTGCGGCAGGCGCTGCGTTCGACCACGGACAACAAGCAGCGCGTCCGCGCCGCTGTGCAGGCGTTCTTCGACTTCGTCGACAACGACTCGCAGGGCTTCCGCCTGGTGTTCGAGTCGGACCTGATGGGTGAGCCCCAGGTGCAGAGCCGTGTCGAGCAGGCAACCGAGGCCTGCGTGGACGCCGTGTTCGACCTCGTCAGCCACGACTCCGGGCTCGACCCCTACCGCGCCCGCATCCTCGCGGTCGGCCTGGTGGGCGCCAGCCAGTTCACCGCGCGGTACTGGCTGGAGGCAGCACGTCCGATCCCGAAGGAAGAGGCGGTCGACACTACCGTCACGCTTGCCTGGGGTGGTCTGTCCCGCGTGCCGCTGCATCCCGAACAGCGCTGACGACACCGACGAGAAAGGGCCCGCAGTCGACTCGACTGCGGGCCCTTTCTCGTGTGTTCACTTGGTCGGAGCGAATCCGACCTTGCGGATATCGGACGGGCCGATCTCCACGTAGGCGATCTTGCTGGACTGAACGAGGTACTTGCGTCCCTTGTCGTCCTGCAGAGACAAGATCCCGTCGCCTCCAGCGAGGGCGTCCGAGACCAATGCCTCGACCTCGTCCGGGGTCTGCTCGCTGCTGACGATGAGCTCACGCGGGCTGTCGATTACACCGATCTTGACCTCCACGGTCAACCTCCGAACTCTCCGAGAAACATCAGCTGTCCTGGCCAGGCTAATGCAGTGGCCGCCGCGGGTGTGCGTCCGCGGGCTGTGCCCTGAGCGAACACGACGGCGGTGCCGTCACACGAGTCACGACGGCGGTGCCGTCACACGAGGCCGAGCACGGCCATGCGTTCGGCGTGCATCTCCTGCATGCGGTCGAACAGCGCGACGACTCCGTTGAGGTCGCCGGACGCGGAGATGACGAGTTCGGTCAGCGCCTCCCGCTGGGCGAGGACGAACTGCGCCTGGGTGATGGCCTCGCCCAGCAGGCGTCTGCCCCACAGCATGAGGCGGTCCTTGTCGCGGTTGCTGGCCTTGATGGCCTGCTGCACCTCGTGGACGACAAACTCCGAGTGACCGGTCTGTGAAAGAACTTCCTCGACCGTCCGTGAAGCCTCGGCGGGCAGCGAGTGCCCGATCTCGCGGTAGAAGTCCGCGGCGATCCCGTCGCCGACGTACGCCTTCACCAAGGCCTCGAGCCACGTCGACGGGGCGGTGGACGCGTGGTAGTTGTCCAGTGCGCGGACGAACGGGTCCATCGCCTCGAAGATGTCGAACCCGCGGGCCGTCAGAGCCTTCTCGAGCATCTCGAAGTGACCCATCTCGGCGGCCGCCATGCTCGCGAGTGCCACTTTGCCCTGCAGGGTGCGCGCCATCTGCGCGTCCTCGGACAACCGGTAGAACGCGGAGATCTCGCCGTACGCGAGGACCGCGAAGAGTTCACTGACCCCGGGGTGATCAGCGGGAATGGTGGAATCAGAGGATGCAGGCGTGTTGGGCTCCATGGCGCCACAGCCTAGTGCGTCGGGCAGTGATGTTTGCCATGAGTAACCAGTTGCGGGGCGTTCTCCGGCTACAATGATCGTGGGCAACCGCTCGCGACCACGTTCGTCTCCACCGAGAACGCGGGTGGAGCGATGATCGAATGCGGTCAGACCAGCGGTTCCCACCGATAATGTGCGCGCACCTGATCGACGGTCCCAGCCGCGCCTCGCCGGAATCTCCGATTTCTGCGCTGAGGCAGAGGCAGGATCGACTCGAAAGAGGACATCGACGAGAGCGTCGACTGGGAAATCGGGCCGACCAGCGGCCTGGCCCTTACCTCGTGCGTGCGTGCAGCTATGAGGAAGGCCAGTCCACTGAGCAAGATCACTGTCGACCATGAAGACGACGCCACCGAGACCACTCTCTCGGCGCAACTCGACTCCACCCACGTCGCCCCCACATTCGCCGAGCTCGGAGTGCGTGACGAAATCGTTCGCGCGCTCGACGAGATCGGCATCCAGCGCACCTTCGCCATCCAGGAGCTGACGCTCCCCCTCGCCCTCGCCGGCGACGACCTGATCGGCCAGGCCCGCACAGGCATGGGCAAGACGTTCGGTTTCGGCGTCCCGCTGCTCCACCGCATCTCCACCGGCACCACCGGGACCGCCGCGCTCGACGGCACGCCCCGGGCACTGGTCATCGTTCCCACCCGCGAGCTGTGCATCCAGGTCACCAAGGATCTCGAGGGCGCGGCGAAGTACCTGAAGGGCGAGAAGAACAAGCTCGAGGTTCTCGCCATCTACGGCGGCCGCCCCTACGAGACACAGATTGCGACCCTGCAGAAGGGCGCGGACGTCGTCGTCGGCACCCCGGGCCGCCTGCTCGACCTCGCCAACCAGGGCCACCTGATCCTGGGCAAGGTCGAGGTCCTCGTCCTGGACGAGGCCGACGAGATGCTCGACCTGGGCTTCCTGCCCGACATCGAGCGCATCTTGGGAATGGTCCCGGACAAGCGGCAGACGATGCTGTTCTCGGCCACCATGCCCGGCCCGATCATCACGCTGGCCCGCACGTTCCTCACGCAGCCGACGCACATCCGCGCCGAGCAGGCCGACGACTCGGCGGTGCACGACCGGACCACCCAGCACATCTACCGCGCGCACGCGCTGGACAAGGCGGAGATGGTCGCCCGCGTGCTGCAGGCCGACGGCCGCGGCGCGACGATGATCTTCACCCGCACCAAGCGCACCGCGCAGAAGGTCGCGGACGAACTCACCGAGCGCGGGTTCGCCGTCGGTTCCGTGCACGGCGACCTCAACCAGGTTGCCCGCGAGAAGGCGTTGAAGGCGTTCCGTTCCGGCAAGATCGACGTGCTCGTCGCGACGGACGTCGCGGCACGCGGCATCGACATCGACGACGTGACGCACGTCATCAACTACCAGTGCCCGGAGGACGAGAAGACGTACGTCCACCGGATCGGCCGTACCGGCCGCGCGGGCCGTACCGGCATCGCCGTGACCCTCGTGGACTGGGACGACATTCCCCGCTGGCAGCTCATCGACAAGGCCCTCGGCCTCGGTATCCCCGATCCGGTGGAGACGTATTCCAGCTCACCGCACCTGTACGAGGAGCTCTCGATTCCGGACGACGCCACCGGCACGATCAAGCGCGCCCGGGCCGAGAAGGCCGAGAAGGCCGCGGCCGAGCAGGACGATAACGCAGAGCAGAGTGAGAGGGCCGAACGCACTGAGCGCCCGGCGCGCACCCGGACCCGGCGCCGCACCCGCGGTGGTCGTCCCACCGATTCCGTGGGCCCCAAGTCCGTGTCGCCGGAGCCGACGGCACCCGAATCCGCTGCTCAGGGGACGGACGCCGACGGCGACGGGACATCCAAGCCTCGCCGGCGCCGTCGCCGGCGGACAACGAAGGTCGGCGCCGCCGCGACGAACGCGGAGTAGCCGGCCACCGTGCTCGCACCTGAGCGGCGCTCGCGCGCCGATCTCGTCGTCGCGGCCGGGATCGCACTTGCGGTGGTGGTCGCCATCACCGTGGTGTGGTTCCGCAGCGACGCCCGGGGTACCACCTCGGTCACCGCGGCCGAGCCGCCCGCCGCGGCCGTCACGGCCCTGACCGTGCCCGAGACCCTGAATCCGATCTGGGACTCCGCCAGCCCCACCACGACCGCGCCACTCGTCGTCGGCGGTGCAGTCGTCACGGCGGAGGGCGGAGCCGTCGTGGGACGGGACCGCATGTCGGGTACCGAACTGTGGCGGTACGAACGTGACCTCGCACTGTGCGGTGTAACGGCGTCCTGGGACAAGGTCGTGGCCGTGTACCGCGACCCTCGGGGATGCTCGCAGGTCACCGAACTCGACGGCGGCACCGGTCAGCGGTTGGCGCAACGAAACAGCGACGCGGATGCCGAGGTGTCGGTGACTTCCGACGGCACCTATGTGGCCTCCGTCGGCGACAGTCGCCTGGAACTGTGGCGCTCCGACCTGGTGCGGACCGTAGAGTACGGCCGGGTGGACGCGCCCGTGAATCCCAAGAAGCAGCCTCGAAGCGGGTGCACCCTGATCGATGCCGGTTCGAGCAGCACCCGGCTCTCGGTTCTCGAGCGCTGTCCCGGTGAGGTGGCCGATCGTCTGACGGTCATGAACCCGTCGCCGAAGGACAACCAGGAACCCGAGGAGTACGGCTCCAGCGTCCTCGCGGGTGTCGACGCCGGTGTCGAGGGTGCCCGCATCCTCGGGGTGTCGGGCGAGACGACAGCCGTGTATCTCCCCGCCGGGAAGACGTCCGGCCCTCGGATCGGCCTCTTCGACGGCACCGGCAACGCCGTGTCCGAGTACGCGCTGTCCGGTCCGGTCGGGTCGGACACGGTCACCTCGACGGGCAGTTCGGTGATCACGTGGTGGACCGGCTCCGAGGTGGTGTCCCTCGGCACCTCCGATCTCGCACCCCGCTGGGCCTTTCCGGGCGCCCTCGGTCCCGGTGCCGTGATGGCCGGCGACCTACTGGTTCCGGTGGACTCCGGCATCGCCGTGCTCGACTTGTCGACCGGAGCCTTGCTGCGGACGATCCCCGTGGCGCGCGACGCCCGGACCGGTCCGATCACCACGACCGTGGCGGGGGACGTCGTCCTCGAACAGCGTGCGGACCGGGTCGTGGCGTTGCGCTGACGCGACCACTCACCCGGGTTCGGCGAACACGACGAGGTAGCCGTCGGGGTCGCGGATCCAGATCTCGCGGTGTCCCGCATTGGGATTGACGTGCACGTCGGTGATCACGTCGGCACCCACTTCCCGCAGTCGCGCGACGGTCGCGTCGAATTCGGCGGCCTCGAACCAGATCGCCACCCCGTTGCCCCGCGGGAGTGCCGGATCACCGATGGTGCCGTGGTGGTGCCCCTCGTCGAGCCGGTGCAACTGCAGCACCATGTGCCCGTCGACGAGAAGTTGCTCGTAGTCGGGGCCACCGTGCCCGCTACGCGCGTCGAGGATCGTCCGGTACCACTCGCCGGACCGTTCGACGTCGCCGACGGCGAGAAGCGGCTGAGCTCGAATCCTGAAGGTGTCGAGCCGGGGTGCTTCTGTCATGGTGAGAACGCTATCGCTGCGCGCTCCCCGCGCACTTGGACGAATGGGCGCTCCACACCCGTCACCGGAACGTCGCGCGGTACGCGGTGGGTGAGACGCCGACCGTGCGTGAGAGATGTTGTCGCATCGACGTCGCGGTTCCGAAGCCCGCAGCCCCGGCCACGTCCTCGACCGGCAGATCGGTGCTCTCCAGCAGTTCGCGCGCGCGCATGATCCGCTGTTCGAGAATCCACTGGGTCGGCGACATCCCCGTTTCGGCGCGAAATCGCCGCGTGAACGTTCGCACACTCATCGACTCCCCCGCGGCCAGCTCCCGCAACGACAGCGGTTGATCGAGCCGGGTCAGCGCCCGGGCCCGCGCTCCCGCGGTCGACGCGCCGTCGGCTTCCGGGACGGGCTCGGTGATGAACTGTGCCTGACCACCGGTGCGGTGGGGCGGCACCACCGTTCCCCGCGCCACCTCGTTGGCCACCGACGCCCCGTGATCGACCCGAATCATGTACAGGCACAGATCGATTCCCGAGGCGACGCCGGCGGCGGTGAGGATTCCGCCGTCGTGGGTGTAGAGCACCCCGGGGTCGAGACGAACGTCGGGGTAGAGCCGCCGGAACGCGTCCGCCGACTTCCAGTGCGTGGTGGCGCGCCGGTTGTCGAGGAGACCGGCGGCCGCGAGAACGAACGAACCGGTACAGATCGATGCCATCCGGGTGCCGGGACGAATATGCGCGAAGGCGTCGGCGAGCGCGCGGGGCAGGCATCCGTCGTCGGGCGGGTCGTAGTCCTGGTCCGAGGCTGGGACCACGACGGTGTCGGCGGTGCCGAGCAGTGCGGGACCGTGCTCGACCGAGATCGTCACGTCGGTGTCGGTTCGGACGATGCCGGGCGTGAGTGCGCACGTCAGGACTTCGTACAGCGGTTCGCCGTCCCGCGACCGCGCCTCACCGAACAGTCGGTGGACGATGCCGAACTCGATCGGGAGAACGCCGTCGCGCACGAACACGACCACGCGATGCGGACGCACTGCCTGCGGGTGGCCTGCAATATCGGACATGGCCCGATTATTTCACATAGTGTCTCCCCGGCCACTGTTGCCACGGCATTCACGCACGCATGATCGGAGGAGTCACGACGACACGGAGCGGAAGGTGGACCATGAAGATCCTGTGGGTATCGGCGCATCCCGAGCCGAAGTCCCTCAACGCCGCGCTGCGCGGTGACGCGCTCACCGCGCTGCGCGAGGCGGGCCACGAGGTACGGACCTCCGACCTCTACGCGATGCACTGGAACCCGGCGGTCACGGCAGCAGACTTCGGCCACGACCCGCGGCGTCGCCTCCGGGTCGGCGCGCGGTCGGGGCAGGCGTTGGCCGAGGGAACCCTCGCCCCCGACATCGGGACGGAACAGCGCAAGCTCGCTTGGGCAGACACGGTGATCGTGCAGTTCCCGCTGTGGTGGTACGGCATGCCCGCGATCCTCAAAGGCTGGTTCGACCGCGTCTTCGTCGAAGGTTACGGCTACGGTGTCCGCCGCGCGGACGGTTCCACCCGGCGATACGGAGACGGCACCCTCGCGGGCAAACGGGCGATGACGGTCGTCAGTTTCGGCGGCAGTGCGGACAGCGTCGGACCGCGCGGGATCAACGGCCAGATGGACGAGGTCCTGTTCCCGATCCATCACGGAATCTTCTGGTACACGGGGATGTCCGTGCTGCCGCCGGTCCTGATCGACAGCGCGGACCGACTGTCCGCCGACCACTACCCCGGCATCGCGGCCCGGTTGATCGAACGCCTCGCCGGTCTGCCCGTCGAGGCGCCGTTGCCGTTCCGTACGCAGGACGGCGGCGACTACGACGACCGATTCGTGCTACGGGAGGATCTCGCCCGCGGGCTCACGGGAGTGCGCGCCCACTACGCGGACCCGGGTACCTACTCTCAGGGATTCGAGGTGGAGTCCACACCCACCGCGCACTGTAACGTGTTCTAATTCACGGCATGGCAACCTATGTGATCACCGGCGCGGCCTCTGGTATCGGAGCGGCGAGTCGCCGCAGACTCGAGGCCGCAGGCCACACCGTCGTCGGCGTCGACCGAGCGCAGACGGACGTGGTGGCGGACCTGTCGACCCCCGGCGGACGAGCAGCGGCCGCGGCCGCGGTCGACGATGCGACCGGGGGCGTCGTGGACGGTCTCGTCTGCTGCGCGGGACTGGGTTCGCTGTCCCACGTCCCGGGCGGCACACTCGTCGCCGTCAACTACTTCGGAGCCGTCGAACTGGTGACGGCCCTGAAGCCCGCGCTGCAACGGGCCGGCGCCGCCTCGGTGGTGGCGATCTCGTCGAGCAGCACCACCACGCAACCGGGAATTCCCGACCATCTGGTAACCGCGTGCCTGGACGGCGACGAAGCGGAGGCGAGGCGCATCGGCGACGAGGTGACCGCGATCCCCGCGTACCCGGCCTCCAAATTGGCGCTGGCCTGGTGGATCCGGCGTGAAGCCGTACGACCCGAATGGATCGGCTCCGGGATACGGCTCAACGCGATCGCGCCGGGCATGATCGACACACCGATGACCAGCGGAGACGATCTCGACCCCGAACTGGCGAAGGCGCTGGATTTCTACCCGGTGCCGCTCGGCCGACGCGGACGTCCGGACGAGATCGCCGCGCTCGTCGAATTTCTGCTCGGGCCGGGGTCGACGCTGCTCTGCGGCAGCGTCGTCTTCGCTGACGGGGGCACGGATGCCCAGTTACGCCAACGGGATTGGCCCGCCGCGTGGAATCCCACGACGGAAGAACTTACTCGGCACTTCCAGGCGAAAAAGTAGCGAGTTCCGATCCCGCCCAGTGCTTGGCAAGGTTCTCGGCCAGATCCCGGTACGCCTGGGCACCCTTGTTCTTCCGCCCCGCCAGGACGGTGGCCCCCGAGGCCGTCGCCTCCGCGAAACGCACCGTCCGCGGGATCGGCGGTGCGAGGACCGGCAGGTTGTAGCGGTCCGACACGTCGGAGAGCACATCGCGGCTGTGGGTGGTGCGGGCGTCGTACAGTGTCGGCAGCGCGCCGAGCAGCACCAGGTCGGGGTTGGTGATCTGCTGCACCTCCGTGACCGTCCGCAGCAACTGCCCCACACCGCGGTGCGCGAGCGTCTCGCACTGCAGCGGCACCAGGACCGACTGCGCCGCCGTGAGCCCGTTGAGCGTGAGGACGCCGAGCGAGGGCGGGCAGTCGATGATGACGGTGTCGTAGTCGTCCAGCAGCGGCGCCAGAGCACGTTTGAGGGCGAACTCGCGACCGGGACGCATGAGCAGCAATGCTTCCGCGCCCGCGAGATCGATTGTCGCCGGGAGGAGCGCCACACCGTCCTCGGTGTCGATCACCGCGTCCTGCGCCGCCAGATCGCCTGTCAGCACCTCGTGGACGGAGGCGTCCAATCGGTCGGGGTTGTGCCCGAGGGAGAACGTCAGACACCCCTGTGGGTCGAGGTCCACCACCAGAACCCGCTGACCCAGCGCGACGAGAGCCGCACCGAGTGAGGCCACCGTGGTGGTCTTCGCGACCCCACCCTTCTGATTTGCCACTGCAAGAACCGTTGTCACGGCTCGATCCTTACCTACTTCGTCGCCGGAGGCGAGCCATACACGCAGATTGACTGACATGATGAATGGATGCCACCCAGTGATTCGCCGCGCGGCCGTCGGATCGTCCTCCTCCGACACGGCGAAACGGAGTGGGCCCGTTGGGGTAAACACACCGGTCGAACCGACGTCCACCTCACCGAACTGGGCGAATCCCAGGCGCGGGCGCTGGGTCCGGCGATGGACGCGCTCGAACTGCGCGACCCCCTCGTGATCGTCAGCCCGCGGCAACGCGCCCAGGAGACTGCGGAACTGGCGGGACTGAAGATTCAGCGCACCTGGGACGCCCTCGCCGAATGGGATTACGGCATCTACGAGGGCATGACGACCCCGGAGATCAGGCAGCAGGTGCCCGACTGGACCGTGTGGACCCATCCGTGTCCGCGCGGGGAGCAGGCCGAGCAGGTACACACCCGGTGCGACCTCGTGTTGTCCGTCGCGCATTCACAACTCGTCGACCGCGACGTGATCCTGGTCGGGCACGGGCACTTCTCCCGCGCACTCATCGCCCGCTGGGCGGAACTTCCCGTCAGCGAGGGCCGCCGCTTCGCGATGTCACCCGGCGCGTACT
Source organism: Rhodococcus sp. 4CII (assembly GCF_014256275.1). Taxonomy (NCBI): domain Bacteria; kingdom Bacillati; phylum Actinomycetota; class Actinomycetes; order Mycobacteriales; family Nocardiaceae; genus Rhodococcus; species Rhodococcus sp. 4CII. Next base: position 873,451 of record NZ_JACCFE010000002.1, read on the forward strand.
CCGTCCTCGGCTTCGAGCACGGGGCGCAACAGGTGATCAGCCACAACGTGACCACGGAGAAAGGTGCCCGATGATAAGACGCGCAGTACCCGAGGACGTCGCCGCGATCACCGCCATGATCTACGAACTCGCCGACTACCAGAAGGCCCGCGACCAGTGCACCGTCACCGCCGAGCAGATGGACGTCGCCCTGTTCGGTCCGCGGCCGTCGACGTTCGCCCACGTCGCGGTCAGTGACGACGACCGGGTGGTCGGGATCGCGGTCTGGTTCCGGAACTTCTCCACCTGGGACGGAACGCACGGCATCTACCTCGAGGACCTGTTCGTCAGCCCGTCCGAGCGCGGTTCGGGGCACGGCAAGGCCCTGCTCGCCACACTCGCGAAGGAGTGCGTCGACAACGGCTACACCCGGTTGTCGTGGTCGGTGATCAATTGGAACAAGCCGTCGATCGCGTTCTACGAGTCGCTGGACGCACACCCGCAGGACGAATGGACCACGTACCGGCTCACCGGGGATCCGCTCGGGCGCCTCGCCGCCGAGGTGAGCTAGCGGTCCGTCGGGTTGTCGGCGTCGGCATCCTGCCCGTACTCGGCTGCCAGCCACTTCGAGGTGGGACTGCTGAACAGGCACCCGAGGGCCGCCACCACGATGACGCCGAGGAGCACACCGAAGAACGGCTGGTGCGAATCGGTGAGCAGCGACCACGCCACCGGGAGCAGGAGCAGTTGGGCGACGATCGCGATGGCCCGTCCCCAGCGCCGGCCGAAGATGAGAGCGAGTCCGGCGGCGAGCACCGCGCCACCGAGAATCGCGAACCACGCCGCGGTTCCATATCCACTGCTGACACTCTGGTCGTGTCCGAGCAGACCGCGAATCACCAGCACGACGGCCACGCCGACGGCGACCGCGCCCTCGAGCGCCACCAGGGCGCCCGCCGCGCGGACCGTGGTGGGCGTGGACTTGCGGAGAGACGGATTCGGCACGTCGGCCAGCCTAGAACACCCCGTCGCCGTCGGCCTCGGGACGGTGACACCGCCTCCCCCGGCTAGGCTTGGGCCCCGTGCGCGCGCTGCTGATCGTCAACCCCAATGCCACGTCGACGACCCCGGCCGGGCGTGATCTGCTCGCCCACGCACTGTCCAGCCGCGTGCGGTTGACGGTGGCGCACACGACCCACCGTGGCCATGCCGCCGAGCTGGCGCAGCAGGCGTGCGTGGACGGAATGGGCCTGATCATCATCCATGGCGGTGACGGCACCGTGAACGAGGTGGTAAACGGCCTGCTCGGCACCCCGGAACCGACATCCATGAGCGCGGTGACGGTGGGACCCATTCCCCCGATCGCCGTCGTTCCCGGCGGTTCCGCAAATGTCTTCGCCCGCTCGCTCGGCATCGCGCCCGACCCGGTGGACGCCACCAACCAGCTCATCGACCTCCTCGCCCGCAGGCAGCGGCGCCGGATCGGCCTCGCGCACTGTGACCACCGTTGGTTCACGTTCAACGCCGGTCTCGGCTGGGACGCCCAGGTGTGTGAGGCGGTCGACATGCACCGCAAGAACGGTCGCCCCGCTACACCGGCCCAGTACGTCCGCGCGGCGGTCCGGGTGTTCTTCCGATCGAAGTACGCCGATCCGACGCTCACCGTAGAGGTTCCCGATCGCGACCCGGTCGAGGGCGTTCATTACGCCTTCGTGTCGAACGCCAGTCCGTGGACCTATCTCAACAAGCGCGAAGTTCACACGAATCCCGACACCACGTACGACACCGGACTCGGCATTTTCGCGATGAGGTCCACCGCGATCCTCACGACACTGCGGGTGGCCCGGCAGCTGTTGACCCCCGGCACCCGCCCGAAGGCGAAGAAACTCGTCCGGGTCGACGACGTCCCCTGTGTGCGGATCACCGCGACGGAGCCCATCGGACTCCAGATGGACGGCGATTACATCGGATTGCGCAAGGTGGTCGAGTTCGTGTCGGTGCCGGATGCGCTGGACGTGGTCGCGCCGGCTCGGCCCTGAGCGCATTTCGGAATTCCTGTTTTCACCTAGCGGGATCTGCCCGCAGCGGGTATAAAGGACCACGTCCTTATTAGGACAGCCTAACTACGTGAGCTCCCCCACGGTGCGGCGGTTTTCTATTGACATCCCGCCAGTTCGTGAAAGCATTCACAAGCAACAGTGCGGAAACATTCTCTACGCACACATGAACTCACCAAGACGAAACGGTGCACGACGCACCCAGTTAAGGAGCAGAAGGATGGACTGGCGCCACAAGGCAATCTGTCGCGACGAAGACCCCGAGTTGTTCTTCCCTGTGGGCAACAGCGGTCCGGCTCTCGCGCAGATCGCCGATGCCAAGGTTGTCTGCAACCGCTGCCCGGTGACCGCCGATTGCCTCTCGTGGGCACTCGAGTCGGGCCAGGACGCCGGTGTGTGGGGCGGCATGAGCGAAGACGAGCGACGCGCACTCAAGCGCCGCAACGCTCGGACGCGTGCCCGCACCACCGTCTGACACTTCAGAAGGAGACGGGCCCGGCACCACATGGTGCCGGGCCTTTTGCTTGCCCCGGGGCGATCAGTAGCGTGGTCCACGGCGCCCCAGCGGTACCCGCAGCACGGCATCCGTTCCCCCGTCCGCCCCGGGATGCAATCCGAGGGAGCCGTTCAACTCGGCGGCCACCAGCGTCCGGACGATCTGCAGACCGAGGCGGTCGGACCGCTCCAGGCTGAATCCAGGCGGCAATCCCCTCCCGTCGTCGTGGATCACGACGTCCAGCCACCGCGCGGACCGTTCGGCCCGCATCGTGACCGTGCCCGGGGCACCCGGTTCGAAGGCGTGCTCGATCGCGTTCTGCACGAGTTCGGTCAGCACCATCACCAGGGGCGTGGCCCGTTCCGCGGAGAACACCCCGAGACTGCCCTCCCGGCGGACCTTGATCGGCGTGCTCACCGTCGCCACGTCGGACAGGATCGGCACGAGGCGGTCGACGACCTCGTCGAGGTTCACCTCCTCGTCCACCGACATCGACAACGTGTCGTGCACGAGGGCGATCGAGGTGACGCGGCGCACCGATTCGCTGAGCGCCTGCCGGGCCTCCTCGTTGTTGGTGCGGCGTGCCTGCAGTCGCAAGAGGGCCGCGACGGTCTGCAGGTTGTTCTTCACCCGGTGGTGGATCTCGCGGATCGTCGCATCCTTGCTGAGCAGGGCGCGATCCCGCCTCTTGACCTCGGTGACGTCACGCACGACCACGGCGGCGCCGACCCGCTTCCCGCCGGGTTTGAGCACCAGCGCCCGGAGCAGGACCGTCGCTCCCCTGGCCTCGATCTCCATGCGGCGGCCGGGCTTGTCGGCGATCGTGTCGCGGATGTACCCGGCGACCTCCTGCGACTCGAACGGGTCCGTCACGAGCGACCGGGTGGTGGCGGCGAGGTTCTGACCGATCAGGTCCGAACTGAGACCCATCCGGTGATAGGCGGACAGCGCGTTGGGACTCGCGTAGACCACACTGCCGTCGGTGTCGAGGCGAATGAAACCGTCGCCGGCGCGGGGGCTCGAGTTGGTGTCGGAGCGGGCCTCGCGGATGGGGAAGGTGCCGTCGCTGATCATCTGGCACAGATCCTCGGCGCAGTCGAGATACGCGACCTCGAGCGGGCTCTGCGCCCGCTGATGCGACAGATTCGTATCGCGGCTCAGGACGGCGATCACGTCACCGCCCCATCGCACCGGCACCGCTTCCCCGCGTGGCGGCAGGCCGGCGTGACCGCCACCGGGTTCGGGCCGGACGACGCTGCCCTGGACGAGAGCCTGCAGCACCTGTGGGTGTTCGGACTCCGACACGACCGTCCCGACGACGTCCTCCGGGAACGCGGTCGACGCGGTGGTGGGCCTGCAGTGCGCGACGCAGATCACGGTGCCGGCCGGGTCGGTGGCCGCGGAGTCCGTTCCGACCCAGAGCAGGACGTCCGCGAAGGAGAGGTCGGCGAGCAACTGCCATTCGCCGACCACCCGCTGGAGGTGGTCGACGGCCTCACCCGGCAGGTCGGTGTGTTCGGCGAGCAGGTCGCTCAGTGTGGACATCGTCGGTGGGTGTCAGCTCAGGAGATGACCGCGATCAGGTCGCCCTGCTGGATCACGTCGCCGACCTTGACGTCCACGGAGGTGACCGTGCCGGGCTCTTCGGCGATGACGGGGATCTCCATCTTCATCGACTCGAGGATGACGAGCGTGTCGCCTTCCTTCACCTCGTCACCCGCGCTCACCACAACCTGGTACACCGTCGAAACCATTTCGGCCCGCACGTCTTCTGCCATCGTGATCCTTCACTCCCGGGTGTCGAGAAAGCCCTGTTGCAAGGACACCCAACCACACGTGGAAGACTGTGGTGAAAAGAAGGGAGATCTACTCATGGGTAAGCGTGGTCGCAAGAAGCGCAGTCGCAAGGGCAACGCCGCAAACCACGGCAAGCGTCCCAACGCCTGACGCGCCGTAGAACGCACCAGGGGCCGGAGAGCATCGCTGCTTTCCGGCCCCTGACTGCTGTTCTGACGGGCTATGAGTCGGGTTCGGTGTTCGTGATGAGGATCGTCCGGCGCAACTCGACGGAGAGCCTCTGACGGAGGCTTTCCGGTGCGTGCTCACCGCCGCACTTGCGGTTCACGAGGCTCTTCACCCTCTCCTCGATTCCGTACGCCTCGAGGCACGATCCGCACTCGTCGAGATGTCGCTGCAACCGCGCCCTCGACGCCTCGTCGCATTCGCGGTCCAGCATCAGCCAGACGTCCGCGATGACGGCGGAGCAGTCGAGCTGCTCGAATTCGTCCTGCTCGCTCACCGGGAAACCTCCTGCTCCGAACTCACGACAGCGCCGGCGGGCACGTCTTCGGTGCCCCCACGATTGAATCCACGTTCACGTGCGACGTCCGCGAGGAGGCCCCGGAGCTGCTTGCGCCCCCGGTGCAGTCGCGACATCACGGTCCCGATGGGGGTGCCCATGATCTCGGCGATCTCCTTGTAGGGAAAACCCTCGACGTCGGCGTAGTAGACGGCCATCCGGAACTCCTCCGGCAGGGCCTGGAGTGCTTCCTTGATGTCATCGTCGGGGAGCGCGTCGAGCGCCTCGACCTCCGCGGACCGCAGACCGGTCGACGAATGTTCCGCCGTTGCCGCCAACTGCCAGTCGGTGATCTCGTCGGTGGGGTACTGCGCGGGCTGGCGCTGCTTCTTGCGGTACGAGTTGATGTACGTGTTCGTGAGAATGCGGTACAGCCACGCCTTGAGATTGGTGCCCTCACGGAACGAACGGAACGCCGTGTAGGCCTTCACGTACGTTTCCTGCACCAGATCCTCGGCGTCCGCCGGATTCCTGGTCATCCTCAGGGCAGCGCCGTACAACTGATCCAGAAGTGGGAGCGCATCCCTTTCGAAACGCGCGATCAACTCGTCCTGTGGCTCGGCCTGGTCTGCCGTCGGACGGTCATGTTCCTGCACGCTGATCCCTTCGGTCGCCGTGGGCGTCAAGGTTACCGCCAACCGGAGACGCGACGCGGGCTCCATTACCGAGGACATCACGTTACGGACCACTCCCTTCGATGCACGCTGATCTTCACCACGTACCAACACGCCTCCCGCCCTCAGTGTTCCCGGACCGCGTGACACGGCCCCGGCCCAGGGGTGGCACAGTGTCTGTCCATGGCCGGAACCGCCACTCCCGCGACGACGCTGCTCGACAAGCACGGGATCGACCACGCCGTGCACAGCTACGTGCACGATGCGCGGGCGGACTCGTACGGTTCCGAGGCCGTCGACGCGCTGGGTGCGACCGTCGGCGTCACCGCCCACCAGGTGTTCAAGACACTCGTGATCAAACTCGACACCGGCAAACTGGCGGTCGCGGTGCTGCCGGTGCCGGAGAAATTGTCGCTGAAGGCTGCGGCTGCGGCGCTCGGCGCGGGAAAGGCCGTGATGGCCGACCGCGCCGAGGCCGAGCGCTCCACCGGGTACGTCTTCGGAGGCATCTCCCCGCTCGGGCAGCGCAAGCCTCTTCCGACGGTCGTCGACGCCTCGGCGCTCGACTGGGACCGGGTACTGTGCAGCGCCGGCAGGCGCGGGCTGGAGATCGAACTCGCGCCCGCCGACCTGGTGCGCCTCAGCGGTGCCGTCACCGCGGCGGTCACAGCAGGCTGATCTGCTCCCCTACCCGCGCCTCGTCACGCCCGGCGTCGGGGTCGAGAAGTTCCGGTCCGTTGTTCTTCACGCTGTTCACCAGTGTGGACACCCGCCGGACCGTGATGTCGGCGATGGCGTCGGGTGACACCGCGAGCAGGTCCGTCGACGCGGGATGCTCGGGATCGAGCCACGCGGCCCAGCGGTCGCGGGGCATCACCAACGGCATCCGGTCGTGCACGTTCTCGAGCTGCGCGACGGAGTCGACCGTGATGATGCTGCAGCTCAGGACCGGGGGCGACTCCGCGACCGCGGGATCGTGCCACACGGACCACAGCCCGGCCATGTACAGGCGGGAGCCGTCGTCCGGTGACATGTAGTACGGAATCTTCTTCGCCTTGCCCGCCTTCTTCCCGGCGGGCGCCTCGTCGACCTCCGTCTGCCACTCGTACCAGCCGTCCATCGGGACGAGGCAGCGCTTGTATTTGAAGGCGTTCCGGAAAGCCGGTTTGGTGTCGACGGAATCTGCTCGTGCGTTGAACAGCACAGGACCCTTGCCGAGTTCCTTCGTCCACGACGGGACGAGCCCCCACCGCATTCTCCGGATCCGGCGGGCGTTGTGACGATCGACCACCGTCAGCACCTGCGTGGTGGGTGCGACGTTGTAGTCGGGCTGACTCTCGTCGTCGCCCGTCTCGTCGATCGCATCGAGGTCGACCGCGAGTGTCGCCGGATTCGCAGTGGTCGCATACCTGCCGCACATGCCCACCAGAGTGGCACGAACCACCGACACCCGCGACACGCCGCCCACCCCGCCCGGCGGCCCGTCCGATAGGCGAAGATGGAGACCGTGAGCCTGAGCCTGTGGAACGCCCCCCGTGCCGAAGTGCCCGTCGTCGCGACGGTCGCCCTCCCCGGATCGAAGTCGATCACCAATCGCGCGCTGATCCTCGCCGCACTCGCGGACGGGCCGTCCACCCTCACCGGAGCACTGCGCAGCCGCGACACCGACCTCATGATCGACGCCCTCCGCACGCTCGGAACGAGCATCGACACCGTCGACGCCGAGACCATGCTGCGCGTCACGCCGGGCCGGTTCCGGGGCGGTGCGGTCGACTGCGGGCTCGCGGGCACCGTGATGCGGTTTCTTCCGCCGGTCGCCGCTCTCGCCGACGGTACCGTCCACTTCGACGGCGACGAGCAGGCCCGGACCCGCCCCCTCGACACCATCCTGAACGCGCTGCGCGGCCTCGGCGCGGACATCGACGGCGACTCCCTCCCCTTCACCGTGCGCGGCGCGGGCTCGCTGCGCGGTGGGCGGGTCACGATCGACGCGTCGGGCTCGTCGCAGTTCGTCTCCGGGCTGCTGCTGTCGGCGGCCGCGTTCGACGAGGGCGTCACGGTCCATCACGACGGCAAGACCGTCCCGTCGATGCCGCACATCGACATGACCGTCGACATGCTCCGTGAATCGGGTGTGGAGGTGTCGACCCCCGCGACCGGTGGGGAGGCCGATACGTGGAGGGTGAGCCCCGGCGTCGTGCGGGCGATCGACCGGGTGATCGAGCCCGACCTGTCCAACGCGACCGCCTTCCTGGCCGCCGCCGCCGTCACCGGGGGTGAGGTGACGGTTCCGCTGTGGCCGAGCCGGACGACGCAGCCCGGCGACGCGATCCGCGGGATCCTGCTGGCGATGGGCGCGGACGTCCGGCTGGACGGGTCGAGTCTGACGGTGCGCGGCCCCCACAAGCTGACCGGGATCGACATCGACCTGCACGACGTGGGCGAACTCACCCCCACCGTCGCGGCACTCGCCGCTCTCGCCGACGGGCCGTCCCACCTGCGCGGCATCGCGCATCTACGCGGTCACGAGACCGACCGGCTGGCCGCTCTCGCGCACGAGATCAACGCGCTGGGCGGAAACGCCACCGAGACCGAGGACGGCCTCACCATCGTCCCGGCAGCCCTCCACGGGGGGACGTGGCGCTCCTACGCCGACCACCGGATGGCGACCGCCGGGGCCATCGTCGGCCTGACGGTCGACGGCATCGAGATCGAGGACGTCGGCACGACGGCCAAGACCCTTCCCGGGTTCGAGAACCTGTGGGCCACAATGCTGTCCGCAGGCACAGCGACCGAACGGAAGGCGAGCTTCTGAGCCGCAGGCAGTACGACGAGTCCGACGTCCGGGTGCGCCCGGGCCGAGGCACGCGTCCGCGCACGAAGACCCGGCCGGAACATCTCGCCGCGGAATCCGCGATGGTCGTCTCGGTCGACCGCGGCCGCTGGGGATGCGTACTGGGCGGTGACCCCGAACGGCCCCTCGTCACGATGCGCGCCCGCGAACTGGGCCGCACCCCGATCGTGGTGGGCGACGAGGTGAGCGTCGTCGGCGATCTGTCCGGCAAACCCGACACACTCGCCCGGATCGTGCGGGTGGCCGACCGCTCCACCGTGCTGCGGCGCACCGCCGACGACACCGATCCGTACGAGCGGATCGTCGTGGCCAACGCCCAGCAGCTGCTGATCGTCGTGGCACTCGCCGACCCGCCGCCGCGAACCGGATTCGTCGAACGCGCACTGGTCGCCGCGTACGCCGGCGGGTTGAGCCCCATCGTGTGCCTGACGAAGAGCGATCTCGAGTCACCCGAGGAGTTCGCGAGCGCGTTCGCCGACCTCGACGTGCCCGTCGTCGTGGCCGGACGGGACGATCCCGTCGATGAGGTCGTGTCGATGCTCTCCGGCCGGCTCACCGCACTGATCGGTCATTCCGGGGTCGGCAAGTCGACTCTCGTCAACCGCCTCGTGCCCGACGCCGACCGCGCCGTCGGTGTGGTCTCCGGCGTCGGCAAGGGCCGCCACACCTCCACGCAGTCGGTCGCGCTGCCCCTCCCGGGCGGTGGCTGGGTCATCGACACGCCGGGCATCCGCTCGTTCGGGCTGGCCCACATCTCCCCGGAGAACGTGGTGGCCGCGTTCTCCGACCTGGCCGCGGCCATCGAGGACTGCCCGCGAGGCTGTACCCACCTCGGCCCGCCCGCGGACCCGGAATGCGCGCTCGACCACCTCGAGGGCAAGGCCGCCAAACGCGTCGACGCGGTCCGTCACCTCCTCACGGCCATCGCGTCCAACGAAGCCTGGTGAGGGACGAACCGCGCCTGTAGCGGAACCTTCTAGCGGGAGAGCAGCGCGCGCAGACCGCCGCGCTTGCGCGTGCGCTTGATCGCGGAACCGAGCCCCTGACGGCGACCGGTCACGGGATCGATTGTCGCCGTGGTGTTTCCACCGAACTTACGCTCCGACGCCGTCTCCGGCGCGTCGTCCGCGGTCGCCTTGAGGTACTTGTTCGGCAACGACAGCTTGGCGATGGTCCGCCACGACTTCGCGTACTGCACGAGGAACGGCCCGGAGGTATAGGGCAGGTCGTACTTCTCGCACAGTTCCCGCACCCGCACGGCGATCTCCGCGTAGCGGTTGCTCGGCAGGTCGGGGAACAGGTGGTGCTCGATCTGGTAGCTCAGGTTGCCGGACATGAAGTCCATCAGCCTGCCGCCGTCGATGTTCGCGCTACCGAGCATCTGCCGGAGGTACCACTGCGCGGGCGTTTCCTTGTCGATGTCGGCCTTCGTGAACTTCTCGGCGCCGTCCGGGAAGTGCCCGCAGAAGATGATCGCGTTGGTCCACACGTTGCGGATCATGTTCGCGGCGATGTTGGCAGTGAGCGTGCTCTTCCACGCGGGACCGGTGACCGCGGGGTGGATCACGTAGTCCTTGAGGATCTGCTTGCCGACCTTCTCGCCGACCTCGCGAAGCTTGCGCTGGGTCTCCTCGCTCGGTACGCGCCCCTTGGCGACCTTGCCGAGTTCGAGGTGCTGCGCCGCGATGCCGTACTCGAAGAACAGCGCGAGCAGGGTGTTGTAGAGGAGGTTGCCGGTATTGAACGGCTTCCACCGCTGGTCACGCGTGACGCGCAGCAGCCCGTATCCCACGTCGTCGTCCATGCCGAGGACATTGGTGTACTTGTGGTGAATGTAGTTGTGCGTCTGCTTCCAGTGAGCGGACGGTCCCGTCACGTCCCACTCCCACGAGGTGGAGTGGATCTCGGGATCGTTCATCCAGTCCCACTGGCCGTGCATGACGTTGTGGCCGAGTTCCATGTTCTCGATGATCTTCGAGAGGGAGAGCAAGGCCGTGCCCGCGAGCCAGGCGGGACGCCGCTTGCTCGCGAACAGCACTGCGCGCCCGCTGATCTCGAGTCCGCGCTGCAGCCTGATGGTGTTCCGCACGTAGCGCGCGTCGCGCTCCCCGCGGGACTCTTCGATATCGCGGCGGATCGCATCCAACTCGCGCCCGAGCGCCTCGACATCGGCTTCGGTGAGATGTGCGTATTCCTTGACATCTGCAATCGCCATGGGGGACCTCCTCCTGGCTGGGTCGACAGTTCACACCCGGTAGGCGCTGACTCGACCTACCGTACCGTAAGTTACGACACCGTAGGTTACCTGAGTGTAGGTGTGAGTGAAATCACCGGCGGCGTCGAGGAATCTTGGCCTCGGCGCGGGCACGAAGCGCCGACAGCAGACCCCGGCGCTGCCCCGTGACGGGGTCCGTGCGCAGCGTCTCCACCATCGCTGCACCCGCATCGCGGGCCTCGCGGAACTTGCGCTCCGACGACGTCTCAGGGGCGTCGTCGGCCGTCGCCCGCAGGAAGCGGTCGGGCAGCGCGAGCTTGTGGATCGTGCGCAGAGCCAGCAGATACTGCTTCGCGAGCGAACCCGTCGTGTACGGCAGGTCGTACTTCTCGCACAGCGCCCGCACCTTCACGGCGATCTCCGGGTACCGGTTGCTGGGCAGGTCCGGGAAAAGGTGATGCTCGATCTGGTAGCTGAGGTTGCCGCTCATGAAGCCCATGATCTTGCCGGAATCGAAATTGGCGCTGCCCAGCATCTGCCGGAGATACCATTCGTGCCGGGTCTCGTTCTCGTACTCCGCGACGGTGAATTTCTCGGCACCGTCCGGGAAGTGGCCGCAGAAGATCACGACGTACGCCCACAGATTCCGGGCGAGGTTCGCGGCAGTGTTCGCCGACAGCGTCGACTTCCACGCCGGGCCCGCGAGCAGCGGGAACAGGAAGAAATCCTTGCCGACCTGCCGGAAGATCTTGCGGGCGAAATCCTTGTTGGCCTGCGAGTTGAGCTGCCCTTTCTCGGCGCCCTCCAACTCGGCCGCGAACGTGAGGTCGTGGAGCGCGATCCCCCATTCGAACGTGGCGGCGAGGACGATGTTGGCGAACGGCTGCAGCAGATTGATCGGCCGCCACTCCTCGTCGCGGGTCATCCGGAGGATGCCGAAACCGACGTCGGAGTCCATTCCCACGATGTTGGTGAACGTGTGGTGGGAGTAGTTGTGGGCCCGCTTCCAATGCTCCGAGGGGCCCGTCTGATCCCACTCCCACGACATCGAGTGGATCTCGGGATCGTTCATCCAGTCCCACTGGCCGTGCATCACGTTGTGGCCGAGTTCCATGTTCTCGATGATCTTCGAGAGGGAGAGCATCGCGGTGCCCGCGAGCCAGGCCGGCCGGTACCTGCTGCCGAACAGCGCGAGCCGGCCACCGAGCTCCAGCAGTCGTTGCGCCCTGATGGCCCGGCGGATGTAACGGGCGTCGCGGACGCCTCGCGAATCCTCCACGTCGAGCCGGATCGCATCCAACTCACGCCCGAGCGATTCGATGTCCGCTTCGGTCAGATGCGCGAACTCTTTGATGTCGGTGATCGCCACCGTGCTCCTCCGTCTGGTGAGAGTCCGAGAATAGCGGAGTCAGGTGAACAACACGCTCACGCTCACGCGTCGAGCGTGCAGTCCCCTGCCGCCGCCGAGATACAAGTCTGGACTCGGTCACCTTCGGCATGCTGCTTGCCGGACCTCAGGTCGATCGCGTGCCCGGCGAGAATCGGCACGACACAGGTCTGACAGATACCCATCCGGCAGCCGAACGGCATCAGTGCCCCGACCTTCTCACCGGCCTCGAGGAGAGTGGTGGCACCGTCGATCGCGACGGTCTTGTCGGCCTTGGCGAACGTCACCGTTCCACCCTCGCCGGACGTGTCCGCGCGGGAGACGGCGAAACGCTCGAGGTGCAACTTGTCCTCGATGTTCTCGTCGCGCCACAGCGTCTCGATCTCGTCGAGCATCGGCAGCGGCCCACAGGCCCACGTCTGCCGTTCGCGCCAGTCCGGGCACACTTCGTCGAGCGAGGACAACGCGAACTTGCCCTGGCTGCGGGTGAGCTGGATCTTGCACCGGAAGTCGTCGTGCTCCTCGTGGAGCTGGGTGAGTTCGTCGGCGAACATCACGTCGGCGTCGGTGGGCGCCGAATGGACGTGGAAGACGTCGGGAAGCTGGCCGCGCCGGTTCATCGTGCGGAGCATCGCCATGACGGGAGTGATGCCGCTGCCCGCGGTGAGGAACAGGATGCGCTGCGGCGGCGGGTCGGGCAGCGCGAAGTTGCCCGTGGGCGTCGCGAGCCGCACGATCGTGCCCGACGGCACACCGTTGACGAGGTGACTCGACAGGAATCCCTCGGGCATCGCCTTGACGGCGATGGAGATGAGTTTGTCGTCCCAGTTCGGGGGTGAGGTGAGGGAGTACGAACGCCAGTGCCATCGTCCGTCGATGTGCAGGCCGATGCCGATGTACTGGCCGGGCTCGTAGTCGAAGTCGAATCCCCAGCCCGGCTTGATGACGATCGTCGCAGAGTCCGCCGTCTCCGCGCGTACCTCCACGATCTGTCCGCGCAGTTCGCGGGCCGACCACAGCGGGTTGGCCAGGTGCAGGTAGTCGTCGGGGAGCAACGGCGTCGTCAGACGTGCCGCCGCACCGCGCAACCAATTGAGCTTGGACCGCTTGGCGGGCACGACCGCTGCTGCGGGCGCCTCGATCCAATCCTTGAGACCCATTCGACCTCCACCTTTTCCGTCACGACCTACGCTACCGTAGGTTTTTAAGTTACGGTACCGTAGGTTACCCCAAGGTAAGAGGATGGACCGGTCAGAGCAGTTCGAGCAGGAACGGAAGCTCCTGGGTGGCATACCACGCCAGTACGTGATCCTCGGCGTCACCCAGAACGAACTCGGCGTCCGGGTCCCCGAGATCCGCCTCGTCGATTGCCGACACCGCTCGCTCGATGTCCGGCTCCGCCTCCGCGAGGTCGACGTGCACCGACGCAACCCGGCCGATCGTCACCGGACCGGGCAGGCGGACCACCGCGTCGTCGAGGTCCGGACGCGGCGTCACGTCATCCACGTCCGCGGCGACCACGGCGCGACGGAAGCGGACCCCGTCGGTTCCGCCCTCCGCGACCCGGCCCGCGATCAGACGCAGCGACGCCCGGGCTGCCTCCGCCATCGCGACCTCGGCCAGTTCGTCGTCGTCTCCCGACGAGTACGCCTCACGGAGGGTGGCGGTGACGGCGAAGGCGGTACGGCTCATCGGGTCGAATTCCTGGTCGGCCACGAGCCGATGGAGGATCTCGATCGTCGCAGGAACGTACACCCTCGTCATGCGACACCCGTCATTCGCACCGCGGACTTCTCACCGGCTGGCATCCAACAACTCCTCGAGAGATTCGTGCAGCAGCGCCGCCACCACGTCCACGTCGGCCATGGCGTCACGGTCTGCATTCAAACCGTAATAGACGTTGCCGTCGTACGACGTCAGCGCAATGCTCAAAGTCTGGTTTTTCAGCAGCGGCGACACCGGATACATCTCGAGCATCCGCGCTCCCCCGACGTACAGCGGCAGCTGCGGACCCGGCGCGTTGGTGATCATCAGATTGAACATCCGCTGCGAGAAGCTGCTCGCCACCCGGGCACCCATCGCGTGCAGCGTGGCCGGTGCGAAACCCGACAACCGCACCAGGGTCTCCGCGGTGACCCGCTGACTCTGCTTCGCGTGCGCCTCCATCGCGTGTGCCACGTGCGAAAGCCGCACCACAGCATTCGGTTCCCCCACCGGCAGGTCGATGAGGAACGAGGACACCATGCTCCGCGGATCCGCCCACTCGCCGCGACGCGACGCCTCCTCGGCGTCCTCCGGGTCCGTCGCGTACACCGACATCGGAACCATCGCACGGACTGTCGTCGATTCGGCCACCGGTTCGCCGCGGGACAGCAACCAGTACCGCATCGCCCCCGACACGACGGCGAGGATCACGTCGTTGACCTCGCACCCGTACTGCGCGCGGATCTTCCGGTAATCGCCCAATTCGGTCTTGACGACGGCGAAGCGCCGGTTCCGGGAAATGGTCGCGTTGAGCGGACTCGCCGGCGCCACCTGCGTGGCGGTACGCACCACGGCGGCGAGTTTGCCGACCGCGCGCACGGTCTCACCCACCGCCGACGCCATGTCACCCAACGTCACCCGCAGCGCCGCCAGTCCCTCGCCCGGCCGCGACACCATCTCCGCGAGCGCACCGGCGATGAGCGTGGACTCGCTGGGCGCGGGGCTCGGCATCCACAACTCCTCGGCCATCGGCCGCCGGGTCTTCGCCGGGTCCAGGATCACCTGCCCGATCTCGAGCGCCGTCTCGCCGTCGACGAGCGACGAATGAGACTTCGTGAAGATGGCGAAACGGTTGTTCGACAACCCCTCCACCAGATACATCTCCCACAGCGGGCGCGTGTTGTCGAGCGGGCGGGACGTGAGCCGCGCGACCAGGTCGTGCAACTGGGCATCCGATCCGGGTTTCGGCAGCGCCGACCGCCGGACGTGGTACTCGATGTCGAAGTCCTGGTCGTCCACCCACACCGGACGCGACAGCCCCAGCGCCACCTCCCGCACCTTCTGGCGGTAGCGCGGCACCAGACTCAGCCGCTCCTCGACGAGGCTCAGTAATTCCTCGTAGGACAACCCGTTTCGCGGTTTCCGGAAGATCGCGAGCGAACCCACGTGCATCGGCGTACTGCTCGCCTCGAGGAAGTAGAACGACGCGTCCTGCGTAGTCAGTCTCGTCACCATGTCGGCGCCTGTCCCCCTTGCATCCCGTCTCGATCCACGTCGAGAAGTATCGCTATCTCGTCCGCGGTGGCCGCGCCGTCGACGTGGTGAACCCCGACCATCCCGGCCGCCACCGCACCCCGGACGTTGACCGGCAGGTCGTCGACGAAGATACAGTCCCCCGGATCCAGGCCGAGCGCATCGGCGGTCAGCCGGTAGATCCGCGGATCAGGTTTGGCAACACCGACATCCCCGGACAGCACGACGTGGTCGACGAACCGGCCGTCGCCGAGTTCCCGCAGCCACTGCGCGGCGGGGCCCCCCGGATCGTTGCTGAGGATTGCAGTGCGCACACCACGGTTGCGGGCACCGGCAAGGACTGACGACAGGCCGTCCATGTCCGAACCGGGGCCCGCCAGAACTCCGCCGAAGTCCAAAATCAATCCCCGCACGTCCCCACCCTAGGGTCCGCTCCCCGGTTCGGCGACACGACGACGGGATCCGTGCGAGTATGACCGCTACGACGGCCGTCTCATGCCGAAACCGGGGGGTAAGAAATGAGTGAGTCCTACACGTTCCTGTCACGGGTGCCGCACTTCGAGCCGGCCGCCCGCGACGTTCCCGCACCGCCGCTGCCGGCAGCTCCGGACGCGCCTGCGCGTGGGCGCCCCGCACCGGGCCGCGGTCGGCACCGTCCGTCGCCCCACTCGGGGGCGTCGCCGCGATCTCCCGCGGCGCAGCCGGACACGGCGCCGCTTCCCCCGCGGGATGTCCATCGATTCACGGAGCAGGCGTTCCGGCTCGTTCTCGAAGTTCTGGATCGGCGCCGCAATGTGCGGCAACTGCGGCCGCTGGTGTCGCCGTCGCTGATCGACGTCGTGCGCACGCTCGCGCTGGCGGATGCTCCGGGCAGGCGACTCGGCGTCGCGACGCTCGTCCGCGTGCATCTGCGCGCGGTGGGACCCGGGGCGTACGAGGCGTTCGGCACCTACGGCCGGGGTTCCCGGGTCTTCGTGATCGCAGCCCGTGTCGAACGAGCGTCCGACACGGGCTGGACCGTCACCTCGATGGTGGTCGGCTGATCCGGGAGGTCAGCGCTTGCGCTTGGTCCGCGGAGCCTTCTTGCCCTTCGCCTGCGACCGCGCGGCTTCGCGCCGCTGGCGGCGGGTGCCGGCGTCGGCGGCATCGTCCGACTCGGCCGCTCCACGGCGGCTGAGCTGGGCGTTGCCGTCCTCGGCGGGCCCGGAATAGGTGAGCCCGCGCGGCTCGCCGTCGTCCAGTCCCTTGGCGCGGAGGGCGGACGGCGCGGCCGTGCCTTGCGCCTGCTGTGCTGCTTCCTGGGTGGGCAGCGGACGCGGCGGGGCCGGAGCGGGTGCGGCGGACGCCGTTGCCGCGGCGGACGACGCGGTGACGGCGATGCCCGGAGCCGGCGCCGCCTGCGGTGCGGCGGCCTCGACCTGAAGGTTGAACAGGAATCCGACCGACTCCTCCTTGAGCCCTTCCAGCATGCCGCCGAACATGTCGAAGCCCTCGCGCTGGTATTCGACGAGCGGATCGCGCTGGGCCATCGCCCGCAGACCGATGCCCTCCTTGAGGTAGTCCATCTCGTAGAGGTGTTCGCGCCACTTGCGGTCGAGCACGCTGAGCAGGACCCGGCGTTCCAGCTCACGCATGGATCCCTCGCCGGCCACACCGTCGATCTCGGCTTCCCGGCGGGTGTACGCCTCGTGCGCGTCCTTCAGCAGGGTCTCGCGCAACTCCTCGGCGGTGATGTCCTTCGTGTCGCCCTCGTCGCTGTCGCCGACCAGTTCCTTGTAGTCGATGCCGACCGGGTACAGCGTCCGGAGGGCCGTCCACAGCTGTTCGAGATCCCAGTCCTCGACGTACCCGTCGGCGGTGGCACCGTCGACGTAGGCGGTGACCACGTCGGTGATCATCTTCTCGACCTGGCCCTCCATGTCCTTGCCTTCGAGGATCTGGCGGCGCTCGTTGTAGATGACCGTGCGCTGCTGGTTCATCACCTCGTCGTACTTGAGGACGTTCTTACGGATCTCGAAGTTCTGCTGCTCGACCTGCGTCTGAGCGCTCTTGATGGCCTTCGAGACCATCTTCGCCTCGATGGGGACGTCGTCGGGCAGATTGAGCCGGGTCATGATCGACTCGAGCGCCGCGCCGTTGAACCGCCGCATCAATTCGTCGCCGAGCGACAGGTAGAACCGCGACTCACCGGGGTCGCCCTGACGGCCGGACCGGCCGCGCAACTGGTTGTCGATACGCCGGGACTCGTGCCGCTCCGTGCCGAGCACGTACAGCCCGCCCGCCTCGCGGACCCTGTCCGCGTCGGCTTTCACCTCGGCCTTGACCTGGTCGAGGACGTCGTCCCACGCCGCCTCGTAGTCCTCCGGTGTGTGCACCGGGTCGAGTCCCTGCTTGCGCAGCGCGATGTCCGCGATGATGTCGGGGTTGCCGCCCAGCACGACGTCGGTACCACGGCCGGCCATGTTGGTCGCCACGGTGACCGCACCCGACCGGCCGGCCTCCGCGATGATCTGGGCTTCCTGCTCGTGGAACTTCGCGTTCAGCACGTTGTGGGCCACGCCGCGCTTGGTGAACTGCTTGGACAGGTACTCGGACCGCTCGACGCTCGTGGTACCGATCAGGACGGGCTGGCCGTTCTGATGGCGCTCGACGACGTCGTCGACGACCGCATCGAACTTGGCTTCCTCGGTCTTGTAGATCAGGTCACCGTTGTCGACGCGCACCATCGGCCGGTTGGTGGGGATCGGGATGACACCGAGGTTGTAGATCTGGTGCAACTCGGCGGCCTCGGTCTCGGCCGTACCCGTCATGCCCGACAGCTTGTCGTACAGGCGGAAGTAGTTCTGCAGCGTGATCGTGGCGAGGGTCTGATTCTCGGCCTTGATCTCGACCTTCTCCTTGGCCTCGATCGCCTGGTGCATGCCCTCGTTGTACCGGCGGCCGACGAGGACGCGGCCGGTGAATTCGTCGACGATGATCACTTCGCCGTCGCGGACGATGTAGTCCTTGTCCTTCGTGTAGAGCTCCTTGGCCTTGATGGCGTTGTTCAGGTAGCTCACGAGGGGCGAGTTGGCGGCCTCGTACAGATTGTCGATGCCGAGCTGATCCTCGACCAGTTCGACACCGGCCTCGTGGACGCCGATGGTGCGCTTGCGGATGTCGACCTCGTAATGCACGTCACGCTTGAGCAGCGGCGCGATGCGCGCGAATTCCGCGTACCACTTGCTCGAGGCGTCGGCGGGGCCGGAGATGATGAGGGGCGTCCGGGCCTCGTCGATGAGGATGGAGTCGACCTCGTCGACGACGGCGAAGTTGTGACCGCGCTGGACGAGGTCGTCCAGCGAATGCGTCATGTTGTCGCGCAGGTAGTCGAACCCGAACTCGTTGTTGGTGCCGTATGTGATGTCGGCCGCATACGCGGCGCGGCGCTCCGCGGGTGACATGCCGGACAGGATCACGCTGGTGTCGAGGCCGAGGAAACGGTGGACTCTGCCCATCCACTCGGAGTCGCGCTTGGCGAGGTAGTCGTTGACCGTCACGACGTGAACGCCGTCGCCGGCGATCGCATTGAGGTACGCGGGCAACACGCAGGTCAGGGTCTTGCCCTCACCGGTCTTCATCTCGGCGATGTTGCCGAAGTGCAGGGCCGCGCCGCCCATGATCTGCACGTGGAAGTGGCGCTGGTCGATGACCCGCCAGGACGCCTCGCGGGCGACCGCGAACGCCTCGGGAAGCAGTTCGTCGAGGGTCTCGCCGTCCCGGTAGCGGGCGCGGAACTCCTCGGTCTTCGCGCGCAGCTGCTCGTCGGTCAGGTCTTCGACCTCGGGTGACAGCGAGGAAACGTGGTCGGCGATGTGCTTGAGCCGCTTGACCATGCGACCTTCACCAACACGGAGCAGCTTCGATAGCGACAGCGACGGCACAGTCTTGTTCGTCCTCAATCTTCGGCAGTGGATGGGTGACACACAAAATCCGGCCGGAGGTCCGAGAACCCCGGCCGGATTCCATGGTAGGCGCTTCTGCGATCGGACGAGTAGACCGACCGCTCGGATCGTCGAACGGAACGGGCTACATCACGCCAGACGTATCAATCCGTAGTCGAACGCGTGCCGCCGGTAGACGACGGTCGCCTTGTCCGACTCCTTGTCGTGGAACAGGAAGAAGTCGTGCCCTACCAGTTCCATCTCGTACAACGCGTCGTCAATGGTCATCGGCGTTGCCTTGTGTTCCTTGGTACGCACGACATGACCCGGTGTGTGCTCTTCCGACACCTGACCGTCCAGGGAGATGTCGGGACTGATCCCGAGACTCTCGTCCTCGGCGAGTGCGGCGGTGGCCTCCGCGACCGACACCGGGGTCTTTTCCCCGTAGTGAACCTTCTTCCGATCCTTGGTGCGGCGGAGCCTGCTCTCGAGCTTGGCGGTCACCGACTCGAATGCTGCGTAGAAACTGTCGGCGGATGCCTCGGCTCGGGCTACCGGCCCCTTGCCTCGGGCAGTGATCTCGACGCGCTGGCAGCTCTTCCTCTGGCGTCGATTGGGTTCGTGTTGAAGTTCGACATCGAACAGGAATATGGAGGGATCGAAGCGCTCGAGGCGCGACAGCTTCTCGGAGACGTACACGCGGAAGTGGTCGGGTACCTCGACGTTGCGTCCCTTGACTACGATCTCGGCGTGGGGGGTATCCGTCTTCTCTGTTGCGTCCGTAGTGCGGTCGTCGACGAAAACCGAGGCTTGCGAAGGGGTCGTCACTCGTACCTCCCGATTACGGCCCCGCCCTTGGTGGGCGGCGGCGAGTTTGAGCAATGCCGGAAGGGGGTCCGCCCGGCACCAGGTTCGAAGTTCCACCTCCTACCTGTGTTTTCGGGTGTGTCCGCGACGCTAGTACGTAACTCGCGTGAGTGCCACTGTTCGGCAGAATTTCATCCAACACCCGCCACGACGACAACCGCACCCACTCGGATACCCACTCGCGACAGCACCCGAACCGACTCGGCAGCGGTCGCGCCGGTAGTGGACACGTCGTCCACCAGAATCACCGAGACACGCTGCAGCGCAGCGGTTTCCGAGGAAAAGTAACGGGCGAATCCTGCACCGCTGCGCGTCAGCCGGACGCCACCCTCGAGGTTTACTCGACGTTGATCGGCGCTCAATCCGACGGAATCGCGCACGCCACGCCGCATGACGAGGGCCGGGCACACGCGCCTCGCCCCCACTGCCGCGACGGCGATCCGGGTGACGGGGTCGCCGCCGCGGGCGCGGGCGGCCCGGGGCCGCGTCGGAGCCGGCACGAGAACCACCGGCGCGACGTCCGGTGGGTCGAGTTCACCCCACTGCTGCAGACGGCTCACCGCGCCCGCCAGGGCGGCTCCGAGCGGCACTGCGAGATCGCGGCGGCCCCGTTCCTTCGCGGCGATCACCGCTCGCCGGCGTGGACCCGAATAGGGTCCCAGCGCCCACACGTCGACACCGGGATCCACGCGGGGCCGAAGCAGCACGGGATCGTCGGCCAACTCCGCGGCGCAGCGGGCGCACCACTGCGGGCCCGGTACCCCGCACCCGCCGCATTCGGCCGGCAGGATGAGGTCGAGCAGGCTCCGAAGACCGGGCAGGACGGGCATGCGGGCAGTATCCGTGACCGCACCGACAGGCCGCGTCCGAGAGCCTCAGCCCGGCAGGATCGGGATGGCCTTCACTCCCGTCAGCCCGGGAACCTCCCGCCAGTAGCGGTCCCCTGCCGGATCGTTGTTGTTCAACTGGAACACCGCTCGCGAGTCGGCGACGAACTCCGTGGTCGTCGACGCGTCCACCGACACCACCGGCGCGGTCAGGTTGCGGCTCGGCAGCGCGTCCATCCGCGAACCGTCGACGGCCACCTGCACCACCGGGATGTCGGAGGCGGCGCGCGCGACGACGATCGTGTCGCTCGTGCTCCAGTCGAGGGAGAGCGCCGGGCTCCCCAGGCCGATCGCGACAGCTCGCGGATTCGTCAGCGCGTACTCCCCTCCGGGCATCTGCGTCACGATGGCCAGATAGACCTTCCCGTCCACGATCAGCGCCGCTCGCACCCCGTCCCGGGACAGCCGCAACTCCGTGATCGTCGTGCCCAGTGCGGTGACGGCTCCGGCGTCCACGTTGACCACCGACGTCCGGCCGGTGCCGGGTTCGCGCAGCACGCGAATGACCGTGTTGCCGTTGACCGCAGCCCAGATCGCCGAGTTGTCGGGGGCCCACGTGGGGCGGGTGATCGCGCCGCCCTCGAGCACCGACGCGGCACCGTCCTCGTAGGCGCCGACCATCAGGGAACTCGCGGGTTCCGGCGCGGGACGACCGGTGTCCGCGACCGCGGCGACCAGCTTCCCGTCCTGCGACAGCGCGAGCGAGCGCATGTTGCGGGCCGAACCGAAGTATCCGGGGACCGGCGTGACCCCGGTCTCGGTGACGCTCACCAGCGAACCCTCACGCAGCGCGTGCAGTCCGACGGTCGCGCTCGACGTCGCGAACGGATTCATCGACGCGACGTCGGCGGTGGTCCACCCGTTCGGGAACCGCTCGTCGAACGGCTCACCGTCGGCGAGCAGCACGTAGGGTCCCGAGATCTCCGCATTGGCCAGTGTCCAGATCACCTGCGCCGCGAACAGTTGCTTCGCCTGTTCGTCCATCGGCGGTACCCCGGTGAAGTCGATCCGGATCCCGCCGAGCCCCACACCGACCTGCGCGGTGCGGCCGTCGGCCTTCGTGATCGGGCCGCGCACCGACACGCCGGCCAGTTCGTTGCGCACGGCGGGCGCCAGGGCCGCCTTCGGCCCGTCGATCAGCAGGCTGATCAGCTGCGACGCCATCTGGTCCTGGGGGCCCGACACCCACCGCGGATCCGGTACGACCGTCGTCCCGGCAGGGTCGAGGAAGTACAGCGATTTGCGCTGGTAGGTGTTCAGGAACTGCGCCCGGTCCAGGATCACGCCGGCCGGGAGTTCGGAGATCCGCCACTCGCCGTCGAGGAGTTCGAGGCTGATCTTCGTCTCGAAGCTGCCCTCCTCCGCCACATACAGTCCGCCCGGCTCGAGCTGCCCCACCTTGTTGGCGCGGATCGTGTAGGTCGCCTTGTCGGTGGACCGTGTCTCCGGCAGGACGTCGACCTTGTCGACGATGGTCGCGCTGGCCGCGTCGTCCCAGCTGCCGGAGACCCCGGCGGTGAGGAACTGGCGGGCCGACAGATGCCGATCGGTCGGGTCTGTGCTGGCCTTGAAGAAGTCGCGCAGCAACAGGTCGGGCTCACGCCCCGGCGCCGGGGCCGCCACACTCGATCCCGGCGAGTCCCGGTTGATCGTGCCGATCGCCTGCGGCGTCGAGGAATCAGGGAGGCTCGCGCAGCCACCGACCGCGACGAGCGCCGCCAGAACGATCGCACCGCACACCGAACGCGACACCGGAACGGTCCGCGGGCGCGTCACAGGTCCTGCTCCGGCAGCTGCGAGCCCTCGCGATCGCCGACGTGCGCCCGCTCACGCTCCCGCTGCTGCGGAGGCGTGCGGGACTCGTCGACCGACGTCTGCGCGCTCTCGTTGCGCACCGGCAGCGTCGAGTCACCCGGGACCGGCTGTCCTTGAACATATTTCGCGGTTCCCGGTTTCAGCGGCAGCGGACTCGTCACGACCTTGCGGCCCCGCACCCGGGGCAACGTCAGCCGGAAGCAGGCGCCGTGGCCGGGTTCACCCCACGCCTCGAGCTTGCCGTCGTGGAGATTCGCGTCCTCCACACTGATCGCGAGACCGAGGCCGGTACCGCCCGACCGTCGCACGCGCGACGGATCGGACCGCCAGAACCTGTTGAACACCAACTTCTCCTCGCCCGGCCGCAGTCCCACACCCTGGTCGCGCACGATGAACGCCGTGGCGCTGTCGTCGGCGCGCAGGCGCAGCAGCACCGGTTTGCCTTCTCCGTGATCGATCGCGTTGGCGAGGAGGTTGCGCAGGATCCGTTCCACCCGGCGCGGGTCCACCTCGGCCATCACTGCCTCGTCGGGCAGGTCGACGATCAGCTCGGTCCCGCTTTCCCGCGCGAGATGGCGCACGGTCGAGATCGCCGCCCGCGCACACATCCGGACGTCGAGTTGCTCGGCGGCCAGCTCCGCGACACCGGCGTCGTGCCTGCTGATCTCGAGGAGATCGGCCAGGAGGCCTTCGAACCGGTCGAGTTCCGCGACCAACAGTTCCGACGACCGTCGGAGCACGGGATCGAGATCGTCACTGCCGTCGTGGATCAGATCGGCCGCCATGCGCACCGTGGTCAGCGGTGTCCGCAGTTCGTGGCTCACGTCGGAGGTGAACCGCTTCTGCAGATTGCCGAATTCCTCGAGCTGGGTGATCTGTTTGGACAGGCTCTCCGCCATCTCGTTGAACGACATCGCCAACCGGGCCATGTCGTCCTCACCGCGCACGGGCATGCGTTCCTTCAACCGGCCGTCGGCGAAACGCACCGCGATCCGCGACGCCGACCGGATGGGCAGGACCACCTGCCGGGCGACGAGAAGCGCGATCGCCGCGAGCAGCACCGCGAGCACCGCACCGCCCACCAGCAGGGTGCCGCGGACGAGCGACAGGCTGCGGTCCTCACTGGCCAGCGGGAACACGAGGTACAGCTCGAGTGTGGAGATGGCCGACGCCGTCGGGCTGCCGACGATCAGCGCGGGGCCCGAATAGCCTTCAGGGTCGTTGACGGTGGCGAACTGGTAGGCCACCTGTCCGGCCTGGACGAACGCGCGCAGCGATTCCGGGATCTGGTCCGCCGGACCACTCGACGTCGGCGCGCGCGGGCCGTCGCCGGGCACGATCAGCACCGGGTCGAACGTCCCCGCCGAACCCGACGCCTGCCCGGCGTCGGGTTCGCGGTTGGTCAGCGCGGCCCGCGCGCCGTCGAGCTGGGTGGTGGGCGAACTACTGTCGTCCGCACCGGCCAGCTGCCCCTCGACGGTGCTGCGGGCACGGTCCATCTCCTCGGTGGCCGCGTTGATCTTGGTTTCGAGCAGGCGGTCGGTGATCTGGCTCGTGAGCACCACACCGAGAACGACGATGACGATCAGCGACAACGTCAACGTCGAGACGACGACCCTCAGCTGCAGCGAACGACGCCACGTGTGCGCGAGGGTATTGCTCAGTGAGTGACCCCACCGAAGGATCGGCGAAACGCGTCGATTGACACGACGCCGCCATCGGGAAACACCTGTCACGGCGGTCCGGCCTTGTAGCCGACCCCCCTGACCGTCAAAACCACTTCGGGATTCTCGGGATCAGTCTCGACCTTGGCCCGCAGACGCTGAACGTGCACGTTGACCAGGCGGGTGTCGGCTGCGTGTCGGTAACCCCACACCTGCTCGAGCAGCACCTCACGGGTGAACACCTGACGGGGCTTGCGCGCCAGGGCCACCAGGAGGTCGAACTCGAGGGGGGTGAGTGAGATCAGTTCCTCGCCCCGGCTCACCTTGTGGGCGGGAACGTCGATGACGATGTCGGCGATGCTGAGCAGCTCGGCCGGCTCGTCCTCGGTGCGGCGGAGCCGGGCCCGGACGCGCGCCACCAGCTCCTTCGGCTTGAAGGGCTTCATGATGTAGTCGTCCGCGCCGGATTCCAACCCCAGAACCACGTCGACGGTGTCCGTCTTCGCGGTCAACATCACGATGGGGACACCGGAATCGGCCCGCAGGACGCGGCACACGTCGATACCGTTCATGCCGGGCAGCATCAGGTCGAGCAGCACCAGGTCCGGGCGTGTCTCCCGGACCGCGGTGAGCGCCTGGGTCCCGTCCCCCACCACATACGGGTCGAATCCCTCGCCGCGGAGCACGATCGTGAGCATCTCCGCGAGCGCAGTGTCGTCGTCGACAACCAGAATCCTTGGCTTCATGTCCCTATCGTTGCATCTTCGGAGGCCGTAACAGCCCGTTCGCCGTTACGGCGTGCCGTGTTCTTTCTCGTCACGGCGTGCCGTGCTGTCTTTCCAGAGTGCCAGGTTTTCGGCGAGCGTGACCGGATCGGTGTCCGGGGTGAGCACCCACCACGGCGAAACCCACCCGTTCGAGGCCAGCTCGCGGTACACCTCGCCGGTCCGTTCCTGCAGTCCGCGGTCGCGCTCGTAGGCATCGAGCACCCGGCTCGCGTCGGCCGATTCGCGGCCCCGGGCCCGCTGCTCGGCCAGTGCGACCGGAACGTCCAGATACAGCTGCAGGCTGGGCCTTGGGAGTCCCAGCCGCTCGAACTCGAGGTGCGCGACCCAGCCCACGAATTCCCCGTCCGCCCCCTGGTGGAGCCGGGCGGCACCGTAGGCGGCGTTGGACGCCACGTAGCGGTCGAGGATCACCAGGTCGTGACCGGCGAGCAGGGCGGACAACTCCCCGACGGCGCCGGACCGGTCCAGGGCGAACATCACGGCCATCGCGTGCACGGAGTCACTGAGGTCACCGTGCGCACCCTTGAGGGCCTCGGACGCCAGGTCGGCGTGCACGGACCTGCCGTACCGGGGGAAATCCAGCGTGCCGACGGTCACGCCCTGCTCGGTGAGGCGTGACACCGCTTTGCCGACGAGCGTTCGCTTGCCGGCGCCGTCCAGGCCTTCCAGCGCAATCAGTGTTCCCACGAGGAAGAAGGCTATCCCCCGGCCCGTACCGATCGGACCGGGGGACGCCGTGATCTCTAGTAGCGGTAGTGCTCGGGCTTGAACGGGCCCTCGACATCGACGCCGATGTACTCCGCCTGCTCCTTCGTGAGCTTGGTCAGCGTGCCACCGAGCGCCTCTACGTGGATCTTCGCGACCTTCTCGTCGAGGTGCTTCGGGAGGCGGTACACCTCGTTGTCGTACTCCTCCGGCTTCGTCCACAGTTCGATCTGCGCGATCACCTGGTTGGAGAAGCTGTTGCTCATCACGAACGAGGGATGGCCGGTGGCGTTGCCGAGGTTCAGCAGGCGACCCTCGGACAGCACGATGATCGAGTGGCCGTCCTTGAACCGGAACTCGTCCACCTGCGGCTTGATGTTGATGCGGGTGACCTCACCGGAACGCTCGAGCCCGGCCATGTCGATTTCGTTGTCGAAGTGGCCGATGTTGCCCAGGATCGCCTGGTGCTTCATCTTCTGCATGTGGTCGAACGTGATGATGTCCTTGTTGCCCGTGGACGTGATGACGATGTCGGCCCAGCCGATGGCCTGCTCGACCGTCTTCACCTCGAAGCCGTCCATCAATGCCTGCAGGGCGTTGATCGGGTCGACCTCGGTGACCGCGACGCGGGCGCCCTGGCCGCGCAGAGCCTCGGCGCATCCCTTGCCGACGTCGCCGTAACCACAGACGAGCGCCGCCTTGCCGCCGATCAGGACGTCCGTGCCGCGGTTGATGCCGTCGAGCAGCGAGTGGCGCGTCCCGTACTTGTTGTCGAACTTGCTCTTGGTGACCGAGTCGTTGACGTTGATGGCCGGGAACACGAGTTCACCGGCAGCCGCGACCTGGTAGAGGCGCAGGACGCCGGTCGTGGTCTCCTCGGTGACACCCTGTACCGACTCCGCGACCGTGCTCCACTTGGTCTTGTCCGCTTCGAGGGACTGACGCAGCAGGGCGAGGAATACCTTGTACTCGTCGGAATCCTGCTCGTCGTCCGTGGGCGGCACGACGCCGGCCTTCTCGAACTGCGCGCCCTTGAGGACGAGCATCGTTGCGTCGCCGCCGTCGTCGAGGATCATGTTCGCGGGCTTGTCGGCGTCCGGCCAGGTGAGCATCTGCTCCGCCGCCCACCAGTACTCCTCGAGGGTTTCGCCCTTCCACGCGAAGACCGGGGTGCCCTGCGGCTCCTCGGGCGTTCCGTGCGGTCCGACGACGATCGCGGCGGCGGCGTGATCCTGCGTGGAGAAGATATTGCACGACGCCCATCGGACCTCGGCGCCCAGCGCGGTGAGCGTCTCGATGAGGACGGCCGTCTGGATCGTCATGTGCAGCGAACCGGAGATTCGAGCGCCCTTCAGCGGCAGCACCTCTGCGTACTCGCGGCGAAGCGCCATCAGTCCCGGCATCTCGTGCTCGGCGAGCCGGATCTCCTTGCGCCCGAACTCGGCGAGCGAAAGGTCCGCCACCTTGAAATCGATCCCGTTTCGGCTCTCGGCCACGGGCGTGGTTGAAACTGAGGTCGTCATCTGCCTCTCCTGTTTGACTGCTGTTTCGATCAAGGCTATCGGTACGACGGCCCGAGGGTGACACTCACATGACGCCGCACCACCGTGCGGTCACTCCCGGTCGACTCCGTCCACGGCCGCGTCCACGAACGGTCCCAGGAGAGCGCCCAGGTCCTCGGCGACGTTGGCCTCGGATTCGGGGGGCATCGAGATGTAACTCATGGCCAGGCGCACGATGGCCCGGCTGAGGATCCCGGCGTCCGACGGGCTCGCCCGCACCCAGCCCCGCTGGAAGACCTCGGCCAGTCTCGTGGACGCCCGTTCGATGATCGGGGCACTCTCGGTGGTGATCAGCCGCAGCAGGTCGGGCTTGGTCTCGCCGCGCAGAAGCGACTGAACGAGCGGATCGGACAGGCTGCCCGCGAAGAACGCGGTGAACCCGGAGAGGAGCGCGGCGCGGCCCTTCCCGACGTTCGCCACCAGCGCGCCGTCGACGGCGTCGACCAGTTCGTCGGCCAGGCGCAGGGCGTACGCCTCGGCCAGGCCCTGCCGTGACTTGAACTCGTTGTAGAGCGTCTGCCTGCTCACTCCGGCCCCGGCCGCGACATCCGACATCGTGATGTCCGACCAGTCCTTCTCGAACAAGAGATCCCGCATCGCGTCGAGCACCGACTGACGCAGCAGTAGCCGAGCGGCCTCCTGATAGGGCACCCGGACACGCGACGAAGTCATGACGAGAACTGTAGTGCCCCGCTTTCGCCCCACCGTAATCCGGGCGACGTGCGGGACGTCGTCCCAACGAGTTCCGGCGCGCCGCTGCCCCGGGCCTGCGAAACCTCCTGCGCCCCAGCCGGAGAACCCGCACCGGTGCCGGATCAGACCTCGCCGCGGCTGCGCCGCTCCATCATCGAGTGCCGTCGGCTGTAGGCGAAGTAGATGATCACACCGAGCACCATCCAGACGACGAACCGGATCCACGTCTCGACGGACAGGTTGATCATCAACCACAAGCAGGCGAGCACGGCGAGGATCGGCACCAACGGAACCAGCGGCACCCGGAATCCGCGCGGCAGGTCCGGGCGGGTCCTGCGCAGCACGATCACCCCGATCGACACGAGGACGAACGCGAACAGCGTTCCGATGTTCACCATCTCCTCGAGGGTGCCGATCGGGAAGACGCCCGCGAGTACCGCCACCACGACACCGACGAGGACGGTGATCCGAACGGGGGTGCCGTGCTTGCCGGTCGGCGCCAGCTGTCGCGGCATCAGCCCGTCCCGGGACATGGCGAACAACACCCGGGTCTGCCCGAGCATCAGCACCATCACGACGGTCGTCAGTCCCGCCAGCGCACCGAAGGAGATCAGGTTCTTGGCCCACGTGATCCCGTGGATGCCGAACGCGGTGGCCAGATTGGAACTGTCCCCGGCCAATTCGTGGTAGTCGACCATACCGGTGAGGACCAGCGTCACCGCCACGTAGAGGATCGTCACGATGAGCAGGGATCCCAGAATTCCCCGGGGGAGCGCCTTCTGCGGATTCTTCGTCTCCTCGGCGGTGGTGGCGACGATGTCGAAACCGATGAACGCGAAGAACACCAGGCTCGCCGCCGCGAGGAGGCCGTACCAGCCGAACGTGCTGCCGCCCGCACCCGTGGCGTAGGAGAACAGGGACTGGTGAATTCCCTCACCCGTGCTGCCCGCCTCGGACGGGGGGATGTACGGGGAGTAGTTGTCGGGGTCGATGTAGAACGCGCCGACGACGACCACCACGAGCACCACGGCCACCTTGATCGAGGTGATCACGAGGGAGACCCGCGACGACAGCTTCGTACCCGTGGCCAGCACGACGGTGATGATCGCGACGATCAGGACCGCGCCCCAGTCGAATGTCACCGAACCGATCTGGGCGATCGGCGTGTGATTGCCGATCACCTCGCCGAGGTACAGCGACCAGCCCTTCGCCACGACCGACGCGGCGAGCGCGAATTCGAGGATGAGGTCCCAGCCGATGATCCAGGCCACGAGTTCACCGAACGTCGCGTAGGAGAACGTGTAAGCGCTGCCCGCGACGGGAACGGTCGAGGCGAACTCGGCGTAGCAGAGGGCCGCGAGACCACACGCGATGGCAGCGATCACGAACGCCGCCGACACCGCGGGCCCCGCGACGTTTCCCGCGGTACGCGCGGTGAGCGTGAAGATACCGGCACCGATGACGACCGCGACACCGAAGACGGTGAGATCCCACGCGGTCAGATCCTTGCGGAGTTTGGTTTCCGGTTCGTCCGTGTCTCGGATCGACTGCTCGATCGACTTGGTGCGGAACAATCCGGTCGGCCTGCCGCCGAGGTCCGGTTCTCCGCTGTCCTTGTCCTGGATGGCCACATCAGCCTCCTCAATCGAAAGTTGCCGTTCAGCCTATGCCTTCACTCGCCCGGAACAGGTCGGGTTCGATGTAGATGCGGCGAGCCGCCGGGACGGCTGCACGCACCCGCGCCTCGGCTCCGTCGATGGCGTCGGCGATCGTGCCGATGTCCGATCCGGCGGCCACCGCCACCTTCGCGGCCACGAGGATTTCCTCCGGTCCGAGGTACTGCGTCTTGCAGTGGATGACACGTTCGATCTTGTCGCCGTCGACGAGAGCGGCGAGGATGCTCGCCTCCTCGTCGGCGGTGGCCCCCTCCCCGATCAGCAGGCTCTGCATCTCGACGATGAGGATGATCGCGATGATTCCGAGCAGCGCGCCGATGCACAGGGTGCCGACGCCGTCCCACACGGGATCGCCGGTCAGCATCGTCAGTCCGACGCCGCCGAGCGCGAGAACCAGGCCGATCAGCGCCCCGGTGTCCTCGAGCAGCACGACGGGCAGTTCGGGACTGCGCGACGTGCGAATGAATCCCCACCAGGTCGCCCGTCCCTTGAGCGGACGCGATTCACGCACGGCGGTGACGAAGCTGAACCCCTCCAATGCGATGGCGATCACGAGGATGATCACCGCGACGAGCGGCGACGACAATTCCTCGGGGTGCTGGATCTTGTGGATGCCCTCGTAGATTGCGAACAGCGAACCGAGACTGAACAACACGAGCGCGACGACGAAAGAGTAGAAGTAGCGGCTACGGCCGTAACCGAACTGGTGCAGATCGTCGGCGGCGCGTTCGGCCTTCTTCTGACCGAGCAGGAGCAGGCCCTGGTTGGAGGTATCGGCCACCGAGTGCACGGACTCCGCCAGCATGGACGACGAACCGGTGATCAGGAAGCCGGCGAACTTGGCCACCGCGATACCGGCATTGGCGCCGAGAGCGGCGAGGATCGCCTTCTTTCCCCCATGAGCCGACAACTGACTTCTCCTCTCGGTCGCACACGGTCCTCACGACGGGCCGCGGTGCCCTTCTCGGATCGCAGGGCGGCTCACAGGCTACGCGATCGGCGGGCCGACCCTCGCACTGAACAATTGGGCGTGATCGGTCCCCGCTGTCACCACCACTTCGGGGTCCTGGGCCGCGATCCAGACCGCGTTGCCCTGAGTCAGATCGAGGGAATCGGATCCGCATCGCAGCTCCACCGAACCCGATGTGCACAGCAGGATGTGCGGTCCCTCCGTGTCGAGGCGGTGCTCCGCGGGGCCGTCCGGCGACAGGTCGATCCGTGCGAGCACGAACTCCGGCGCCGGCGTCGAGTACACGAATTCGCCACTGCCCGGGCACTCTTGCGCCTCCAGGATCGGAATGTCGACGGTGTCGAAGTCGAGGACACGCAGCAACTCCGGAACGTCGACGTGCTTGGGAGTGAGTCCCCCGCGCAGCACGTTGTCGGAGTTGGCCATGATCTCCACGGCCATACCGTGCAGGTAGGCGTGGAGATTGCCCGCGTCGAGGTACAGGCCCTGCCCCGGTTCGAGAGTGACCCGGTTCAGCAGGAGCGCCGCGAGCACACCCGCGTCCCCGGGGTACACCTCGCTCAATTCGAGGGCCGTGCGTATCTCCGCCGCGAACTCCCCGTCCTTGGTGTTCGACAGGTAGTCGACGCAGCCGTCGAGCACCCGCGGCATCAGCGCGCCGAGCACCGGCTGCGGCAGCGTGATCCATGTGGTGAACAACGCGCGGAGACCGTCCGAGTCGGGTTGCCCCGCAATCAGTCCGACATACGGCTGCAACTCCGGGACCGCGATCGCCTCGAGCAGCTTGACGGTGCGCTGCGGATCCCGGAAACCGGCGAGCGCGTGGAACCGGCTGAGCGCCACCACCAGTTCCGGTTTGTGGCTGGCGTCCTTGTAGTTGCGGACCGGCGACTCGAGTGGGATGCCCGCGTCGTTCTCCCGCGCGAATCCCTCCCAAGCCTGTTCCGCGCTCGGGTGCGCCTGCAACGACAGGGGCTCCTCCGATGCGAGCAACTTCAGCAGAAACGGGAGACGCTCGCCGAACGACTCCACACTCCTCTTCCCGAGTTGGCGTTCGGGTTCCGAATGCACCAGGTCCAGAAGCGACCGGGGCCCCTCGTCGGTGAGGACGCGGGCCGGATCGCCGGGGTGCGCGCCCAGCCAGAGTTCCGCCTCCGGATGTGCCGTCGGAACCGGAAGTCCGCGCAGCTGAGCGATGGCTGTGCGCGATCCCCATGCGTAGGACCGAAGCGCACCTTCGAGTCGGTGCACTAGATACCACCCATCAATTGCAGATACGCCGCAGTCATGTCGAGCCGGCCGACGAGAACCGCCGCCTGTTCCAGTTCGGGACGCTGCGAGGCGACCTGCCCCTCGTCGGACGACGCGACGACGAGGTCGGCGTCGCCCAGGACCATGATCTTGCGTTCGGTGAGCATGCGGTCCGCATCTGCCGAGAACACGAACGTGCGGACCGGGCTCGCCGGCGACGGACCGTCCAGTTCGGGATCGTGGAATATCGAGTCGTGCGCTGCGAGCGCCTGGTCGACGCGGAACGCGCCCGCTGCGCTCAGGACGTCGGGCAGCTCGGACGCGGTGGCCACCCGGCCCGCGTGCAGGAGCGCCTCGGCGCCGTGCCGGGCCAGCTCCACCGTGCTCTCCGAATCGCCGGTGAGCACGATGCGCCGCCCCTGCATGCGGGAGGCCAGCGACTTCGCCGGATTGTGGAACACCTCGCTGTTCGGCCTGTCGCGCAGCGCCTCACCGTCGACGGCGTCGGCGAGTTGCTCGAGGTCGGGGACCTCGTCGCCCCAGCGCTCCGAACCGACCACCCGCAGGACGGCGAGCAGGACGGCGAAGTACCGCAACAGACCGTGCCGTGTGAGAGCATGCACCCGCGGCGCGAACATCACGACCCGCCCCGCGGCCGCCGCCTGCAGAGGTCCCTCGTCCGGTGCCGCCACCACCACTTCGGCGCCGCGCCGCACGGCGGCATCGATGGCCTGCACGAGCCGAGGGTCGCCGGCGTCGTCGCCGGCCACGACGACCACGTCGAGCGGGCCGACCCACACGGGAGTGCGGGTGGTGCGCAGCAGCGGGAATCCGATCCGTTCGGCGAGGACCGCGGTGAGGATCGCCGCACCGCGGCTGGCCCGGCCGGCACCGGTGACCACCACGACACTGCGCGGCCGCAGCCCGTGCAGTCGCTCGAGGGTCCCTTCCTCGACCGCGGAGCGGGTCGCCCGGATCTGGGCGCCCCCCATCGCCGCGGACCGCAGGACGCCCTCGGTGTCCGCGGCGACCAATGCGTCCCCGTCGTCCAGATCGAGCAGGGGCGTCGGCGCTGTCATGACACCGCACCCCCTTTCTTCGTCAGTGCACGCCACATTCGCAGCACGAGCAGAATCCGTTAGTTCCAACTATGGCAGTCAGGCTCGGACGATGCCCAATATCTCGGTAACGAGTGCATCTACGTCTGCCTTCGTGGGCGCTTCGACGTTGAGTCGCAGCAGCGGTTCGGTGTTGGACGCACGCAGGTTGAACCATGCATTGTCCGTCAATTCGACCGTGACACCGTCCAGCCGGTCCACGCCTGCTGTGCGATCGGTGAATGCCGTCACCACCGCCTCCGTCCGCTCGGCCGCGTCCGCGACGGTCGAGTTGATCTCTCCCGACGCCGCGTACCGCTCGTACTCGGCCATCAGCTCGGACAGCGGGCGATCCTGCTCCCCCAGAGCCGCAAGGACGTGCAGTCCGGCGAGCATGCCCGAATCGGCGCCCCAGAAATCGCGGAAGTAGTAGTGCGCGGAGTGCTCGCCTCCGAAGATCGCACCCGTCTCAGCCATCTGCTGCTTGATGAACGAGTGCCCCACCCGGGTGCGCACCGGGTGTCCGCCCAGCTCCGTGACCAGTTCGGGCACCGCGCGGGAGGTGATCAGGTTGTGGATGACGGTCGCGCCGGGCTCCTTGGCCAGCTCGCGCGCGGCGACGAGCGCCGTCACCGCGGACGGCGACACCGGGTTGCCGAGCTCGTCGACCACGAAGCAGCGGTCGGCGTCGCCGTCGAAGGCCAGACCGATGTCCGCGCCGGTCTCCCGCACGTACCGCTGCAGGTCCACGAGGTTCGCGGGGTCCAGCGGATTCGCCTCGTGGTTCGGGAACGTGCCGTCGAGCTCGAAATACAGCGGTTCCAGCTTCACCGGCATCGGCTCGAACACGGCGGGAACCGTGTGGCCGCCCATGCCGTTGCCTGCGTCGACGGCAACCGTCAGCCGACGGAGGTCAGAGAGGTTCACGAGCCCGCGGACGAAACTCGCGTACTGATCGAGGACGTCCTCCTCGGATACCGTGCCGGGGGCGCCGTCGTACTCCGGAACCCCGTCGATGACCTCGGCTGCAATCGTGGCGAGGCCCGTTTCCTGCCCCACCGGCTTGGCGCCGGCGCGGCACAGCTTGATCCCGTTGTACTTCGCGGGGTTGTGGCTCGCCGTGAACATCGCACCCGGGCAGTCGTACAGCCCCGACGCGAAGTACAGCTGGTCGGTGGATGCGAGACCGACGAGGACGACGTCGAGACCCTGAGCGGTGACGCCGTCGGCGAACGCGCGGGCCAGTTCCGGGGAGGATGCGCGCATGTCGTAGCCGATCACGACCTTCGTGGCGCTCTCCTCGCGAACGAGCCGGGCGAATGCGCCACCCACGTCCTGCACGAACGCGGCGTCGATGAGTTCACCGACGACACCCCTCACGTCGTAAGCCTTGATCACGGCATGAACGGACTCGGCTGATCGCGCCACTTCTGTTTTCTCCTTTACGAGCACCAGTGCTGGCGCAAGCCTAATGCCTGCCCGTTGCGGGCACGGCACGCCGCGGACCTCGGGCCCGGGACGAGCTGGGACTTCAGTTGGCAGGGTCGGGAAGAACCCGCAGGTGACCGCGGCGACCGGTGCGCGCCGGGCCGGGATGGGTGCCGGTCTCCGCACGATCCTCGGTGGACACGGACCGTTCGGACCGCCCGCGATCGCCGAGACCCGCTTCCCGCACGGCTTCCGCCAGCGCGGTCAGATCGTCCTCGTCCGGAGTGCTCGACGAAAATCCGCCCTCGTAGCGAACCAGTTCCCAGCCCTTGGGTGCGGTGATCCTCGACGCATGCGTTTCGCACAGATCCCACGAGTGCGGCTCGTCGACCGTCGCGAGCGGGCCGACGACGGCAGTGGAGTCCGAGTAGACGTACGTGAGCGTCGCGACAGCGGGGTTCTTGCACCCGGGGCGGCAGCATCGACGCAGAGATCTCACAGCTAGGGAGCCTAGCCCCACGGGGGCCCGACACCTACTCGGACACACCGAGAGTGTGCGGCTGTCGTAATGTCCACACCATGTCCAGAGCACGACGCAGGCGTCCCGTCACCACCCGATCCGTCGACCGACGGGGACGTGGGATCCGCGGGTCCGTGTTCCCTCCGGACGCGCCGGCGCGTCGAAGCCGCGCGGAGAAATTCGACCTCGTGGTCCTGGAAGCGTTCGCGCCGATCGATGCGCGCTGGCGCGAGCGGCTGACGAAACTGGACATCGCCGTCGACGAGGTCCCGAAGATTCATGCGCTCGACCCGGATTCGGTCAACTGGCCCGCCGAGGTCGTGGCAGACGGCCCCGTGCCGCTGTCGCGTTTGATCCCCGCGGGTATCGACCGCCACGGGGCCACGACGCGGGCGCGGGTCGTCCTGTTCCGGCGACCGCTGGAACAGCGCGCCAAGGACCCGGACGACCTCACCGACCTGGTGCACGACGTGCTCGTACAGCAGGTGAGTACGTATCTCGGGGTCGAACCCGAAGTCATCGACCCGGACTTACCGGGCGACGAAGACTGACCTAGACGATCCCCCGCTTCAGGCGCCGGCGCTCACGCTCCGACAGGCCACCCCAGATTCCGAACCGCTCGTCGTTGGCCAATGCGTAGTCGAGGCATTCGTCCCGGACCTCGCAGCCCAGGCAGATACGCTTCGCTTCCCTGGTGGACCCTCCCTTTTCCGGGAAGAAGGCCTCAGGGTCGGTCTGCGCGCACAGCGCGCGTTCCTGCCACTGATCCTCGATGGTCTCGAAAAGCTCGTCGAAACCGGTCACCAGACTCAACGCGGGCCGAGTGCCCGTCGTCTCGACTTCCTGTGCGACGAGTTCCGGCACAGGACTGTGATTCACACGGCCTTCTTGCACAACATTGTCTTCTTGCACACAGACTTCTCGAGCAAAGACGCTGTCCACTGCGCCTGCTTCGGAATTGGTCTGCGGTTCGTCGCTTACTGTGCTCCAGCGAGTCTCCGACTCAACCTGCTCATTGGGCATCGTTCCGCCTCCTCACCTGTGATAGCGCAGAAAATTTCGATTGATCATGAACCCCGAACCGAACACCCCTGCCACCCCTTCGAACAGCTGTTCGAATTGATCCCCGCTGCAAGTGATTCCACGCCCGCAACGTTGGAATGACATATTTGTGATTAGACACGCCCAGCGTGTCGCGGTCAAGCTAAGCGTCGAAAGTCCATTACTATTTCGCGCTCTCGAATCACCCGGGGGAAGCACTTCCGGGAAGGCGGCGCCCACCGCCTAGGCTTGCATCGTGAACGTGACTGTATTGGTTGGTGGGGTCGGTGGGGCCCGGTTCCTGCAGGGGGTGCGCAGCCTGCTCGGTGCGGATTCTGCGGATCGGATCACCGCGGTGGTCAACGTCGGTGACGACGTGTGGATGCACGGTCTGCGGATCTGCCCGGACCTGGACACCTGCATGTACACCCTCGGTGGGGGTATCGATCCCGAGCGAGGGTGGGGGCATGCGGGCGAAACCTGGAATGCCAAGGAGGAACTCGCCGCGTACGGGGCGAAGCCGGAGTGGTTCGGGCTCGGCGACCGGGACATCGCCACGCACCTGATCCGCTCGCAGATGCTGCGCACCGGGTATCCGTTGTCGGCGGTGACGGAGGCGTTGTGCAACCGGTGGCAGCCGGGGGTGACGCTGCTCCCGGTGACCGACGATCGTAGTGAAACTCACGTCGTGATCACCGATCCCTACGACGGGGAGCAGCGGGCGATCCACTTCCAGGAGTGGTGGGTTCGGCACCGCGCGCAGGTGCCGACGCACAGCTTCGCGCACATCGGCGCCGAGCAGGCCACCCCGGCACCGGGGGTGCTCGCGGCGATCGAGAACGCCGACATCGTGTTGCTGGCTCCGTCCAATCCGGTGGTCAGCGTCGGGGCGATCCTCGCGGTCCCCGGGATCCGGGGTGCGTTGCGGACCACCGCGGCGAAGGTGGTCGGGATCTCCCCGATCATCGGCGGAAAACCGTTGCGCGGCATGGCCGACGCCTGCCTCGACGTCATCGGTGTGGAGACCTCCGCGGAAGCGATCGGCCGCTGGTACGGGGCGCGGAGCGGGACCGGGATCCTCGACGGCTGGCTGATTCACGACACCGATTCCGCCGAGGTGCCCGGGGTGGCGGTGGCCGCGGTCCCGCTGCTGATGACCGACCCGGACGTCACCGCGGCGATGGTTCAGGCCGCGTTCGATGTGGTGAGGGTGACCCGATGACCGACCCCACCGCCGTGCGGCGTGATCACGCGCCCGGCGGGACGATCGAGATCGTCCCGGTGACCGGGCTGCCGGAGTTCCGGCCCGGCGACGACCTGGCCGCGGCGATCGTCGCGGCGGCGCCGTGGCTGCGCGACGGGGACGTCCTGGTGGTCACCAGCAAGGTGTTCTCGAAGGTCGAGGGCCGGATCGTGACGTCCCCGACCGACCCCGAGGAACGGGACGCGGCCCGCCGCCGGCTGGTCGAGCAGGAAGCGGTGCGCGTCGTCGCACGCAAGGGCCGGACCCTGATCACCGAGAACCGGCTCGGGATCGTCCAAGCGGCGTCCGGGATCGATGGTTCCAACGTCGACGGTTCCGAACTCGCTCTGCTGCCGGAGGATCCGGACGGCAGCGCCGCCGCCCTGCGCGAGACGATCCTCGCCGCCCTGGGGGTGACCGTCGGCGTGGTGGTCACCGACACCATGGGCCGGGCGTGGCGCAACGGGCAGATCGACGCCGCGATCGGCGCGGCCGGTGTTCCGGTGCTGCACGGCTACGCCGGCGCGGTGGACGGCCAGGGCAACGAACTGCTGGTGACGGAGGTCGCGGTCGCCGACGAGATCGCCGCCGCCGGTGACCTCGTCAAGGGCAAACTCGGTGGGGTCCCGGTCGCGGTGCTGCGCGGTCTGGACCTGCCCGACGACGGGTCCCGGGCCCGCCAGTTGATCCGCGGCGGCGCCGAGGACCTGTTCTGGCTCGGCACCGCCGAATCCGTCGAGATGGGACGGTCGGAGGCGGTGCTGCTGCGCCGCTCGGTGCGGGAGTTCGCCGACGACCCGGTCGACCCGGCGGCGGTGCGGGCGTCGATCGCGCAGGCGCTGACCGCTCCGGCGCCGCACCACACCCGGCCGGTCCGGTTCGTGTGGGTCCGCACCCGCGCGGTCCGCGACGAATTGTTGTCCCGGATGGCCGAGCAGTGGCGCGGCGACCTCACGTCCGACGGCCTGAGCGCCGATGCCGTGCAGGCGCGGGTGGCCCGCGGGAACATCCTGTGGGATGCCCCGGAGGTGATCGTCCCGTTCTGCATCCCCGACGGCGCCCACGACTATCCCGATCCGCGGAGGCGGGCGGCGGAGGCAACGATGTTCACCGTCGCGGTCGGTGCGGCGGTGCAGGGTCTGCTGGTGTCGTTGGCGACCAAGGGAATCGGGAGCTGCTGGATCGGTTCGACGATCTTCGCCGCCGACACCGTCCGCGACGTCCTCGACCTGCCCGCGGACTGGCACCCCCTCGGCGCGATCGCGGTCGGTCACCCCCTCGAACCACTGACACCCCGCACCGCCGCCGACCCCGGCGACGCCCTGATCGAGAAATAACCCGTCGAGCCATGAGCGCCGAATCACTACACCGAACCGCGACCGCCGCGCTCGAGGGCTGGAAGACCCTCGACGAGAACGACGAATCGCTGCGGCACACCATGCTCGCGTTCCTCGCGTCGGCGCCTCTCGGCTGCCTGCGTGAATACGCACCCGGACACATCACGGCGTCCTCCCTCGTCCTCGACGAGGGAGGATGTCATGTGCTTCTCACCCTGCATCCTCGGGTCGGCCGGTGGATCCAATTGGGTGGGCACTGTGAGCCTTCCGACGACACGGTCGTCGACGCCGCGCTGCGGGAGGCGTGCGAGGAATCGGGAATTCCCGACCTCCGGATCGACCCGGACCTGCTGTCGGCGCACACCCACCCGATCACGTGTTCACTCGGACAGCCGACCCGGCACCTGGATCTCCGATTCCTCGTCCGCGCGCGTCCCGATGCGCACATCGTGCGAAGCTCCGAATCGACGGATCTCCGGTGGTGGCCGGTCGACGCGCTGCCGCCGAACGCGGAGAAGGCGACGATCGACCACCTCGTGCACGTGGCCGGACTGCGGTAGCGGCGCTACGCCTCTCACACGTCCGTGCTGAACCTGACCCCGCCGTCGGGCAGCGTCACACCGGGCCACACGCGTGCCCCGCGCAAAAGTTCGCATCGGGCGCCGACGTCGGCGCCGTCACCGATCACCGCGTCACGCACGAGGGCCCGCGGACCGATCCGCGCGCCGAATCCGATGATGGACCGTTCGACGGTCGCTCCGGCCTCGACCACGGCACCGTCGAACAGCACCGCCCCGTCGAGGCGCGCACCCGCACCCACCTCGGCGCCGCGGCCGACGACCGTTCCGCCGATCAGCAGTGCGCCGGGGGCGACACCTGCACCCGGGTGGACGAGCGATTCGCCGCGGGGGCCGTCCAGCGCGGGTGACGGGGCGATGCCGCGGACCAGGTCCGCGGAACCCCGCACGAAGTCCTCGGGGGTACCCATGTCGCGCCAATACGAGGAGTCGACGTGGCCGTACACCTTGGCGCCGTCGGCCAGCAGCGACGGAAACACCTCGCGCTCCACCGACACCGGGCGTCCCTCGGGGATCTGTTCGATGATCTCCCGCTTGAAGACATAGCACCCGGCGTTGATCTGGTCGGTCGGCGGGTCCTGCGTCTTCTCGAGGAACGCGGTGACCCGGCCGTCGGTGTCGGTGGGCACACAGCCGAACGCCCGCGGATCCCCGACCCGAACCAGGTGCAGGGTCACGTCGGCGTGCCGGGTCCGGTGGGTGTCGAGGATCGCTCCGAGGTCGGTGCCCCCGAGAACGTCGCCGTTGAAGACCATGGCGTGTTCGCCGCGTAGTTTCGGCAGAACGTTCCGGATGCCACCGCCGGTTCCGAGAGGCTCGGTCTCGGTGACGTAGTCGATCTCCAGACCCAGCTTGGATCCGTCGCCGAAGTACTCCTCGAAGACCTCCGCCTTGAACGACGTCCCGAGAACCACGTGCGTGATCCCCGCCGCCCCGATCCGCGCGAGCAGATGCTGGAGGAACGGAAGGCCCGCAGTGGGCAGCATGGGCTTGGGCGCCGACAGTGTCAGCGGACGAAGCCTCGTCCCCTGACCGCCGACCAGCACCACCGCATCCGTCGTCTTCTCAATTGCCATGAGTCGTTCCCCCCTCGTTCCGATTCTTCCGACGTTCCCGGACCGCCGCAGCCACGGCGATCTTCGACCGCACCGCCAATCCTCCCCGGAGCGCCCACCGCAGGGGCGCCTGCCACCAGTGCGGATGGCGGTCGGCCTGGAACCGGTATGCGCTCTGATGATGCGCGGGCAGCATCAGTTCCGGGTGCTTGCCCGCGGCGTGACCCTTCGCGTGGGTGACCTCGGCGGACGGCACGTACACGTTGAGCCATCCGGCCTTGCCCAGGCGGTCACCGAGATCGACGTCCTCCATGTACATGAAGTAGCGGGAGTCGAAACCGTTGATCGAGTCGAACGCCACACGACGCATCAGCAGGCACGAGCCGGACAACCAGCCGACCGTCCTCTCGCTGACCGTCTCGTTCTCCTGCCGGTAACCGGCGGTCCACGGGTTCGACGGCCACACCGTGCCCAGCACGGCGTGCCCCGCCCCCGACACGAGGTCGGGTACCTGGCGCGCAGACGGATAGACGCTTCCGTCGGGTTCGAGAACGAGAGGTCCGAGCGCGCCCGCCCGTGGCCAGCGCTCAGCGGCCGCGAGGAGAACGTCGATCGATCCGGGCGCCCAGCGCACATCCGGATTGGCGATGACGACGAACTCGATGTCCTCGTCGATCTCCGCCACAGCCCTGTTGATAGCACCGCCATAGCCGATGTTCCCGCCGGTCCGCAGCAGGCGCACGTGCTCGTGCGCCGCGTCCGCGGCCTCGGGGGCGCCGTCCGTCGATCCGTTGTCGGCCATCACGACCTGCGGATCTTCCTTCGTCGCCTCGGCGAGAGTGCACAGGAACTGTTCCAGATGCTCACCTGGCGAATAGGTCACCGTCACCACGGCCAGCTTCGAACTCACGCGGGCAAGCGTAGCCGTTGGACGAGGGTCCGCCTCACACCACTGCATGCAGCGCCGCATGCAGTGCGTCCCGCCACGGGCGCAGCGGGGTCAGCCCGGCGCCGGACCAGGCGCTGCCCGACAAGACCGAGAAGGCCGGCCTCGGCGCAGGCCGCACGAACTGGGCGCTCGTGCACGGGCGCACTCGCTGCGGGTCGGCACCCGCCTCCTCGAACACGGCCCGCGCGAGGTCGAACCAACTCGCCCGGCCCCCGTTGGTGGCGTGGAGCACCGGTGCGTCGACATCGCTGCGACCGGCGAGTTCGAGCAGCGCGTCCGCCAGGTCGCCGGCAAATGTGGGCGAGCCCACCTGATCGTCGACGACGTCGATCGCGTCACGTTCCCGCTCCAGTCGGCGCATGGTCGACACGAAGTCGGAACCGACTCCCGTGTACACCCACGCGGTGCGGACGACGTGCGCTGACGGAAGCGCAGCGTGGACGGCCCGCTCGCCCGCTAGCTTGGTGCGTCCGTACGCAGTCGCGGGACCGGTCGGGTCGTCCACCTCGTACGGCGTGTCGCCCTGACCGGCGAACACGTAGTCGGTGGAGACGTGAATCAGCCGGGCCCCCACCCGTGCGCACGCCGCCGCCAGGTTCGCCGGCCCGAGTTCGTTGACCGCCGACGCGGTCTGCTCGTCCGACTCCGCGGCATCGACCGCGGTGTAGGCCGCGCAGTTGATCACCACGGATCCGCCCTCGACCTGCGCATCCACCGCGGCGCGATCCGTGATGTCGAGCTCGTTCGACCCCACACCACGGGCCGTGACGCCCATCGCGCCGGCCCGTCGGAGAAGGTGTCCACCCAGTTGCCCCCCGGCACCGGTCACAAGGATGTTCGTCACGAGGACCAGTCTGGCACGCCGATCCACGCCTCCCTGCTCCCGGCGCGTCGACCAGTAGCCTGGTTTCCGTGTCACACGAGCAACCCGCACCAGACGCACCCCCGAGCACGGCTCGGCGGCCGCTTCACATCGCTGTCGCGGTGCTGTCGGTGCTCGCCCTCGCCGTCACGGGATTCGCGTGGCGCAGCATCGACTCGCTGCGCAACAATCTGGCAACCGCGGGCGGTCTGGGACTCGGCGGTAGCGCCGACGGCGCCGTCGACATCCTCATGGTCGGCACGGACAGCCGCACCGACGCCCACGGCAACCCCCTCTCGCAGGAGGAGCTCGACTCCCTGCGCGCCGGCGAGGAAGTGGCGTCCAACACCGACACCATCGTCCTCATCCGGGTCCCGAACGACGGGAGCTCCGCCACCGCCATCTCGATCCCCCGCGACTCCTACGTGAACGTGCCGGGCATCGGCATGTCGAAGATCAACGCCGCCTACGGCGCCACCAAGGAGACCGAGCGGCTGAAACTCGTCGAGGACGGAGCCACCGACAAGGAGGCCGAGGCGGAGTCGACGAAGGCCGGCCGTGAGGCACTCGTCAAATCGGTGGCAGACCTCACCGGCATCACCGTCGACCACTACGCCGAGGTCGGGCTGCTCGGGTTCGTGCTCCTCACCAACGCGGTCGGCGGCGTCGACGTCTGCCTCAACCAGCCGGTCGACGAGGATCTGTCGGGCGCACACTTCCCCGCCGGGAAACAGACGTTGAAGGGTGCGGACGCGTTGAGCTTCGTCCGCCAGCGCCACGACCTCCCGCGCGGCGACCTCGACCGCATCGTGCGTCAGCAGGTGTTCATGGCGTCCCTCGTCGGCAAGGTGCTGTCCGCGAAGACGCTCAGCGACCCGGGCAAGCTGAACGAACTCAGCGACGCGGTGCAACGTTCGGTGGTGCTCGACGACGACTGGGACATCATCGAGTTCGCCACCCAA
This sequence comes from Rhodococcus sp. 4CII, assembly GCF_014256275.1. Classification (NCBI taxonomy): domain Bacteria; kingdom Bacillati; phylum Actinomycetota; class Actinomycetes; order Mycobacteriales; family Nocardiaceae; genus Rhodococcus; species Rhodococcus sp. 4CII. Next base: position 916,522 of record NZ_JACCFE010000002.1, read on the forward strand.
CTGCAGGACCTCGCCGGCGGCAAGGTGCAGTTCGAGACGATTCCGGTAGCCGACCTCAACGGCATGACCGACTACGGCGAGTCGATCGTCGAGGTGAAGCCGAAGGACGTGAAGAAGTACGTGGCCGGGCTCGTCGGCGAAGAGCCCACCGAGTCCGAGGACACCACCACGTCGAAGACACCCGACATCGACAAGTCCACCGTCACCGTCGACGTCGCCAACGCCAGCGACGTCGGAGGTCTCGCGAACGGTGTCGCCGAGGCGCTGAACTCGCTCGGCTACAGCCAGGGCGAGGTCGGCAACTACACCGGCAAGTCGGTGAACGGAACCACCGTCTTCGCGCACTCCGCCGACGACGACAGCGCGAAGGCCGTCGCCGCCGCGCTCGGCGGGCTCCCCACCGACACCGACGCGAGCCTTCCCGAGGGCTCCGTGCGCGTGGTGCTGGCGAGCGACTACCAGGGTCCGACGTCCGCCGAGACCACCAGCACCACGTCCTCCTCGTCCGGGTCCTCGGAGACGGGCCTCGAGCCCGTGTCCACCGGAGGAACGACCCCCACCCCGGCACCGTCCGGCCCGCCCATCGACGCCGGGTCGTCGGGCCCGCGTTGCGTGAACTAGAGAACGAGAATCGGATTGTGTCCATGAACCATGCGTCCCGCACGCTGACCGACGCCCTGCTCGACCCCATCCTGAAGAACGACCCCGCCGGGCCGCGCGTGACGTTCTACGACGACGCGACCGGCGAACGGGTCGAACTGTCGGCCCTGACCCTCGCCAACTGGGCGGCCAAGACCGCCAACCTGCTGCGGGACGAGTTCGCGCTCGAACCCGGCGGCCGCGTCGCGGTGCTCCTGCCCGCACACTGGCAGACCGCCGCCGTCCTGCTCGGCGCGTGGTGGGCCGGCGCCGAGGTCGTCCTCGAACCCGACGCGGACGCCGACGTCGCCCTCGTCTCGGCTGAACACTTGGGCGACGTCGAGGACGTCCCAGAGGTCGCGGCGCTGTCGCTGGACGCGTTCGGCAGGCCCGTCCCCGACCTCCCCGTCGGCATCACCGACTACGCCACGTCCGTGCGCGTCCACGGCGATCAGTTCCGGCCGACGGTCGCCGGACCCGCACTCGCAGGCAAGGGCGTCGACGACGTCCTCGCCGCCGCACGTACCTCCGCCGAGTCACGGGGCATCACCGCAACCGATCGCGTGCTGTCCGAGGAGGCGTGGGACTCCCCCGACGCACTGATCGACGGTCTCGTCGCCGTCTTCGCCGCCGGGGCGTCACTGGTGCAGGTGACCAACGCCGACGCCGACGCGCAATCCCGGCGCGTGGGCACCGAGAAGATCACCCGTCAACTCTCCCGGTAGCCGCCGTCCGCGAGGCCCGCGGCGATCTCGAACCGGTTCCGGACACCGGGACGCCGCACCTCTTCGCACAGATAGCGCAGCGCGAACGTCCACCCGTACCTCGCCCATTGGTCGGCGTGGACCGCTTCGTGCCGCACGAGCGGCCTGGCCGGTTCCCGGCCCGTGAGAAACGCACCGCCGACGGTCGTCCCGCCGCGGGCATATCCACCCCGCATGCCGCTGCACACGAACATTCCGAACTCGTCGTCGAAGACAATGCGGGCCCCCCACATCCGGGAATACCCCAGCGCCAGGCGGGTGATCGCGGCGGACTGGAAGTTGCCCCGCGACGCGCGAATCATCTGCACTCCGCGGCTGCGTTTCATCTGCGCAGAATAGGTCAGCCCATCAGCGTGTCGCGGAGTGCCTTGTCCTTGTCGAGGACCATCTTCTCGAGCCCGTCCTGAAACGCGACCATCTGCTGCTGCAGGGCGGGGTCGGCGGCGCCGAGGATGCGGACGGCGAGCAGACCCGCGTTGCGGGCGCCGCCGATGGAGACGGTCGCCACGGGGACACCGGCGGGCATCTGCACGATCGACAGCAGCGAGTCCATGCCGTCGAGATACTTCAGTGGGACGGGCACACCGATGACCGGCAGCGGAGTGGCCGACGCGACCATGCCCGGCAGGTGGGCGGCGCCACCGGCGCCGGCGATGATCACCTGGATGCCGCGGCCGGCGGCGTCCTTCGCGTAGTCGAGCATGCGCTGCGGTGTGCGGTGCGCGGAGACGACACCGACCTCGAAGCGCACCCCGAATTCGGCGAGCGCCTCCGCGGCGGCCTCCATTGTGGGCCAGTCGGAGTCGCTGCCCATGATGAGTCCGACCTGTGCGCCCTGACGTGCTGCCGAGTCACTCACCGTGTACATCCCATCCGTCGGTCCATTCAGCGTGCGAGAGCCAATGCGCGGCGCGCTCGGCGCGCTCGCGCACTCGTGCCACGTACTCCGGGTCGTCGATCGAGCCGGGTCCGCCGACGATGTTCACGTGGCCGATCTTCCGGTCCTCGCGTTCACCCTTGCCGTAGAGGTGAATCTTTGCATCGGGCATCCGGGCGAAGAGATGGTGGACGCGTTCGTCCATGCTCATCTCGGGTGCGGTGGGCGCGCCGAGCACGTTCGCCATCACCGTGATCGGGGCGAGGGGTGCGGTGTCGCCGAGGGGATAGTCGAGAACGGCACGCAGATGCTGCTCGAACTGTGAGGTGCGGGCGCCGTCCATGGTCCAGTGGCCGGAGTTGTGCGGGCGCATCGCGAGTTCGTTGACGACGAGTGTGCCGTCGGTGGTTTCGAACAGCTCGACGGCCATGGCGCCGACCACACCGAGTTCGGACGCGATCCGCAGGGCCAGTTCCTCGGCGGCTTCGGCGACCGAGTCGGGCAGCGCGGGGGCGGGAGCGAGGACCACGGCGCACTGCCCGTGGCGTTGCACCGTCTCCACGACCGGCCAGGTGGCGCCCTGCCCGAACGGTGACCGGGCCACCATCGCGGACAGCTCGCGGCGCATCGCGACCTTCTCCTCGACGAGGAGGGATACGCCCTTGTCGAGTTGCTGGGTGACGATGCGCTCGGCTTCGTCGGAATCATCGGTGATCCACACGCCGCGGCCGTCGTAGCCGCCGCGCACCGCCTTGATGACGACCGGCCACCCGTGTTCGGCACCGAACTTGACGACGTCCTCGGCCCATGTCACCTCGGCGAAGGCAGGGACCGGCGCGCCGAGTTCGCCGAGTTTGCGGCGCATCGCCAGTTTGTCCTGCGCGTAGATGAGCGCCTGCGGCGGCGGCTGCACGTTGACGCCCTCGGCGACGAGGACGTCCAGGTGCTCGGTCGGCACGTGCTCGTGGTCGAAGGTCAGCGCGTGCGAACCGACCGCGGCCCTGCGGAGGGCCTCGAGGTCGGTGTGGCTGCCGAGGACGACGTCCGGGCTCACCTGCGCGGCGGGTTCGCCGGCGGTGCCGGACAGCACGCGCAGCGTCTGGCCGAGCGCAATTGCGGCCTGGTGAGTCATTCGCGCGAGTTGGCCGCCACCGATCATCGTCACGACGGGTTGCCCGGCGGTCAGATCGCGGGGGGTCGTGGGACGCGGTGTGGAATCAGAGTTGCCGGTCACGGGTCACTAGTTTGTCACGTCCGGCGCCGGGTTCCGCCGCCGAGGTAGGCGGGCCACAGTTTCTGTGATTCTCCTGATGATCTCGGCGTCAATTGGTGGTATCCGGTCGAACTTTCGTAAACTCATCCGTTGTGTCATTTGTCGACGGCGTCCTTGCACGCGTTCCCCAGCCCTTTCGGGCCCTCGCGTTGCGCCATCACGAACTGATCAAGTTCGCGATCGTGGGCGGCACCACCATGATCTTCGACCTCGCGATCTTCTATTCGTTGAGCCTCACGATCCTCGAAGAGAAGCCCGTTGTCGCCAAGGTTCTCTCCGGAATTCTGGCGACCGTCCTGAGTTACATCCTCAACCGCGAATGGTCGTTCAAGAATCGGGGCGGACGGGAACGCCACCACGAGGCTTTACTGTTCTTCAGCATCAGCGGGATCGGTGTTCTTCTCGCCGCTGCGCCGCTGTGGATCGCCAACAACGTGTTCGACATCCGCGCCAACCAGGAGAACCTGACCACCCTGGTCGTCGTCGACTTCGTGCTCAACTACATCATCGGCAACCTGCTGCAGATGGTGTTCCGGTTCTGGGCTCTGCGCCGGTTCGCGTTCCCGGACGAGAACGTGCACCTCATCGATCCGGATCTCGTCGACGAAGCCGCCGAGGAGCCGTCCGGCCACGCCTGATCGTCAGCGGGGCTCCCTGATCCCGGTGACCCGTGTCGGCACGTGCTCGCGGGCGATCGGGACGAAGATCGCGAACAGGGCCGGGCGGCGTCGCTGCAGTTCCAGCCGGCCACCATCGGCCTCTATGAGGGCGCGAGCCAGCGCCAGCCCCACACCGGTCGAACCGGCACCCGAGAAACCGCGGTCGAAGATGTGCGGCGCCAGGTCGTTGCTGACTCCGACGCCTTCGTCCGACACCTCCACACACACCGTGGCCTCGCGGGGTGATGTGTCGTTGCCGGGTGACCGGAGCGTCTGCCCCTGAATCAGGCGCACCGCGACCGTGCACGTTCCCGCCCCGTGCATGAGCGCATTGTCGACGAGGACGGCGACCGCCTCGCGGAGCCGCGAACCGGTGGTGGACGCCATCACGTTCGTGTCGCCCCGCAGCAGCAGCGTGCGGCCGGCGTCCTCGAAGGGCCGTTTCCAGTCGGCGATGACGACGCTGAGCTCCCGGATCACCGACACCTGGGTCTCGGTGCCGGTGCTGCGCGACGAACGGACCAGTTCGTCGATCGCGACCGTCAGTCGGTCGACCTGCGCCATCGCCTCGTCCGCCTCCACCACGACCGCGGGGTCCGAGTGCACGGACAGTTCGTCGAGCCGGAGACGGACGGCCGTCAGCCGGCTGCGGAGCTGATGGGAGACATCCGCGACGAGTGCGTGTTCGCGCTGCAGCCGTCCCGCGATTTCGACGGTCGCGGAGTCGAGGACGTCGGAGACGCGGTCGAGTTCGGGGATGTCGTGGCGCCGCACGTCGGGCCGGAAGTCGCCCTCGGCGAGGCGGGCCGCCCGGTCGGCGACGTCCCGGAGCGGGTCGGCGAGCCGCTTCGCGGTGACATACGCGACCACGGTCCCGGCGGCGATGGACACGAGCACCAGCAGGGCGACGGCCCCGACCGCCTGCCGTTGCTGGGTGCGCATCTCGTCCGACGGCACCTCGAGACGGAGCGAACCGGACGTGCCCATCGCGAGGGACTCCACGAGCGGCGATTGCACGGCGGGCTCACCGATGTCCACGCGGGCGGCGCCGTCGTCGGTGGTCGGATACACCACGACGAGCCGTCCCCCGGCCGGGGTCAGCAAGCGCAGGGAGTTCGTGTCGAGGTCGCCCTCGACGACGCCGTTGACGCCCTCCTGATTGATGATCTCGGTCGCCATCCGGTCGAGCCGGACCTGGAGATCGCTGCGGTTGAAATCCTCGACCCACAACCATGCCGTGTAGATGAGCGGCACACCGAGCAGCAGCGCCGTCAGGATCACGACTGCGAGGATCGACTGGAGAATTCTGCGGCGCACTACCCCGCCTAGTCGGTGTTGATGCGGAAGCCGACGCCGCGGACCGTCGCGATGCGACGCTCGGCGGCGGGGCCCTCGTCACCGATCTTCCGGCGTAGCCACGACATGTGCATGTCGAGGGTCTTCGAGCCGCGCAGTTCCACGTCGCCCCAGACCTCCGCGAGGATGGTGTCGCGGGACACCACCTGGCCCGCGTGCTCGAGCAGGACCCGGAGCAGTTCGTACTCCTTGTTGGCGAGGGCGATCTCGGTTCCGTTGACGAGCACCCGGCGGGCCGCGGGCTCGAGCCGGATGCCGCCGACCTCGACGACCGAGTCCTCACCGCCGCCGCGACGCCGCAGCAGGGCGCGCACGCGGGCCATCAACTCCGCCAACCGGAACGGCTTGCCCACGTAGTCGTCGGCGCCCGCGTCGAGGCCGACGACGAAGTCGACCTCGTCGGTGCGTGCGGTGAGCATGAGCACCGCCAGTTCCGAACTGTGGGCGCGCACTTGCCTGCACACCTCGAGTCCGTCCATGCCGGGCAGGCCGAGGTCCAGGATCAGCAGGTCGTATGCACCGTCGAGGGCCTGCTCCAGCGCTGCCGGGCCGGTCTGCTCGATGGTGACGTCGTATCCCTCCCGGCCCAGTGCCCGCGACAGCGGGGCGGCAATGGCTTCGTCATCTTCGGCAAGCAAAACTGCAGTCACCTCCACAGCGTACGGAGGCGCGGAGACCGCTGTGTCCGGTTACCAGCCTTTGCCGGTGTCGGCGTCGCCACGCGGGTCGTCGCGCTCGTGGTCACGGTGAAGATCCATCGCGTCGAACACCTGGTGGTAGAGCAGCGAATGGACGCGCTGGACGTCGGGGATGTCGTCGAATTCCAGCGGATCGTCGGAAGAGGACACGATGACGAGCGTTCCGGTGCGGAGCATTCGGTCGAGGAGGCCGTGCCGGAACTGGACGTTGCTGATGCGCCCCATGGGGATGTCGATCCCGGTGTGTGTCATCACACCCTGGCGGATGAGGACGCGACGGTCGGTGACGATGAAGTGGGTGAACTTCCAGCTGAGAAACGGCGCGACGCAGCGCCATACGACCAGCGCGAGCCACAGCGCGAGGATGACGACGAGCACGACGGTCAACGCGGAACCGTCCAGCTTGTTCTCCGCGAAGCCCGCCGCGAAACCCGCTACTGCCGTCGCCAGCAGGAAGGTGACGGCCGGAAGCAGCAGCATCTTCCAGTGCGGATGACGGTGAAGCAGCAGTTCTTCGTCCTCGGCAAGGGCGTCCTCCGGATATCCCATGCGAAGAGTGTGCCTCTACCGCATGCGGCTGAGCACGATCGGGGTGACGACGATGATGATGCCGTACAGCACCATCCACACTCCGACCACGATCACGAATACCTCGAGCGACAGTTCGGGCTGCAGAAGCACGATGGCCCCGGCGACAACGCTGATCACCCCGAGCACGATGGTCAGCCCGCGATCCGCGACCGAACCCGACGCGCCCGCGACGATGTCGAGGACGCCGCGGAACACCCACCACGCACCGACGACGAGCGCGATGATCACGACCGTCTGGAGGGGGCTCCGCAGTACGAGGAACGCCAGAAGTATTGCGAGGGCGCCGGATACGCCCACCAGTGTGCGCGTTCCACCTCCGGCGTCGACGTCGGCGAACGCCCGGATGATCTGGACGATGCCGAATCCGAAGAATTGGATGGCGATCAGGACGGCCAGCACGGTGAGCGTGACGTGCGGCCAGACGAGCACTGCGATGCCCAGTCCCAGGGTGAGCAGACCGAGCACCACCGTGAGGCCGGTCAACGTGCGCCGGGCTGCGATGACAGAGGACTCCGGAATTGAGGTACTCATGTACCACAGTGTCGCACTAATCGGTGCGCACCGGGCGTAAATGTGTGATGTCACCTGCGGAGACGGCGACCGTGCCGGGTTGGCCGTCCGGCGCGATCACGACCCGCCCCTCGGCGTCGACGTCCGTGGCGATGCCGATCAGCTCACGCCCGCCGGGCAGTTCGGCGCGCACCCGCTGACCGAGGGTGCCGCAGCGCGCGCGGTAGGCCTCCGCGAGTTCGGTGACGTCCCAGTTGGAGTCGTGCCATTGCTGCCAGCGGTCGGCGATCGCGCGGAGCACCGCACGTACGAGGGTGTCACGGTCGCTGACCTCGGCGTCTTCGAGCACGAGCGACGTCGCGTGTGCCACGGGAAGTTCGTCTCTCGTGAGGCTGACGTTGAGTCCGATCCCGACGACCACCGCGGGATCCGGTGTGGTGGCGGACACCTCGGCGAGGATCCCGGCGACCTTGCGACCGTCGATCAGGACGTCGTTGGGCCACTTCAGTTCCGCGGGTACCTTCGCGACGGCACGCAGCGCATCGACGACGGCGACTCCGGTCAGGAGCGGCAGCCACCCCATGTCACCCACCCCCATCCCCGGCATCGTCAGGAGCGCGGAGACCGCGATCTGTGCCTGCGGCGGGCTCACCCAGGCGCGCGAGTGGCGGCCCCGGCCGCTGCCCTGGAATTCGGCGAGCAGCACGTGCCGGTCGCTGTTCGACGCCGCGGCCCGCGCGAGAAGGTCCGCGTTGGTGGACCCGGTCTCCTGGACGACGTCGAGCCGCGACCAGAACCTGCGGGTATCGCTGTCGTCGTCACCGCGGACGAGCGCAGCCCGCAGATTGTCGGCGTTGAGCGGGGGTCGGTTCAGGTCGGTCCACATCCCCACAGCCTAGGACGAGCAGGAAAAGGTACTGGTCAGTAGCCGGGTCGGGGCAACGTGCCGCCTGACCACCTCCCTTGCCGGAACGTCGCCCGCTCTCGTTAAGCTGACCTGTCATGACCACTGTTGAGGAGCCGAGCGCGGCGGAGTCGGCGAGTACGCCCGATATTCACACGACGGCGGGAAAGCTCGCCGACCTGCGTAATCGTCAGGCCCAGGCGCAGCACCCGAGCGGTGAAGCCGCGGTCGAGAAGGTCCACGCCAAGGGCAAGCTCACCGCCCGCGAACGCATCACCGCCCTGCTCGACGACGGCTCGTTCGTCGAACTCGACGCCCTCGCCCGGCACCGCAGCGTGAACTTCGGCCTCGCCGACAACCGCCCCGTCGGCGACGGCGTCGTCACCGGCTACGGCACCGTCGACGGCCGCGACGTGTGCGTGTTCTCCCAGGACGCCACCGTCTTCGGCGGCTCCCTCGGCGAAATCTACGGCGAAAAAATCGTCAAGGTCATGGACCTCGCCCTCAAGACCGGCCGCCCCCTGATCGGCATCAACGAAGGCGCCGGCGCCCGCATCCAGGAAGGCGTCGTCTCCCTCGGGTTGTACGGCGAAATCTTCCACCGCAACGTCCAAGCCTCCGGCGTCATCCCGCAGATCTCCCTGATCATGGGCCCCGCCGCCGGCGGCCACGTGTACTCCCCCGCCCTGACCGACTTCGTCGTCATGGTCGACCAGACCTCCCAGATGTTCGTCACCGGCCCCGACGTGATCAAGACCGTCACCGGCGAAGACGTCACCATGGAAGATCTCGGCGGCGCCCACACCCACATGGTCAAGTCCGGCGTCGCCCACTACGTCGCCTCCGGCGAACAGGACGCCCTGGACTACGTCAAGGACCTGCTGTCCTACCTGCCGTCCAACAACCAGGCCGCCGCCCCCCGGATGATCCCCACCGACCCGATCACCGGAGCCCTCGAAGACTCGCTCACCGCCGAGGACCTCGAACTCGACACCCTCATCCCGGACTCGGCGAACCAGCCCTACGACATGCACGAGGTCATCCGCCGCATCCTCGACGACGACGAATTCCTCGAGGTCCAGGCCGAACGCGCCGGCAACATCGTCGTCGGCTTCGGCCGCGTCGACGGCCGCTCCGTCGGCATCGTCGCCAACCAGCCCACCGTCTTCGCCGGCTGCCTCGACATCGACGCCTCCGAAAAGGCGGCCCGGTTCGTGCGCACCTGCGACGCGTTCAACGTCCCCATCATCACCCTCGTCGACGTCCCCGGATTCCTGCCCGGCACCGACCAGGAATACAACGGCATCATCCGCCGCGGCGCGAAACTGCTCTACGCCTACGGCGAGGCCACCGTCGGGAAGATCACCGTCATCACCCGCAAGGCCTACGGCGGCGCCTACGACGTGATGGGCTCCAAGCACATGGGCGCCGACGTCAACCTGGCCTGGCCCACCGCCCAGATCGCCGTGATGGGCGCCTCCGGCGCCGTCGGGTTCGTCTACCGCAAACAACTGCTCGAGGCCGCCCGCAACGGTGACGACGTCGACGCCCTGCGCCTGCAACTGCAACAGGAATACGAAGACACCCTCGTCAACCCGTACGTCGCCGCCGAACGCGGCTACGTCGACGCCGTCATCCCCCCGTCCCACACCCGCGGACAGATCGTGGCCGCCCTGCGCCTGCTCGAACGCAAAATGGTCACCCTCCCGCCCAAGAAGCATGGGAACATCCCGCTATGAGCGTCGGCGAATCATTGGACAGAGTGACCGCCCTCACCGAGGACGACGTGCGCACCGACAGCGGAGCGAACGCGGCGTCGTCGGTCAACGGATCCGCGGCAGACACGACGCTCTCGGACAGCGTGGCTACCGACGCGCCGGGTGACGGGGATGTCGCCGCGCCCGGCGAGCCTTTCCTGACCGTGGTCAGGGGTTCCCCGTCCGACGAGGAGATCGCGGCGCTCGTCGCGGTGCTCTCCGCGGTCGCAGCGGCGGGCAGCGGCGACCCGGATTCGTACCTCCCACCCGAGTCCTGGGGTGCCCCCACTCGCATGCATCGCAGCAACGCCCCGTTCTCCCCGTACGCATTCCCGAACGTGTCGGCGTACCGGCGTTGATCAGGGCCTCGTGACGTCCTTCGTTCTCGCCTCGGCATCCCCGGCGCGGCTGGCCGTGTTGCGCAGCGCCGGGGTGGAACCGGTGGTGCGGGTCTCCGGAGTCGACGAGGATGCGATCATCGCGGCACTCGGTGCCGAAGCAGCCCCCGAGCACGTCGTCACCGAACTGGCGCGCGCGAAGGCGAACGACGTCCTCCCGGTTCTCGCGCGGGACGGGATCTCCGACGCGGTAGTCGTCGGATGCGACTCCATGTTGCTCATCGACGGCTCCCTGCAAGGTAAACCGGGAACCGTCGACGTCGCCCGTGCCCGCTGGTCGGCGATGGCAGGCCGGAGCGCGACCCTGCTCACCGGGCACAGCGTCCTGCGCCTCGTGAACGGAACGGTCGTGGGCGACGCGCACGACCACAGCGCGACCGTCGTCCATTTCGCGAGCCCGCCCGACGCGGATCTGGAGGCCTACCTCGCGACGGGCGAACCACTCCAGGTTGCGGGTGCGTTCACCCTGGACAGCCTCGGCGGATGGTTCGTGGACCGCATCGAGGGCGATCCGTCCAGTGTGATCGGCATCGGACTGCCCCTCGTCCGCACGTTGCTCGCGGAGGTCGGAGTCGGTGTCGCCGAACTGTGGGCGACGTCAGGCCACGCCGACTGACACGTCGTCGGCCGGTTGATTGCGGCGCGGCAGCGTCAGCGACGCCACACCGATCGCCGCGGCGACCGCCGCGATGATCCAGAGGATTCGGCGTTCCGCCTGGAGGAACGCCTCACCCGCCGCGCTGCGGGTCGATTCCCGTGCAGCCACTACATCGGAATCGGCGATCTGCTGCTGCGCCGCTCCGAGCGAGGCGCCCCCGGATCCCAGCGACCGGCACTCATCGGGCACCTTCATCGGGGACGTGGACCCGAGCTGTTCCGTCGCGCACCGCACGAACGTCTCCTCCGCACGCGGGATCAGCCCCGGCGGCACCCCGACCGCGGCGAGCTCAGCGGTCAGCGCAGGCCGTTCCGCCTGGACCGCATCTGCGGACTGCGTCGCGACGAGATTGAAGAACACCACCCCGATCACCGCGAGCCCGATCGAACTGCCCACCTGCTGGACGGTCGGGAGTAGGCCCGACACCGAACCCGCGTTCTGCGGCTGCACGGTCGCGAGAATCGCCGTCTGGAGCGGTGCCACGAACAGTCCGAGGCCGGCTCCCCCGACGAACAGTGGGCCGGCCAGCGCCGACCAGCGCGGATCGGTTCCCTCGTGCAGCAGTTGCGCCGAAAGCACGACGAGGGAGCCGGCGAACAAGGCCATTCCCAACGGCAGGACGAGGTTGCCGATGCGCCGGTAGACCACGGCGGAGGCCAGCGCGGCGAGGCCCGTCCCCAGCGCCCAGGGCAACGTCATCACACCTGCCCGCAGCGGGGAGAACCCGAACCCGAACTGCAGGGTGAGGGAGATGGTGAAGATCAGCGATGTGAGCGTGCCGAAGAACACGAACGCGATGGCCGCGCCGAGGGAGAACGCGCGGTCGGTGAACAACTGCAGTCGCAGGACGGGGTCGCCGCCGCGGCGCCCGAGTCGCCACTCGTAGACGACGAACGCGATCAGCACCGGTACCGAACACAGCAGCATCACTACGATGGTCGTCGGCCAGCCCCGTTCCCGGCCCTCGGCCAGCGGAAAGATCAGGAGGAACAATCCGAGCGCCGACAGCACGGCGCCGCCCATGTCGAGGCTCCGCGCTTCGCGGCGGCCGGTGCCACCGCCGTGGACCACGTCGGGCTTCGCGTCGACGAGATAGAAGTACCCGAGGACCAGCGCGGCGAGTCCGAGCGGGAGGTTGACGAAGAAGATCAACCGCCACCCCCAGCCGAACAGATCCCACTGAATGAGAAGCCCGCCGACGAGGGGACCACAGATCGTGGCGAGCCCGATGGTCGCGCCGTAAATACCGAACACGCGCGGATGGGACCGTTTCGGGAAGAGCCCCGAGATGATGGCGAACGTCTGCGCTGACATCGATCCCGCGGCCAGACCCTGCAGCGCGCGGGACGCGACGAGAGCGGTCGGCGACTGCGCCAGTCCACACAGCAGCGAGGCGGTCACGAACACGGCCAGCGCGGTCAAGAAGACCCGGCGCCGTCCGAGCAGGTCCCCCAATCGTGCGGCCGTGATCAGGGAGCACGCGAACGACAGTGTGTAGACGCTGACCATGAGTAGCTGCGCCGACACCGAAGCCCCAAGATCGACCGCGATGCTCGGAAGCGCGACGTTGACGATGGTCGCGTCCAGCAGTTGCATGAACACGGCGGCGAGACTGGTGGCCAGACCCAGCCACGGAACCCACCGACCGAGTTCACCCCGATAGAGTGCATCACGCTGAGTCGCAGGCATCGAGACAGGCTAGCGGCTCGGCACTCACGGAAAGCTGTGCGGTCGCTCGAAGGTTGCTGCATGGTACGTGAGGAACTTGCAGCGCACGACCCTTGTGCTCGACACTTGACTGGATCGGGACCGACCTGCAATCAGTCTCATACTTCTCTACCTCTCGCGGTAAGGCACCCGGTGCCGCATCCTGTTGCGAGAAGTCCGCGCCACACCGACCGAACTCGCAACCTCTCAATCGACACATCAGGAGCCGCTCGATGGACTTGAACTTGATCACCCACTGGAAGCCGGAGCCTGGGCGGGTCGTCGAGTGGAAAGTCACGGATACGAGTGCACGGGCGGCTGCCGTGGCGCCGGTGGATCCGGCACTGCCGACCACCATGCAGGAGCGGCACCTGCGGCGCGCACGATTGGCGGCGAACAACGGGGAGACCCAGTCGCCCTGGATCGGCATCGCCTTCGACTTCCCCGGCAGGCTCGACACCGAGGCGATGACTCGCTCCCTCGAGCGGTACGTCCTGCGCCACGACACGCTGCACAGCTGGTTCTCCTTCGCGAACGCCGACGCCGACCCGACGGACACGAGCAACGCCGTCCGTCGGCACGTCGTGCCCGCCGACTCCATCGCGCTCGTCCCGCACGAGGGCGAGACCCTCACCACCTCCGAGCAGGTCCGCGACCACATCGCGGCGCGCTTCGCGAACGACACGAGCGCGCTCGGCTGGCCTGCCTTCGTGTTCGGTGTCGTCGAGCACTACGACACCGAGGCGCCTGCAGCGGACGACAGCTTCACCCTGTTCCACGCCGTCGATCACGCCCACACCGACATGCAGTCGATGATCCTCACCTTCGCCGAGACGCGGATCATCTATCAGGCAGAACTCGACGGCACCTCGCCGGAACTGCCCGCACCGGGCAGTTACGTGGAGTACAGCCGGAAGGAACGGGAGAAGGCGGCGACGCTGACCCTCGCCTCTCCCGAGGTGCACGGCTGGATCGGGCACCTGACCCGCAACGGCGGGACCTTCCCGAGCTTCCCCCTGGACCTCGGCGCCGCCGACGCACCCCAGCCGGCCATCGGAAGCCGTTTCGACCTCGCCGACGCCGACGAGTGCGAGCGGTTCGGCGCCGTGTGCAAGGCCAACGGGTCCAACTTCATCGGCGGGGTGTTCGCGGCTCTCGCCATTACCGAACACGAACTGGTCGGGCGCGACCGCTACATGGCTCTGTCTCCCGTGACCACCCGCAACGATCCGCAGTTCTACTGGTCCCAGGGGTGGTTCATCAATCTCGTTCCGGTCGGGTTCGCCCCTCGGGGATGCCGCGACGTTCACCGGTCTCGCCCAGCGCGCACAGGCCGCCTACCGGTCGGGCAAGGCGCTCGGCGAAGTGTCCGTTCAGCAGGTGATCGACACCGTGCTCACTCACGCCGGTCCGGAGGCGATGTCGCAGCACACCACACTGGCTCCGCCCCCGATCGTGTCGTACATCGACGGGCGCCGGTTGCCGCAGACCGAGAATTTCGTGTCGACCCGGGCGACCGGCATCGTCGGGGGCAAGGCCACGCAGATCGCGTCGATCTGGATCAACCGGGTCCTCGAGGGCACATGGATGGCGATCTCGCATCCGGATACCGACGCGGCGCACCGGTCCGTCACCGCGTACGCCGAACGGTTGTCGACCGTCATGAAAACCGTGGCCCGGGAGGGCGATTACACGGTCTCGCCGTTCGCACCGGTGGCCGCGGGCTCGCCGACTGCCGCAGGGGCGGAGTAGTGCACGTCACGTCGATCGATCGGTACATGCTCGAACCCGGCCTGGTGACGGAATGGTCCGTCGCACCGGGTGCGGTCTCCCCGTCCGCGGTGCCACCGTCGTACAACCAGCAGTTCCATCTCGATACCGCGCGCACGCACGGCGTCGGCCGAAGCGTCTGGATGGCAGCAGCTTTCGACCTTCCCGGCAAACTCGACCGGGACGCGCTCGCGCAGGCGCTGGTGCATTTCATTCGGCGCCACGACACACTGCAGACCGGGTTCGACGTGAGTCCGGACGCGATGGAGCGGGTGGATCTCGATCCCGAGGACATCATGGTGGTCGCGTCCGAGTCGTCGGTGACGACGTCATCGCACGAACTCCGCGAGCATCTGCGGTTTCGCTTCACCGCAGCGTGCGATCCGCTGACCTTCCCGGCCTACCTGTTCGCGACGATCGAACGCGATTCCCACTACACGGTGGTCAGTGCGTTCGATCACACTCTCGTCGACGGATATTCACTGGTCATCGCGCTGGGCGAACTCCGGCAGATCTATCAGAAACTCGTCGGACTCGGCGGCGCGGGCGTGCTCACCGAGGCGGATCTGACGGCGGAACTCGGCGATCCCGGGAGTTTCCTGCGGTACTGCGAACTCGAGGCCGAGGCGCCCGTCACCGAGATCGGTGACCCCCGGGTGCGCGAATGGGCACGCTTCTACGAGAGGTGCGGCGGAACCGCGCCCAGTTTTCCGCTCGACCTCGGTGTCGAGGCGGGCAAACCCGCCCCGCAGGGCGCCGACGTCCGGCCCCTCCTCGACGCGGCAGGCACCGAGCGGTTCGAGGAGATATGCCTCGATTCCGGGGGCAGCCTCTTCACCGGCACGCTCACCGCGATGGGGATGGCGGTGCAGTCGATCAACGGCGTCTCCCGGATGCCGTTGCAGTTTCCCCTGCACATTCGCCAGGACCCGCAGTGGGCCAACGCAATCGGGTGGCTCACGACGAGCGCGCCGCTGACGGTCGAACTGACACCCGACTGCGATTTCCAGTCGTCACTGGCGCACACTCACGCCTCGTTCCGCACCGCGCTCACCCTGAAGGGTGTGACGATGGCTCAGGTGAGGGAGGCGCTCGGCGACGGATACCGCCGCACCCGCACCGACGTGTTCATGGTCTCGTACATCGACTACCGCCGGCTGCCGGGCACGGACGATCACGACCAGCTGAACGCGCACCACATCAGCAATGTGACGGTCGCGGACGACGCCCAGTTCTGGATCTCACGCACTCAGCGGGGTCTCGCCCTGCGATCGAGGTTCCCGGAGACGTCGACGGCGCGGCGTGCGGTCACGGAGTTCCTCGTGCGGCTGCGCGAGATCATGCAGGACATCTGCGAGAACGGCGTCACGCCCATCGCGGAGCTCACCAGTCAGCTGAACCTGGAGGGCACTCCGGTCGTCTGAGGGCCGGTGGGATCGAGCAGCCGCCTGCGCATCGCGCGTGCGATGGTGGCTGCCTCCCGGGTGGCCCGCTGTGCGACGTCACCGTCGAACAGTTCCTCGACGCTCGAGGCCCACAACTCGACCCACCGGTCGAAGTGGAGGGCGGTGAAGCCGTGACTGCCGTGCAGCGCCAGGTGCACGGCAGCGACGCTGCCGCGATAGGTGCCGGTGCGGAACAGGACCGTCTCCCAGAAGTCGCACATGACGCTCGCGGTGATCGTCCACGCCGACCACCGCGAGCGTCTCGAAGGCCGGTTCGAGAATCGGGTCGGCGAATGCCCGGCCGTAGAAGTGCCGGAGAAGAACTTCCAGGTCGGCGCGCGTCGAGATGTCGGGCATGTGGCCTCCGTTCGGAAGCGAATGTACGCCCCGGCCGTGGCTCCCTCACGGCCCGCGGACGGTGACTGTGAACGCCGGTCGGACGAACTTCCGGCGTCCGCATAGAATTGATGCGTCCCCGCCGCATCTGCCCCAGGAGCCCACCCGTGCCCGTAGCGCCAGATCCAACCCAGTCCTTCGCCGAGTACGCCAACCCCGGTCGACTCGTGTCGACGGAGTGGCTCTCCGCGAATCTGGGAACGCCCGGCCTCAAGGTCGTGGAGTCGGACGAGGACGTGCTCCTCTACGACGTCGGCCACATTCCCGGCGCCGTCAAGGTCGACTGGCACCTCGATCTCAACGATCAGGTGACGCGTGACTACATCAACGGTGAGCAGTTCGCCGACCTGATGAGCCGCAAGGGCATCAGCCGCGACGACACCATCGTCATCTACGGCGACAAGAGCAACTGGTGGGCGGCGTACGCACTCTGGGTGTTCACGCTCTTCGGCCACGAGGACGTCCGTCTCCTCGACGGCGGCCGCGATGCGTGGATCGCCGAGAACCGGGACACCGCGTTCGACGTCCCCGAGACGTCCCCCACCGATTACCCGGTGGTCGAGCGCAACGACGCCCCGATCCGCGCGTTCAAGGACGACGTTCTCGATCACCTCGGCGAGGGACCGCTGATCGACGTGCGTTCGCCCCAGGAGTACACCGGCGAACGCACCCACATGCCCGACTACCCCGAGGAAGGGGCCCTGCGCGGCGGGCACATTCCGAGTGCGCTGAGCATTCCGTGGGCCAAGGCGGCAGCACCCGACAGCCGTTTCCGTTCGCGCGGTGAGCTGAACGAGATCTACGGCGGTGTCTCCGCCGACGACGCCATCGTGGCGTACTGCCGTATCGGTGAGCGGTCCAGCCACACGTGGTTCGTCCTCACCCACCTGCTCGGTTACCCGAACGTGCGCAACTACGACGGTTCGTGGACGGAGTGGGGCAACATGGTTCGCGTTCCCATCGTCAGGGGTGAAGAGCCGGGAGATGTTCCCGGCGCGTCGTCATGACCGCATTACCCGATTCGCTTGCCGAGATCGTCGACGACTTCGCCGCCGTCGACGGTTCGGACAAGCTGCAGTTGCTGCTGGAGTTCAGCCGCGAACTGGCGCCCCTGCCCGCAGAACTCGCGCAGGACGCGATGGAACCGGTACCCGAGTGCCAATCCCCGCTGTTCCTGTCGGTCGACGACTCCGACCCGGAGCATGTGCGGCTGCATTTCAGCGCCCCCGCGGAAGCGCCGACGACGCGGGGATTCGCGTCGATTCTGCACCAGGGGTTGGACGGGCACAGCGCTGCCGCCATCCTGGGAGTCCCGGACGATTTCTACTCCGCACTGGGGCTCGCCGACGCCGTCAGTCCGCTGCGACTGCGTGGCATGTCCGCGATGCTCGCCCGAATCAAGCGCCACCTTCGCGGCTAGGCAGGACCTGAACACACACTGATGGAATTCACCGAACTTGCCGACTACCCCGTTCCGGTGGGTGCGCTCACCGAATGGTTACCGTGCGCCCGCTCGGAATGGGTGGACGATCCCCGCCCGGCGTCGTACATCCACGAGGCGCACCTGCGCCGCTGCGCCGACGCCGGCGGCCGGGAGTCCTGGCTGGGCACCGCCTTCGAGATCCGCGGCGCCCTGAACGTCTCGGCGTTCCGGACGGCGCTCGGGAGGTGGACCGACCGCCACGAGGTGTTGCGGTCGCACACGACCTTCGACTCGGAGACCGACCGCGTGCGGCGGCGCACGGTGCCGCAGGGCGGGCTGCACGTGGGCGTCGTCAGCCACGGCTACGACGCCGCGGGCGGCGACAACTTCGCACACCTCCAGGATCTGTTCGACGAGTACGCCTCGCCGCACAGCTGGCCGTCGTATGTCTTCGCAACGCTCGAGACGGTCGAGCGCGACCGTTTCACCGTGTTCTTCGCGGCAGACCATTCGATCATCGACGGATACTCCATCGTGCTGGTCGCGCACGAGCTGACCGCACTGTACGAGGAAGCCGTGTCCGGCCGGACGGCCAACCTGTTTCCGGTCGGCAGTTACGTCGACTTCGGCCACGAGGAGCGGGCGACCACCACGGACGCCGAGGTGAATCGTGCGGCGCTCGAGGTGTGGCGGTCCGCGCTCGAGGGACCGGGACTCCCCGAATTCCCTCTCGAGATCGGCCCGCGGACCACGCTGGCCCAGCAGAACCTGTCGGCGTGGATCCTCGACGCCGACCAGGCGGCCGCTTTCAATTCGGCCTGCCGCGAGGCGGATGTCGGATTCTTCCCCGGCCTGCTCGCCTGCCTCGGCCTGGCGGGCGCGGAAGTCGCAGGGCTCGAGCGCTTTCGGACCGTCACCCCGGTCCACACCCGGCACTCTCCACAGTGGGCGTCCGCGCTGGGATGGTTCGTGGGTCTCAGCCCGATCGATTTCGAGGTGCCGTCCGACGACTTCGCCGCGGTCGCGCGTGAGGCCGCCGACAGCGTGGCACGGACGAAGCCGCTCTCGGTGGTTCCGTTCGACCGGATCGAGAAGGAACTCGACATCCCCATCCGGCCACGCTTCGTCGTCTCCTACATGGACGTGCGGTTCGTGCCGGAGGCGGGACGTTGGCTGGAGCGCAATGCCCGGGCCCTGCGCAGCAGGCAGTACACCCACGACGTGTACGCGTGGATCAATCGAACGCCGCGGGGCGTCAATCTGGCGGTCCGATATCCGGGCAACGACATCGCCGCCGCCAGCGTCCATACGTGGGTCGGAAGCCTCCGCCGGCAAATAGAACAGGTTTCAACCAACTACCCGTCGGTAGGGTTGCGAAGCGTCGGACAGGCCTGATCGGAGTTTTTCGATCCGGTGACAACACCGATCACTTCGGTGCTTACACTCCGAAGTGATGCCGTAACCCACCGCTGGTGCCCCCAGGGGATCAGCGCGGAGACAGACCATGCGAACCACAGGAGGCTCAGTGCCCAGTCATGCCAGCGCGCACATCACCAAGGTGCTTGTCGCGAACCGCGGTGAGATCGCAGTGCGGGTGATCCGGGCCGCAGCCGATGCCGGCCTGGCCAGCGTCGCCGTCTACGCCGAACCCGACGCCGACGCCCCGTTCGTGCGCCTGGCCGACGAAGCCTTCGCCCTCGGCGGACAGACCTCCGCCGAATCGTATCTGGTGTTCGACAAAATCCTCGACGCCGCCGCCAAATCCGGCGCCGACGCCATCCACCCCGGCTACGGCTTCCTCTCCGAAAACGCCGACTTCGCCCAGGCCGTGATCGACGCCGGCCTGATCTGGATCGGCCCCTCCCCACAATCGATCCGCGACCTCGGCGACAAGGTCACCGCCCGCCACATCGCCGAAAAAGCCAAGGCCCCGATGGCCGCCGGCACCAAGGACCCCGTCAAGAACGCCGACGAGGTCGTCGCCTTCGCCCAGGAATACGGTGTCCCCGTCGCCATCAAGGCCGCCTTCGGCGGCGGCGGCCGCGGCATGAAGGTCGCCCACACCATCGAGGAAATCCCCGAACTGTTCGACTCCGCCACCCGCGAGGCCGTCGCCGCCTTCGGCCGCGGCGAATGCTTCGTCGAACAGTATCTGGACAAGGCCCGGCACGTCGAAGCGCAGGTCATCGCCGACCAGCACGGCAACGTCGTCGTCGCCGGCACCCGCGACTGCTCCCTGCAACGCCGCTTCCAGAAACTCGTCGAGGAGGCCCCCGCCCCGTTCCTCACCGACGACCAACGCGCCCGCATCCACTCCTCCGCCAAGGCCATCTGCCGGGAGGCCGGCTACTACGGCGCCGGCACCGTCGAATACCTCGTCCAGGGCGACACCGTCTCCTTCCTCGAGGTCAACACCCGCCTGCAGGTCGAACACCCCGTCACCGAGGAAACCGCCGGCATCGACCTGGTGCTGCAACAGTTCAAGATCGCCAACGGCGAAAAACTCGACATCCTCGAGGACCCCACCCCCCGCGGGCACGCCTTCGAATTCCGCATCAACGGCGAGGACGCCGGCCGCGGCTTCCTGCCCGCCCCCGGCCCGGTCACCAAGTTCGTGCCCCCCACCGGCCCCGGCGTCCGGATGGACTCCGGCGTCGAAACCGGGTCCGTGATCGGCGGCCAATTCGACTCCATGCTCGCCAAACTCATCGTCACCGGCGCCACCCGCGACGAAGCCCTCGCCCGCGCCCGCCGCGCCCTGGCCGAATTCCAGGTCGAAGGCCTCGCGACGGTCATCCCGTTCCACCGGGCCGTCGTCTCCGACCCCGCGTTCATCGGCGACGGCCAGTCCTTCGACGTGTACACCAAGTGGATCGAAACCGAATGGGACAACCAGATCGAACCGTTCACCGGTAACCAGCCGATCGACGAGGACGAGCACCTGCCCCGGCAGAACGTCGTCGTCGAGGTCGGCGGCCGCCGCGTCGAGGTGTCCCTGCCCGGCCAGTTCACCCTCGGCACCGGCACCGGCGCGGCCGGCGCGGTCCGGAAGAAGCCCAAGGCCCGCACCCGCGGCGGCGCCCACGGCGGCGCCGCGTCCGGTGACGCCGTCACCGCCCCCATGCAGGGCACCGTCGTCAAGGTCGCCGTCGAAGAAGGCCAACAGGTCGCCGAGGGCGACCTCATCGCCGTCCTCGAGGCCATGAAGATGGAAAACCCCGTCAACGCCCACAAGGCCGGCACCGTCACCGGCCTCGCCGTCGAACCCGGCGCCGCCATCACCCAGGGCACCGTCCTCGCCGAACTGAAATAGCCTGTCAGTACTCGTCAACCGCCCGCGGTGGACGAGTACTCACGGGTCAGTAGTCTGTACGCATGTCTGACGTTCCCGAGATCCGGATCGGCACCGCCGAACGTGAGCAGGCCCTGAACCTGTTGAGCGAACACTTCGCGGCGGGCCGGCTGACGGTCGTCGAGTTCGACGAGCGCAGTCTCGCGGTCACGAACGCCACGACGCGCGGTGAACTCGAACGAGTGTTCACCGATCTTCCGGCCACCACGGCCGACTCGCCCGCCACGGTCGAGTCGGCCGGCCCCGAGAGCGATCAGAACTGGCGCCGCATCGTGATGTCGGTGATCCCACTCGTCGCCCTCGTGCTGTTCTTCGTGGTCCCGGTCGACAACAGCTGGTTGTTCTTCCTGATGATTCCTGCCGCCGGCGCCATCCTGTTCGGGACCCGCGACGACCGTCACCGTGATCGCCGCCGCGATCGTGATCAGGACCGCTGACGTGGAACCTGTCGAGGTCAATGCCGGCGGCTGGTACCTGCGGGCTCTGCGCGCCGACGAACGGGTCGACGATCGCCCGGCGCTCGCGGACGGTGGGATCGCCGAACCCGATTATGTCGCCCGCCGCACGGCGCAGTGGCTGACCGACGAGCACTATTCGTGGGCGATCTGTCAGCCCAACACCGGCGAACTCCTCGCCGAGGTGGGGCTCACCCCGTCCGGTGACGCGGCGATCCTCACCGGGTGGGCGCGCCCGGGCCACGAGGATGCGCTCGCGAGCGGGTCCGATGCGGTGCAACGGTTCGCGGAAGGCGCACTGGGGTTCACGGTCGAGCGGTGAGTATGCGATCCGTTCCCGTGGCGGCCCTCACCGTTCTGACCCTGGTCATGCTGCTGTCCCCTGCGTCGGCGACCCCCTCCGGCCCCGAGCACGCCGACAAGGTGGTGCATGCCGCGTTGTTCGCGGCGCTGGCCGCCGCCTCACGCTATGCGCTGCTGACGCCGCGGGTCACGGTGCTGTGGCTCGCCGCGTTCGCGGTGACCACCGAAATCCTGCAGGCTGTGTTGCCCATCGGCAGGCACGGTTCGGTCTGGGACCTCTGCGCAGACATGGTGGGTGTGGCGATCGGGTTGTCCGCTCAGTCCGCGATCATGCGCTCCCGCAGCACGGCCTGAACCGCCGTGTCGAGGCCGAGGCCGTCGGAGAAATACCCTTCGATGGTCCCGTAGTGCTCGCGCATCACGGCCAGCGACACCTCGAGGTACTGCTGACGAACTCCGAGCACCGGCTCGAGCAACGCCGGGTCGCCGCCGGCGTCGACGAACCGCTCGAACACGCCCGCAAACGACGGAAGCAGAAGTTCGTTGGTCAGCAGGTAGTCGTGGAAGACGTCCTCCTCGCTGACCCCGACGAGCAGCAACAGCGCCGCGGTGGCCCAGCCCGTCCGGTCCTTGCCCGTGGTGCAGTGCACGAGAGCGGGCAAGGCGCCGTCCGAGGCGAGGCCGCCGAACAACGCCCGGTACGACGACACGGCGCTCGGCATCAGGACGAAATCGCGGTAGCTGCCTTCGAAGTACTCGATCGCGCGTCCGCCTCCCAGCTCGCGTTCGGCGATCATCGGGTCGGCGATCACCTGGAGCATCTGGGCGGGAATCGACCGTATCCCCTTGTCGGCGAGCACATCCAACGCGACCGCACGCGCCCCGCTCGGGAGAGTGTCGGGGGCCGCGTCACGTTCGTCGGCGGTGCGCAGGTCGTAGACCGTCCGAATGCCGAGGTCGGCGAGCAGCGGCAGGTCCGTGTCCGCGACCCGGCTGAGATCGGTCGATCGGTAGTACACGCCCGTGCGCACTTTCTGGCCGTCTCCGGTTCGGTAGCCGCCGACGTCTCGCAGGTTGGGCACGGACGTGAGCGGTATCGGCGTCATGCGTCGACGGTACCGCCCAGCACCCGGGCCAGCGCATCCACGGCGGCGTCGAGTTCCGCGGTCGTCACCGTCAGGGGCGGACGGAACCTGATCCCACGCTTGCCGGTCGGCAGGATCAGCACCCGCTCGCGGTCCCGCAGGTCCGCGACCACCCGGTCCCGTCGCTGCGACGTCGGGAGCGTGATCGCGCACATGAGGCCGCGTCCCCGCGGCTCGGTCACGTCGGCGTTCGCGCGGGCGAGTCCCCGCAGTCGTTCGAGGAGGTGCGCCCCGGTCATCCGGGCCCGGTCGACGAGCCGGTCCGCCTCGATGATCTCGAGGATCCGGCGGGACCGCACCATGTCGGTGAGGTTGCCACCCCAGGTGGAGTTGATCCGCGAGCTGACGGCGAACACGTTGCCGGGGACGTCGTCCACCCTGCCGCCGGCCATGATTCCGCAGACCTGGGTCTTCTTACCGAATGCGACGACGTCGGGGTGCACTCCCAATTGCTGGTACGCCCAAGCGGTGCCGGTGAGACCGCATCCGGTCTGCACCTCGTCGAAGACGAAGAGAGCGTCGTTGTCTCGGCAGAGTGCTTCCATCGCCTGGAAGAATTCCGGGCGGAAGTGGTGGTCTCCCCCCTCTCCCTGGATCGGCTCGGCGATGAAACACGCCACGTCCGAAGGGTTTTCCGCGAAGGCGCGGCGCGCCTGGTCGAGTGCGTGACGTTCGGCTTCCTCGACATTCCGCCCGTCCGCGAGGTACGGGGAGTCGATGCGCGGCCAGTCGAACTTGGGGTACCGCGCCACCTTGCCGGGCTCGGTGTTGGTGAGCGACATGGTGTATCCGCTGCGGCCGTGGAACGCCTCGGTCAGGTGGAGCACCTTCGAGCCGAGCGCCGGGTCGAGCCCTCGGCTCTCGTTGAGCCTGCTCTTCCAGTCGAACGCCACCTTGAGTGCGTTCTCGACGGCGAGTGCGCCACCGTCGATGAAGAAGAGGTGCGGCAGTGCGGGATCCCCGAGCACGCGGGCGAACGTCTCGACGAACCGCGCCATCGGGACGGTGTAGATGTCGGAGTTGCTCGGCTTGTTGATCGCGGCCACCGCCAGTTCCCGGCGGAAGGTGTCGTCGTCGGCGAGTTCGGGGTTATTCATCCCCAGGGCCGACGACGCGAAGAACCCGAACATGTCCAGGTAGCTGGTGCCGTCCCTGAGGTCGACGAGATGCGTCCCGCGGGAGCGTTCCAGGTCGAGCACCAGGTCGAAACCGTCGACCAGAATGCGTTCGCGCAGCACGTCGTGCACCTGGCTCGCAGGCAGCTCGCCCCCACTTCCGGTGAATCGAATCGCGGTGCTCATACCGAGAGATTACGTCAAAATTCCTGTCGAGCGGCGGCACTTCGGCAATATATCCGGCACAAGGCTCATTTGTCGTAAAATGTTTGCAGGATGATGGTGCTGCGGGTGTGTACGTTGGCGGTGGCCCGGATCTCCTGCAGCAGGTGTTCGAGCTCCCGCGGCGACGCGACACGCACCAGCAGCACATAGCTTTCCTCCCCCGCTACCGAATGGCAGGCTTCGATTGCGGGGAGGTCCCGCAACCGGGCGGGTGCATCGTCGGGCTGCGACGGATCGAGAGGGGTGATCGCGACGAATGCGGAAAGTCCGTGCCCGAGCGCATCCGGATCGATCTTCGCGGTGTACCCGCGGATCACTTTGCGGGCCTCGAGTCTGCGTACCCTCGACTGCACCGCCGAGATCGACAGCCCGGCCTTCTCGGCCAGGGTCGCCAGAGTCGCCCGGCCGTCGGCCACCAGCTCCTGCATCAGGACCCGATCGATGTCGTCGAGAGGAGTATGGGGTGCGTCGCTACGGAAAGATTCCACCACCAGCGCAGGCTAGCCCAGCGGAGGTGCACGATGGATGAAACCTGGGAGCTGCGCGACCGCTTCGCCCGGCGTCGCCTCGACGTTCTGGTGCGCCACGCGTCGTTTCACGCGCTCGCCGACCCGGACCGGATCGTGGTTTGCGGAGTCGCGCGGGATTGCACTGACACCCGAAGGGCGCGAATGGTTCGACCGCCCGGCAGTCGAGTTCGGCGTCCGTGCGTGGTCGGCGGCGCGACCGACGCTCACCTACGGTGGCTCGCCAAGACGCTCGGCCGGCCCGTGACGAACCCGGTCGTGCTCTACCGACGACAGCAGGACACCACCCGAGAGAGGACAGCATCGTGAATCTTCCCGCCCCCGAGGAGTTGTGCCGACGCGCCGAGGATGCGCTGATCCGGTGCGGTGCCGAGATCACCGAGGCCGGCGGCCCACTCGTCGCGCGCACACCGATCACCGGAACCGAATTGCGCACGGTGACCGCCAGCAGCGCCGACGACGTGGACCGGGCGATCACCACAGCGTACGAGGCATTTCTGGAGTGGCGGTCCGTCCCCGCCCCTCGGCGCGGCGCCGTGGTGCGCCGGCTGGGTCAGCTTCTGACGGAGCACAAGACCGATCTGGCCGAACTCGTCACCCTCGAGGCAGGCAAGATTCCGTCCGAGGCGCAGGGCGAAGTGCAGGAGATGATCGACATCTGCGAATTCGCGGTCGGGTTGTCCCGCCAGTTGTACGGCAGGACGATGGCCTCGGAACGTCCCGGACATCGCCTCATGGAGACGTGGCATCCGCTGGCCGTGGTCGGGGTGATCTCCGCGTTCAACTTCCCCGTCGCCGTGTGGTCGTGGAACACCGCCGTCGCCCTGGTCTGCGGCGACACGGTGGTGTGGAAGCCGTCCGACCGGACTCCGCTCACGGCGATCGCGTGTGATGCCCTGCTGGCACAGGCGGCCCGGGACGTCGGCGCACCCGCAGGAATCCACGCGGTGATCCAGGGTGGGGGCGACGTCGGCGAGCGACTCGTCGACGACGCTCGCGTCGCGTTGGTCAGCGCTACCGGGTCGGTGCGGATGGGTCGCGCCGTGGCGCCACGCGTCGCCGCGCGTTTCGGCAAATGCCTGCTCGAACTGGGCGGCAACAATGCGGCGGTCGTCGCCCCGTCAGCCGATCTCGATCTGGCGGTTCGGGGCATCGTGTTCTCCGCGGCAGGAACGGCGGGGCAACGCTGCACATCCCTGCGGCGGCTGATCGTCCACTCGTCCGTCGCGGACGAACTGGTGCAACGTATCTCCTCGGCCTACGGCCAGCTGAAGGTCGGGAATCCGTTCGACGACGGCGTCCTCGTCGGTCCGCTGGTGAACCGATCCGCGTTCGACGCCATGCAGACCGCGTTGGACAAGGCCCGCGCCGACGGCGGCACCGTCGTCTGCGGCGGCGAACGCAGCGGTGGCAGCGACTCCGCCTACTACGTCTCGCCGGCCGTCGTCCGCATGCCTGCCCAGACGTCGGTGGTCCGGGAAGAGACCTTCGCACCGATCCTCTACGTCCTCACCTACGACACCTTCGATCAGGCGATCGCGTTGCACAATGAAGTGCCCCAAGGCCTTTCGTCGTCGATCTTCACCACCGATCAGCGTGAGGCCGAGCGGTTCCTCGCGGCAGACGGTTCCGACTGCGGCATCGCCAACGTGAACATCGGCACGTCCGGCGCGGAAATCGGTGGAGCCTTCGGTGGAGAGAAGGAAACGGGCGGCGGACGTGAGTCCGGGTCCGACGCATGGAAGGCCTATATGCGCCGCGCGACCAACACCATCAACTACTCCGACCAACTCCCGCTCGCACAAGGGGTGGAGTTCACCTGATCGACGGTGCCGACCGGCTACTCTCGGGGCGTGAGCAACTGGACCGAGATGGCGCGTGAGATTGCCGAGAACGTGTTGTTCCCGGTGGCCGACAGCGTCGACGCCGACGGCGAGATTCCCGACAGTCACTTCGAGACGCTCGCGGCCGACGGCTTCTACGGGCTCGCGGCACCCGGCGAGGACAGTGTGACGCCGTCGGTGCTGGTCGATGTGATGGAGACATTGTGCGGCGGCTGCCTCGCGACCGCGTTCACGTGGATGCAGCATCACGGCGTCGTGGCCGGTCTCGCCGGCTCACCGAAACACCGCCCTGCAGGATCGCTACCTCGACGGTCTCATCGACGGCACGGTGCGGGCCGGCGTCGCGCTGGCCGGCGCGATTCCCGTCCCGCCGACACTGTGGGCACGCAGCGTCGACGACGGATACGTACTCGACGGGGTGTCGCCGTTCGTGACCGGCTGGGGCATCGTCGATCTTCTCCAGGTGTCGGCGCGCGACGAATTCGACGACTCCATCGTGCACGTCATCATTCCCGCGCAGCCGCTGCGAGGGCTCACCGTCGAGGAACTGCCGCTGATCGCGGCCCGCGGGTCCAACACCGTCCGGTTGACATTCGACGGGCTCGCGGTGCCGCGGGATCTGGTGAGTGCCGTCGTCTCCCCCGACGATTTCGCGAAGAGCCAGATCTTCGGGTCGTGGATCAACGGGTGCATGGCGATGGGTATCACCCGCCGGGCGATCAGCGAATTGGACACTCTCGGGGTGGACGCGGACCCGTTCGAGGAGCAGGCCGCCAGGGCACGCCTCGATCTCAACGCCGCCCTCGAGGGCCGGGCCGACATCTCCGATGCGCGCGCTCGCGCTTCGGAACTCGCGATCCGTACCGCGACCGCCCTCGTCACGGCGAAGGGCAGTTCGTCTCTGCTGGCCGGGAACACCGCGGAACGACTGATGCGCGAGGCCACTTTCACGCTCGTCGCAGCGGGACGGCCGGCGATCAAGTCCGCGTTGCTTCAACGCCTCGGCCGCGACTAGCGGCTTCGTACCGAAAGTAGGTCTCGTCCATGGCATGCCGTATCAGTGAACTCGTGCTCGGTTGCCGCGATCCCGAGGTGCTGGCGCGGTTCTGGTGCGAGGTCCTGGACTTCGTGATGCTCGACCGCGAGGGCGACGAAGTCATCGAGATCGGGCCGCGCGAAGGGTTCGGCGGCCCGCAGCCGACGATCATTCTCAGCCGCCGAGACGAACCGGAACCCGGGAATCCCCGGCTGCACATCGACGTCAACGCCACCGACCGCGATCAGGACGCCGAACTCGAACGCCTCCTCGAACTCGGCGCACGCCCGGCCGACATCGGCCAGACCGGGGAAGAGCCCTGGCACGTCCTCGCCGATCCCGAAGGCAACGAATTCTGCCTGCTCCGAGCACGCCTCGCTCCACTTTGACAACCTCGCCGGCGCGGGATCCTCTGCACCGCGTCGAGTTCGTGGCCACCGGAGCTGCGCGTGCGTACCTGTCGGTGCCGTCGTCTACCGTCTGACGGCTCCACCGTCGTTCGCTCCGGCAGCAGTACCCGCCGCGGATCTCGCGACTGTGTGACTGCAGGCCTCGACTACGGCACTCGGCCGTCGGCTCGCGCCCGGTCACGCAACCGCCGGCGAGCCCGATCGATCAGCTCACCGGCATGGTGTCGGTGATTGATTCGCGGTTTTCTGTCCGGGTCGATGCGCGGCGGCGGTATCCATTCGGTGCGTCCGGCGTACGCGTCCCCGGGTGGCACGCTGGTGGTCGCCCAACCTGTGGGCCCGTCGTGCACCCGGGCACGGCAGTGCGGGTTCGGCGAGCTTCAGTGCGTCGTCGACGGGGAGGAGGCCACCGGTGGCTGTGGTGGCCACCCCGCCGGCTGCCTTCCCGAGTTGGTCGAGGGTCATGGAGATGATCGCCGCGACAGGCATACCCCGATGCCGACCGAGGATCCCGGATTCGAGAATCACCCGGAACATCGCGCTGAGGGCGTCGTGGTTCCGCTGCGCAGCGGTGCGGGTGTCCCTCGCTGCGGCGGCTGCCACGGCGTCACGATCGATCGACGGGTCCTCGGCGTCGCCGCGTGGTGACGATCGTCGCCCAGTTCCCGTCGGGATCGAGATGAGCGAGGAAGCGGTGGCCGGCATTCTCCACGTCCTCCGGAGTACCGCCGCGCGCACATTCGGCCAGGATGGATTCGGCTGTGGCGATGTCCGAGTTCGGCACGGCGTGCGGGATCTTGCGCATGATCTTCGCGACTGCGCGGGCGTGGTCGGGGCCGATGGCACCGTCGCGTCCGCTGGGTTTCGGTACACGCCACACGGGGGCCGCGCCCCGCCGAATAGGGCTCCCGCGCGGCGATCACCGCGTAGCCCGCATCGAGCATCGGACATCGATGTGCCGTGCGTGTCGTACCCCCGGTGCACTATGGAACGGTGACCGACGTCCTGGGCAGATTCTCTGCCGCCACGCGCGAGTGGTTCGGCGGCGCCTTTCCCGCGCCGACGGCCGCGCAGCTCGGTGCGTGGGAGTCGATCGCCAGCCGAGCGCACACGCTGGTCGTCGCGCCGACCGGGTCGGGCAAGACACTGTCCGCGTTCCTGTGGTCCCTCGACCAACTCGCCGCCACCGACGGGAAGGACCGCAAGACCAAGGTCCTCTACATCTCCCCGCTGAAGGCGCTGGGCGTCGACGTCGAACGCAACCTGCGCGCGCCACTCGTCGGGATCACGCAGACGGCGAAGCGGCTCGGGCTCACGCCGCCGGAAATCTCGGTGGGTGTCCGCTCCGGCGACACACCGGCCGGCGACCGGCGCGCGCTGATCAAGAATCCACCCGACATCCTCATCACCACCCCCGAGTCGCTGTTCCTGATGCTCACGTCCGCTGCGCGCGAGACGCTCACCCAGGTCGACACCGTCATCGTCGACGAGGTGCACGCCGTGGCCGGCACCAAGCGCGGCGCCCACCTGGCCCTGTCGCTCGAACGCCTCGACCAGCTGCTCGAGACGCCGGCGCAGCGCATCGGTCTGTCCGCGACGGTGCGGCCCCACGAGGAGGTGGGCCGGTTCCTGTCCGGTTCGGCGCCCATCCGCATCGTGGCGCCGCCGTCGCCGAAGACGTTCGACCTCACCGTTCAAGTGCCGGTCGAGGACATGACGGAACTCGGGCTCGCCGAACCGGCCGAGGGTTCGGCCTCGGCGACGCCGCACGCGGGGTCGATCTGGCCGCACGTCGAGGAACAGATCGTCGACCTCGTGCTGGCGCACCGGTCGTCCATCGTGTTCGCCAACTCGCGACGCCTCGCCGAGCGCCTCACCGCGCGCCTCAACGAGATCTACGCCGAACGCGCCGGAACCGCCGTCGACAAGAACCCGAAACCCGCGTCGCAGATCGGCGCACCGTCCGAGGTCAACTTCGGTGCGGACCCCCTCCTCGCCCGCGCCCACCACGGGTCGGTCAGCAAGGATCAGCGAGCCCTCATCGAGGACGACCTGAAGTCGGGACGGCTGCGGTGCGTGGTCGCGACGAGCAGCCTCGAACTCGGAATCGACATGGGCGCAGTCGATCTCGTGATCCAGGTGGAGGCGCCACCGTCGGTGGCGAATGGGCTGCAGCGCGTCGGCCGCGCCGGACACCAGGTCGGGGAGATCTCGCGCGGCGTGGTGTTCCCGAAGCACCGCACAGATCTGGTGCACTGCGCCGTCACCGTCGAGCGGATGGTCACCGGCAAGATCGAGGCGCTCGCCGTCCCCGCGAACCCGCTCGACATCCTTGCCCAGCACACGGTGGCGGCCACCGCACTCGAACCACTCGACGTCGACGACTGGTTCGAGACGGTCCGGCGGAGCGGCTCGTTCGCGACGCTGCCACGCTCTGCGTACGAGTCCACCCTCGACCTCCTTGCGGGTCTGTACCCGTCCGACGAATTCGCCGAGCTCCGGCCCCGCCTCGTCTGGGACCGCGAGGCCAACACCCTCACGGGACGTCCCGGGGCGCAGCGACTCGCCGTCACGTCGGGCGGTGCCATCCCCGACCGCGGCCTGTTCACGGTCTACATGGTCGGCGAGAAGGCGTCCCGCGTCGGCGAACTCGACGAGGAGATGGTGTACGAGTCGCGGGTCACCGACGTCTTCGCACTCGGGGCCACCAGCTGGCGGATCGAGGAGATCACCTTCGACCGGGTGCTGGTCAGCCCCGCCTACGGCCAGCCGGGGCGGCTGCCGTTCTGGCACGGCGACGGCCTGGGGCGTCCGGCGGAACTGGGCGAGGCACTCGGACAGTTCCTGCGGGAGGTCTCACTCGGGCACGAGACGGAGGTGCAGGAACGCTGCCGTACCGGCGGACTCGACGAGAACGCCACGAGCAACCTCGTGCAGCTCGTCGCCGAGCAGAAGGCGGCGACCGGTCAGGTCCCCACCGACCGCACTCTGGTGGTCGAACGGTTCCGGGACGAACTCGGCGACTGGCGGCTCATCCTGCACTCGCCGTACGGCCAGCGTGTCCACGCGCCGTGGGCGCTGGCGGTGAGCGCGCGGCTGAGCGAACGGTACGGTCTCGACTCGAACGCGACCGCCTCCGACGACGGCATCATCGTGCGCCTCCCCGACACCGACGACACCCCACCCGGCGCCGACCTGTTCGCGTTCGACACCGACGAGATCGAGGACATCGTCACCGAACAGGTCGGCGGTTCCGCGCTGTTCGCGTCGCGGTTCCGCGAATGCGCGGCCCGGGCGCTGCTGCTGCCACGCCGCACACCGGGCAAACGCGCACCACTCTGGCAGCAGCGTCAACGGTCCGCCCAGCTGCTCGACGTCGCCCGCAGGTATCCGACGTTCCCGATTCTGCTCGAGACCGTCCGCGAATGCCTGCAGGACGTCTACGACCTCCCGGCGCTGAAAGACCTGTTCCGTAAGCTCGCACGCCGTCAGATTCGCATCGTCGAGGTCGAGACGCAGTCGCCGTCGCCGTTCGCCGGCGCGCTGCTGTTCAACTATGTCGGCGAATTCATGTACGAGGGCGACAGCCCCCTCGCCGAACGCCGGGCGGCGGCCCTGTCCCTGGACTCGACACTGCTGGCGGAGCTGCTCGGACGGGTGGAACTGCGCGAACTGCTCGACGCGGACGTCATCGCCCACGCCGAACTCGAACTGCAGCGCCTGCTGCCCGACCGCAAGGCGAAGGATCTCGAAGGCGTCGCCGACCTGCTGCGCATGCTCGGGCCCCTGACCTCCGACGAAGTCGCCGCCCGGTCGACGACCGATCCCACCCCCTGGCTCGACGAGCTCGTGCGCGCCAAACGAGCGCTCGCCGTGTCCTTCGCCGGTCACGACTGGTGGACGGCCATCGAGGACGCCGCGCGCCTACGGGACGGCCTCGGAGTGCCGCTGCCCATCGGGGTGCCCGCCGCCTTCATCGAACCCGTCGACGATCCACTCGCCGACCTGATCAGCCGGTACGCCCGCACCCACGGCCCGTTCACGATCACCGACGCGGCCACCCGGTTCGGGCTCGGTTCCGCGGTGGCCCGCGACGTGTTGCAGCGGCTCGCGCAGGGCAAACGCGTCGTCGAGGGCGAGTTCCGGCCCGGTGCCACGGGCAGTGAGTGGTGCGACGCCGAGGTGCTCCGCCGACTCCGCAGGCGTTCTCTGGCCGCCGCGCGTCAGGAGGTCGAACCGGTCAGCACGGCCACCCTCGGCCGCTTCCTCCCGAGCTGGCAACACGTCGGGGGCACACTGCGCGGCATCGACGGGGTAGCCACTGTCGTGGAACAGCTTGCGGGCGTTCCGGTTCCCGCCTCGGCGCTCGAATCGCTGATCCTGCCGTCGCGGGTCGCCGACTACTCCCCCGCCATGCTCGACGAACTCACGTCCACCGGCGAGGTGTTGTGGTCGGGCGCAGGCAGCATCTCGGGCAAGGACGGATGGGTGTGTCTCCACCCGGCCGACACCGCTCCGCTCACACTGACCGCGCCGGTGGAATCGGAACTGTCGGAGGTCCAGAGCCCGGTCCTCGACACACTCGCCGGCGGTGGCGCGTACTTCTTCCGGCAACTCGCGGACACCCTCGACATGTCCGACGACACGGCACTGGCCACCGCCTTGTGGGATCTGGTGTGGCTCGGACACATCGGCAACGACACCCTCGCCCCGGTGCGCGCCCTGCTGTCGGACACGACTCGGACCACGACGAGCCACCGCTCGCCGCGACGACCTCCACGCGCCCGCGCCTACCGCAGCCTCGCGGTTCCGAAGCGCACCGCGCCACCCACGGCCGGGGGACGGTGGTCGATCCTCCCCGCCGCCGAATCCGATGCCACCCTGCGGGCCAGCGCCACCGCCGAACTGCTGCTGGAGCGATACGGGGTGGTCACCCGCGGGTCCGTGATGACCGAAAACGTGCCCGGGGGCTTCGCGTTGATGTACAAGGTGCTGGGCACGTTCGAAGACAACGGTCGCTGCCGGCGGGGACATTTCGTCGACACGCTCGGCGGTGCGCAATTCTCCACCCCACCCGTGGTGGACCGACTCCGGAGCTACGGCGACTCACTCGAGGGCAGACACACCGCGCTGCCCGCCGTGACGCTCGCCGCGAGCGATCCCGCCAACCCGTACGGTGCGGCGCTCCCCTGGCCGAAACGCGGTGACGACGCACCCGCGCACCGGCCCGGACGCAAGGCCGGTGGCCTCGTGGTGCTCGTCGAGGGCGAGCTGATCCTGTTCGTCGAACGGGGCGGTCGCACGGTCCTCACCTTCACCGACGACCCCGGTGTTCTCCGCACCGCGGCCGTCGCCCTCGCCGGGGTGGTCAAACGCGGAGGGATCGACAAGATCGTGGTCGAGAAGGTCGACGGCGACACCATCCACGGCAGCGACTTCGCTCCGATCCTGACCGAGGCCGGGTTCTCGCCCACGCCGCGCGGTTTCCGGTTGCGAGCCTGAGATGCCCGAAGGCGACACCGTCTGGCGCACCGCCAACTCGCTGCGCGACGCATTGGAGGGCAAGGTGCTGACCAGGTGCGATGTGCGGGTGCCCCGTTATGCCACCGCCGACCTGACCGGCCAGGTCGTCGACGAGGTCGTCAGCCGGGGCAAGCACCTCCTCATCCGCGTCGGCGACTACTCCATCCACACCCATCTGAAGATGGAGGGCGCGTGGCACATCTACGCTCCGGACTCCAAGTGGCGGCGGCCGACCCATCAGGCGCGCATCGTGCTGGCTACCGATGATCGGGTGGCGGTCGGATTTTCGCTGGGCATCACGGAGATCCTGGCGCGTGACGACGAGGAGTCCGTGGTCGGGCACCTCGGTCCCGACGTGCTGGGGCCGGATTGGGACGCCGACACCGCGATCCGCAATCTGCGGGCCGCCGGCGACCAGCCCATCGGGCTGGCGCTCGTCGACCAGCGCAACCTGGCCGGTCTCGGCAATGTGTACCGCAACGAGGTCTGTTTCCTCCGCGGCGTCCACCCGTATACGCCGGCGGCCGAGGTGAGCGACCTGCCCGCAATGGTCACGCTCGCGCACCGCATAATTCACGCCGACAAGAACAACTCCATCCGGCGTCGGTCGTGGGTGTACGGGCGTGCCGGACAGCGCTGCCGCCGGTGCCGGACGGTGATCGAGGGCCACGACCTCGGCCAGCAGCAAATCTTCTTCTGCACGTATTGCCAACCCCCCGCCGGGAGCTAACGCAGAACCGTGGTCGGCGGCCCCAGCGGCGGCGGCCTGCGTGTCCGCCGGCGGCCGAGAAGCCAGGCGGCACCATCCGGCACCCACAGCACCGCGGCGGTGGCGATGGTCAGCAGATACGTGGGTGCGATGACGGGCAGTAGAATGCACCCGAGCAGGGCGACGGGGAAATCCCTGCGCCACAATAGCGACAGCAGAACCGGCAGCGCGAGCAAGAGCGTCGCCAGGCCGAAATGCGAGGTCGTCACGGCCCACGGCACGCCCACCACCCAGCACAGCATCCCGAACACCTGGTGTGTGATCAGCAGGAACCGGGCGAAGTCGGTGAACGTCCAGAACCGGCCGACCTCGACGCCGACCCAGAAGATGCGACTGCGGAACGGCCCGACGCCCTCGTCGAGCAGGGCCAGCCGGAACAATTCGTCCGCGCGCCGTCGCAGCGCGTTTCCCTCCCGCCCCTGGGCGCTCGCGCGTTTGCACAGGTCGTCGTGCATGATCGCGGGCAGCAACTGACGGCCGTACGGGGTGAGCAGCCCTTGCAGCGGGGCGGGGATCGACGCGAGATCCGTGCGCAGCAGACACGGCATCGGCGCGCACCCGGGCACCGTCACCACCGTGTCGTCGTGGACGTAGACGAATTCGCCGACGAGTTGGAAGAACTTGCGGTCGAGCACCCGGAGCTCGGGTTGCGGGCGAGTCGGATCGTCCACGGATACCTGGAACGGCATGCGCACCTCACTCGTGGCCGGCCTTGTTTGCCTCCACCACCAGAGTGACGCAATGCGCGACGAATTGCTCGCGCGACGCGGCAACAGTTCCGTCGAGGTACCCGATGAACAGTGTCGTGAGTGCGCCGACGACACCGATCGCGACGAGTTGCTTCTCCACCTCGTCGTCGACGGCCGAGAGTTGGTCGTGCACCAGCCCGACGAAGCCGGGCATGAGGTCGATGCCCCGTCGGCTCAGCGCGGGTTCCGACAGCGGTGCGAGCAGCAGCACACGGCCCATCGCGGGATCGTCGACCATCAGTTTCACGAACGCGTCGACCGCGGCTTCGGCGCGCTCCCGGGCGGTCTGGGTGGACGCGACGGCCTCGACGAGCGCGGTCTGCGCCTGATCGCCCACGGCGGCGTAGACCGAGCGCACGAATTCGTCCCGGTCCTGGAACGACTCGTAGAAGTACCGCTCGGTGAGCGACGCGGCACGGCAGACCGCGCGCACGTTCACCGCCGGACCGTCCGGCGCACCGAGCAGCGCGACGCCCGCGCGCAGCAGCGAGTTCCGCCGCGCTTCCCGTCGGTCCTCCAACGTCACTCGTCCCGCCTCCGTCCTTGACTACGCGTGTTGTCAGATCCTAGTCTGACAACGTGCGTAGTCACTTGAACGCGGACGGCACGCCCGTCCCGGCCCCGGCTCCCGTCCCGCTCGGCCCCGATTCGTTGACCTGGAAGTATTTCGGCGACTGGCGCGGAATGCTGCAGGGTGTCTGGGCCGGCTCGATGCAGAACATGCATCCCGGACTCGGCGCGGGCGTCGAGGAACACTCCCGCTTCTTCGACGAGCGATGGGAACGGCTGTACCGGTCGCTGTACCCGATCGGCGGCGTCGTCTTCGACGGCGACCGTGCTCGGCAGACCGCCGAGCAGGTGCGCGGCTACCACGACACCATCAAGGGGATCGACAAGCACGGCCGCAGGTATCACGCCCTCGATCCCGACACGTTCTACTGGGCGCACGCCACGTTCTTCATGGGCACCGTCCTCACGGGCGACCACTTCATGGGTGGTCTCAGCGAGGACCAGAAGCGCCGGCTCTTCACCGAGCACATCCAGTGGTACCGCCTCTACGGGATGAGCATGCGACCCGTCCCCGACACCTGGGAGGCGTTCCAGGAGTACTGGGACCACATGTGCCGCAACGTCCTCGAAGACAACAAGGCCACTCGCGACGTCCTCGACCTCTCCGGTCTCGGCGTGCCCCCGTTCCTGTCGTGGCTACCCGGTCCGATCTGGGCGATCCTCCGCGTCCCGGTGGCAAAGGGCTTCGTGTGGCTCACCGTCGGCATGTACGACCAACCGATCCGCGACCTCCTCGGCTACCGCTGGACCACGCGCGACGCGCGGCTGCACAAGGCCGTCGGACGCGCGGTGGGCGCCGCCTTCCGCCTCGTCCCGTGGCGGTACCGCTATCACCCACGTGCCCGCGCCGGCTGGGACCGCGAGACCGGACGAACGCCTGCGCACGCACCGCTCGTCCACACACCGCGGCGCAATCTTCCGCCGATCGGACGGCGCGACGACCCGCAGCACTACAGCCCGAAGCTCTGAGTTCCCAGGGAGCTCACAGACAACGAACACACTGCTCACGGGTTCTGGTACGACGCTCGATCCCATGGAATTCTTCGCTGTTGCAGCCCTCGTCGTCATGGCGCTCTCCGGGGTCGTCGCCGCACACGCACCGAAATCGCTCGTCCACACTCGCTGATTGCACGCGCGTGGAATGCTCGGGACCATGGAGTGGGACCTTCCGAAGCTCTTCAACCGCCCCGCGCAGTTGACCGATGCCTCGATCGACACCGAACGTGTCGCCCGGCGCATCAGCGCCTACATCTACGGCAACATCCTCGTCCTCGCCGCGCTGATCCCCGTCACGAAGTCGCAGGAAACCGTCGGCATCGCGATCGTCGTCGGGGCGGCGCTGTCCACGTTCCTCGCGCACGTGTTCGCCGAGTCCGTCGGCCAGACACTGCGTCTCGACCGCACCCTCACCCGGGCCGAACGCGGCGGGGAACTCCGGGACGGCCTGCCCATCCTCACGTCGGCGGTGTTCCCCAGTGTCATCCTGGCCACCGCGCTGATCGGCTGGCTGGAGCCGAAAACCGCGCAGTTGACAGCCGAGTTGGTGATGATCACGAGGATCGCCTCGATCAGTTACGTGATCAGCCGACTGCGCCGCGAGAAGGTCACGTCCGGCACCCATTGGGCGGCGTTCGGTCTCGCCGCGGTCGCGGCGATCATCGTGATCATCAAGGTATTTCTGACACACTGACCGGCGGTTCGAGCAGTTCGATCCGCGATTCGGGAGCCGCCGCCCGCAACGCGTCGGCGGACAGGTCGTCGGGTTGCGCCTGCGACTGCACCTCCGCCTCCACCCGTGCCTGATATGTCTTCACCTCACGGTCGACGTCGTCGGCGTCCCAGCCGAGGACCGGAGCCACCAGCTGCGCCACCTGCTCGGCGCAGTTCACACCGCGGTGCGAGTATTCGATCGCGATGCGGGTGCGCCGCGCGAGGATGTCGTCGAGGTGCAGCGCACCCTCGGCCGCGGCCGCATACACGACCTCCACCTGCAGGTACGCGGGCGCATCGGTGATCGGTTGGAGCAGTTCCGGCTTGTCGGACGCCAGATCGAGCACCTCGCCGATCAGCGAGCCGTACCGGTCCAGCAGGTGCTTCACGCGGTACGGGTGCAGTCCGTACAACCGGCCGAGGTGGACGGTCTGGTTCACCAGCGCGAAATAGCCGTCCGCACCCACGAGGGGGACCTTCTCGGTGATGGACGGCGCCATCCGCGCCGGAATGTCCTCGGCCGCGAGATCCACGGCGTCCTCGGCCATCACACGGTAGGTGGTGTATTTGCCTCCGGCGATGGCGACGAGGCCCGGCGCGACCCGCGCGACGGCGTGCTCGCGGGACAGCTTGGACGTCTCGTCGCTCTCCCCGGCGAGCAACGGACGCAGACCCGCGTAGACGCCGTCGATGTCGTCGTGGGTCAGCGACGTCACCAGCACCTTGTTGACGTGGCCGAGGATGTAGTCGATGTCGGCCTTGGTGGCCGCCGGGTGCGCGAGGTCGAGGTTCCAGTCCGTGTCCGTGGTGCCGATGATCCAGTGGCTGCCCCACGGGATCACGAACAGCACCGACTTCTCGGTGCGGAGGATGATCGCGGCGTCGCTGACGATCCGGTCGCGCGGCACCACGATGTGGACGCCCTTGGACGCACGGACCCGGAACCGGCCCCGCTGCCGCGACAGCGCCTGGATCTCGTCGGTCCACACTCCTGTGGCGTTGATGACGACGTGTGCCTTCACGTCCGCGGTGCGGCCGTCCTCACAGTCCCGGATCCGCACCCCGGACACCCGGTCCGCTTCCCGGAGGAAACCGACCACCTGCGTCGACGTCCGCACGACGGCCCCGTAATGGGCGGCGGTGCGGGCGACGGTCATGGTGTGCCGGGCGTCGTCGACGACGGTGTCGTAGTACTGGATGCCGCCGGTCAGCGAATTGCGTTTGAGCCCCGGCGCCATCCGCAGTGCACCCGCGCGGGTGAGATGCTTCTGCGCCGGAACCGATTTGGCGCCGCCCATCCGGTCGTAGAGGAAGATGCCCGCCGCCATGTAGGGGCGCTCCCACAGCCGGTGGGTGATCGGGAACAAGAACTTGAGCGGCTTCACGAGGTGTGGCGCGAGGGTGGTCAGCGACAGTTCCCGTTCGCGGAGCGCCTCCCGGACCAAACCGAACTCGAGCTGCTCGAGATAGCGCAGGCCGCCGTGGAACATCTTCGACGAGCGACTCGACGTTCCCGACGCGTAATCGCGCGCCTCCACCAGCGCCACCTTCAGCCCGCGGGTGGCCGCGTCGAGCGCCGCGCCGGCCCCGACCACACCGCCGCCGATCACGACAACGTCGAACTGTTCGGTCTGCAGCTCGTCCCACGCGGCATCGCGCTGCCGGGGACCGAGGAACTGCACACCTGGCTGACTACTCAACTCGGGCTCCTGTGAGATGACGACGGATTCATGCCCAGGCTAGTAGCTTCATGCGTGTGATTCAGTACATCGCCGCGATAGACCAGGGCACCACCTCCAGCCGCTGCATGATCTTCGATCACGACGGCGCCGTGGTCAGTGTCGCCCAGAAGGAACACGACCAGTTCTTTCCGCGCGCAGGCTGGGTGGAACACGACCCGATGCAGCTGTGGATCAACACCCGCGAGGTGGTGGCGTCCGCGCTCGCGAAAGCCGATCTCACCAGACGCGACATCGCCGCGATCGGTATCACCAATCAGCGCGAGACGGCGGTGGTGTGGGACCGGAACACCGGAGAACCCGTGTACAACGCGATCGTCTGGCAGGACACGCGCACCGACGCACTGTGCGCGGAACTCGGCGGCGACGAGGGGCCGGGCCGGTACCGGAAGCGCACCGGCCTGCCGCTGTCCACGTATTTCTCCGGGCCGAAGGTCCGGTGGATCCTCGACAACGTCGACGGCGCACGCGAGCGGGCGGACGCGGGCGAACTCTGCTTCGGCACCATCGACAGCTGGATTCTGTGGCACATCACCGAGGGCACGCACGTGACGGATGTCACCAACGCCTCCCGCACCCTGCTGATGAATCTCGAGACGCTCGACTGGGATCCGGAGATCTGCGCCGATTTCGGCATTCCGATGTCGATGCTGCCCGAGATCCGCAGCTCGTCCGAGGTCTACGGCGTCGGACGGGAACGCGGGACGCTGCCGGGTGTGCCCGTCGCGGGAATCCTCGGCGACCAGCAGGCAGCGACGTTCGGGCAGGCCTGCCTGTCGGAGGGCGAAGCGAAGAACACGTACGGGACGGGGAACTTCCTGCTGCTCAACACGGGGACCACCCCCGTGCACAGCAAGCACGGCCTCCTCACCACCGTCTGCTACAAGATCGGTGACACGCCGGCCGTGTACGCACTGGAAGGGTCTGTCGCCGTCACCGGGTCGTTGGTGCAGTGGCTGCGCGACAACCTCGGAATCATCCAGTCGGCCAAGGACATCGAGGACCTGGCGAAGTCGGTCGAGGACAACGGCGGGGCCTACTTCGTGCCCGCGTTCTCCGGACTGTTCGCCCCCCGCTGGCGGCCCGACGCCCGCGGCGCCATCGTGGGGCTCACCCGCTTCGTGAACAAGGGCCACCTTGCCCGCGCGGCGCTGGAGGCCACCGCGTACCAGACCCGCGAGGTGATCGAGGCGATGCGCGCCGATTCCGGTGTCGCACTCGCGTCCCTGAAGGTGGACGGCGGCATGGTCGTCAACGAGACCCTCATGCAGTTCCAGTCCGACATCCTCGGGGTGCCCGTCATCCGTCCCGTCGTCAACGAGACGACGGCGCTGGGCGCGGCGTATGCCGCCGGTCTGGCGGTCGGGTTCTGGGAGAGCGAGGACGACATCCGCGCGAACTGGGCCGTCGACAAGACCTGGGAGCCCGCGATGGACGAGGCCGAGTCCACCCGGCTCTACGCCGAATGGAACAAGGCCGTCGAACGGACCTACGACTGGGCGTGAGCGGCGTAGGCCGCGCCGAGTCGCGCCGCCGCATCCGTCAGCGTGCCCTCCGAACAGGTCGCGAAGCACAGCCGCAGCGCGCTCCGGTGCCCCGCGGCCACGCCGAACGCGGATCCGGGGACGAAGGCCACGCCGTGCTCCACGGCGGTCTGCAGCAGCGCCGCGGTGTCCAGGCCCGGGTCGGCGAACTCGGTCCAGCAGAACATCCCGCCGACTGCGGACGACACCCGGGCGCGGTCGCCGAACGTCGAGGAGACGCCGTCGGCGAGCGCCCGGGCACGGGAGCCGTACCGGTCGCGCAGCATGTCCAGGTGCAGGTCCAGCCACGGTTCGTCGGACAGCAGTCCCGCGGCGATCTGGTGCGTCAGGGACGAACCGCACAGGTCTGCGCCCTGCTTGAGCAGTTCGACGGCCTCGCACACCCGCCGGTCGCCGTGCAGCCAACCGACCCGGAGTGCGGGCGCCAGGATCTTCGACGCGCTGGACAGCCGGATCACGCGATCCGACAGGGCCGCCACGGGCGCAGGGGGCGGACCGTCGAAGAAGAGCTCACCGTACGGGTCGTCCTCGATCACCCAGAAGCCGTACCGGTCGGCCAGAGCGGCGAGATGCTTCCGGCGACCCTGCGCAAGGACGACGCCACGCGGATTGTGGAAGTTGCTCACCGTGTGGACCACGGCGGGCCGCAGCCCGTCCGCGAGCAGACCCTCCAGGGCCGCGGTGTCCATGCCGCCGGCGTCGAGCGGGACGGACCGGACGTCGGCCTCCGCCGCCCGGAACACCTGCAGCGCTCCGGTGTAGGCGGGTTCCTCGACGATCACGACGTCGCCGGGATCGAGCAGCACCTGAGCCAGGAGGCTCAGCGCCTGCTGCGAGCCGTGGGTGACGACGACGTCCGCGGCGCCCAGCGGTCTGCCGATCCGGGCGCCCTCGCGTTCGGCGAGCACGTCGCGGAGCCGGCGCAACCCGGTGGTCTCGCCGTACTGGACGGACGCCGGGTCCGCGAGCGCGAGTTCCGCTTCCTTCCGGATACGTTCGCGCGGAATGAATTCGGGGTCGGGTAGCCCGCCTGCGAGGCTGACGACGTCGGGCCGGGCGGTGAGGGTGAGCAGGTCACGGATGGCGGAGCTGTGCAGCCCCGCCATGCGGCGGGCGAGTGAGTGCGGCATGTACGACTCCCAGGAGGCACGTCGAAGCAGAGGTCAGGTGGGGAACACCCTGTCCGTCCTGGGTCTGCGGGGCGGGAGAGCGCCGAGGCACGGTCGATGATTTCGGACCGTGTCTCGACTATCCCACCGCATACGTCACCATGTGAAATGCGTTTCCCACATTTCGAGATCAGTCCAGGTCGTCGTGCCGCATCAGCTGACGTGCCGCCTCGGTGATCGACCCGGTCAGCGACGGGTACACCGAGAACGTCGCGGCGAGATCGTTGACCGTGAGGTTGTTCTGCACGGCGATCGCGATGGGAAGGATCAGTTCCGACCCGTTGGGGGCGACCACCACGCCGCCGATCACCACACCGGTGGCCGGGCGGCAGAAGATCTTCACGAAACCGCGGCGCAGGCCGGACATCTTCGCGCGCGGGTTGGTGTTGAGCGGCAGCATGACGGTGCGGGCGGGCACCTCGCCGTCGTCGATCGCGGCCTGGCTGACGCCCACCGTGGCGATCTCCGGGCGGGTGAACACCGCCGACGCCACGGTCTTCAGCTTGATGGGGCTCACGCCCTCACCGAGCGCGTGGTACATCGCGATGCGGCCCTGCATGGCAGCGACGGACGCCAGCGGCAGCAGGCCGGTGCAGTCTCCCGCCGCGTAGATGCCGGACACCGGCGTCCGCGAGACCCGGTCGACGCGCAGGTACCCACCCTTGTCGAGTTCGATGCCCACCTTCTCCAGCCCGAGATTCTGCGTGTTGGGCACCGAACCGACCGTCATCAGGGCGTGACTGCCCTCGACGGTGCGACCGTCCGCGAGGACGACGACGATGCCGTCCTCGGTGCGCTTCACGGCATCGGCCCGGGCGTGCTTGACGAGGGTGACGCCGCGTTCGGCGAGGACGTCCTCGAGCACGAGGGCAGCGTCCGCGTCCTCCCCGGGCAGCACGCGGTCGCGGCTGGAGACGAGCGTGACCTTGACACCCATCTCGGTGTAGGCGGACACGAACTCGGCGCCGGTCACACCGGAACCCACCACGACGAGGTGCGAGGGCAACTCGTCCAGGTCGTAGAGGTCGCGCCAGGTCAGGATTCGTTCGCCATCCGGCTCCGCACCGGGGATCACGCGTGGGCTCGCACCCGTGGCGATGAGGACGACGTCGGCGTCGAGTGTCTTCTTCTCACCGTTCTCGAGGGTGGCGCACACCTGATGCGACGCCATGCCGAGCCGCGAGTCGGTGAGCTCGGCGGTGCCCGACAGCAACTCGACACCGACCGTCTGCAGGCGGGTGCGGATGTCGGAGGACTGCGCCTGCGCGAGGCTCTTCACGCGCGCGTGAATCTGCGGCAGAGCGACCGTGGCCTGTTCCGGATCGAGCGCGATGCCCAGGTCGGTGGCCCGCCGCATGTCGGTGCGCACGCCGGTGGAAGCGATGAACGTCTTGGACGGCACGCAGTCGAACAGGACGCAGGCGCCGCCCAGCCCGTCCGAATCGACCAAGGAGACGGAGGCGCCGTGCTGTGCGGCCACCAGCGCTGCCTCGTATCCGGCAGGCCCGCCACCAATGATCACGATTCGGGTCATCTGTCCTCCAATTCAACTGTCGACCGGGGTCTCCGGCCGGCTTCTCGAGCGGTCGCAGCGCGTCGTGTCGTGCACTGCATGCAACAGATTACTAGCCACCGTTTAGGCTTGCCGCCGTGTCGATCTATGCCGCCTACGGGTCCAACATGCATCCCGAGCAGATGTTGCAGCGCTGCCCTCACTCGCCGATGGCGGGGACGGGGTGGCTGCACGGCTGGCGCCTGACGTTCAGTGGCGGGGACATCGGCTGGGATGGCGCACTCGCCACCGTGGTCGAGGACCCCGATTCCAAGGTGTTCGTCGTGCTCTACGACGTCCCCGAGGAGGACGAGGTCAGCCTCGACCGCTGGGAGGGCTCCGAGCTCGGCATCCACCGCAAGATCCGCGTCCGCGTCGACACCGACGGCGAACCCGTTCTCGCGT
This sequence comes from Rhodococcus sp. 4CII, assembly GCF_014256275.1. Classification (NCBI taxonomy): domain Bacteria; kingdom Bacillati; phylum Actinomycetota; class Actinomycetes; order Mycobacteriales; family Nocardiaceae; genus Rhodococcus; species Rhodococcus sp. 4CII. The sequence goes on from NZ_JACCFE010000002.1 coordinate 960,489, forward strand.
GGCTGTACGTACTCGACGCCTACGAGGGCGGCCTGCCGTCGGCCCGCTACCTCGGGGTGATGGCCGACGCCGCGGAGATCGCCGGAGCCCCCTCCGACTACGTGCGCGACCTGCGCACCCGCAACAGCCGCAACGTCGGGCCCGGCACCGAATAGGGCCTGCGGGGCCTCAGCCCAGCACCAGGCTCGACAGCACCCGCACACCCACGCCCAGCGCCCGCTCGTCCAGGTCGAACGTGGGCTGGTGGATGTCGAGTTGCTCGCCTACGCCCGACCAGACGCCCAGCCGGGCCATCGCGCCGGGAACCTCTTCGAGATACCAGGAGAAGTCCTCGCCGCCGCCGGACTGCGGCGTGTCGGCGAGGGCGTCCGGGCCGACCGTGCGGATGGCGTCCTCGAACATGCGGGTCGACACCTCGTCGTTGACGACCGGGGGGACGCCGCGGCGATAGTTGAGCTGGTAGCGGACCCCGGTGGGCGCGAGCAGCCCGTGGACGATCTCCCGGACCAGCGGCTCGAGCATCTCCCACGTCTCGTGATCGCCGGTCCGCACGGTGCCGGTCATCATGCCGGTCTGCGGAATGGCATTGGGAGCCCGGCCGGCGCTGACGGCGCCCCACACCATCACGGTGCCGGTACGCGGGTCGATGCGGCGGCTCAGCATTCCCGGCAACCCGGTGACGACGGTACCCAGCGCGAACACGAGGTCGGTGGTCAGATGCGGACGTGACGTGTGCCCGCCCGGCGAGTCGAGCAGCACCTCGATCGTGTCGGCCGCGGACGTGATCGCACCGAGCCGGACGCCGACCCGCCCGGCCGCCAGCCGCGGATCGCAGTGCAGGGCGAAGATCCGCGACACACCGTCCAGCCTCCCGGCCGCGACCACCTCGAGCGCGCCGCCGGGCATGACTTCCTCCGCGGGCTGGAAGATCAGCCGCACACCCACCGGCAGGTCCGGAATCTCGCTGAGCGCCAGCCCCGTTCCGAGCAGGATGGTGGTGTGGGCGTCGTGCCCGCACGCGTGCGACACACCGGGGACGGTCGACGAGTACGTGGCGCCGGTCAGTTCCTGGAGCGGGAGGGCGTCCATGTCTGCACGCAGGGCGATGCGGGGCCCGTCCGACGGTCCGAGGTCACAGGTGAGCCCGGTTCCCCCGGGTAGCAGTTCGGGTGTCAGCCCGGCCGCCGCCAGCCGTGTCGCCACGAATTCCGTCGTCGCGTACTCGTGCCGCGCCAGTTCGGGATTGGCGTGGATGTGCCGCCGCCACTGGGACAGTTCGTCGGTGTGAGCGAGAATCCATTTGTCGACTGCCGCGTTCACCGGCGATCAACTCCTTCCAACAGCCGCACCCGCTGTGTGTCGTCCGTAGCGGCGCGAACTGCCGTGCGAGCCAGTGCAATCGCTCCGTCGACCACGGCGCGGTCGGCGGACTCCGTGACGCACGCCGCCGCGAACCGGGGCTGATGCGTCACCGCCCCGTCCGAGTCGAGGCCGATGATGGGGTGAATTCCAGGCAGGACGTTGGTGACGTTGCCCATGTCGGTACTGCCCAGCGGCCGGACGCCCTCCCACTCGAGCGGCAGCGGCGTCCGTCCCATGTCGACGATCTGCTCGCGGTACGTCGCGACCAGCCAGGGGTCGGGCGTGAGTTCCGTGTACGTGGGCGACACCGTGCGGATCTCGTGGGTGCAGCCGGTGGCGAGGGCCCCGGCCGCGAAGCACGCCTCCGCGCGTGCCGTCAGTTCGGACAGCGCCCACCCCGTCTCGGCGCGCAGGTAGTAGAGCATCTCGGCGCGTGCAGGGACGATGTTGGGTGCGGTGCCGCCGTCGGAGACGATCCCGTGGATCTGCTGGCCCGGCGAGAGGTGTTGGCGGAGCAAGCCGATGCCGACCTGCGCGACGGTGGCGGCGTCGGCGGCGTTGCGACCGAACTCGGGTGCGGCGGACGCGTGCGCCTCGCGGCCGTTGAACGTGACCGCGATGTCGGCCAGCGCGAGCGACGTCGCCCCCGTGATGTCGATCGGACCCGGATGGACCATCAACGCGGCCGCGACACCGTCGAAGACACCCCGCTCGAGCATGACGATCTTTCCGCCGCCACTCTCCTCCGCAGGCGTTCCGATGACCCGCACCGTGATCCCGAGCCGCTCGGCCACCGTGGCGAGCGCGACGCCGGCGCCGACCGCCGACGCCGCGATGATGTTGTGCCCGCACGCGTGGCCGATCTCCGGAAGGGCGTCGTACTCGGCGCAGATGCCGATGACGAGGTCGCCGCTGCCGAAGGACGCGTCGAACGCCGTCGGCAGGTCCGCGATCCCCGACTGCACGGCGAACCCGCTGCGTTTGAGCAGTTCGGTGATCTTCGCGACGCTCCGGAACTCCTCGAACGCGAGTTCGGGTTCGCGGTGGATCGAATGGGACAGCGCTATCAGATCGGTCTCGATTGACCTGACCGCCGCCTCGACATCCGCATTCACGTGCTCATTCTCTCACCCGAAGCTGAAGTTGCTCTTGTCCGTCACCGTGGCGAGCGCGGCGAGGGCCTCGTGATGGATGCCGCGCTTGATTCCGGCCAGGTTGTCCCCGCGGGTGGCGGTGAGCGCGGCGGCCCGCGTCACGGCCGCCGCGAGGACGCCGTCGCCGTCCGCGATCTCGTCGACGATGCCTGCGGCCAGCGCGTCGGGACCGCCGTAGCGGCGGCCCGTCGTCATCGCCTCGACCGCGGTCTGCCTGGGCAGGCGCGAGTTCAGGAGCGCCGACATTCCCACGGTGAAGGGCATGTTCAGCGACACCTCGGGCAGGCAGTAGAACCCGCGGTCGGCGCGCATGACCCGGAAGTCGTGCGACGACGCGAGCATCGCGCCGGCACCGAAACCGTGCCCCTGCACCGCGGCGACGGTGGCCATCGGGAACGCGAGGAGGCGGCTGTAGATCGTGTGCACGCGGTCGAGATAGTCCGGCAATTTGTCGGTGTTCGCGAAGATCCAGGTCGTGTCCAGGCCATTCGTGAAGTACTTGCCCGTCGCGGTCGTCACCAGCGCCGCGGGCCCCTCGGAAGCTTCCACCTCGTCCAGCGCGGCGTGGGTGGCGTCGATCCAGTCCGGATGGAAGCGGTTCTCGTTGTCCGTCTCGCCCTCGTTGCCGAGGTACAGGATGAATACGTCACCGTCGCGATCGAGATAGGGCATGGGTGGAAGACTATCGCCTCATGGGAACGCCAGACGCCGCGGCCGCCGCGCTCGCCGCGCACACGAACTGCGCCGAACACTCGATTGCCGTCGTCCTCGGATCCGGGTGGAACGCCGCCGCCGACCGGTTCGGCGAATCGCTCTGCACGGTGCCGATGGCCGATCTACCGGGGTTCACTCCCCCGTCGGCCGCGGGCCATGCCGGAACGGTCCGATCCGTGGAGGTGGGAGGCAAGCGGATCCTCGTCCTGCTCGGCCGCACCCACGCCTACGAGGGCCATCCCCTCTCATCCGTCGTCCATCCGGTGCGCACCGCGATCGCGGCCGGGGCCACGACCGTCATCCTGACGAACGCCGCCGGCGGAATTCGCGAGGACTTCGGCGTCGGACAGCCGGTTCTCATCAGCGACCACCTCAATCTCACGGCGCGGTCGCCGCTCGTGGGCGCGGAATTCGTGGACCTCGTCGACGCCTACGACCCTGAACTGCGTGCCCTCGCCCGCGACATCGACGAATCACTGGTCGAGGGCGTCTACGCCGGTCTGCCGGGACCGCACTACGAGACTCCGGCCGAGATCCGGATGCTGCGCACGATGGGCGCGGATCTCGTCGGCATGTCCACAGTCCACGAGACCATCGCCGCGCGCGCACTGGGCGCCCGCGTCCTCGGGATCTCGATGGTGACGAACCTCGCCGCCGGCATCACCGGGGAACACCTGAATCACGAGGAGGTCCTCGCCGCGGGCCGGGCGTCGGCCGACCGCATGGGCGGGCTCCTGCGAGAACTGGTGGAACGCTTGTGACCGATCCGATCGCGGAGTGGATCGACGCCGATCCCGACCCCCGGACCCGGGCGGAACTGGCGGCCCTGTCCTCCGGCGAACTCGCCGACCGCTTCGCCACGCCGCTGACGTTCGGCACCGCGGGACTGCGCGGACCGGTGCGGGCAGGCCCGAACGGCATGAACCTCGCCGTCGTCATCCGCACGACCGCCGGGCTGAGCGCGTGGCTGAAGGACCGCTGCCTGGGCGGATCCACCGTCGTGGTCGGGCGTGACGCGCGGCACGGATCCGAGGCGTTCGCGCACGCCGCCGCCGAAGTGCTGGCGGGCGCCGGGTTCTCGGTCGTCCTGCTCCCCCGCCCCCTGCCGACGCCGGTCGTCGCGTTCGCGGTGCGCCACCTCCGCGCCGCCGCCGGGATCCAGATCACCGCCTCCCACAATCCCGCCGCCGACAACGGGTACAAGGTGTACCTGGACGGCGGCGCCCAGCTGATCTCGCCGTCCGACCGGGAGATCGAGGCGTCGATCACGCGCGTCGGACCGGCGAATCTGGTGCCCCGCCTTCCGGTTCCACCGGCGTCCGACGACCTCGTCGACCTCTACGTCGACCGGGTCGCGTCCCTGCCCGCCGGACGGTCGCGCACCCTGCGCATCGCGCTCACCGCGATGCACGGCGTCGGCGGCGAGACCGCGGTCGCCGCACTGACATCGGCCGGATTCACCGACGTCCACACCGTCACCGCACAATTCGCCCCCGACCCCGACTTCCCGACCGTCGAGTTCCCCAACCCCGAGGAGCCGGGCGCCTCGGACGCCGTCCTGGCGCTCGCCGAGAAGGTCGGCGCCGACGTCGCGCTGGCCCTCGACCCCGACGCCGACCGGTGCGCGGTGGGCGTGCGCGGGCCGGACGGCTGGCGGATGCTTCGCGGCGACGAGACCGGGGTCCTGCTCGGCGACCACGTCCTCGCCTCCGCCGCGGCGGGTTCGCTCGTCGCGACGACCATCGTCTCGTCCGCTCTGCTCGAAAAACTGGCCGCCGCGCGTGGTGCCCGCTTCGCCCGCACGCTCACCGGTTTCAAGTGGCTCGTCCGTGCCGGCGAGGGTCTCGTCTACGCGTACGAGGAGGCGATCGGACACTGCGTCGACCCTGAGTCGGTGCGCGACAAGGACGGCATCTCCGCGGCGGTGGTGACCGCCGACCTCGCCGCGACCCTGCGGGCGGAGGGATCGACACTGCTGGACCGGCTGGACGACTACGCCGTCGAGTTCGGAGTGCATGCCGGCGACCAGGTGTCGCGGCGCGTCACCGACCTCGCGGACATCACCGCGATGATGCGGCGCCTGCGGTCGGACCTGCCCGCCGAACTGGCGGGCGAACCCGTCGAGGCCACCGACCTCGCGGACCTGCGCGGGCAGTCCCGAACCGACGCCGTCGTCCTCGCCGGGCCGACCGTACGGATGGTCGTGCGTCCCTCGGGAACCGAACCCAAGCTCAAGTGCTACCTCGAGGTGGTGGTCCCGGCGCCGGACCGATCGGCGCTACCCGCGGCCCGCGCGGCGGCGGCGACCCGGTTGAACCTGTTGCGGGAGTTCGCCGAAGCCCTCTAGCCGACCGGTGTCAGCGTGGCCCGAACTGCCGGTCTCCGGCGTCGCCGAGACCCGGCACGATGAACGCATCGTCGTTGAGTCCCTCGTCGACCGCCGCCGTCACGAGTCGCACCGGATGGCCCGACTCCGACAGCGCCGCAACACCTTCGGGCGCCGCGACCACGCAGACCGCCGTGACGTCGGTGGCGCCTCGGGCGACGAGCAGGTCGATCGTGTGCACCATCGAACCACCGGTCGCCAGCATCGGGTCGAGGACGAACACCGGCATGCCGGACAGATCGGCGGGCAGCGACTCCAGATACGGGACCGGCAGATGCGTATCTTCGTCTCGGGCCATGCCGACGAAACCGACTCGCGCCTGCGGAATCAGGCTACTGGCCTGCTCGACCATGCCCAGTCCCGCGCGCAGGACGGGGACGAGGAGCGGCGGACGGCTCAGCCGCACCCCGCCGGTCGTCGCGATGGGAGTGACCACGTCGAACGTCTCGACCGGAGCCTCGCGCGTCGCCTCGTACACCAGCATGTGCGTCAGCCGTCGCAGGGCGGCGCGAAATGTGGCATTGTCGCTGCGCGCATCGCGCATCGTTGTCAGGAGGGCGGCTGCGAGCGGGTGGTCGACGACGTGCGTGTTCATGCTCGAAGAATAAGGGGGCGGCGGGCGAGATTTCGCAAGAGAGCGATTCTCGGCGGATCGGGGGGTGGAACCGAATCCGTCTCACGCGCGTCCAATAGGGTGACCGGTATCAAATCCGACTGGGGGGATGACGATGAACGACTTGAGGGCGGATACCGCCAGTATCGCCGAGTTCGCGGCCACGGCAGGGACCATGGCGGCGGAGATGCAGGTGGCAGGCCTCGGCGCAGCCGCCGCGGGCCCTCTGCTGCTCGGCCCGGTCTTCGGGGTGATCGGTGGCGACTTCGTCGCGGCCTTCGCCACGGCGCACGCCGCACACCTGGCGTCCATCGAGAAATTGTCGGGCGTGCTCGGCGCGATCAGCGCCACCGCCCTCTCGAACGCCGCCGCGTACGAGGGCACCGAGGTCGCCACGACGGCAGCGCTCGCCGCGGGCGCCGTCGGGCTGGAGGCCTGACCGTGATCCCCCTCGATCTCCTCACCCGTCCGATCCTCGACCTGCTCGGCGCATTCGGCAGCGGCGTCCTCCCCGCCGGTGGTCCCGCCGACGCTCTCCGCGCCTCCTCGGTCGCGATCGACGCCGTGCACGACACCGGCCGCACCGGCATCAGCTCGATCTACGGCGACTGGCAGGGCAAGAGCGGCACCGGTGCGATCGTGAAGACCGAGGAAGCACAGCGCGCGACGGTCGCGGTCTCCGACCGCGGCAACGACATGGCCGACGTCGTCGCCGTGGCTTCCGAGATCGTCCGCGCCGGAATGGCGCAACTCGAGGAGATCCTGCAATCGTTCGTCTCCCTCGCGGTCGCGACCGGACCGGCCCTGGCCACCCCGCCCGGTCAGGCGATGATCGTCGCGGCCGCACTCGACCACCTCGGCCGGGCCACCGCCGTGGTCGCGACGGTGCGGGCCGAACTCGCCGAGCAGACCGGCAGGATGGTGGCGCTCACACCGGCCGAAGACGTCCCGTCCGCACCTGCCGCCATCGCACCCGCGAGCACGACCGCGGCGAGCACGGCGCCCGCCTCCGCGGCGCCCGTCACACCTGCAGGCTCCGACGCGGTGAGCCGCGCGGCGTCCGGGTTCGCGAGTTCGTCGGGGACGTCGCCGATGTCGGGACTCACGAGCATCTCCGCCCCGGCCGCGCACTCACCGGGCAGGCGCGCGGCGGGCGGGTCCCGGACCGATTCCCTCACCGGCAGGTCCGGAGGCGCCGGCCACGCGTCGTCCACCTCGGACCCCGCCCACGGCGGCGAGGGCGTCGAGGTGGTCCTGCCCGACGGCAGCACCGCCGTCGCGCCCAACAAGGAAGCGGCCGATGCGGTGCGCAACGCGCTGTCGCAGCAGGGTGTCCCGTACGTCTGGGGTGGGACGTCGCCGGGCGAGGGCCTCGACTGCAGCGGTCTGACGCAGTGGGCGTACGGCGAAGCGGGCGTGGGTCTTCCCCGGCTGGCACAGGAACAGAACGTCGGCACCGCCGTCGACCCCGGCGACCTCATGCCCGGCGATCTCGCCGTCTGGGACGGTCACGTCGCAATGGTGATCGGTAACGGTCAGCTCGTCGAGGCCGGCGATCCCGTGCAGGTCGGCCCGATTCGCACCAGCAACAGCGGCATGGGCTTCTACGGCTTCTACCGACCGACCGAATGACAGGAATCATGTTTCCCCCCACCCCACCACCCGCGGGCACGACGGCCGCAGTCAGCAACCGCTCCGGCACCGTCTCGGTCCGGACCACCGAGCAGGGTCTGCCGCTCGAACTCCGCATCGATCCGCGCGAACTCCGCTACGGCGGCCAGCGGCTCGCGGACGAGATCCTGACACTCTGCCGGCGCTCGGCGAGGGAGGCCGGGGCGCGGCGACGCGACGAACTCGCCCGCGACGGCATGCCCCCCGAGATCCTCGACAAGCTCGGTCTGCCCACGCGCGCCGACGTCGCCGCCGCGCAGGCGATCGAGGACGAGGAAGAACCCACCCCGACGAGTTGGATGCGACCACTGTGAGCGAACACGACATGGATGCGATCGTCGGGCGGGCCACCGAACAGGTGACGCTGCTCGAGGAGGCCCTCGCCGGACTGCGGGCGATCACGGCGCGGGCGTCGAGCGAGTCCGATCAGGTCACCGCCGAAGTCGACGGGAACGGGACGTTGACCGGCCTCTGGATGGACGATTCCATCTCGGCGCTCGACGCCCGCGCTCTCGCGACCATGATCACGAGCACCACACAGGAAGCCGCCCGGCTCGCCACCGAACAGCGCACGCGGGTCATGACCGCGCTGCAGGACGGGTTCGGGAAGGTCTGACCGTCACTCCCCGGCGAAGTCGACGACCGTCTGACTGAGCGGCATCTCGTCGGTGCGGGGTTCCGGGGCAGGCAGATACGTGACGTCGTCCAGGGTCGCGTGTCCTGCCAGGTCGAACGCGTCGAACTCGAACGGGACACTCTCGGCCAGGGCCGGATTCGTGTTGTCCATCAGGTGGAAGTGCAGGTGCGGCGCCGTGGACTGACCGCTGTTGCCGAGTTTGCCGATCACCGCACCCTTCGCGACGTGATCGCCCTCCCGCACCGAGATGCTGCCGGGCACGAAGTGACCGTAGAACGCGTACACCGTTTCCGACGTCGAGCACGACGTGATTTCCGGTCGCCTCGGTGAGGTTGCGCTCGGGCTGCGGTTCGCCGATCACGTTCTCCTCCTGTCCGTCGAGAACCGAGACGACCTCCGCGTCGGCCACCGCGAGGACGTCGGCGCGGTAGCCGACGTAGTTCTCCTTGGTGTTGTCGCCCCGGTAGGCGAACCCTTCCCGGTCGACTCCCAGGAAGTCGATCGCATACCTCTCGAAGTTCAGCAGGCGTCCGTCGACCGACCAGACGCCGCGGCGATGATGGGTGTTGTCGGCGCAGCAGCCTTCCATCGCCGCCCACCCGTCCCCTCGGAGCGGCGGGCCTATCACCGGGACCGTCCCGTCGAAGAGCGGGACGGACACCGACGTGTCGAGGGTGGCAGGCACGGGACCCCCGGATTCGTCGACCATCCCGGCGAGGCCGGGAATCGGCTGCTCCGGCGGCGGGGTCTCCAGCGCACGGACGGAGACGGTGGCCTGCACTCCGTCCGGAATGGGTGTGGCATCGTCCATCGCGACATCGACGAAGAAGATCCCGAGCTGAGCCGGCTGCAGGCGGTCGGTGGGGGTCGCGTTGTCACCCACGCGGTTCATGTTCGCGGCCACCGCGTCGCCGTCGTAGGTCGCGAGGGCGCTGTCCGCTCGATGCGGCACGTCGATCACGACCCGCTGCACGAGCAGTGGAACGGCCGCGGTGTTCGTGACATGGACCTCGAACGTCAGATGGTTGCGGTCGTCCGTCGCGGCGACGGGTGACGGCGCGAACGGGATCGACAGCGCCACGGGTGAGGGCCCGTCGAGCTGAGCGGTCGACGGCAGCCGGTCGGCACCGGACCATTCGGTCCCCCAGTTCGGCGAACCCGACCCGGAGGCGTCCGACGTGCCGCACGCGACCGTCGCCGCGCACATCCCCAGCACTGCGATCGAGGAGACGAACGACCGCCGCCGTCGGGACCTTCGAGTTACATCGCCGATCCGGAACATGCAGCCTCCTCGAACGACTCGACGCACACTGAACGTCATGGTAGGGCGGCGGCACGTGACGTCGGGACCGATTAGCCGTCGACGTCGCACCCGCCGCGGCACCACGGTGGCGGGCGCCGGAAACGGTCAGCACACGGCCCGGGTATAACTTTGGCCGCGGGGTCGATAGGCTTCGCGCCATGGCTGGAGATATCGTCCCGATCGAACTCGGTCTCACCGACGGAGACCTCGTGACACTGTGGGCACCACGGTGGCGTGAGGGCGACGACGAGTGGGAAGCATTCCTGGGTCACGAGGAAGACCTGTACGGATTCGAATCGGTGGCCGAACTGGCCGCCTTCATCCGTACGAACACCGACAACGATCTCGTCGAGCACCCCGCCTGGGGTGTGGTGTCCGGGCTCTCCGCTGCCGAGCTCGAACCCGACGAGAACTTCTGCTTCGATCTGATCGGTGTGCCGGAGCTCGCCGCGAGCGACCCCGACGCTCTCGTCGTGAGCGAGCTCGAAGACACGCTCAACATGGTGCGCAACATCGGTGAGGTCTGCGAACTGGACGTGGTCACCAAGTTCTTCAACGCGAACCCCATCCTGGGCGCGCTCCCCGCCGGCGCCAGCGCATTCGAGGGACGCGAGGGCGAGGAACTGTGGGCTCAGATCGGCGCGGCCATCGCGAAGGGCTGGGATGACGTCCTCGACGCCGTCGACAACATCGTGGCCACCCCCGAGGTGGACGCCGAGGCGGTAGCCGTGGCCGAGGCCGAGCTGGTCGCGGCCGACGAGAACACCGTCGACGTGGACGACGTCGCCGAGGAGGCCGAGGAAGACGAAGAGTTCGTCGCACTCGATCTGGGGACCGCGGAGGAAGAGGAGGAGGAAGAGGACGACACGTTCTGGGGTGCGGTGGGAGTAGACCCCGTCAAGATCATCACGTCCGGCGAGACGTACTTCACCCTCCGCTGCTACCTGGACGACGACGCGATCTTCCTCGGCCGCGACGGCGCGATCTTCGTCTTCACGTCCGAGCGCGCACTGGCCCGGTACCTCGCCGACAACCACGAGCACGCCCTCGCGCAGGTCAGTACATACGAGGAGATCCAGGTGGCGGCCGTCGACGGGTCGCTCGAGGTCGAGGTCACCGACGAGAACGTGTACGTCCTGCCCGGTCTTGCCGACGACCTGGCCGCCGGCCCCGAGGCCGTCGACGCGGACCAGCTGGACCTTGCGGTCGAATTATTTACCGACGCAGCCGACTTCGCCGATGACGATTCGGTGGAAACCGCACTCGCCTCGTCCGAGCCACTGGGCTGGTACGTCTCGTTCGTCCTCAACCCGGACCCGACGCGGATGGCGCCGAGCGCACCCTTCGATGCCGAGGCCACGGCGTGGCGGACACTCGAGCGGGAATTCGAGGCCCGCCTGCGGAAGGTCTGAGCACCCGCCCTCGGGGCGCTCAGCCCACCAGCACCGCGAATCCCGGCTTGATCACCTCGTCGATCAACTGCAGCCGCTGATCGAACGGGATGAAGGCCGACTTCATCGCGTTGATGGTGTACCGCTCGAGGTCCGTCCAGCCGTAACCGAACGTCTCGACGAGCCGGAGCATCTCCCGGCTCATGCTCGTGTCGCTCATCAGCCGGTTGTCGGTGTTGACGGTGACCCGGAACCGCAACCGGGCGAGCAGGTCGAACGGATGGTTCTCGAGTGCGTCCACCGCCCCGGTCTGGACATTGGAACTGGGACACAGTTCGAGAGGAATCCTCTTGTCCCGCACATAGTTCGCCAGCTTGCCGAGGACCGGGACGCCGTCGGGGCCGATGGTGATGTCGTCGGTGATCCGGACCCCGTGACCGAGGCGGTCGGTGCCGCAGAACGCGATGGCCTCGTGAATGGACGGCAGACCGAACGCTTCACCCGCGTGAATCGTGAAATGCGCGTTGCTGCCCCGCATGTACTCGAAAGCGTCGAGGTGGCGGCTGGGCGGATTGCCGGCCTCGGCGCCGGCGATGTCGAACCCGACGACGCCGCGGTCCCGGAACCGGATCGCCAGTTCCGCGATCTCCCGGGACCGCGCCGCGTGCCGCATCGCCGTGAGCAGAACCCCGACCCGGATGTTCTGACCGCGCACCTCCGCCGCGGACTCCCCCGCCTCGAATCCGAGCAGCACCTGTTCCACCACCTCGTCCAGCGTCAGCCCCTCCTCGAGGTGCTGCTCGGGCGCGAAACGGACCTCGGCGTAGACCACACCGTCGTCGGCGAGATCCTCGGCGCATTCGCGGGCCACCCGTTCGAGCCCGACCGGCGTCTGCATGACGGCGACCGTGTGCGCGAACGTCTCGAGGTATCGCTCGAGCGAACCGCTGTCGGCGGCCTCCCGGAACCACGTGGCGAGCGCGGGCGCCGTGTCGGCGGGCAGCGCGTCGTAGCCGCAGTCGCGGGCCAGTTCGAGAACCGTCTCGGGCCGGAGGCCTCCGTCGAGATGGTCGTGCAGCAACACCTTCGGCGCTCGGCGCAGGGCCGACAGATCCAGTGCGGTCATGCGTCGACGTTAGCGTGACGGATCCTCGATCCGCTCGATGACGAGCGGCGCGATGACCGGCGGCGCGTCGGCGACCACCGTCCAGGCTTCGGAAAGTGCGGCTTTCGCGGCGGCGAACCGTTCGGGCGTGTCGGTGTGCAGCGTGACGAGCGGGGTTCCCACCGACACGGTCTCCCCCGGCTTCGCATGCAGTTCGATGCCCGCCCCCGCCTGCACCGGTTCGCCCTGCCTGGCACGGCCCGCGCCGAGCCGCCAGGCGGCGAGTCCGACCGCCATGGCATCGAGTCCGCACACCACGCCATCCGACTCGGAGAGCAGCACCTCGGTGTGCCGGGCGGTCGGCAGCGGGGCGCCGGGATCCCCGCCCTGGGCGGAGATCATCTTCCGCCAGCGATCCATGGCCGACCCGTCGCGCAGCTTGTCCGCTGGGTCGACACCGTCGATTCCGGCCGCCTTCAACATTTCTCGCGCGAGTTCGAGCGTCAGCTCCACGACGTCGGACGGGCCGCCCCCGGCCAGCACCTCCAGCGATTCCCGCACTTCGAGGGCGTTGCCCGCGGTGTGACCGAGCGGTGCGTCCATCGCCGTGAGCACCGCCATCGTCCGCACTCCGGCGTCGCTCCCGAGGTCGACCATCGTCTGCGCGAGTTCGCGCGCGTCGTCGAGTTTCTTCATGAACGCACCCGACCCCACCTTCACGTCGAGCACGAGCGCGCCGGTGCCTTCGGCGATCTTCTTGCTCATGATCGAGCTGGCGATCAGGGGGATCGACTCGACCGTCCCGGTGACGTCGCGCAGCGCGTACAACCGCCGGTCCGCCGGTGCCAGGTCTGCCCCGGCGGCGCAGACGACCGCTCCGACGGCGGGGTCGGACAGGATCTCGGCCATCTCGGCGGTGTCGAGGTCGGCGCGCCACCCGGGGATCGACTCGAGCTTGTCGAGCGTTCCGCCGGTGTGCCCGAGCCCGCGTCCCGACAGCTGCGGCACGGCGGCACCACACGCGGCGACCAGCGGGGCGAGCGGCAGCGTGATCTTGTCGCCGACACCACCGGTCGAGTGTTTGTCCACGGTGGGCCTGCCCAGATGGGTGAAGTCGAGGCGACGACCGGACGAGATCATCGCCGTGGTCCAGCGGCTCACCTCCTCGCGCGTCATTCCGCGGAAGAAGATCGCCATGGCCAGCGCCGACATCTGCTCGTCGGCCACGACACCCCGGGTGAATGCCTCCACCACCCAGTCGATCTCTGCCCCGGACAGTTCCCTGCCGTCGCGTTTGGCGGCGATGATCGACGAGGCGTCATGCATGGCTGATTCTCCCCTTCTCCTCCGGACCGAAAGCGTCCGGCAGCAGCTGTTCCAGTGGTCGCGCGCCGGCCCGGTGGTCGACGAGCAGTCCGGGACCGCCGTGCTCGAAGAGAATCTGCCGGCAGCGTCCGCACGGCATGAGTATGTCGCCCCTCGCGTCACAGCAGGTGAAGGCGATTAATCGGCCTCCGCCGCCCGCAAACAAGTTACCGACCAGTACACACTCGGCGCAGAGCCCCAGACCGTATGAGACATTTTCCACATTGCATCCGACGACGATTCGTCCATCGTCGACGAGCGCGGCCGCGCCCACCGGGAACCCGGAGTAGGGCGCATAGGCCCGCTCCATCACCTCACGCGCGTTGGCGCGCAACAGTTTCCACTCGATCTCGCCCATGGTTCCCCATCCAATCATGTCGGCTGAATGGATGCAGAGAATCGCCCGGGACAGCTCGATCCGTATTGGAGAGGCAAACCTAACTTCGATTGCGGGGGCGGTACGAACCCCGACTCGAATTAGTTCCCCCGTTTCCGTTGGGTTTAGAGTTCAGAGAAGTCGGTTCAGGATCACGTCGGGTCCCCAGTTGTGGTATGTCCGCAACGCTGCGCAGACTCGACACGTCCACCAATGACGTTGGAGGCACAGCACTCGATGAGTACTACGACTGAAGCCGCTCCGGCCAAGGAGCGCACACGGTCGCTTTACCGGGGCGACCCCGGAATGTGGTCCTGGGTATTGCACCGGATCACAGGCGTAATGACGTTCTTCTTCCTATTCGTGCACGTGCTGGATACCGCGCTGGTGCGTGTGAATCCCGACACGTACGACAGTGTCATCGAGACCTACAAGAACCCGATCGTCGGGCTCATGGAGCTCGCTCTCGTCGCCGCGGTGCTGTACCACGCACTGAACGGCGTCCGGGTGATGCTGGTGGACTTCTGGTCCAAGGGACCGCAGTACCAGCGCCTGATGCTCTGGGTAATCCTCGCGATCTGGTTCCTGGTGATGATCCCGGGCGCCGGCCGCATCTTCTACAACATGTTTGCGGGGCACTGACATGACGACAGAAGCCAAGAGTCTCGGCAAGACCTATGATCGTCCCGCCAGCCTGGACAACCCGCGCTCACCGCGCCGCAGCGCGAAGAACAACTTCGAGCTGTACGCCTGGCTGTTCATGCGGTTCTCCGGACTCGCACTGATCTTCCTCGTGCTCGGCCACCTCTTCATCATGCTGATGCTCGACGACGGCGTGCACCGCATCAACTTCGCGTTCGTCGCGGGCCGCTGGTCCAGCCCGTTCTGGCAGTTCTGGGACCTCACCATGCTGTGGCTTGCCCAGCTGCACGGCGGTAACGGACTCCGCACGGTCATCGCGGACTACTCCCGCAAGGACTCCACGCGCTTCTGGCTGACCACGATCCTCGTTCTCTCGATGATCCTGATCATGGGCCTGGGCACGTACGTCATCTTCACCTTCGACCCCAATATCTCGGCGAGCTAGGGGAGCACAGACTTCATGCAGGAACACCGTTATGACGTGGTCATCGTCGGTGCCGGCGGCGCCGGCATGCGCGCAGCGATCGAGGCCGGTCCCCGCGCCCGCACCGCGGTACTGACCAAGCTCTACCCCACCCGCAGCCACACCGGCGCGGCCCAGGGCGGCATGTGCGCCGCGCTGGCGAACGTGGAGGAAGACAACTGGGAGTGGCACACCTTCGACACGGTCAAGGGCGGCGACTACCTCGCCGACCAGGACGCCGTCGAGATCATGGCCAAGGAGGCCATCGACGCGGTGCTCGACCTCGAGAAGATGGGTCTGCCGTTCAACCGCACGCCCGAGGGCAAGATCGACCAGCGTCGTTTCGGTGGTCACACCCGCGATCACGGTAAGGCCCCCGTGCGCCGCGCATGTTATGCCGCGGACCGCACCGGTCACATGATCCTGCAGACGCTGTACCAGAACTGCGTCAAGCACGACGTGGAGTTCTTCAACGAGTTCTACGCTCTCGACATCGCGATCACCGAGACCGAGAACGGCCCCGTCGCCACCGGCGTCATCGCCTACGAGCTGGCCACCGGCGAGATCCACGTCTTCCACGCGAAGTCCATCGTGTTCGCCACCGGCGGCTCGGGACGCATGTACAAGACGACGTCCAACGCGCACACCCTCACCGGTGACGGCATGGGCATCATCTTCCGCAAGGGCCTTCCGCTGGAGGACATGGAGTTCCACCAGTTCCATCCGACGGGCCTGGCCGGTCTCGGCATCCTCATCTCCGAGGCCGTGCGCGGTGAGGGCGGCATCCTTCGCAACGCCGACGGCGAACGGTTCATGGAGCGCTACGCCCCCACCATCAAGGACCTCGCGCCCCGTGACATCGTCGCGCGGTCGATGGTGCTCGAGGTGCTCGAGGGCCGCGGCGCGGGACCGAACAAGGATTACGTCTACATCGACGTGACCCACATCCCCGAGGAAGTCCTCGACGAGAAGCTCCCCGACATCATGGAGTTCTCCCGAACCTACCTCGGCGTCGACCCCGTCAAGGAACCCGTGCCGGTGTACCCCACCTGCCACTACGTCATGGGCGGCATCCCCACCAGGATCAACGGTGAGGTGCTGCGCAACAACGACGAGATCGTCCAGGGCCTGTACGCCGCCGGCGAATGCGCCTGCGTCTCCGTCCACGGCGCCAACCGCCTCGGCACCAACTCGCTACTCGACATCAACGTGTTCGGACGCCGCGCCGGCATCGCCGCCGCCGAGCACGCCAACAACAGCGAGTTCGTCGACCTGCCCGAGACGCCCGAGAAGATGGTCGACGAGTGGATGGCCACCATCCTCTCGGACCACGGCCACGAGCGTGTCGCGGACATCCGCAGCGAACTGCAGCAGTCGATGGACAACAACGCCTCGGTGTTCCGTACCGAAGAGCGCCTCACCCAGGCACTCAAGGACGTGCGCGCCCTCAAGGAGCGCTACAACCACATCACGGTGCAGGACAAGGGCAAGCGTTACAACAGCGATCTGCTCGAGGCCGTCGAGCTCGGCTTCCTCCTCGAAATGGCGGAGGTCACCGTCGTCGGTGCACTGAACCGCAAGGAATCGCGTGGCGGCCACGCCCGCGAGGACTTCCCGGACCGCAACGACGCCGAGTACATGAAGCACACGATGGCATACAAGGAGGGCGACGGCCTGCTCTCCGACATCCGTCTCGACTACAAGCCGGTAGTCCAGACCCGTTACGAGCCGATGGAGCGTAAGTACTGATGAGCGCACCTGCAGTCGACAAGAGTGAGAACAAGTCGGATCTTCCGCCCGTTCCCGAGGGTGCCGTCATGGTCACCCTCAAGATCGCGCGGATGAACCCGGAGTCCGGCGAGGGCCAGCACTGGGACAGCTTCCAGGTGCCGGCGCTGCCGACCGACCGCATGCTGAACCTGCTCCTGTACGTGAAGGGCTACCTCGACGGCACGCTCACGTTCCGCCGCAGCTGCGCCCACGGCGTGTGCGGTTCGGACGCGATGCGGATCAACGGCGTCAACCGCCTGGCCTGCAAGCTCCTCATGAAGGACATGCTGCCCAAGGACGGCAAGCCGGTCACGATCACCGTCGAGCCCATCAAGGGCCTGCCGGTGGAGAAGGACCTCGTCGTCGACATGGAGCCCTTCTTCGACGCGTTCCGCGCCGTGAAGCCGTTCCTCATCACCACCGGCAACGAGCCCACCCGCGAGCGCATCCAGTCGCAGCACGACCGGGCACGTTTCGACGACACCACCAAGTGCATCCTGTGTGCCTGCTGCACCACGTCGTGCCCGGTGTACTGGAGTGACGGCAGCTACTTCGGTCCCGCCGCCATCGTCAACGCTCACCGCTTCATCTTCGACAGCCGTGACGAGGGTGCGTCGGAGCGTCTCGACATCCTCAACGACAAGGACGGTGTCTGGCGTTGCCGGACCACGTTCAACTGCACCGACGCGTGCCCCCGGGGCATCCAGGTGACGAAGGCGATCCAGGAAGTCAAGCGCGCGCTGCTCTTCGCACGCTGACCCCAGGTCTGCCGAGCACGTTCCAGAGCGCCCCCGACCACATCCGGTCGGGGGCGCTCTGCGTCGTGCTCGAGCTCACTGTCCGAGCGGCTCCACCGTGGGATCTCCGCGCTAGTGTCGAGAACAGATGCTCCCGACGGACAGTGAGGTTCACATGGCGCAGTCGCCTTCTCCCGCGGTGGTCACGGTCACCGGAGCGGCCGGCAGCATCGGCTACGCGACGCTCTTCCGGATCGCCGCAGGCGCGATACTCGGCCCCGACACCCCGATTCGATTGCGGCTCTTGGAGATTCCGTCCGCCGTCGGTGCAGCCGAGGGCACCGCGATGGAGCTCGAAGACAGTGCGTTCCCGCTGTTGTGCGACGTCGAGGTCCACGACGACCCGAAGCAGGGCTTCGACGGCACCGACGTGGCGCTCCTCATCGGATCGCGTCCCCGCTCCAAGGGCATGGAGCGCGGCGACCTGCTCGCGGCGAACGGGCAGATCTTCACCGTGCAGGGCCGCGCGATCAATCAGGTTGCGGCCGACGGAGTCCGGGTACTGGTCGTGGGCAACCCGGCCAACACCAACGCGCTCGTGGCCGCGAACAACGCACCCGACGTGCCCGCGGACCGGTTCACGGCGCTGACCCGGCTCGACCACAACCGCGCGATCGCCCAGCTGGCGAGGCACTCCGGCGCCGCGGTGAAGGACATCAGCCGCGTCGCGATCTGGGGCAATCACTCGAGTACCCAGTACCCCGACATCTTCCATGCGAGGGTCGGGAGCCGGTCCGGCGCCGAGCTCGCCGCCGACCGCGAGTGGCTCACCGGCGACTTCATTCCCACGGTCGCGAACCGGGGCAGCGCGATCATCGAGGCTCGCGGTGCATCGTCCGCGGCGTCCGCCGCCAATGCCGCGATCGACCACGTGCACGACTGGGTGCTCGGTACCCCCGAGGACGACTGGACGTCGGTTGCCCTACCCTCCACCGGGGCCTACGGGGTGCCGGCGGGACTCGTCAGCTCGTTCCCGGTTCGCTCGGTCGACGGGGCCTGGCAGATAGTGGAGGGGCTGGAGATCGACGACTTCTCGCGGAAGCGGATCGACGCGTCGGTGGCGGAACTCGAATCCGAACGCGATGCCGTCCGGGGCATGGGTTTCATCTGACCCAGGCCATTCCGCCCGCAACGGTGCGGAGACGTCACGAATACGTGTCGACACGCGTCCGGTTTCGGAACCGGCCCGCTCATCGCATACGCTGCATTTCCGATGATGTGGCGTCGAGTGTGTACCGCGGTCGTGTCCGGAACCCTACTGGCCGGACTCTCAGTGAGCGCTGCAGGGGCGATTCCGCCGGCGGTCCCCGCCTCCCCTACCTCGGTGCCGTTCACCACCCCGAACACCGACGACTGCCCGCACCGGTCGGCCCCGGCCCCGGCCGTCGACCTGTCGGAGGTGCCGCAGCCGGGTGATCCGGCGCCGACCGCCGTGTCGGTGCCCGACGAGCCGGTGGGCGGACCGCGGCTCGCCGAATGCGGAGTGAGCCTGCCCGACGGCGCGCCGGCGTTGCCCGCCGACATCGTGGCCTCCGGCTGGGTGCTGGCCGACATCGACAGCGGCGAGGTGCTCGCCGCGAAGGACCCGCACGGCCGGTACCGGCCGGCGAGCACCATCAAGATGCTGCTCGCTCTCGTCGCGCTCGACGAGCTGGATCTCGACAAGACCGTCACTGCCACCGCCGAGGACGCCGCCGTCGAGGGCAGTGCGGTCGGGATCGGCAAGAACGGTCAGTACACGAACCGTCAGCTGATGCAGGGATTGGTCATGGCGTCCGGCAACGACGCGGCCCACCTCCTCGCCCGGCAACTCGGCGGCGACGCGGCGACCGTCGAGAAGATGAACCACCTCGCCGACACGCTCGGTGCCCACGACACGAGAACCGCTACCCCGTCGGGACTCGACGGTCCCGGCATGAGCAGCTCGCCGTTCGACCTCGCGCTCATCTTCCACACTGCGATGAAGAACCCGACGTTCGCGGAACTGATCTCCACGGAAACGGTCCAGTTCCCGGGATTCCCCAAGGACCCCGCGATCCCGGACGATCAGGACCGGCCCCCGTTCGCGCTCGCCAACGACAACCAGCTGCTCTACAACTACCCGGGCGCATTGGGCGGCAAGACCGGATACACCGACGACGCCCGCCACACGTACGTCGGCGGCGCCGATCACGACGGTCGCCGCCTGATGGTGACGCTGATGGGAGCCGAAGCCCAGCCGCTCCGGACGTGGGAACAGGCGGCCCGCCTGCTGGACTACGGTTTCGCCCTCGACCGCGACGCAGGGGTGGGTTCGCTGGAAGACCTGCACCCGGCCGAGGACAGCCCCGACGCGATGCTTGCCGCACCGCCGCAACAGGATTCGGCCGCCGTAACGACCTCCGTCGTCGCGTCCGGTTCCGACCATCCCGACAACACGTTGGTTCTGCGGGCGGGCATCGGAATCGTCGGGGCGGCCGTCGTTCTCGTGCTCGTGCTCTGCGCACGCCGGCTGTCGCGGCGGCGCTGACGGGCCCGGATCAATCAGTGCTTGTTGCGGGTGAACAATCCGGACAACCCGAGCGCGGCGAGGGCACCGACTCCGACCAACGCGATGCCCCCACGCACCCCCGGCCCCTCGTGGACCTCGACCCGCGGGGTGATGACGGCCGGATCCGGCGGCGGCACGAACGCGAGCTCCATGCTGGCCGTGGTGGTCGCGGCCCACGCCGTGCAGAAGAGCAGCATCCGGGACGTCAGGTAGATGAACACGAGCAGACCGATGATCGGGCCGAACGCCACGCCCGCCGGACCCGCGGTCACGGCCGTGAGGTAGATGGCCCCGACCTGCTTGAAGATCTCGAACACCACGGCCGCGAGCAGGGCCGCTTTGATCGCACTGCGGAACGTCACGGGCTCCCGGGGCAGTCGGGCGATCACCCAGGCGAACACCGCCCACGTCGCGACCAGCGACAGCAGGGTCGACAGTGCGCGCAGTCCGGCGTCGACGCCGGTCACCTCGTCGAGGTTGAGCACCTCGACCACCGTGCGGGCCACCGGACCGCTGCTCAGCGCGGACGATCCGATCGAGACGATCATCGCCAGGCCCAGCCCGAGCAGGGCGCCCGCGTCGCCGAGCTTGGTGCGCACGAATCCCTTCGATTCGCGCTGACTTTCCCACATCGCCGTGAGCGCGTCGCGCAGGTTGGCCATCCACCCCAGGCCGGCGTAGGCGGCGCCGAGCAGACCCAGCACACCCACGCTGGCGCGGGACGCGATCGCCGAATCGATGATGGTGTTGAGCGTGTCACCGAGACTTCCGGGCACGTTCTTCGTGATGCCGTCCTGCAGTTCCTGCAGCAACTCCGGCTGCCCGGCGAGCACGAAACCGGCGATGGCGAACGCCACCATCAGGATCGGAATCAGTGCGAGCACACTGAAATACGTGATACCCGCCGCGTAGTAGTCGCCCTTCTGCTGCTGGTACCGCTGGGCGGCCCGCATCAGATGGTCGAACCAGGGGCGCGCTGCCCGCTGCCTGTCGAGAAAACTCGGTTCGTCAGCCACAGTGCTATCCCTTCGGTGTCAGGAACCCTACCTTCTCGTACACGGCCGCCAGCGTCTGCGAAGACACTTCACGGGCGCGGTGGGCGCCGGCAGCGATGATCCGGTCGAGCTCGGCCTCGTCCGAGAGGTACCCCTCCACTTTCGCTTTCAACGGTGTCACGAATTCGGCGAGAACGTCGGCGGTATCGGTTTTCAGATCGCCGTAGCCCTTGCCCTCGTACCCGGCGACCAATGTGTCGACGGGGATGCCGGACAACGCCGACTGGATGGTGAGCAGGTTGCTCACCCCGGGCTTGGCCTGCGGGTCGTACCGGATCTCCCGCTCGTTGTCGGTGACCGCGGACTTGATCTTCTTCGCCGACGCCTTGGGGTCGTCGAGGAGATTGATCAAGCCGGCCGGGCTGGGACCGGACTTGCTCATCTTCGACGTCGGATCCTGCAGGTCGTAGATCTTGGCGGTGCCCTTGATGATCTGCGCCTCGGGAATGACGAACGCCTTCCCGAACCGTGTGTTGAACCGCTGCGCGAGGTCGCGGGCCAGTTCGAGGTGCTGACGCTGGTCCTCGCCGACGGGGACCCGCTGCGGGCGGTAGAGCAGGATGTCGGCGGCCATCAGCACCGGATACGTGAACAGCCCGACGCTCGCGTTCTCACTGCCCTGCTTCGCCGACTTGTCCTTGAACTGCGTCATCCGGCTGGCTTCGCCGAAACCGGTGATGCAGTTGAGAACCCATGCGAGCTGCGCGTGCTCGGGAACCTGGCTCTGGACGAACAGGGTGGCGCGGTCGGGGTCGATCCCGAGCGCCAGCAACTGCGCCACCGCGATCTTCGTGCGGCGGCGCAGCTCCTTCGGGTCCTGCGCCACCGTGATCGCGTGGAGGTCGGGGATGAAGTAGAACGCGTCGAAGTCGTCCTGCAGCGGCACCCACTGCTGCAGCGCACCCAGGAAGTTGCCGAGGTGGAACGAGTCGGCGGTGGGCTGGATGCCGGAGAGCACCCGCGGTTTCGCGGTGGGTTTCTGAGCTGCAGGGGTCGACATGAGTACTGATCTTTTCACGTGGGCCGTGACGACACGAATCAGATACCGCCCGTTACCGGTACTGGACGGTGACCGGCGCGTGATCGGACCACCGCTGGTCGTAGGTTTCGGCACGCTCGACGACGGCCTGCTTGGCCCGCTCCGCCAGTTCCCGGGTGGCGATCTGGTAGTCGATCCGCCAGCCGGAGTCGTTGTCGAACGCCTTCCCGCGGTACGACCACCACGAGTACGGCCCCGCGACGTCGGGATTCAGCTGACGGACCACGTCGGTCCAGTGCGCGTCGTCCGCGAACAGCGCCGACATCCACTCCCGCTCGTGGGGCAGGAACCCGGAGTTCTTCTTGTTCGTCTTCCAGTTCTTCAGGTCCAGCTCGGTGTGGGCGATGTTCCAGTCGCCGCAGACCACGACGTGCCGCCCCGCCGTGACGGCGGTGCGTGCGGTGTCGGTGAGGTACCGGGCGAAGGAGTCCATGAACCGCTCCTTCTCCTCCTGCCGCGGTGTCTGGGCCTCCCCCGAGGGCAGGTACAGACTCCCCACGGTCAGGTCGTCGAAGTCGGCCTCGAGGTACCGGCCTGCGGCCGCGAACTCGTCGTCACCGTGGCCCACCCGGAACGCGTCGGCCGGCCTGCGGGACAGGATCGCGACGCCGTTGCGTCCCTTCGACGACGGTTCCGCGGACACCAGACTCCATCCGCCCTCCAGGGCGGGCGCGAGCGTCTCCGCCAGTTGCTCGTCCGACGCCCGTGTCTCCTGCAGACACACGACGTCGGCCTCCGTGCGCTCGATCCATTCGGTGAGCCCCTTGCGGGCGGCGGCGCGAACGCCGTTGACATTGACGGTGGTGATGATGTGTGGCACGGCAAGCACCGTAGCGGACGCGTACGACAGCGCGGCTACCCAGACGAACGGGCGCTGCGGCGTTCCATCGCGACCGCCACGGTGAGAACCACGAGACCCGCGACGGCGAGCAGCGCACCCACTGCGGCGGGCGCGGTGTAGCCGTAGCCGGCCGCGATCACGACGCCACCGATCCACGCCCCGAACGCGTTCGCGATGTTGAGGGCGGCGTGGTTGAGCGAGGCGGCGAGCGTCTGCGCGTCGGCGGCGACGTCCATCAGCCGGGTCTGCAGTCCGGGCACCATCGACGCTCCCGCCGCACCGACGAAGAACACCAGCAGCAGCGCCGTGTACGGGTTGTGGGAGGCGATCACGAAGATCCCGAGCAGCACCCCGAGCGCCGTCATCGAGACGAACAGGCCGGGAATCAGCGCCCTGTCGGCGAGCTTGCCGCCGATCAGATTGCCCGCGACCATGCCCAGCCCGTAGATCATCAAGGCCAGCGGCACGAGCGACCGCGACAGTCCGGCGACGTCGGTGAGCGTGGTGCTGATGTACGTGTAGACGGCGAACATGCCACCGAACCCGACCATGCCGATGATCAATGTCATCCACACCTGAGGACGGCGCAGGGCACCGAGTTCGGTGAGGGGATTCGTCATCCGCATGGCGGCGAGCGCGGGCACCCACGACGAGATCGCGGCCAGGGTCACCACACCGATCACCGCGACGAGGGCGAAGGCGCTGCGCCAGCCGAGCGTCTGGCCCAGCCACGACGCGATGGGCACGCCGACGACGTTGGCCACCGACAGTCCCATCATGACGAGCGCGACCGCCCTGGCCCGCTGGCCTCGGTCCGCGAGGTGCGCCGCCACGAGGGCCGCGACACCGAAATAGGCGCCGTGCGGGAGGCCCGCCACGAACCGTGCTGCCATCAGCACCCCGTAGTTCGGTGCGAACACGGTTGCGGCGTTGCCGATCGTGAACGCCGCCATCAACGCGATCAGCAGCGTCTTGCGGGGCACCCGCGCGGTCAGGGCCGCGATGAGCGGCGCACCGACGACCACTCCCAGCGCGTACGCCGAGATGACGTGCCCGGCGATCGGCTCGGTGATCCCCAGGCTCGACGCCATCTCGGGCAACAGGCCCATCGCCACGAACTCGGTGGTTCCGATCCCGAATCCGCCGAGCGCCAGCGCGATCATGGCGAGCGTGCGGACGGACGGATGCTGGGCGACGACACCGACGGGACCGGACGGACGGGCAGGCGCGGAAGTAGTCACGAAGAACAGTCAACGACGGCATCCCGGGTTCTCTTCCCGCTTCCGCCGTGGGGTGAGCACACTCACTTCGTCGGCGCGCCTCCCCCGACTTCCCGCAGACGACGAACGGGACACCCCGACGTGGGGAGCGTCCCGTTCCGTACTGCCGTCGTGCGGTGCCTACTGCTCGGCGATCGCCTTCTGGAGGTTGATGTCCAGCGTGCCGAGGAACTCCTCCGTGGTGAGGTAGCCCTGGTCGCCGCCGACCAGCATCGCGAGGTCTTTGGTCATCTGGCCGCCCTCGACGGTCTTGATGACCACGTCTTCGAGCTCCTGCGCGAAGCCGATGACGTCGGGGGTGTTGTCCAGCTTGCCGCGGTGCTCGAGTCCACGGGTCCACGCGAAGATCGACGCGATCGGGTTGGTGGACGTCGGCTTGCCCTGCTGGTGCTGACGGTAGTGACGCGTCACGGTGCCGTGCGCAGCCTCGGCCTCACACGTCTTTCCGTCCGGGGTCAGCAGCACGGAGGTCATGAGACCCAGCGAACCGAAGCCCTGCGCGACGGTGTCGGACTGGACGTCACCGTCGTAGTTCTTGCAGGCCCAGACGTAGCCGCCCTCCCACTTGAGCGCCGACGCGACCATGTCGTCGATGAGGCGGTGCTCGTAGGTGAGACCCGCCGCGTCGAACTCCGGCTTGAACTCGGTCTCGTAGACGTGCTGGAAGATGTCCTTGAACGCACCGTCGTACGCCTTGAGGATGGTGTTCTTCGTCGACAAATACACCGGGTAGTTCTGCTGCAGGCCGTAGTTGAGCGAGGCGCGCGCGAAGTCCTCGATGGACTTGGTGAAGTTGTACTGACCCTGGACGACGCCGCCGCCGTCGGGAAAGTTCACCAGTTCGTGCTCGATCGGCTCGCTGCCGTCCTCGGGCGTGTAGGTGATCATCACCTTGCCGGGGCCGGGGACCTTGAAGTCGGTGGCGCGGTACTGGTCACCGAAGGCGTGACGACCGATGATGATCGGCTTGGTCCAGCCCGGAACCAGTCGCGGAACGTTGGAGATGATGATCGGCGCGCGGAAGATCGTGCCACCGAGGATGTTGCGGATCGTGCCGTTGGGCGACCGCCACATCTTCTTGAGGCCGAACTCCTCGACGCGTGCCTCGTCCGGGGTGATGGTCGCGCACTTGACGCCGACGCCGTGCTTCTTGATGGCGTTGGCGGCGTCGACGGTCACCTGGTCGTCGGTCTCGTCCCGGTGCTCGATGCCGAGATCGTAGTACTCGAGGTTCACATCCAGGTAAGGATGGATCAGCTTGTCTTTGATGAACTGCCAGATAATGCGTGTCATTTCGTCGCCGTCGAGTTCGACGACGGTGCCCTCAACCTTGATCTTGGACATGGGTGCTTCGCGTCCTCCTAGGAAGATTCCCTGGTTACACGGTTGCGGGCGCACTTCGTGAGTGGGTCCGCGAACGGTTCGCTTATCAAACGTAGACGGTCACAGCGGCCCCTGGGAGACCGCGCTTTAACAAGACAAGCGTACTGCTATACGCCGGGCTCGCAACACACGGGGTGCGGGAACCCGCCCCTACTGGCGGGTAACTTTTGCCTGCTAGTGGCCCTGATCGGTGCCGATTCCGGCCGTTCCACCGCAGCCGCTAAGATTCACCACAGGTCATGAGTGCCAGCAACGAGCCCCGGCTAGCTGGCCGGCAACCCTCCACCGCGGTGGGGTGCCCCGGGTGATGACCTGGTTCCCTGATTCATACAACAGTCGGGTGACAAGCGCGGGTCCGACATCGGAGGTTCATGATGTGTTGTTGTCGTAGATAGACCCCAGACAGCCCTGCGCGCGAACGAACAGCTCGTCGTCCGCGCCTCGTCAGACCACTGGAGTAGACAGCACATGACCGAGAACTGGTCGTTCGAGACCAAGCAGATCCACGCCGGGCAGACGTCCGACGCGACCACCAAGGCGCGGGCGCTGCCGATCTACCAGACCACCTCGTACACGTTCGACAGCACCGATCACGCTGCCGCGCTGTTCGGTCTGGCCGAACCGGGCAACATCTACACCCGCATCATGAACCCCACCCAGGACGCGGTCGAACAGCGCATCGCCGCCCTCGAAGGCGGCGTTGCCGCGCTTCTCCTCGCGTCGGGTCAGGCCGCCGAGACGTTCGCGATCCTGAACCTCGCCGAGGCCGGCGACCACATCGTCTCCAGCCCGCGGCTCTACGGCGGCACCTACAACCTGTTCCACTACTCGCTGCCCAAGCTCGGCATCGAGGTCTCGTTCGTCGAAGACCCCGACGACCTCGAGCAGTGGCGCGCCGCCGTCCGCCCCAACACGAAAGCGTTCTACGGCGAGACCATCTCCAATCCGCGCAACGACGTCCTCGACCTGCCCGGCATCTCCGGGATCGCGCATCAGCACGGCATCCCGCTGATCGTCGACAACACGGTGGCGACCCCCTACCTGATCCGCCCCCTCGAGCACGGCGCGGACATCGTGGTGCACTCCGCCACCAAGTACCTCGGCGGGCACGGCACGGCGATCGCCGGGGTCATCGTCGACGGCGGCACGTTCGACTGGACGCAGGGCCGCCACAGCAACTTCACCACGCCCGACCCGAGCTACCACGGTGTCGTCTTTGCCGAACTCGGACCGCCGGCGTTCGCCCTCAAGGCACGGGTGCAGTTGCTGCGCGACCTCGGCTCGGCGGTCTCCCCGTTCAACGCGTTCCTCATCGCGCAGGGTCTCGAGACCCTCAGCCTGCGGATGGAACGCCACGTGTCGAACGCGACCGCCGTCGCCGAGTACCTCGACGCCCGGCCGGAGGTCGTGTCCGTCGGATACGCCGGGCTCGCGTCCTCGCCCTGGCACGACCGGGCGAAGCAGATCGCCCCGAGGGGCGCGGGCGCCATCGTGACGTTCGAGCTCGCCGGTGGCATCGACGCGGGCAAGAAGTTCGTCAACGCGCTCACCCTGCACAGCCACGTCGCGAACATCGGCGACGTCCGGTCGCTGGTGATCCACCCCGCGTCCACCACGCACTCCCAGCTGACCCCCGAGGAGCAGGCCGCGAGCGGTGTCACTCCCGGACTGGTCCGACTGGCTGTCGGCATCGAAGGGATCGACGACATCATCGCCGATATCGAGACCGGACTTACGGCGGCGGCATCTTGACAGTGAGCGCAGTACAGAACCTGCCCGCGGCGGACGGACGTCTCGGCACCCTGGACATCGGCCCCCTCGAACTGGAAAGCGGAGAGGTCCTCCCCTCGGTGACACTCGCCGTGCAGCGGTGGGGTGAGCTGTCCCCGAACCGGGACAACGTGGTGCTCGTCGAGCACGCCCTCACCGGCGACTCCCACGTCACCGGACCCGTCACCGACGAGCACCCCTCCCCCGGCTGGTGGACGGGAATGGTCGGGCCCGGTGCGCCGATCGACACCGACGAGTGGTGTGTCGTCGCCACCAACGTCCTGGGTGGCTGCCGCGGCACCACCGGTCCCGGTTCGATCGCCGAGGACGGTCGCCCGTGGGGCAGCCGCTTCCCGGAGATCTCCATCCGCGACCAGATCGCCGCCGAGAAGAAGTTCACCGACCTGCTGGGCATCGAGAAGCTGGCGTCCGTCGTCGGTGGTTCGATGGGCGGAATGCGCGCACTCGAGTGGGCCGTGACCTACCCGGACCGGATCGCGTCCGCGCTCGTCCTCGCCGTCGGTGCCCGCGCGACCGCCGACCAGATCGGCACGCAGACCACCCAGATCGAGGCCATCACCAGCGACCCCGACTGGCAGGGCGGCGACTACCACGGCACCGGCCGGATCCCGCGCACCGGATTGCGCATCGCCCGGCGGATCGCGCACCTCACGTATCGCAGCGAGAGCGAACTCGACTCCCGGTTCGCGAACTCTCCGCAGGACGACGAAGACCCGTGGCGCGGCGGACGGTACGCCGTCGAGAGCTACCTCCAGCACCAGGCGGACAAGCTGGTCGGCCGGTTCGATCCGGGCACCTATGTATTGCTGTCGGAGGCCATGAACCGCCACGACGTGGGCCGCGGTCGCGGTGGTATCGCAGCCGCGCTGAGCACGATCACCGCCCCCGTGATCGTCGGCGGAGTCGACTCCGACCGCCTCTACCCGATCCGCCTGCAGGAGGATCTGGCCGACGACATCCCCACGTGCGACGGCCTGCGGGTACTCAACTCGCGGGACGGCCACGACGGGTTCCTCACCGAGGCCGCCGCGGTCGCGAAGCTCCTGTCCGAAACGATGCAGCTGGCACGCGCCGGACGCTGACCCCGGAGCGGGACGACGCCCGCTCGGACCGCTAGTCGGTTCCGAGCGGGTCGATCGACACGGCCAGCCACACGATCGCGCCGCCGACGGCCACGAGTGCGCCCACGTCGAAAGGCTTGCTGCGCACGGCGAGTAGCCCGACCCGCTCCGACGGCATCGTCAACCGGAAGACCGCCGCCAGCAGGGTGGCGACGCCGAAGACGAAGGCTCCTCGCCGCCACCGATCCGCGAGCACGAACCCGACGGCTACCACGATGACGACGAGGACTGCCAGCATCGGCAGGTTCTTCTTCGCGAACTGCCCCCAGTCGGCCATCTCAGCCGAGAGACGCTGCGACACGCTCGGCCCGCTCCACGACGTTGGTCAGCAGGAAGGCCCGGGTGAGCGGTCCGACACCACCGGGGTTCGGCGACAGGAAACCGGCGACCTCCGCGACGTCCGCCGCCACGTCGCCGCGCAGTCCGTCCTCGGTGCGGCTCACACCCACATCGAGTACCGCCGCGCCGGGCTTGACCATGTCGGCCGTCACCAGCCCGGGGACACCTGCCGCCGCGATCACGATGTCGGCGCGGCGCACCTCTGCTGCCAGATCCCGCGTCTTCGTATGGCAGAGGGTGACGGTGGCGTTCTCGCTGCGTCGGGTGAACAGCAGACCGATCGGCCGGCCGACCGTGACTCCGCGGCCGATCACGACGACGTTCGCGCCCGCGATGGGCACCTCGTAGCGGCGCAGCAGGTGCAGGATTCCGCGCGGCGTGCACGGCAGCGGCGCTTCCTTGCCGAGCACCAGCCGGCCCAGGTTGACCGGGTGCAGTCCGTCGGCGTCCTTGTCGGGATCGATGCGCTCGAGAGCCGCGTTCTCGTCGAGCTGCTTCGGCACGGGGAGCTGCACGATGTATCCGGTGCAGTCCGGGTTCGCGTTGAGCTCGTCGATGGTGGCGTCGAGCTTGTCCTGCGTGATGTCGCCGGGCAGATCACGGCGGATCGAGGTGATCCCGACCTTGGCGCAGTCGTTGTGCTTACCGCGCACGTAGGCGGCCGACCCCGGGTCGTCGCCCACCAGAACGGTGCCGAGACCGGGCGTGATGCCCTTGTCCTTCAGGGCGCTCACCCGCACCTTCAGGTCTTCGAAGATATCGTCGCGGGTCGCCTTGCCATCGAGGATCGTTGCAGTCACGTACCCCATTCTCTCAGGTTCGCCATACCCGCGTCAGGTCGGTTCCACCATGAGGCCGTTGGCCGTCGCGTAGGCGATGGCCTGGGTGAGTTCGATCTGCGCCTTGTCCAGTGAGGCCGCCGTCCACAGGTTCGCGTCGACGTGGGCTCCACGAAGGTCGGCACCGTCGAATTTCGCGCCACCGGTGCGGGCGCCGAGCAGGTCCGCCGAGCGGAGCACGGCCCGCCGGAGGTCGGTTCGGACGAGGTTGGCTTCCCGGAACCGGCAGTCCGTGAAATCGAGCCCGCGCAGGTCCGCGCCGCCCAGCGACACGAGCGTGAAGTCACATTCGTCGAACACCATCGGGCGCAGCCGGCAGTGGTCGAACTCCGATCCGAGGAAGCTGCAGTTGCGGAACTCGCTGTGCCACAGCGTCGTTCTCGTGAACGAACAGGACCGGAACGCCGTACCCACGTGATGCGACTCGGCGAGGTCGGCTCCGGTGAAATCACAGTCGGTGAAGATCACCGACTCGGTGCGGAGTTCACTCAAGTCGGCGTCGCGGAAATTGCACTTCGTATAGTGCCGCCGCTGCCAGTTCTGCGCGGGGAGTCGGGCGTCGCCGTAATCCTCACCCACCACTTCTTCCACCGGATCCATGCGTCCATCATGCCGCGCCGGGGAGTGGTCCTAAGCTGTGCGGGTGTTCCGAGTGATGTTCCACGAACCCCGAATCCCACCCAACACCGGCAACGCCATCCGCATGGTGGCGGGCACCGGTTGCGAACTGCACCTGGTGGGCCCGCTCGGATTCGACCTGTCCGAACCGAAACTCAAACGGGCCGGGCTCGACTACCACGACCTGGCTTCGGTGACCGTGCACGAGAACCTGGAGGCGGCCTGGGCTGCGGTGCAGCCGGAGCGGGTGTACGCCTTCACCGCCCACGCCACCGTGTCGTACGCCGACATCGCGTACCAGCCCGGCGACGTCCTGCTGTTCGGCCCGGAACCCACCGGACTTTCCGCGGAGGTGCTGGCCGACCCGCACGTGACGGAGCGGCTCCGCATCCCGATGCTGCCCGGCCGGCGCTCCCTGAACCTGTCCAACGCCGCCGCCGTCGTCACCTACGAGGCGTGGCGCCAGCACGGATTCAGCGGCGCGGCCCGGTAACCGCGGCGGCGCCGGCACCGAGGGCGATGTCCAGGAAGTCGCGTGCGGCGCCCTGCACCCCGCGCACCGGATCCCACACCGCGGACAGGCGGCGCGGAAGGGTCAGTCCTTCCACCTGAACGGAGGCCAGTCGCCCGTCCGTCAGATCGGCGGCAACCGCCAGGGACGACAGCACCGCCGGCGCATTGCCGGCGACGACCGCCGCCTTCACCGCCGTGCACGACGTCAACTCCAGCAACGGCGGGACACACTGCGGCACCGCGTTCTCCAGTGTGGTGCGTGTTCCGGAGCCGGACTCCCGCTGGATCATCGGCGTCGCGGCGAGTTCGGACACCGGAATCGGTGACCGGCGCACCCATTCGTGCTCCGGCGGCACCACGACCACCAGATGGTCGCGGCCGATCTCCCGCACCTGCAGTCCCGCCGGAATGTCCGGGCCCTCGACGAAACCGAGATCCGCCTCACCGGACAGCACCCGGGCGGTCACCTCCGACGAGTTCAGCAGCCGCACGTTCGTCACCACGTTCGGGTACTTGCGCCGCATCGCGACGGTCCATCCGGGGACCAGGTACTCGGCGATCGTCATGCTGGCCGCCACGGTCAGTCCGGCTTGCCGCTCGCCGCGCAGGGCCGCGACCCCGGACGCCAGTTCCTCGGCCGTGGCGAGGATGTGGCTCGCCCATTCCAGGATCAGGGCGCCCTCCGACGTGGGTCGCACCCCGCTCGCGCCGCGACTGAACACCTTGATGCCGAACTGGCGCTCGGCGGACCGCACGCGTGCACTGACGGCCTGCTGACTGAGCCCGTGTTCGCGGCCCGCCGCGCCCATGCTCCCGAGCCGCTCGACGGACAGCAGGACGTCGAGGGCACTGAGTTCGGGGACACGGGGAGACAGCGGCACAACCCAAGGCTAGTCCCACAAACGCGATTTGTGGGCATTCAACGAC
Organism: Rhodococcus sp. 4CII; assembly: GCF_014256275.1. Taxonomy (NCBI): domain Bacteria; kingdom Bacillati; phylum Actinomycetota; class Actinomycetes; order Mycobacteriales; family Nocardiaceae; genus Rhodococcus; species Rhodococcus sp. 4CII. The sequence continues at coordinate 992,514 of NZ_JACCFE010000002.1, forward strand.
AACCCTTCTACCGGCCACGACGACGCCGCGGCAGGCTTCTGGTATGACCCCGAATTGGTTCGCAGCAGTGATGGGCACCGGCATCGTCGCAGTCGTCGCCGCGGCTTTTCCCGCCGGCGTTCCGGTGGCCCGCACGGTCGCCGAGATCTTCTGGCTGATCGCCGTGACGCTGCTCGCCGGGCTGACGACCGCACTCGCGCGGCACTGGATTGTTCGCCGCGACGACGCCCTCGCGGACGCCCGGAGCCACACGATGTTCCCGTTCTACGGTGCGGTGGCGATGGCCGTGCTGACCGTCGGCGCCGCCACCGGATCGGCGGGCCACGAACTGCTCGGCGGTGTCGCCGTCGCCGTCGCCGCCATTCTGTGGACGATCGGGACCGCACTCGGGCTCGTCACCTTCGCCGTCATGGCCCGCAGGCTGACCCGGCCGCACCAGGTGGCCCCGGCGCCGTCCTGGCTCATGCCCGTCGTGCCGCCCATGGTGTCGGCCGCCACCGGCTCGGCACTGGTCCGGCATCTCGCGGAGGGCGCACCGCGGATCGCGCTGCTGATGCTCTGCTACGCACTGTTCGCGCTCGCGCTGAGCGCGGCGCTGACCGTCGCCGCCGTCGTCGGGAGCCACCTGGTGCGCAACGGCCTCCCCGACCTCCCGCTCGTCCCCACGCTGTGGATTCCGCTCGGCGTCATCGGACAGTCGGTGGCGGCGATCAATCTGCTCGGCGGCGCCTCCGGCCAGACCTGGCTGCACTCGGTGGGCGTGGTCTACGGGACCACGGTCGGCGCGCTCGGTGTCGTCACCCTCGCGACCCTCGTCACTGTGACCGTCGGCGCCTTTCGGCGCGGGCTGACGTTCGCACCGAGCTGGTGGAGCTTCACCTTCCCGGTCGGCACCTGCGCGCTGGGCGCGAACTCGCTGGGCGTCGCACTGGATTCGGTCGTGGTCGTGGGCGCAGGCGTGACCCTGTGGTGCGCGCTGCTCCTGATCTGGGGCACCGTCGCCGTCAACACGCTGCGGCACGCCGCCGGACTACTCGGCGAGCGCGTCGCGCGGGACCGGGTCCCCGCCTACGGCGCCACTCGCTGACCGCGGGTCAGGCGCCCGATTCGATGGGGCGCCCGGACTGCATCCACGCGGACGTCCCGCCTGCGACCGACACGGCGTTGATTCCCCGCGCATTCAGGTATTCCGCGGCCTGCAGGCTCCGGCCACCCACCGCGCAGATCACGTAGACGACGTCGGCGTCCGGGATCTCGTCCACACGCGCGACGAACTCACTGAGCGGGATCAGCGTCACACCCGGGACCCGCGCCTGCGCGTACTCGTCGGCCTCGCGCACGTCGATGACGGGGGCACCCGACGCCAATGCACCGTCCAGGGCATTCAGGTCGACTTCGATCATGGTGTCTTCGCCTCTTCTCGTTCCGGCGCCGGGCCCGGCGGGGGGCTGGGCTGCCTGTTGGACATCCGGCGCAGACGGTACGCGCCGTACCCGACCAGTGCGATGACGGCCACGAATCCGAACCAGGGAATCAACGCTCCCACGACCACGGCGCCGCCCTTGATCGCGGACAGCAGGGCGTGCCAGCCCGCGACGACGCCCTCCCAGAAGTTGTCCGGACCGGGACTGGGTTGTGCGGCATCGGTGGCGGTGACGTCGATCGTGAGCGTCGCCAGCGCCACCTGGTCGCTCAGCGACCGCTTCTGGGCGGTCAGACTGTCGAGTTCCCCCTGACGTTCCGAGAGGGCACGCTCGGCCTCGATCAGATCCGCCGTGTTGGCCGCCGACGTGATGAGGGCCTGCAAGCGGGTGACGGACGCCGTCAAGGCGCCGATCCGGGCATCGAGGTCCTGAGACTGCATCGTCACGTCGCTCTTCGTGACGCTGACGCTGGTGACCTTGCCGAGTCGACGCAGATCGTCCAACGTCCGGGTGAGCGAGTCGGCGGGCACGCGGATGGTCAGGGAACTGCTCGCGTCCTGGTCGTCGGAGCCCGGCTGTTCGGTGAGCTGGTCGACGCGTCCGCCCAGATCGTCGACCTCGTCCACGATCTGCCTGCCGACGGCCACCGGATCGTCGGCGGTGATCGCCACCTGGCCGGTGATGATCTCCTGGCGGGCGGTGGGTGCCTGATCCTTCGCGGGTTGCTGGACTGCGCCACCGATTTCCATCCCGCTCGGGTTCCCCGTCGCGGGGGCGGGCGACGGCTGCGAGGAATCACTGCCGGAACCACTACACCCCGCTAGCGCCAGCGTGGCCACGACGATCGCCGACAAGACGTATCTCCTCATGTCCGAATGCTAGCGGTGCGCGCTCACCGGAAGTCCCTGGATTTGGCGGACACCCGCAGATCCATCAGCTGCAGCCGATCGGCCACCACCGTCACCGCCCCCTCCGCGTTCTGCACCCTGCCGCGGATCAGCAGTGCGGGTGCCGTGTTCGCGAGCTTGCGGTACTTCGCCCACAATCCCACCGAACACACCACATTGACCATCCCGGTCTCGTCCTCGAGGTTGATGAACGTGACTCCCGCCGCCGTCGCCGGGCGCTGCCGGTGGGTCACCGCCCCTCCCACCAGAACCCGGTCGCCGTCGGGGACGTCGAGCAGGTGCGCCGCCGGGATCACCCCGAGCGCGTCGAGTTGCGGGCGCAGGAACTGGGTGGGGTACGTGTCCGGGGACACCCCGGTGGCCCACACGTCGGCCGCGGCCAGTTCGAGATCGCTCATCCCCGGCAGGGTCGGCGCGCGGGTGGACGCCCCGATCCCCGGCAGCCGGTCGCGGCGCTCCCCCGCCGCGGCGCCCGCCGCCCACAACGCTTCCCGCCGGGACAACCCGAAACTGTCGAGAGCACCCGCGGTGGCCAGCGATTCGGCCTGCGCCGTGCTCAATTCCACCCGGCCGGTGAGGTCGAGGAACGACGTGTACGGCCCTCCGGCGCCGCGTGATTCGACGATCCGCTCGGCCAGCGCGGTTCCGATGTGCCGCACCTCCCCGAGCCCGAGACGCACCTCCATTCCGTCCGCCTCGACGGTGGCGTGCGCGAGACTCGCATTGACGTCCGCGCCGTGCACCTGTACCCCGTGTCTGCGGGCGTCGGCCACCAGCGACTGCGGCGAGTAGAACCCCATCGGCTGCGCCCGGAGCAGACCGGCACAGAACGCCGCCGGATGATGCAGCTTGAACCACGACGAATAGAACACGAGGGCGGCGAAACTCTGCGAATGGCTTTCGGGGAAACCGAAATTCGCGAAGGCGTACAACTTCTCGTAGATCCGGTCGGCCACGTCGCCCCCGATCCCGTGCACGTCCCGCATCCCCTGGTAGAACCGCCCCCGCAACCGTTCCATCTTCTCCGGCGACCGCTTGGACCCCATGGCCCGCCGGAGCTGGTCGGCCTCGGCCGGGCTGAAACCCGCGACGTCGACCGCCATCTGCATCAACTGCTCCTGGAACAGCGGCACACCCAGCGTCCGCTTCAGCGCCTTCTCCAGGGACGGGTGATCGTAGGTCACCGGTTCGAGCTTGTTGCGGCGGCGGATGTACGGGTGCACCGAACCGCCCTGGATCGGACCGGGGCGGATGAGCGCCACCTCCACCACCAGATCGTAGAAGTTCCGCGGTTTCAGCCTCGGCAGGGTGGCCATCTGGGCCCGCGACTCCACCTGGAACACCCCCACCGAGTCCGCCCGCTGCAGCATCTCGTAGACGGCGCTCTCCGAGAGGTCCAGTTGCGCCAGATCCACCTCGATCCCCTTGTGCTCGGCCACCAGGTCGATCATGTAGTGCAGCGCCGAGAGCATCCCGAGGCCCAGCATGTCGAACTTCACCAGACCCACTGCCGCGCAATCGTCCTTGTCCCACTGCAGAACGCTGCGGTTCTCCATGCGCGCCCACTCCACCGGGCACACGTCGGCGATCGGCCGGTCGCAGATCACCATGCCGCCCGAGTGGATGCCGAGGTGCCGCGGAAACCCTTCGATCTGGGCGGCCAGTTCGAGGACGGCCGGCGGAATGTCGGTGCCCACCTCCTTGCCGATGCCGCCCCAGCGGCTGACCTGCTTGCTCCACGCGTCCTGCTGCCCCTGCGAGAAACCCAGCGCCCGGGCCATGTCCCGCACCGAGGACTTCCCGCGGTACGTGATGACGTTCGCCACCTGCGCCGCGTACTGGCGTCCGTACTTGGCGTAGACGTGCTGGATGGCCTCCTCCCGGCGATCGGATTCGATGTCGACGTCGATGTCCGGTGGGCCGTCGCGCTCGGGTGAGAGGAATCGTTCGAACAGCAGCTTGTTGCGGACGGGATCCACGTTGGTGATGCCGATGGCGAAGCAGACGGCGGAGTTGGCCGCCGAACCCCTTCCCTGGCAGAGGATGTCGTTGTTCTTGCAGAACGACACGATGTCGTGGACCACCAGGAAGTAGCCCGGAAAGTTCAGCTCGGTGATGATGTCCAGTTCGTGCTCGATCTGCCGGTAGGCCTCCGGCCGGTCCGCCTGCGCACCGTAACGGCGTCGTGCTCCGTCCAGCGTGAGCTGCCGCAGCCAACTCGCCTCGGTGTGCCCGTCGGGTACGTCGAACGGGGGCAGTTGCGGCGCGATGAGCCGTAGGTCGAACGCGCACTCCAGGCCGAGGTCCGCGGCACCGCGCACGGCTTCCGGGTATGCGGCGAAGAGGTGTGCCATTTCCTCACCGGACCTCAGGTGCGCTCCGCCGGCAGGTGCCAGGTGCCCGGCCGTGTCGTCGAGACTCTGCCGGGCCCGGACGGCGGCCATCGCCATGGCCAGCCTTCGGCGCGGCGGCCCCGCGAAGTGTGCAGCCGTGGACGCGATCACCCGAAGCCCGTGCCGCTGTGCGAGTTCGGCGAGGCAGGCGTTGCGCTCACCGTCCTCCGCGACGCCGTGATAGGTGAGTTCCACCGTGACCCGGTCGGCCCCGAACCGGTCGATCAGTTCCCGCAGCCGTCCGGCCGCGGCGTCCGGGCCACCGTCGACCAGCGCCTGACGCACATGCCCCTTCCGGCACCCGGTCAGGATCTGCCAGTGCCCACCGGCCGCGTCGGCGAGACGGTCGAGGTCGTAACGGAGTTTGCCCTTCTCCCCTCCCGCGAGGTGTGCCGCCGCGATCTCCCGGGAGAGCCGCCGGTACCCCTCCTGGCCTCGCGCCAGCACCAGCAGATGCGCGTCGTCCAACGACAGTTCGGAGCCGAACACGGTGCGCATGTCCAGTTCCTTCGCCGCTTCCGCGAACCGGACCACACCGTAGAACCCGTCGTGGTCGGTGAGCGCGATGGCCTCGAGACCGAGCCGGACGGCCTCCTCCACCAACTCTTCCGGCGGCGAGGCGCCGTCGAGGAAACTGAACGCCGAATGCGCGTGGAGTTCGGCATACGGAACGGTGGAGTCGATGCGTTCCCGACGGCCCGCCCGGTACTCGCCCCGCTTGCGCGACCACGCGGGACTGTCGCCGCCGTCGCCCGGATACAGCGACTCCGGGGGAACTCGCCCCGGCCGGCCCGACAGGACCCGCTCCATCTCGGACCATGTCGGCGGACCGTTTCCCCAACCCATCTGGCTACACCTCTTCATGCCGCGCACATGCCGTGCCGAGACCATGGAAGATGCCGCTGGGGAAGGCGCATCGTTCGAACGGAAGTTCGAATGCTGTCAGTGTGCCATCGCATGCCGGACCGGGTCAATGCGGGACACCGGACTCACATCACGAGTGCGGCCAGTCCTCGCAACCGGTCCTCGGCAGGTCTTCTCGGGCAGCTCACGCACTTGCCCGGCCCCGGGGTCTCGTAGATCAGGCAGCACGACGCCCGCTGCGTGAACCGGCGGGACACCGCCCCGGCCCGCACGTCGACGAACCGCGGGTCGGGCATCACGACCCCCGCCCGGTGGAGTGCGTCCACCAGTTCCCGGGCGAAGACACTGCCGCGTACCCGGTCGCCGCAGGCCGCACCGGCGTCGAGGGCCCGGTTGGCGATCGAATCCGTCGTGATCGCCCACATCGCGGCCTGCCGCACTCCGGCCGCCGCGGCGAGGGCGTCGATGATCGGCGTCAGCGCCCCGGCCATCTCCGACGCCAGCACGGACAGCCCCTCGGCGACCGGCAGCGCCGACGACGCGGTCAGGCCGCCGAGGGACCCGTCGCCCCGCAGGAATGCCACGGCGTCGCCGAGCCTCGGCCGGGCGGCGAACCCCGTGAGGAGCGCGGTCGCGATCGGGATCCCGGTCAGTGACGAACTGGCCGAGTACCACCACAGGGTGCCGTCGACCCGAGGATCGCCACTACCCCACCGCCGCGCCGTGTCCGCGACCCGGTCCGCGAGCCAGCCGGGATCGGTCAGGCGGTCGGCCGGGAACGAGGAGTGGCCGGGGTCCCCGATCTGGTCGGCGATCATCGGGACGCGGCGGAGGGTCGCTTCGTAGACACGCCGCAATTGTTCATCCATCGCCCGGTCCCGGGATCTCCCTCGACAGCAGCGGACCGGTGCTCATCACCCGACCATCCTGCACGACGAGTGCGAGCCACCACCCACCGGGAACTCCTCGATCCGCACTACAGTCGGCAGTCGCACCGCCCCCTCACACCATCCGGAGTTGACGCATGACACGTTGGGCCTCGACCGTTGTTTCACGCAAATGGTGGGTCCTGACCCTCGCCGTGCTCGCCGTTCTGGTGAGCGGCGCCTGGGGCACCGGTGTCTTCGCGAAACTCAGCTCGGGTGGATTCACCGACCCCGGTAGCGAATCCGCCGAGGTGGCACGGATCGTCCAGGACAACCTCGGTCCGCAGACCCCGGACATCATCGTCATCTACACCGCACCCGACGGGAAGACCCTGGACGACCTCGGCCCCGAGGTCACCGCGAGCCTCGACCGGTTCGCGGCCGAGGTGCCGACCTATGCGGTGACGTCCTATTGGACAGCGGACGCGACGAGGAAGCAGTTGATGGTGTCGGAGGACGGCACCAAGGCGTCGGCCGCGATCACCGTCGACCCCGACGCGGGGATCACCGCCGCCACGTTCGACGACCTCCTGCCGAAGCTCGAGGTGGAGGGGATCGACACCGAGTTCGCGGGCAACTCGGTGGTGGGTGTGGCGTTCGACAACCGGCTGCAACGAGACCTGGTGCTGGCCGAGGCGATCGCGATCCCGATCACTCTCGTGTTGCTGGTCTTCATCTTCGGCGGGCTGGTGGCCGCGGCTGTTCCGGTGTTCGTCGGGCTGCTCTCGATCTTCAGCGCCCTGGCCACGCTGCGCCTGCTGACCCTGTTCACCGACGTCAGTTCGTTCGCGATCAATGTGGCTTCCCTACTCGGCATGGGGCTCGCGATCGACTACGGCCTGTTCGTCGTCGGACGTTTCCGCGAGGAACTCGAATCCGGCGCCGACGTCGCCGAGGCGACCCGGCGCACCGTCCTGACGGCGGGGCGCACCGTGCTGTTCTCCGGACTGCTTCTCGTGTGTGCGTTCTCGGGCATGCTGGTGTTTCCGCAGGACGTGATCAAATCGCTCGGATTCGGCGCGATGGCGGCGGTCGCGAGCGCGGCCCTGCTGTCCCTGACCGCGGTCCCGGCACTGCTCGCGATCCTGGGACACCGCATCAACGCGTTGAGCTGGCGCAAGGACGCGGCCCAGCGGGGTGAGCTGCGCGCCCGCAGGTTCTGGGGTTCGGTGGTCACGTGGGTGATGCGGCGACCGGTCGCCATCGCGGTCGGCATCGTCGCGGGGTTGATGGTCCTCGCCTGGCCCCTGCTCAGCGCGTCACTCGGTGAGGTCACGTACACGGCGCTGCCGGAGAACGATCCCGCCCGCATCGCCACGGACACGCTGAGCACCGAATTTCCCACCACCGGAAACGGCGCCACCCTCATCCTCCGGGGCACCGACGGCACGGCCCCGACCGCCGCCGACGGCGCCGCGGTCGCCCAGGTCGCCGGCCGGGTGGACGGCATCGGGGCGGCCACCGTCGTCGCGTCCGGCAACGAACTGGTCGCGATCCAGGTCGTCTACTCCGAGGGCGTCACCACCGACGACCAGAGCGCCGCGGTGGCGGGTCTGCGCGACCTCTCCGCGCCGGAGGGGACCGAACTTCTCGTCGGAGGCGGTCAGGCGACCGTCGACGACGGCAACGCGGCGATCGTGCACGGGATGCCGGTGATGATCGCGATCATGGTGGGTTCGACGCTGGTGTTGTTGTTCCTGGCGTTCGGGTCGGTGGTGCTGCCGATCAAGGCGGTCGCGATGGCGGGGTTGAGCCTCGCCGCCACGTTCGGTGTGCTCACGTGGATCTTCGAGCTGGGGCACGGTGCGAGTCTGCTCGGCGTCAGCCCGGCGCCCCTCGAGGCGACGTTCGTGGTGCTCATCCTCGCCGTGGTCTTCGGTCTGTCGACCGACTACGAGGTGTTCCTGATGTCGCGCATGGTCGAGGCGCACGAGGCGGGCGCGACCACGGAGGAAGCGGTGCGTTTCGGCACCGAGCGCACGGGCCGGATCGTCACGGCCGCCGCGCTGCTGCTCGTGATGGTGACCGGAGCGTTCACCGTCTCCGGCCTGTCGATCATGCGGTTTCTCGGTGTGGGCATGATCGTCGCCCTCCTCGTCGACGCAACGGTGGTCCGGATGCTTCTCGTTCCGTCCCTCGTGAAGCTGATGGGCGAGGCCAACTGGTGGGCTCCGGCATGGATGAAGAAGGTGCACGCCAAGGTGGGTCTCGGCCACTAGTGCATTATCTTACCGTGGAGTAAGTTCGGGTCATGGCCACCTACCTCGTCACCGGCGGAACCGGATTCCTGGGTCGGCACGTGCTGCCCCTGATCCTCGACCGCGATGGATCCGCCGAGATTCACGTCCTCGTCCGCCGCGCATCGGTCGCGCGACTGGAGACCCTCGTCGAGGGCATACCCGGCGGCGAGAGGGTGCATCCACTGATCGGTGACCTGACCGAGCCGGGCCTCGGCATCACCTCGGCACCCGCCGCCGACCACGTCCTGCACCTCGGCGCGATCTACGACCTCACGGTGGGCGACGAGCAGGCCGCCACCAATGTCGACGGCACCCGCTCGGTGATCGAACTGGCCCGGCAACTGGACGCCACACTTCACCACGTCTCGTCGATCGCCGTCGCCGGTGACCACGAAGGACCGTTCCGGGAAACCGATTTCGACCTCGGACAGGGTTTCCCGACCCCGTATCACCGCACCAAGTTCGAGGCCGAGAAACTGGTCCGTGAGGCCGAGGGCGTGCGCCGGCGCATCTACCGGCCCTCCGCGGTGGTCGGCAGTTCGGTCACCGGAGAGATGGACAAGATCGACGGTCCGTACTATCTGTTCCCCGCCATCGCGGCGTTCGCGAAACTCCCCGCGGCCCTGCCCGTGGCGGTCCCCCGGATCGGATCGACCAACGTCGTCCCCGTCGACTACGTGGCGGCGGCCATCGTGGAGTTGATGTCGGCGCCCGGACGGGACGGCCAGACGTTCCATCTCGTGAATCCGCGACCCCAGCCGGTCCGCGAGATCTACGCCGCGCTCGCGAAGGCCGCCGGCGCACCGCACCCCGCAGCCGGCCTCCCCGGCGGACTCGTCCGCCCCTTCCTCACTCCCACCCCCGACTCGGCCCTCGACGCGGCCCGCAAGCTCGTTCTCGGCGGCCTCGGCATTCCGCCGGTCCTCGTCGAGAACATGACCCTGCCCACGGTGTTCGTGAACGACGACACCCGGGAAGCGCTGCGCGGCACAGGCATCGACGTCCCGGATTTCGCGTCGTACGCCGGCCGCCTGTGGTCGTACTGGCGCGAGAACCTCGACCCCGACCGTGCGCGCCGGCCCCACCCGGCCGGACCGCTCGTGGGCAGGCACGTCGTGATCACCGGCGCATCGTCCGGGATCGGCCGCAGCTCGGCGATCGCGACGGCCCGCAAGGGCGCGAGGGTGATTCTCCTCGCCCGGCGCACCGAGGAACTCGACGCAGTGGTGGCCGAGATCCGCACCGCGGGCGGCGAGGCCTTCGGATACCCCTGCGACATCACCGACGACGAGTCGGTGGAACACACCGTCAAAGCCGTTCTCGCCGAACACGATCACGTCGACATGCTGGTCAACAACGCCGGACGGTCGATCCGGCGGGGTCTCTACCACTCGACGGACCGGTTCCACGACTTCGAGCGGACCATGGCCGTCAACTACTTCGGCGCGGTCCGACTCGTCCTCGCGTTCCTCCCGCAGATGCGCGAACGGCGGTTCGGGCACATCGTCAACATCAGCAGCGCCGGGGTCCAGGGTGCGACACCGCGGTTCGCCGCCTACATCGCGAGCAAGTCGGCGCTCGACGGCTTCACCGATGTCGCGGCGTCCGAAACCCTGTCGGACGGAATCACCTTCACCACCATCCACATGCCGTTGGTGGAGACACCGATGATCGCACCCACCGGCCGGTACAACGTGGGTCCGATCACGTCACCGGAGAAGGCGGCCGCGATGGTGGTCCGGGCGCTGATCGAACGCCCCAAGCGCATCGACGTCCCCACCGGCACGCTCGGGGAACTCGGCCACGTCTTCGCACCCGCCGTCAAGGACCGCGTGATGCATCAGATGTACCGCATGTTCCCCGACTCACCGGCGGCGAAAGGCGAGAGCACGGCGGACGCGGCACCGGTTCCCCGGCACGCGCCGGAATCCCGGCACCACACGTCGTCGGTGCTGGGCCGCGCCGCCCGGAAGGTCGGACGGCTGGTGCCCGGCACCCACTGGTGACCCGTCTCAGGGGGCGAGCGCGCGGATCCCGGTGGCGACGACCGGTCGTACCGGTTTCGGCGCCGCCCTGCAACTCGCCGGCCGGGGCGGCAGTTCCCGTTCCTCCACCTCGACGGCCCAGCGGCGTCCGTCACGGTGGGTGACGATCGAATTCGCGTGCACCGCCAGATCGTCCGCGGCTGCGTCCACGAGTTCGCGGACGGCGAGTTCCGCGACCTGACCCGGCACGTCCCAGCAACTGCGGCCGCGGAGCCCGGTCGGGTACACCTCGCCACGGGCCGCGGCGCGCACCGCCTCGGCGCTCTGCCGCACCGACAGCCGGCCGTACGTATAACCCGTCGGCAGCAGGATCTGCGACGGCGCGAAACGGTGCCCACCGGTGTGCGAGCACTCCCACACGGCGTCGCCGAATTCCTCGGCCAATGCCGCCGCGACCGGACGTCCGAGGACGGCGCAGCACTGATCCCGTTTTCCGTGCGCGCACACGAGCACGACGGGGTCCGTCACCGGCGCCCCCAGACCGGGCGCGGTCCCGGCGATCAGACCGAGGTCCAGATCGAGGAGATCCTCCGGGAACGCGATCTCGAGCCGCTCGCACCACGACCGCGCGGGATGCGACTGCGCCAGCAGCACCGTGCGCCGCTCCGGGGACGCGGCGCCGCGGCCCGGTCGGCGAATGAACATGATCCGCACCCCGGCCGCATCCGCGCGGGCGCCGAGTTCCCGGGCGAGGTCCGAGCCGAGCGCCGTGCCGTCGAGCACGTCCCGGCCCCACGCACCCGGAAATTCCAGGCACACCCATCCGGTGACCTGCGCAGCGGTCCCTGCGAGGGGTTCGTCGAATGCGGACAGCGCGGAGCAGGTGGCGGTGATCGTGTCGGGCACGATGCCATTGTGTCAGTCGCGAAAATCGGTCAGTCGTGGAACTTCCGGCGTTCCGCCAACTGCTGGACGAACTTCTCGATGCGACGGGCCCGCGTCTCCGGACGTTTCGCGTCCTGCAGTCGGTAGAAGATGGCGTACCGGTTGTGGCTGTCGAGCGTCGCGTAGAAGGCCTCCGCCTCGGGGTTCTGCGCGAGGGCGTCCAGGAAGTCCTGCGGGATCTCCGCTGCTTTCTGTCCCGCGTACGCGCGGTCCCAGCGACCGTCTGCCCTCGCCCGTTCCACTTCCGCCGCCCCGGCGGGTTCGAGGAGACCGGCCTCGGCGAGTTTCTCGGCGAACTCCCGGTTCCGCTTCGACCACGGGCTCCGCGACGAGCGCGGGGTGAACCGCTGCACGAAGAAGTCGTCGTCGACGCGGCGGACCTGGCTGTCGATCCAGCCGTAACACAGCGCGACCTCGAGCGCCTGGTCGTAGTCGATCGACGAATGCGCCGACCCCTTCTTGGCCATCTTCAGCCAGATGCCGGGTGAGGAGTCGTGATGGGCGCCGAGCCACTGCCGGAACTGGGCCTGACCGGTGAAGTACTCGACGCCGAGTTCGGCTGCACACATGTGCCCGAATCTAGCGGGAGAACAGCTTTCCCGCCCAGACTCGCACGAATCCCTGGGACAGATATCCGAGTGCGCCGAGGGCCAGGAGCCATTTGGTGACGCTGACCGCGCTGGTAGCCCGGACGGTCGCGTCGGTGATGTGCTCGCGGTGCGACAACAGGTGCAGTCCGACGATGTTCTCGGCGTAGTCGCCCACCGCCGAGATCACCGGCGCCGCCGCCAGCGCCCTCTGCGTGCGCGTCGACAACGGTGTCAACTCGGCCAGACGCTGTGCGCCCGTGCGCAACGCGACCGCGTAGATCACCGGATGGACGAAGTCCGGGTAGTAGTGGCTGCGGTAACGCGCCGTCTCGGCGTCGGTCATTCCGTCGAGGATCGCGGTGTAGGACCGGGCGGACCGGGCCGTCTGGATCTCGGCGAGCCGCGGTGCCACCGGGCCGAGCAGCCGGACGATATTCGCCTGCGAGATCACGAAAGCTGCGGACCAGCCGAGGAGTCTGCGGTCGAGTGCGGTGAGCGCCATGAGCCGATCCTGCCACCCGCCACCGCGGCGCGTTCCTCAGCCCGCGGCCTCGGACATCGCCTGGGCATCCTCCTCGCCGAACTTCTCCTCGAGCGCCTCGGGCGAGTAATCCAAATCGATCTCCTCGACCGGGCGTCCCCGCGCGGACTCGATAGCCCCCAACCTGCGCTGCGCCCGATCCGCCGCGTAGGCGATGAATTCCTGGTCGTCGAGGCCGTACGGCTGCACCTCGAATTGCTTGTTGACCCAGTCGATCATGCCCAGTGCCATCGGCATCAGTTCCGCCATCCGCTCCTGGACGACACCCCAGTTGCCGTCGTCGGCGGCCACGTGCCTGCGACACGTGAACGTCCCCCACGCCATGTGGCGCCGTTCGTCGTCGCCGATCCTGCGGACGAGTTCCTGCATGCCCGGCAGGATCCCCCGCGTCGTACACACCTTCTGCCACGCGTAGTACCCGGTGAGCGCGAGGCTCCCCTCGATGACGTGGTTGTACGTGACGCTCGCCCGCACCTGATTGGCCGGGCTGGGATCGGTCTCGAGCACCTTCAGCGCACCCGGCAGTTCCTCGTAGAACAACTGACGGTAGAACGGGTTGTCGGCGACGAAGGGGTGCAGGTCGCGGGTCAGGCCCACCGCATCCATCCACAACCGGAACACCTGGGTGTGCTTGGCCTCCTCGAAACAGAACTGCGTGAGATACATCTCGTCTCCGAAGCGGCCCTCGGCAGCCATCGCCTTCATGAACGGCTGAATGTCCTCGGTGACAGCTTCCTCACCGGCGATGAACTGCGCGACCAGATACGTGGAGTTGCGCTGCTGCTCCGAGTTCAACTCCGCCCAGTCCTCCGCGTCGCGACCGAAGTCGAGGTCGGTGGGGTTCCAGAACTTGGCATTGCCCTTCGTGAACAGACGCAACGGAAACGCGTCCCAGTTGAGTCCCCCGGCGCGGAGTGAGCTGAATCCCTGCCGGCCGGGCGCGTACGGGCGTCCGGGCGTGAGTGTCGACATCGTGGGCCTTCTTCCGGACGTGCGGACGACGTTGTCTCGACGCCCCGCATTTTCGGGTGTTCGTCGCGACGGTGCGGTCGGTCCGAGTCCCGCTTCCGTTCCCACGCTAGTCCTGTCGGGACCGTCGCGGTTTACATTTTGGGACTTTTTGTCAGCCCGGCTCGGGCGTCATCAGGAACGGCAGGACCGCCGCCGCGAACTCGTCGTACCGGTCGCGGTGAATGCTGTGCCCGCCGGGAAACACCACCACCCGGCATCTCGGAATCGCCGCGACCGCGGACTCGAGCCTGCGGGGATCCACCATTCCGCCCGGGCCGCCCCGCAGGATGAGCGTGTCGGCCTCGATGTCCGGCAATCGGTCCCACCACAACGGATCCGGGCGGCGGAACTGTTCGATCGCGGAACCCGTCATCGACCGATCGAAGGCGAACGCGGCCCGCGGATGACGGATCAGGCTCGTCGCCGCGTGCCACAGTTCCGGCAGCGACGGCAGCCGGTTCGCGAAGACCTGCTCCGGGTCACCGGGCCGCAGCGGGAGCGGCGCCTCCTCGATCACCAGCCTGCGGACCAGCCCCGGGCGGGCCTGCGCCGCGAGCGACGCGGCATGACCGCCGAGCGAATGCCCGACGAGATCCACCCGCGTCAGCCCGAGGTTGTCGCACACCTCCACCACATCGGCACTGAACTCGTCGAAAAGGTACGACGCGGCCCGCGCACTCCGACCGTGTCCCCGCAGGTCGAGCACGAGGACCCGGCGCCCACGGGCGACGAGCGCGCGGGCGAATCGATCCCAGGTGCCGCCGTCACCGCCCATCCCGTGCACCAGAACCACCGGCACCGTCCCCGGTTCCGAGAATCCACCGCTGTCCCGGTAGGCGATCTCGATACCGGCACGCGTCGGGGTCGTCCTGCTCGTGTCCACGACAATCCAGACTAGCGAGTACGGACACCCCGGCCGCGGGCTACCGGCCCGACCCGTACGGGCGGGTGATGATCTCCAGATAATGACCCGACGGGTCGAGGAAGTAGACACCCCGCCCGCCGTCGTTCGTGTTGATGGTGCCCGGCAGCGTCTGCCGCGGATCCGCCCAGTGGTCGAGCCCCCAGTCGACGATGAGGCCGTAGATCCGGTCGAAGTCGTCCTCCCCGACGAGGAGGCGTAGTGCTGCGGCGGGAAGTCGATCGGCGGCTCCGCGAAGTCGAGGGACACCCCGTTGTCGAGGGCGACCGCCAGGAAATGCCCGGCAGGCACGGCGGCCGGCAGTCCGAACAAGGTGGTGAAGAAAGTCGCCGACTCCTGCTTGTTCTTGGCGGCGACGATCGTGTGGTTGAAAGAAATGGTCACAGTCGACCCTTTCGGGATATGCCACGAGCCGACGATGCGGCTGTGGCCGGCCTCCATGCCTGACGCTGTCCGCCACCGGCACGCGACCCACTGCACAGCAAAGCATTTCGAACGGTCGGTTCGCAAGGGATGTCGGTGATTGCCAGTGTCACTCGTAGATTCCCTCCACCGACCAACGGCCCGCCGTGCAGATCACCAGCAGCGCCCGCGACTCCTCCAGCAGCACCTGGGCCCGGGCCGCCGTCCGGGCCGCCGGAGGGTCCCACCACCGCTCGTCCACAGGCCACGGTCCGGCCCATCCGCACACCGCCCACTCTCGACTCCCCCACCGCAACCGGGCAGGAGGCGCGCTGAACACACCCCGTTCCGTGACCGTCACGGCCATACCCCGCTCGTCCGACATCCACACCTCCGGATGGGCGGTCAGCACCGCCGCAGGCGCCGGTTCCGGCAGCGTGCCCGGCCACGGCTCCGACGGATCGTTGCGAGGGATCAACTCGTCGCCCAACGGCAGCAACGTGATGCGCTCCGCCGGGCCCCGCCCACCGCTGAGGACCCCCACCTGCACGGCTTCCCCGCCGAGCAGCCCCTGCACCCGCACCAGAGCCCGCCGGGCTCGCTCGTCCTGATCGCCGACCCCACCCCACAGCCCCAGCTGCAGGGCGCCGGCCGCCACCACTTCCACCGGTTCGAGCCGCAGGACGGCGATACCGGCGGTGGGTCGCTTCTCGCTGCGCCCGGTCAGCCATCCGTCCAGCTGCCACCGCACCCGGTCGGCCGTGGCCTCCGGGGTCAACGGTTCCGCGCACCTCCAGATCCGGGACAGCTGCTCACCGTTGCCGGTGCTCGCCGAGATCGACAGCCGGGTGCAGGCCACTGCGGCGTCCGACAGCGTGCGATGAAGCTTCTCCGCCAGCGCTCGCCCTGCGAAGGCGGCGGCGTCGACCCGTTCGATCACGGGATCGCAGTGCTCCTCGACCTCCAGGTCGGGAGGCAGCGACCGGCCCGACGGGGGACGCTCCGGCTCACCGCGTGCGGCCCGATGCGCCAGCACCGCATCGGTTCCGAACCGCGACGCCACATCGCCCGCCGACAGTGCGGCGAAACTGCCGATCGTGCGCAGCCCGAGCCGGTGCAGCAGATCGACCAGCTCACCGCGATGGGGCGCCGCGAGGCTCGGCTCGGCGGCCAACTCCCTCATCGGCAGCGGCGCCAGGAAGGCCGCCCCCTCCCCGGCCGGCACGAGAGTTGCTCTGCGCGCGGCGATCACGGCCGTGGACAGCTGATCGGCGATACCGACCTGGCACTCCACCCCCACCGCCGACACCTGATCCACCAACCGTTCCGCGGCGGCTTCCTCCGAACCGAAGTACCGGGCGACGCCGCGTGCGGACAGCACCACGAGACCGGGACGCAGCACCTCGACACCGGGTGCCACCGCGTCGACGGCCGAGGCGACCGGCTCGAACAGCCGCGCGTCGCGGTCGGGATCGGCTGTCACCACGTGCAACCGGGGGCACCGGGCCTGGGACTCGCGGCGGCGCAGACCTCTGCGCACCCCGTCCGCGCGGGCCGGCGCCGAGCAGGCGATCACCCGATTGCCCGACGTCACCGCCACCGGATGAGTCGGGGGGAGGTCCGCGGACGCGGCCGCCGCAACCGCGGGCCAGTCCGGACACCACAGCGCCAGCACCCGGCTCACAGGCCCACCACCTCCGCTCCCTCGGGGACGGAACCGGTCTCGAGGGGCGCCACCGGTTCCGGCGTGCTCACCCACTCCACCCGCCCCTGCGTCGACCGCACGTCCAGCCGGGTGGTGCGCGGCTGGAACGACCTCCCCCGGGCGCACACCGCCAGGCTGAGGGAACGCAATCGTCCGCATCCGCGGTCCTGAGATCCGTTGCCCAGTCCCGCATATCCGTGCACCCGGGCTTCCAGTCTCATCTCCGCGCCGTCCCAGTGCCCGTCCGTGACGACCAGGGTCGACCCCTTGCTCCGGGCCCGGGCCACCACCGCACGCGCCCGGGACGGCGCCACCGATGCCCCGCCCAGTCCGAGCACCACCAGGTCCATTCCGTCCAGCAGCACCGCGGCGATCTCCACCGGATCGGCGCCCGGGTCGGGGATCAGGGCCAGCCGTTCCAGTTGCGCGCCCATCTCGACCGCTGCCAGCACCCCGAGCCGGGGATGCCCGATCACCGCGACGTGGCCCCCGTCCGCGGTCACCGATGCCACCAGCCCCAGCAGGAGCGAGGTGGCACCCGACACCGACACCACCGAACCGCGCACCAGCCCTCCCCGGGGAAGGAGATCGGCCAGCGCAGCCGGAACCGGGAGAACCCCGGCGGTGTGGGAATCGGGAACCGCGGGGGCACCCGTCGGGGGACGCGCACTCTCCACCGGGGCGCGGCCCGCCACCGACTCCCCGCGCGCGGGGACTGCGGCCATCCGTCGCCGGAGAAGGTCCAGACGCTCCTGCCGGGACAGCCCGGACAACTCCGCAGACCCCGGCACCCCGGCCACTTCAGCCAACTCGACACCCCTGACACTCGGCACCAACAGCGGTCGGCAACCACGGGGAAGACGCGGCTCGAACAGACGCTTTGTTCGAACGTATTTTCGAACCCGTTTCAGTAAAGCCGGTCGGTGGTGGCCCGTCAAGTGGACCCCGAACGGCCAGGTCAGGACCGTCGCGCATCCCGTGTCCGCGCAATCCTCTAACCTGAACGCGTGATGGAGCAGGAGCAGAGCGAGAGGGGCATCGGACCCGAATACCTGGTGGCCGGACGGTACCGACTGCGGTCCAAACTGGGCGGCGGCGGAATGGGCGCGGTGTGGCTCGCGCGGGACACCCTGCTGCACCGCGACGTCGCCATCAAACAGGTCACCACGACCGCCGGACTCGACCCCGACGAGGCCCGGCGCGTCCGCGAACGCACCATGCGGGAAGGGCGCAACGCCGCCAAACTCGCCCACAGTCATTCCATCGCGATGTACGACGTGGCACTCGAGGCCGGTGAACCCTGGCTGGTCATGGAGTACCTGCCGTCGCGCAGTCTCGCCCAGGCGATGAACATCGCCGACACCCTGCCCCCTCTGGAGGTCGCTCAGATCGGCGCGCAGGTGGCCGACGCGCTCACCGCCGCACACGCCGCCGGGATCGTGCACCGGGACATCAAGCCGGGCAACATCCTCGTCGCCGACCGCGGCCGGGAACTCGGCACGGTGAAGATCAGCGACTTCGGAATCGCCCGCGCCAAAGGCGATTCCGCCGACACCACGAACGGGGTCATCACCGGCACACCGGCGTACTTCTCCCCCGAGGTCGCCCGAGGCCAGGATCCCACCGAGGCCAGCGACGTCTTCTCGCTCGGTTCCACGCTGTACACCGTCGTCGAGGGCCAGCCGCCGTTCGGGATCGACTCGGATTCCATCGCACTCCTGCACCGGGTCGCGAAGGCCGAGATCTACCGCCCGAGCAAGGCCGGACCGCTCACCGACACGCTGCTGCACCTACTCGAACCCGACCCGGCGCGTCGTCCGACGATGGCCGAGGCCCGCGACGCGCTGGCCCGGGTGGCCATGGCTGGCGACGGCAACGTCGCGCACCTCGTCGGCTCGCCGGTCTATTCCGCGGACGGCACCATCCCGGCGTGGGCGCACCGCTCGACGCCGCTGCCCGATTCACGGCGGCGGACCAAGCTGGTGAGTTCCACCCAGGCCGGTCTGCCCGCGGTGCATCAGAGCACCCCGTTGAAGAACGTGCCCCGCCCGCTCGGCCGGCTGCAGTGGCCCCCGCGCCCCGCGAAACCCGCTCCGGGTGCGCCGGCCCCGACGGTCCGCGACCAGGTGGTGGCGTGGGCGCCGATCGCGATGGGTGTCATGGTCGCGATCCTGATCCTGGCCGTACTGGTGGCCGTGATCGTCCTTCTCGCGCAGCCCTGAGAACCGTCGACCTCAGTCGATCCGCCGGCGGTGCGCCCACCGGGTGAGCGCATTCCGGTTGGACTGCTGCGTCTTCCGCAGCACGTTCGAGGCATGGGTTTCGACGGTCTTCACCGAAATCACCAATTCCTCGGCGATCTCGCGGTACGTGTAACCCCGGGCGAGCAGCCGCAGCACTTCCAGCTCCCGCGGCGTCAGCGAATCGAGCTCCGGATCCAATTGCGGCTCAGGCGCATTGGACCGTCCGGTGAAGGAGTCCAGCACGAAGCCCGCCAGTCTCGGGCTGAACACGGCGTCACCGCCGGCCACCCGGCGTACGCCGTCGGCCAGTTCCACTCCCGAGATCGTCTTGGTGACGTACCCCCGGGCGCCCGCGCGGATGACGGCGATCACGTCCTCGGCGGCGTCGGACACACTCAACGCCAGGCACACCGGACCCGACTCGATGCCCCGCAGCACCGCGACGCCGCCGCCGTCGGGCATGTGAACGTCGAGCAGCACCACGTGCGGTGAGGTGGCGTTGATTCCGGCCACCGCCTCCGCGACGCCGCCCGCCTCGCCCACCACCTCCATGTCCGCCTCCCTGCCGAGCTCGGCGCGGACACCGGAGCGGAACACGGCATGATCGTCGACGAGAAAGACACGGTACGGGGGCGTTTCAGGCAAAGTCACTGCGGCTGGTCCTCGCGTGGGCGGTAGTGTCACCCCACTCTAGAGGCTGTCGCACGATTCCCCGCTCATGCCGGCACGTCCTCGACGCCGGCACCGTCCGCGCCCTCGGTTCCGCCCGCTCCCGGCCACGTCCGGCCGTTCCGCGGCATATGAATTCGCACCTCGGTGCCCTTGCCGGGCGCGGACCGCACGTCGACGTGCCCGCCTCTGCGCTCGATCCGCCCCCGGATCGACTTCGCCAGCCCCTGACGATCCGGAGACACCTCGTCGACGTCGAATCCGACGCCCCGATCTCGGACGAACACGCTGACCTGTTCGCGCTCGGCCTCGGCGAACAGGTTGATGTCCGTCTCACCGGAGTGCTTGGCCGCGTTGACCAGCGCCTCCCGGGCCGCACCGAGCACCGCGGTGAAACTCTCCTTGGACAGTCCCTCGCCGGTGCCCTCGACGTCGAGTGCCACGTCGCCCACGGTCACCGGCCGCACCGTGACACCGTGGTGGTCCTCCACCTCGCCGGCGATGATCCGCAGCGCTTCCGCGAGACTCGAATGGTCGGTGTCTCCCCCGCCGAACAACCACTTCCGCAGTTCCCGTTCCTGACCGCGGGCGAGGCGCGCGACCTCCTGTGGGTGGTCGGCCTGCTTCTGGATCAGCGCCAGTGTCTGGAGAACGGAGTCGTGCAGGTGTGACGCGATCTCCTCGCGCTCGTCGTTGCGGATCCTGGCGGCGCGTTCCGCCCCGAGTGCGCGCCACAGCCGCAACCACAGGGGAACTGTCAGCAACCCGGCACCGACGAGGGTGACCACCACGGCCAGCAGCGACGACCGCAGCGCGGCGAAGTCGACCTGCGCGAGGATCACCACGCCGAGACCCGACACGATCAGTGTCACGCCGCCGAGCACTCGCGCCCACGTCAGGACGGTGGGACGCTGCGGCAGCCCGATAACGGTCCGGGGCCCCTCCGAATCGAACTCGCGCCACACCAGCGCCGCACCCACCGCCACCACGATGATCGGCGCGATCACACCACCGACCCGGCCGCTGAACAGCCACGACAAGGCGGATGCGCCGGCCAGTCCGATCGCGATCAGCCCGTACGCCCGCCGCCGCTCAGCGGCAGTGGGCTTCTCGGTATCGGAGCCCGCGGCCGTGAAGATCCACAACAGTCCGTAGCCGACGATGCCCGCGCCGGCGAGTGCGGCCAGGCACGCGAACACGACCCGCACCTTCATCACGTCGACGCCCAGCTGGTCTGCGATACCGCCCGCGACGCCGCCCACGATCCGACCGCCGGCCCGGCGTTCGAGCCGTGGCATGGTGACACCGCCGGGCGGTACCGGCGCGGTCACTGCGGCCGCGGACGTGTTCGACACAGGGTGCACACCTTCGATACTGGCACGATCCCCGAATGGCGGCATCAGGGTCCGACCCTGACTTCGACGTCCGCCACGGCCCACCCCGAGCGGAAAGATCAGGGTAGTTCCCGATGTACCCGCGCCACGCCGACCGGAACGATGGTCGTATGAGCAATGGGAGCTTCCAAGAGCAGATACAAGATCTGTGGCGGACCCGACCGGTGCGGTTGCCCGGCCGCGGCCACGTCGCCGGTGTCTGTGCAGGAATCGGCTACCGCTATGGCGTCGATCCCGTACTGATACGAGTCGCCTTCGTCGTGTCCACCATTTTCGGCGGCGCCGGAGTGCTCCTCTACCTGGCGTGCTGGCTCGCCCTCACGAAGTCGGGCGACCCGGCCTCGCCCGCGGAGTCGTTGGTCGGACGCGGTCACAGCTCCGACTCGGGCACCAAGACCATCGTCCTCCTCGTCGCACTGGCGATCGCCCTGAGCACCGTCGGACCCTTCGGCGTCGGCCTCGGCGGCTCCGGGCTGATCAGCATGGCGCTCATGCTCGGTGGCCTGTGGCTGCTATACCAACGGCAGCCGATACCTCCGCCGTTGCCGACCGGAGCCGTCGCGCCCGGGGTCGGGACCGGATATCCCGGGACGAGCTTCTCGCCCGGCCAGTTCGGCGCCAATCCGTTCGGTCCGGGCACCTACGGTCCGGCCGCCTACGGTCCGTACACGAAGCTTCCCGATTCCTACACGCCGAGCACTCCGCCCGCCCCGGACGAGGATCCGGCCGACGCCCCCACCGAGGCGCTGAAGCCCGACACTGCTGCCGCCCAGACCGATCCGATGCCGTTCGAGAAGTCACCGCCCCCCGATCCGCGGGTCGATACACCGCCGGCCCCGTTCGCGCCGCTCGAACCGCGACCTCCGGCATGGGACCCGCTCGGTGTCGCCCCGTTCGCGTGGGATCTCCCCGAACCGGCCAGGACCACCACTCCCGCAGTACAACCGGAGCGCAGGCACTCGCGCCTGACCACCACGGTGATCGGACTGGCGATTCTGGCCGCGGCCGCGGCGACGGCGTTGTCGGTCGCCACCGGGTCCGACTGGTTGAACCCCGGCCGGATCGGGGCCGTCGCGCTCGCCGTCATCGGCGTCGGACTGCTGATCGGCGGCTTCCTGCGCAAGGGCTACGGACTTCTCGTAGTCGCGGGCCCGCTGATCGGATTCGTGATCCTCGCCTCGATCGTCGGGGCTCTCGACCTGAGCAGCGACAACATGGGTGATCGGACGTGGACGCCGCTGTCGGCGGCCCAGATCGATCCCGCCTACTCCGGCGGATTCGGCAGCTTCACCCTCGACCTCCGGAACGTCACGCTCACCGAGGACAAGACGGTCGACGTCAGCGGCCAGTTCGGTGAGGTCGTGGTGGTGGTGCCGCCCGGCATGAACGTCGACAACCACTGCACCGCCCAGTTCGGTGAGGCGCAATGCCTCGGGGAGGGTCTCGACGGCGGCGTCGACGGCACGGACGGTCCCGTCCTGACCCTCAATGCCGATGTTCGATTCGGAAGTGTGGAGGTGCACCGTGGATGACGTCGACGACACTCAGGACACCGAGCAGACCCGGACGCGGAAGCGACCGTCGCCACTCCTGATCCTCGCCGGGGTGGCAGCGCTCCTCGTGAGCGGCTGGGCGCTCGTGGGGCCGTTCTCACTCGAACCGCTCGCGAACGTCGAGTTCCGCTGGCTGTTCGTGCTGGCCGCGGTTCTGGTCGGCCTGGTTCTCGTGTTCGCACCCAACCGGCGGAAATAGAGGCGCACTACGCACAGGCGCGGTGAGCGAGCCCTCGGGACTCGCTCACCGCGCCTCGTGCGTCACTCCCACTCGATGGTGCCCGGCGGCTTGCTCGTGATGTCCAGCACGACACGGTTGACGTCGTGCACCTCGTTGGTGATCCGGGTGGAGATCCGCTCGAGAACGTCGTAGGGCAGTCGCGTCCAGTCCGCGGTCATCGCGTCCTCACTGGACACGGGGCGAAGCACGATCGGGTGCCCGTACGTGCGCCCGTCACCCTGCACGCCGACGCTGCGGACGTCGGCCAGCAGTACAACCGGGCACTGCCAGATCTGACCGTCCAGCCCGGCGGCCGTCAACTCCTCTCGCGCAATCGAATCCGCGTGACGCAGGATCTCGAGCCGCTCCTGGGTGACCTCGCCGATGATGCGGATGCCGAGCCCGGGACCGGGGAACGGCTGACGCCCCACGATCTCCTCGGGCAGCCCCAGCTCGCGTCCCACCGCACGGACCTCGTCCTTGAACAGCAGCCGCAGCGGTTCGACGAGCGTGAACTGCAGGTCTTCCGGCAAACCGCCTACGTTGTGGTGGCTCTTGATGTTGGCCGTGCCGGTGCCGCCACCGGATTCCACGACGTCCGGGTACAGGGTGCCCTGCACGAGGAATTCGACCGTGTCGCCGTGGGCGGCGTTCTCGCCCAGCACGTCGCTGACCGCGCCTTCGAAGCTGCGGATGAACTCGCGGCCGATGATTTTGCGCTTGGTCTCCGGATCGGAGACGCCGGCCAGCTCGCCGATGAACGTGTCGGCGGCGTCGACCGTGATCAGCTTCGCTCCGGTCGCGGCGACGAAGTCCTGCTCCACCTGCGCACGCTCACCCGCGCGCATCAGACCGTGGTCGACGAACACACACGTCAGGTTGTCGCCGATCGCCCGCTGCACCAGCGCCGCGGCGACAGCGGAGTCGACACCGCCCGACAGTCCGCAGATCGCCTTGCCGTCGCCGACCTGCTCGCGGACCTGCTCGACGAGGGCGTCGGCGATGTTCGCGGCCGTCCACGCCGGCGGGATGCCCGCGATCTCGTGGAGGAACCGGCTGAGCACCTGCTGCCCGTGCGGCGAATGCAGGACCTCCGGGTGGTACTGCACACCGGCGAGCTTGCGGGCCCGGTCCTCGAACGCGGCGACGGGGGCGCCCTCACTCGTGGCCGTCACCTCGAAGCCGTCCGGCGCCGCGGTGACCGCGTCACCGTGGCTCATCCACACGGGCTGACGGGACGGCAGGCCGTCGTGCAGCAGACCACCCTGCACCGTCAGGTCGGTGCGTCCGTACTCACGGGTGCCGGTGTGTGCCACCGTTCCCCCGAGCGCCCCGGCCATGGCCTGGAATCCGTAGCAGATGCCGAATACCGGCACGTCCAGATCGAACAGCGCCGGATCGAGCTGGGGCGCACCGTCGGCGTAGACGCTCGACGGACCGCCCGACAGCACCACGGCGAGGGGATTCTTGGCCGCGATCTCCTCGACGGTCGCGGTGTGCGGAACCACCTCGGAGTAGACCTTGGCCTCCCGCACCCGCCGGGCGATCAGCTGCGCGTACTGCGCGCCGAAGTCGACGACGAGGACCGGTCTCTGTTGCTCGATATCTGCCACCGGGTCAGTCTAATCGGCGCAGCTCCGTGGTCTGCGCGACCCCATGACCGGGCCCACGCTGCCGCTATGCAACGCCGTGCTTCTGCGCGTCGGGCACCGCGGAGCCGCTGCGGATCTCGACGATCGGCAGCACCAGGGCGGCGGGGGCGTCCGCGGGCACGACCGGCGCGATCGGTGCGACCGGGTTCAGGCGCCGGTATCCCTCGCCCTGCGCCGGACGCAGGTCCTCTTCGCCCTTGTTCGGCCACAGCGAGGCCGCCCGCTCGGCCTGCGCCGAGATCGTCAGCGACGGGTTGACCCCCAGGTTCGCGGATACCGCGGACCCGTCGACGACACTCAGCGTCGGGTATCCCCACACACGGTGGTACGGATCGATGACGCCCTTCGACGGCTCCGACGCGATCGTGCACCCGCCGAGGAAATGGGCGGTGAGCGGGATGTTGAACACGTCGCCCCAGGTTCCGCCCGCGCGGCCGTCGATCTTCTCCGCGATGCGGCGGGTCGCCTCGTTGCCCGCCGGGATCCAGCTCGGGTTCGGCTCCCCGTGACCCTGCTTGCTCGTGACCTTGCGCCGGCCGAACAGACCCTTCTTCGTGTACGTGGTGATGGAGTTGTCGAGGTTCTGCATCACCAGCGCGATGATGGTGCGCTCGCTCCACTTGTACGGTGTGAGGACCTTCAACGCCGTGGGATCCTTCGCCAGCTCCCGGAGGAACGTCATCCACCGCCGCCCACCGCCGTCCGTCAGCAGGGTCTGCAGCAGGGCCATCGAATTCGACCCCTTGCCGTACCGCACGGGTTCGACGTGGGTGTCGGACGTCGGGTGGAACGACGACGTGATCGCGACGCCCTTGGTGAGTTCGAGCGCGGGGTCCACCTTGTTCTTGGCGGCGCCGAGAATCGACTCGGAGTTGGTGCGGGTGAGCACGCCCAGCCGGTCGGAGATCTTGGGCAGCGCGCCCGTCTCCTTCTGGTCGAACAGCAGGTGTTGCGTCCCCCACGTACCGGCGGCCAGCACGACGTTCGCGGCGGTGTACGTCTTGCGGTTCCGGTTCTTACGAGGACCGCTGCGCCGGGTGAAGACGTCCCACGTTCCGTCGGACGCCTCGCGCAGACCGCTGACCGTCGTCATCGGGATGATCTCCGCGCCCGCCTTCTCGGCGAGACCCAGGTAATTCTTGAGCAGGGTGTTCTTGGCGCCGTGCCGGCACCCGGTCATGCACTCACCGCATTCGATGCAACCCGTGCGGTCGGGGCCGACGCCGCCGAAGTACGGGTCCGGCACAGTCTTGCCCGCTTCGCCGAAGAACACACCAACCGGGGTCTGGATGAACGTGTCGCCCACGCCCATGTCCTCGGCGACCGACTTGATGATCTCGTCGGCGGGGGTCATGTGCGGATTCTGGACCACCCCCAGCATCTTCCGGGCCTGCTCGTAATAAGGCGTGAGCTCGTCGTGCCAGTCGGTGATGTGCGACCACTGCTTGTCCTGGAAGAAGGAGGCCGGCGGCTTGTAGAGGGTATTGGCGTAGTTGAGCGACCCGCCACCGACTCCCGCGCCGGCGAGGATCAGGCAGTCGCGCAGCAGGTGGACGCGCTGGATGCCGAAGAATCCGAGGGCGGGCGCCCACAGGAACTTCTTGACGTCCCAGCTGGTCTTCGCGAAATCGGCGTCGGCGTAGCGGCGGCCCGCCTCGAGGACGCCGACCTTGTAGCCCTTCTCCACCAATCGGAGCGCGGTGACACTGCCCCCGAATCCCGAACCGACGATGAGGACGTCGTACTCCGTTGCGCGCTGCTTGCTCATCACTCGACCTCCCACGAAACCTGAGTTATTACTCGCCAGTATGCACCCCGCGACTGTGACAGCTGCCACAAGGGTTGCCTAACTGTAACGACAGGTATCAGAAACGGTCGCGGTACCCGCAAAAGACTGTCGCCCGATGCCTCATCGGTGCAGTTGAACTGCACCGATGCGACATCGGGCGACGAGTGAAGCGGTCGAGAGCGGGTCTCAGGCGCGGACGGTGAGGCCCACCTTCTGGAATTCCTTCAGGTCCGAATACCCCGACTTCGCCATCGAGCGGCGCAGACCGCCGACGAAGTTCAGCGAACCGAACGGGTCGTCCGACGGACCGGTCAGCACCCGGTCGAGCGACGGGCGCTCGCCGAACGCGACAGGCAGCATCGTCCCGCGCGGGACCGAAGGATGCGCGGCGGCCGACGGCCAGTACCAGCCGCCGCCGGGGGCCTCCGCTGCCACGGCCAGCGGCGCGCCCAGGACCGCGGCGTCCGCACCACAGGCGATCGCCTTCGCCAGATCGCCCGAGGACGTGATGTTGCCGTCCGCGATGACGTGGACGTAGCGCCCACCCGTTTCGTCGAGGTAGTCACGGCGGGCGGCCGCGGCGTCCGCGATGGCCGTAGCCATCGGGAGTCCGATGCCGAGCACCTCACCGGTGGTGGTGGCACCCTCGGTGGAACCGTATCCGACGATGACACCGGCCGCGCCCGTGCGCATCAGGTGCAGGGCGGTGCGATGATCGCTCACGCCACCGGCCACGACGGGGACATCGAGCTCGGAGATGAACGTCTTGAGGTTCAGCGGCTCGCTGTCGCCGTGGGCGACGTGCTCGGCGGAGATGATCGTGCCGTGCACGACCAGCAGGTCGATGCCCGCCTCCAGCAGCAGCGGGGTGAGCGCCCGGGCGTTCTGCGGGCTCACCCGGACCGCGGTCGTGACGCCGGCGTCACGGACCTGCGCGACCGCGGCGGCGAGGAGACCCGGCTGCAACGGTGCCGCATGCAACTCCTGCAGCTTCTTGATCGGCGCCTCGACGTCGACGTCCGACTCCGCCAGCGCGACGAGGTCGGCGAGCTTCGCCTCGACGTCCGCGTGCCGGCCCCACAGACCCTCACCGTTGATGACCCCGAGGCCACCACGCTTGCCGAGTTCGATCGCGAACGACGGCGACCCGAGCGCGTCGGTCGGATGTGTCAGCACCGGGATGTCGAACCGGTACGCGTCGAGCTGCCAGGCCGTCGACACCTCCTTGGAGGAGCGGGTCCGGCGGGAGGGGACGATGTCGATGTCGTCCAGCTCATAGGTTCGTCGGGCTGTTCGGCCCATGCCGATCTCAACGAGGTCGCGCACGCGCGCCCCTTTCTCGTGAATCGTGACTGGTTGCTAGCGGGCGGTGTAGTTGGGAGCTTCGACCGTCATCGTGATGTCGTGCGGGTGGCTCTCCTTCAGGCCCGCGGCCGTGATCTGCACGAACTGCGCATTCTGCAGCTCCTCGATCGACGACGCTCCCGTGTAGCCCATGGCGGCGCGCAGACCACCTGTGAGCTGATGCGTGACCTGGGACAGCGGCCCGCGGAACGCGACCCGGCCCTCGATGCCCTCCGGGACCAGCTTGTCCTCGGACAGCACGTCGTCCTGGAAGTAGCGGTCCTTCGAGTACGACTTGGCGGCGCCGCGGCTCTGCATCGCGCCGAGCGAACCCATGCCCCGGTAGCTCTTGTACTGCTTGCCGTTCACCAGGATCAGCTCACCCGGCGACTCGGCGGTGCCCGCGAGCAGCGAACCGAGCATGGCCGTCGACGCGCCCGCCGCCAGCGCCTTGGCGATGTCGCCGGAGAACTGCAGGCCGCCGTCGGCGATCACCGGCACACCGTGGGGCTTCGCCGCGGCGACCGCTTCGAGAATCGCGGTGATCTGCGGGGCGCCGACACCGGCGATGACGCGGGTGGTGCAGATCGAGCCCGGTCCGACACCGACCTTGACCGCATCGACACCGGCTTCGATGAGGGCGGCTGCACCGCTGCGGGTGGCGACATTGCCGCCGATGATCTGCACGCGCTCGTCGACCTCGGCCTTGAGCTTCGAAATCATGTCCAGGACGCCGGCCGAGTGCCCGTGAGCGCTGTCGACGACGAGGACGTCCACGCCGGCGTCGGTGAGAGCCATCGCACGACTCCACGCCTCGTCACCCACACCCACGGCGGCACCGACGAGGAGCCGGCCGTCGCGGTCCTTGGTGGCGTCCGGGTGCTGCTCGGTCTTCACGAAGTCCTTGACCGTGATGAGACCGGTGAGCTTGCCCTGCCCGTCCACGATCGGCAGCTTCTCGATCTTGTGACGGCGAAGCAGGCCCAGCGCCACCTCCGCGGTGACACCCTCCTGCGCGGTGATCAGCGGCGCCTTGGTCATGACCTCGGACACGGCCCGATTCTGGTCGACCTCGAAGCGCATGTCGCGGTTGGTGATGATGCCCACCAGTTGCCCGGCCGCATCGGTCACCGGCAGTCCGGAGATCCGGAAACGGGCACATTTGGCGTCCACCTCGGCGAGGGTGTCGGACGGCTTGCAGGTGACCGGATCGGTGACCATTCCCGCCTCGGACCGCTTGACCGTCTCGACCTGCCCCGCCTGGGCCTCCACCGACAGGTTGCGGTGCAGGACGCCCATGCCACCGGCGCGGGCCATGGCAATGGCCATCCGCGCCTCGGTGACGGTGTCCATCGCAGAACTGACGAGGGGTACTCGCAGCCGGATGTCGCGGGTCAGCTGACTCGACGTGTCGACCTGGCCGGGAATGACATTCGACGCCGCCGGCAAGAGCAGGACGTCGTCGTACGTGAGACCCAGCATCGCGACCTTGTTCGGGTCGTCACCGCCGGTGTGTACATGCCCTGCTGAACTTGTCATGCGGTTCGGGCCCTCCATGAAACATAGGTGCAGCGCCGCGGCGCCGTCTGTGGACAGCCGGATCATCGATCCGGTTTACAGGGAAAAGTCCGGAGCGTCGATCGATATTCCCAGCTCCGGAGACCATGATATCGGCTCGGCGCGATCGCCACGGAGCCCACCCACGCTGGGCGTACGCCGAACGGCTGGCGCAGACCGGGCTGACCTGCGTACCGTGGTGCTGTGCGCGATCAACTGCCTCCAGGTCTGCCCCCGGACCCCTTCGCCGGCGACCCCGCCGACCCGTCCGCAGCTCTCGATGCGATCGAACCGGGCCAGCCACTCGACCCCCACGAGCGCCTCGCCGTGGAGGAAGATCTGGCCGACCTCGCCGTGTACGAGGCGCTGCTGGCTCATCGTGGGATCCGCGGGCTCGTCGTCTGCTGCGAAGACTGCCAGCAAGATCACTACCACGATTGGGACATGCTCCGTGCCAATCTCCTCCAGCTTCTGGTCGACGGCACCGTGCGCCCGCACGAGCCCGCCTACGACCCGACACCCGAGGCCTACGTCACGTGGGATTATTGCCGTGGCTACGCGGACGCCTCGATGAACGACGCTCTGCACGGGGACGGCTTCGACGCCTGACCCGGGCACGCTTTCCTCCACGAACGACTGTGGCCCGACACTTCGCGTGTCGGGCCACAGTCGTTCGTGGAGGAAAGGTGTGCCGCTAACCGGTGGGCGGCGGCACCGGCACCGTGGTCGTAGTGGGCAGCGGCACCGACGACGGCTCCTGCGGGACCTGCTGGTGGGTGGACGGTTCCGTTGCCGGGATGTCCGAGGGCAGCGTCGGGACCATCATGATCGTGGGATCGGGGCTCGTGGACGGCAACGTCTCCGGCGGCGGAAGCGTCGGCAACTGCGGCAGTTGCGGCAACGGGATGGCCGGAAGTCCCGGAATCTGCAGATCAGTGGTCGGGAGGGTACCTGTGCCCGGCAGCGGACCGACTCCCGGCAGCGTTGTGGCACCCGGGGTGCCCGGAACGGTGGCCGGCATCTCGTTGGTCTGCGCCTGCGCGTTCGTCGTGGTGGTGCCGGGTGACGTCATCGGCGGCGTGGTGGGAGCGATCTTCTCGATTTGCGCGGCAAGCTTCGCACGCCACACGTCGAGTTCGTTCCGCATGTCGGAGTCGCGAACTCCGCCGGCACGGTCGGCGGCGTTGTCGAGCAGGTGCTGCGCGGACTCGGCGTCGCCCGCCGCGATCAGCCGCTCGGCTTCATGCAACTGCGATGTCGTGTCGATCTGTGCGACGGTCGAATCGGCCTGCTGGCTGAATACGACCGACTTGACACTCCACAGCGGATCGCCCGGTTCGGCGTTGTACGAGAAGATGGTGGCGCCGCCCATCACGACGGCGACCGCGGCGGCAGCGCCGGCGATGGGTCGCAGCAGACGGAGCTTGCTGCGGGCAGCGCTACGTGCGGAACGGGCGTCCGAGGCGTCGATCGCCGCGATCACGTCGTCCAGCAGCGGTTCGGTCGGCATCGGCGTCGCCACGATGTCGGCGCGCCAATTCGTCAGCAGAAGCGCGAGCTCGTATTGCTCCGGCGAATCCGTTGCGACGGGACCGCCACCGGCGATCGCGTCGATCAGCGCATCGTCGCGGCGTACTGCCGCAACGTCCACCGGTGCGTCGTCTTCTGGGAGATCGGCATCGGGATTGCCGTTGCGCTTGATGCTCCTAGCCAAACCTCTCACCTGCCCTCGTCACTTCTTTTTTCAGTTTCGCGATAGCTCGGTGTTGAGCCACGCGGACAGCTCCCGCGGTACTACCCACGGCCGCGGCCGTCTCCTCCGCCGACATGCCGA
Organism: Rhodococcus sp. 4CII; assembly: GCF_014256275.1. Taxonomy (NCBI): domain Bacteria; kingdom Bacillati; phylum Actinomycetota; class Actinomycetes; order Mycobacteriales; family Nocardiaceae; genus Rhodococcus; species Rhodococcus sp. 4CII. The sequence goes on from NZ_JACCFE010000002.1 coordinate 1,023,625, forward strand.
CCACGAGGCGGAGGATCAAGATCTCCCGGTGCTTCTCCGGCAGCGTGCTCAGCAATTCGTTCATCTGCCTGCTCGCTTCCGAGTCCAGCGCCCTCTGTTCGGGTCCGTCGTCGTTGGCTACGACATCGGGTACTTCGGCGACGGGCTCCGACTTGTTACGTGCGGAGTTCCGATGCGCGTCGGCGACCTTGTGCGCGGCGATCCCGTAGACGAATGCCATGAACGGCCGGCCTTGGTCCTCGTAGCGAGGTAAGGCCGTCATCACGGCGAGGCACACTTCTTGTGCCACGTCGTCCGCGGAGAGTTGTCCCCTCTCCGCAGCACCGACCCTGGCTCTGCAGTAACGCACAACCAGGGGCCGAATGTTTTCCAGGACCAGAGCTAAAGCGGCCCGGTCGCCCTGCGCTGCAGCGGCGACGGCGGAGTCCAACTCCTCGCTCGTATTAGTCATCGTTGCTGAATATCCTGGCGTTACAGTGGCACCTCCCCCGATGGGTGTGCTCCCGCTCTCAGCGGAACACTCCAAGAGTAACGGTGCCGACCGAACGGTATTCGCGCGGATTCACACCGATTCGCGCACAATCGAGCCGTAGCCCACCCGATCAGCGGCGTCAGATTCGGAAGCGCCCACCTCGCGCCCGGATCAAGGCTTCGCACTCCTCGCGCGCCACCTGGGCACGTGAGTCCGACGTCACACCCCCCAGCAACATCGCAGCTGCCCACTTCAGAGGTATCAGGCCGTGCCGGTCGCAGCGGTCGAGCACATCGGCGGCGAGCCGTGCCGCGGGACCGGAATCGGGATCCCCGGTCATCGCCGCGCTGCGTAACAGATCCGACTTGACGTGGTGGCGCACGGATCCGGAGGCCTCCGAAATTTCCGCGGCCGTATCGGCGTGGCGGCGCGCCGAGGCGAAGTCGCCGCCCGCGAGGAACAGCTCCGCGCTCACCCAGTGGGTGCGGATCCGCTGCCGCCACAGCCGATCCGCGACACCCTCGTCCAGGTGCTCGCCACAGCGTTGGAGGAGGCGCCGGCCCAGCGCGAGACGACCGCATCCCAGGGCGTCCGCGGCAAGCCCCGTCAGAGCGTCGCAGCGGGCTTCGCGGAGGAGGACGTCGCCGCCGTCACCGGACCCCGTTCCGACCACCGCGAGGGCCCGGCCGTCGAATCCGGAGGCGACACGGTGCCAGCCGAGTTGGCGCAGCAGTGACGCCTGCGTGCTCCACGCCAGCGAGACGACCGCGGGTTCGACGTCGCCGCCCCGCGTCAGCGCCTCCAGTTCGGCGCGGGCCCGGCTGTAGTGCCCTCGGGCGCCCCACACCACTGCGCGCATCCAGCGCTCGACCGGAACGTCGGTGTCCGCCAGCGGGCCCGCCCCCGGGCCGGCACCGAACGCGGCGTGGTTCAGCGATGTCGTGACTTCGGAACGGTGGCTGGAATCGGGCACGCACGAATCATTGCACCGGCGAGATTCAGGGCACCGGCGAGATTCAGGGCACCGGCGAGATTCAGGGCACCGGCGAGATTCAGGGCACCGGCGAGATTCAGGGCACCGGCGAGATTCAGGGCACCGGCGAGATCACGGCACCGCTGGACGGCCGCGAGTCAGGTGACCGCGAGGACGGCGTCGACGGCCTCGCCCAGGGTGCCGCCCAGCACGGCGATCGACCGTGGCAGTCCCTGGGCGCGGCATTCGGGGCCACCCGCGAGCATGATCAGCCCGGTGCGGCGGCGGCGGATCGCCCGCACGAGAGACGGGATGTCGCATCCGGAGTACGGCAACCACAGGATGATCACGTCCGGCTCGCCGTTGGTCACGGCGGTGAGGAGCGCGGACCGGCACACGGGCAGCGCCGTCCGTGTGTCGACCGAGGCGGTGGCGAGAGCTGCGCCCAATGCCCGGAATTCGAGGCCGGAAGGGTCGGCGGGCCCGGCATCTCGGGTGTCCGCGGGGACGCGCACCAGCAGCACACGGCCACCGCCGCCGATGGGCGCGTCCAGCGTCATCGTAGACAGGATCCCCGCAACGCAATCGGTGAAGACGCGGACACTCGCGGCGGCGGCCTCCGAGTTCCTTCCCTCGTCCGCCCACTCGAGCACGGGAACGACCAGCCTTGTCCACATCGAAACGAATCCCCGCTCGGCGGCGGCCCGCACGACAATTCGCCGGATGGTCACGACATCCCGCGCCAGCAGCGCCCCCGATAAATTCCGGATCGAGGCGTCGGTGTCGCCGAGGCCGGAAAAGGCCGACAAAAGGTTCGACGAGTCTGTTTTCGTTCCGTTCACCGAGTTGTCATGCAGATTTTCCCCGCCCGCTCGGTGGTCCCTTTCTGACGAATATGTAGCCATTGCGTTAATCGCATATCTCGCCGCCTCGGCAGAGTTTGCCCCGCCGTCCAGCGCCTGTTGCATGCACTCGAGTCTTGCGACGTCGAGCGGCGTGTATCTGCGGTGGCTTCCCTGCGGGTGGACGGACGGCCCGATGCCGTACCTGCGGTCCCAGGTGCGGAGCGTCGACGGAGCGACGCCGAGCTTTCTGGCCAGCGCAGATACCGAGATCGTGGGTCCCTCGTCCGGAGATCCGGAGGGGTGTTGGGTTTCAGGCTCCGCGGGCTGGGGCACCCGGACATCGTTGCCCGCGATCCGGGGTCTTTCAACCTGAAACGGAATCATGGAACCGCGGGAATGTAAATATTTTCCAGGTTAACTTTCAGCTCGTGGGATATGTAAATCACCACTGTGAACAACTATTGACGCGATTTCACAACCGACTCTACGGTTAGCGACGTGAATGATTCAGTGGCTTGAACTTGCGTTCGAGCCCACGGTCCGCTCGTCGCCAGAGGCGAGCTTGCAGCTAAGGAGTCCACATGCCTGCACCCAACCACCTTCCCGGCCCGAACGCGGATATCTGGGATTGGCAGATGCACGGACTGTGCCGCGGGGTCGACTCCTCGATGTTCTTCCATCCCGACGGGGAGCGTGGCCGGGCCCGCGCACAACGGGAGACCCGGGCGAAGGAAATGTGCAGACGCTGCCCAGTCCTCGCCCAGTGCCGCAACCACGCTCTGAGCGTGTCCGAGCCGTACGGTATCTGGGGCGGTATGTCCGAGACCGAACGCGAAATGCACGGCCGTCACCGGCGCGGCCGGATCGCGGTCTGACTCCACTACGACACTCACCTAGGAACTCCCCGCTGCGCGGGTTCCGCGCGACACACCGGTCTCCCCGGCCACCCATCCACGGCGACTCGGTCTCCGAATGCCTACCGGCTGGAGGAGATGAGTGGAAATGCACGCTACCGTGGTTCTCGATGAAACGAGAAGAGTGTCGGTGACGAACCACGGGGGCAACTTGTCAGCAGAAGACGTGTGCCCGGCGGACGCGACCGGGGCACGCACGGCCCGGGCCACCGAATCCGCAGAGCTCTCCGACGCCATGGCCCGGGTCGCGAACGGCGACGCCGAGGCGTTCGCCGAGCTGTACGACCGGACGAGCGCCCGGATCCATGGAATGGTGCTGCGCGTGCTCCGCGATCCCGGGTACGCCGAAGAGACGACACAGGAAGTCTTCCTCCAGGCCTGGCGCACCGCGTCGAACTTCGATCCTGCTCGCGGCTCCGCGCTGTCCTGGCTGATGACGCTTGCGCACCGCAGGGCGGTCGACCGGGTGCGATCCGAGCAGGCGGGCACGGACCGCGAGGCCCTCTACGAGAACACCAACGTCGCCGGGCCGTTCGATCACGTCACCGAGGAGGTGACCCGGCGCCTCGAGCATCAGTCGGTGCTCGCCTGCCTCGACTCCCTCACCGACACGCAACGTGAGTCGGTCGCGATGGCGTACTACGACGGTCGCACCTACCGAGAGGTCGCCTCCCAGCTGGGGGTCGCACTGTCGACGGTCAAGACGCGCATCCGTGACGGATTGACGCGGCTGCGCGGCTGCCTGGGGGGTCTGTGACATGAACGACGAACTCGTGGGCATGGCCTACCCGTATGCACTCGACGCGCTCGACGTCACCGAACGCCACGAACTCGACACCGATCTCGCCGCGACCGACGACCGGACCCGGTCCTCGTTCACCGAGGAGGTTCGCCGGATCCACGAAGCGTTCGCGGTGGTGAGTGCGGTCGGCGCCGTCGACCCCCCGCCATACGTTCGGGCACGACTTCTCGCCGAGGTCGGGAAGACCGCGCCAGGACACTCTGCGCCAGAACACTCACCGTCAGGTCCGATCTCTCTCACCGAGCGCCGATCCCGTCGGCATCGCTGGCAGATCGCCGTCGCGGTTGCCGCTGCGGTCGGTGTGCTCGCCGGCGGCACGGTGATCGTCCGGCAGTTCACCGAAGGGCCGTCGCCCACCGTGGCCGAGCAGGTGCTGGACGCCGCGGACATGCATTCGTCGACGAGTGCGATCGCGGCAGGCGGGTCCGCGACCGCCATCTACTCGAAGTCGCAGGACGCCGTCGTGTTCGTGCTGGACGGCGTGACCCCGCCCGCACCGGACACCGTGTACCAGCTGTGGTTGATGCCCGAATCGGGCGATGCGCCTGTGCCGGCCGGAACCCTGTCCCCCTCCGATGTGCTGTCGAACACGCCCGTCGTCCTCGACGACGTCGGATCGATGTCGAAGCTGGCCGTCACCGTCGAGCCACCCGGCGGGTCACCGCAGCCGACGTCGGATCCGTTCGCGGTGCTGCAACTGAGCTGACCGGCGCAGGCCGGATCGAAGAAACCCCCGCGCGGTGATCCGCACGGGGGTTTCTTCGACTGACGGTCGGAATGTCCGACCGGGCGCGACGGCAGAGCCTAGTGGCTGTGCCCGTGACCGGTGTGAGCCTCTTCCTCTTCCGCCGGCTTGTCGACGACGGCGCTCTCGGTGGTGAGGATCATCCGCGCGACCGAGGCCGCGTTGACGACCGCGGAGCGGGTGACCTTCACCGGGTCGACGACACCGTCGGCGAGCAGATCGCCGTAGGTGAGGGTGGCGGCGTTGAAGCCGTGCCCCTTGGGCTGCTCGGCAACCTTGCTGGTCACGACGGACCCGTCGAGGCCGGCGTTGCTGGCGATCCAGAACAACGGCGCCTGCAGGGCTTCGCGCACGACCTTGACGCCCGTGCCTTCGTCACCGGTCAGACCGAGGTTGTCGGTCAGCTCGGTGCTCGCCTGGACGAGGGCGGAACCGCCACCGGGGACGATGCCCTCGGCGACTGCGGCCTTCGCGGCGTTGACGGCGTCCTCGACGCGGAACTTGCGCTCCTTGAGGTCCGTCTCGGTGGCTGCGCCGACCTTGATGACGGCGACGCCACCGGCCAGCTTCGCCAGACGCTCTTCGAGCTTCTCGCGATCCCAGTCGGAGTCGGTGTTCTCGATTTCGCGGCGCAACTGCGCGACGCGGCCCTTGATGTCGTCGTCGGTTCCGGCGCCGTCGACGATGGTGGTCTCGTCCTTGCTGACCACGACGCGACGTGCGCTGCCGAGCAGGTCCAGGCCTGCATCCTTCAGCGTGAGGCCGACGTCGGAGTTGATGACCGTGCCACCGGTGACGACGGCGAGATCGTCGAGGAACGCCTTCCGGCGGTCACCGAAGAACGGCGCCTTGACGGCGACGGCCTTGATGGTCTTTCGGATGGAGTTGACCACGAGCGTCGAGAGAACCTCGCCCTCGACGTCCTCCGCGATGATGAGGAGCGGTTTGCCGCTCTCGGCCACCTTCTCCAGCAGCGGCAGGAAATCGGGCAGGGACGTGATCTTCTCGCGGAACAGCAGCACGAGTGCGTCCTCGTACACAGCCTTCTGTGCGTCGAGGTCCGTCACGAAGTACGGCGACAGGTAGCCCTTGTCGAACTGGACTCCCTCGGTGATCACGAGCTCGGTCGCCAGGGTCGAGGACTCCTCCACCGTGACGACACCGTCGGTGCCGACGCGGGTGAGCGCCTCGCCGACCATCTCGCCGATCTCCTCGTCGCGCGAGGAGACGGTCGCGACCTGGGCGATGGAGTTCTTGCCCTCCACCGGCTTCGCGACGGCGAGCAGTGCCTCGACGACCTTGTCTGCAGCGGCGTTGATGCCGATGCCGAGTGCCATCGGGTTCGCACCCGCGGCAATGTTCTTCAGACCGCCCCGCACGATGGCCTGGGCCAGCACGGTCGCGGTGGTGGTGCCATCGCCTGCGACGTCGTTGGTCTTGGTGGCGACGCTCTTGACGAGTTGCGCGCCGAGGTTCTCGAACGGGTCCTCGAGCTCGATTTCCCGGGCGATGCTGACGCCGTCGTTGGTGACGGTCGGGCCGCCGAAGGCCTTTGCCAGCACTACGTGGCGGCCACGCGGACCCAAGGTCACCTTGACCGCGTCGGCAAGCTTGTCGACTCCACGCTCGAGAGACCGGCGTGCGATCTCGTTGAACTCAATCTGCTTGGACATGTGTTCTGTCTTCTCCTGGATCTCAGGGTTACGCGCGTGAACGCACTCCGCCCCGGGATCCTGTGGGGACTCCGGGGCGGATCACGTATGGCTTACTTGGAGACGACAGCCAGCACGTCGCGTGCCGACAGGATCAGGTACTCCTGGCCGGCGTACTTGATCTCGGTTCCGCCGTACTTGGAGTAGATGACGGTGTCACCCTCCTTGACGTCGACCGGGATGCGGTTGCCCTGCTCGTTGACGCGGCCTTCGCCGACTGCGACGACGGTGCCCTCCTGGGGCTTCTCCTTGGCCGTGTCGGGAATGACCAGGCCGGAGGCAGTCGTCGTCTCAGCCTCGTTGGCCTGGACGAGGATCTTGTCCTCGAGCGGCTTGATGTTGACGCTCGCCACGATGAGCCCTCCACTTTGGGGTATGCGGACCCGGAGATTTCTCCGGACTCCTTGTTTGAGTGTTCCGTTTACGGCACGTCACACAGCCCCGTCGTCGCGGGTGCCGGAGCTCGATCGGCGCCACTTGGCACTCTATACGTGAGAGTGCCAACCCTCAAGGAGAAGGGGGCGGTAGATCGCGCCGAGCCGAAAATCGGCCTGTCTCACGGGTCGTCACCTAAGGTTCCCCTGGTGTCTGACATCAATCGGCGTAAATTCCTGACAATTGCCGGGCTCGGGGCCGTCGGAACAGTGGGGTTCGGTGCACGCCCGTGGGGGTTGCAGTACGCGGGGGCGGCGCCGCTTCCCACGTCCGGGGCGGGGACCACGCTCGAAGCGGTTGCCGTCCCACTCGGAACCTCGGGGTACCGCAGGCTCGGCGCGGGAGCGGGATGGCCGACGATCGTCCGCACCGAACTCGCCGAGGCCCGCAGCGGGCGCGAAGACCGTCGCACCGCCCTCGCCTCCCTCGTCCAGCTCACGGACGTGCACCTGGTCGACGCCCAGTCCCCGATGCGCTTCGAATACGTGCACCCCTTCACCGGTTCCGCATTCCGCCCACACGAGACGCTCACCTCACAGGGTCTCGTCGCGCTGGTCGCACGCGTCAACGCGCTCGCGTCCGGCCCGCACACGCGGCGCCCGTTCGACGCCGTCGTGAGCACCGGCGACAACACCGACAACAAGGAGTTCGCCGAACTCGGTTGGTTCCTCACCGCGCTCAACGGGGGCACCATCGTCCCCAACACGGGTGCCCCGGACCGCTACGAAGGCGTGCAGAATTCGGGTGCGGATCTGTACTGGAACCCCGAATCCTCCGTCCAGGACATGTACAAGAAGGCCGGCTTCCCGGAGATCCCCGGACTGCTCGACGCCGCGATCCGTCCCGTCACGAGCCCCGGCCTGCGCACCCCCTGGTACTGCGTCTTCGGCAATCACGACGACTCGGTGGAAGGCACCGTCCCGAGCGGCATCCCCCCGCTCGAAGCCATGTACACCGGTTCGCTGAAGTTCGAGGTCCCCGGATCACCGGAGCAGGCGAAGGCGGTCGACATCGCCACCAAGTTCGACCCCGGGGCCGTTCCCGGCGCGCTGTCCGCATTCACGACCCCACCGCGAGTCGTCACACCCGACCCCGCGCGGGCGCCGTTCACACCGCGCCAGTTCATCGCCGCGCACCTGGACCCGGCCAACACGGGCCCCGGACCGGCCGGTCACGGTTTCGCGCCCGATGCCGGCGAGACCGGCATCGGCTACTACTCGTTCGACATCACCCCGGGCGTGGTCGGCATCAGCATGGATTCCACCAACCGGGCGGGGTTCGTCGACGGCTCGCTCGGCGCGGCGCAGTTCCAGTGGATCGAGGACACCCTGACGGCAGGGAGCAGCCGCTACTACGACACGGCAGGCCGCCCGGTGTCGCAGGCCCGCAACGACACATGGTTCGTCCTGTTCAGCCACCACACCAGCGGCAGCATGGACAACGTCGTCCCCGACCCCTCGGCGCCGGCCGAGCCCCGGATCCGGGGCTCACGACTGGTGGATCTGCTGCACCGATTCCCGAACGTCCTCGCCTGGGTCAACGGACATACCCACGAGAACCGGATCACCCCGTGGCCCGGAGCGACTCCGGAGCAGTCGTTCTGGGAAATCAACACGGCCTCACACATCGACTTCCCTCAGCACGGCCGGATCGTCGAGGTGGTCGACAACGCCGACGGAACCCTGTCGCTGCTCACGACGCTGTTCGAGGCCGACAGCCCCTACGCCGTCGATCACACCGATCTCTCCCCACTCGGGTTGGCGTCGCTGTACCGGGAATTGTCGTTCAACGACATTCACGCGGACCCCGACCTGCTCGGCGGGACGCCGGACCGGAACGTGGAACTGGTGCTGGTGTCGGGCCGTTAGGTCCGGCGCCTGCGGGCCCACTGGACGGCCGCGACGATCACGCGGATGCCGACGCCGAGCAGGATCAGATTTCCGATCATCTGCACGCTCACTACGGCTCGCGACGGGTCGGTCGTCGCGGCGATGTCGCCGAACCCGACCGTGGAAAAGACGGTGAGCGAGAAGTAGAGAGCCCCCATGCGGGTAAGGGGTTCGGTGAAGTAGCCCGGATCACTCTCGGACATCAGGCAATAGCCGGTCGCGAAGCCGAGCAGGTAGAGCGGCACGATGAGGGCCAGCGCCTCGATCGCCTGGAGGGTGGGTGCCTCGGACCGCATGATCCGCCGGACCTGCCACACTGCGGCCACCACGACCACGGCGATGCCGCCCACCAGGAAGAGCACGGCGGACAGGTCCCCCAACGAGGTCCACGGCGTGGCGAAATACACCACTACGCACAGGACGACGGTGCTCAGCGGGCGCAGAACCGCGCGCACTACAAGCCGTCGGCGCTCACGTCTCGTGAGGGTGCGGAAATCGCTGGCGCGTCGCATGAGATTCCTTTGGACAACTGTGCAGGTGAGGCCGGATATCGAGCGCAATCTTCGTCTTCCACGACCGAAACCCGGGAGCGAAATCCGTTTGTTTTCTGTAACGTTCAGATAACAGTCGCCGATTCAACGGGCAGGAATTCCTCGCTGAACTGGGCGTTCCAACAGAGATGGCAGGTCACGCGTCGAATACGTGAGGGGGTGTGTGATGGGTATGTCGCTGGGCATGTCGACCGGTGCGGCAGGTGTCGGTTCCGCCCTCGTCAGCACGGCCTCCAACGGTGCGCAGAACGTCGAGTTCCGCTACCTCTCCGCAGACCAGGCGCACACCGACCTCGGCGACCTGGTCCGCTCCTCCATCTCGCTGATGACCACCCAGGTTCCCACCTCCCCCACCACTCCTGACGCGTTCGCCGTCGCGTACCGGACGGCAGAGCAGGCACATTCGATCCGCAGCGCCGTCAGCAGGCAGCGGCATCGCGTGCATCTCGTGCCCGAGACCGCCGCCACCCTCACTTACCTTCGGCACACCGGCGAGGTCGCTCAGCACGCCACCGTCGCGATCGTCGACTTCGGCGAGTCCGGGATGTCCGTCGCGGTCGTCGATCAGGTGGACGGCACCGTCCTGCACGCCGACCGCACCAGCCACGTGAGCGGCACCGGAATCGACGACCTCGTCTACCACCACGTCGTCGGCAGTTTCGCCACTCCACATCCCTTGCGGCACCTGGACCGCGATCTGCTCGCGGCGCGGTGCCGTGTCGCGAAGGAGCAGTTGTCCTCGGAGCCGAACGCGCACGTCGACATCGACTTGCCGGGCATCCGCCCGATCGAGATCAGCCGCAGCGAATTCGAGGAGATCGCCGCACCGACGGTCCGGGTCGCGGTCGAGTTCATCCGTGCCACCGTCGCCGACTCCCCGCGTCCTCCTGACGCCTTGGCGCTGGTCGGTGGTGGCGCGACCATTCCGGCGATCGCGTCCGCCGTCGCCGACGCGTTCACCGCCCGGGTCATCGCCGTGCCCGAACCGGACACGGCGACAGCGAAGGGTGCAGCGCTGCTCGCCGTCTCCTCCGCCATCCAGAACTACCCGGCCACCGAATCGAACCGCCCCGGCTCTGCGGCGAAGGTCTCCGGTGCTCTCGTCGGCGCCCTGGTCGTCGGCGGGCTCGTCCTCGGTTACGGCGTGAAGGAACTCGCACCCGCCCCGGATCCCAACGTCTCCCCCGCCGGGACCGACACGTTCCAGACCACCGAGCAGGTCACGACCACCACGACGGATACACCTCCCGCCACGCGGATTCCGTCGTACGACCCCACACCGACACGGGACTACTCCCCCAACCCGGTGGCCCCGCCCGCGTCGGAACCGCAGACGAACCGCACCCCGGAGCACGTGCCCGACTCGACGAGCGCGACCATCACCCCACCCACCACGACACCGCAGCCGACGCCGACCGCTCCGGCGCGGCCGACCCTGCCCGGCACCAATCCGCCGCCGTCGGCATGGCCGCACATCGAGTGGCCCGCCATTCCGCCGCTGTGGCCGCAGGTTCCGGGAGAATCCACCCCGAACGAACCGAGCCCCGGTGCCCCGGCACCCGGCGTTCCCGGAGTGGCGCCGCCGACCGGGACGCCCGCGGCACCGTCGGCACCGGCAGAGCCACCGGCATCCGAGGGGCTCTTCCCGATCGTCCCGGCGCCGGGCACGGTTGCTCCGAGCCCGAACGGGGCGCTGACTCCGCCGGCCACCGAGACCGTCACGATCCCGGTCAGCTGAACACCTGACTGGTCGCCACCGACAGTCCCGGATCGCTCGCCACGGTCAGCAGGGAGGGCGCGGCGCCACCCCCGATCAGGTGCGCGCCGAGCGACGCGATCATCACTCCGTTGTCGGTGCACAAGCGCGGCTTGGGAACCCGCAGCGTCAGGCCGGCCTCGGCGCAGCGTTCCTCGGCGAGCGCGCGGATACGCGAGTTGGCCGTGGCACCCCCGCCGAGGACGAGAGTGTCGACGCCCACGTCACGGGCGGCGCGCACCGCTTTCATCGTCAGCACGTCGGCCACGGCCTCCTGGAAGCTCGCGGCGATGTCCGGCACCGAATACACCTCCCCGGCACGCTCCTTCGATTCGACATATCGCGCCACCGCCGTCTTCAGACCGGAGAACGAGAAGTCGTGCCGCGCATCGCGCGGCCCGGTCATGCCGCGAGGGAACGGAATCGCGTTCCGGTCGCCGTCCTGCGCCGCAGCGTCGAGGGCGGGCCCACCGGGGAAGCCGAGTCCGAGGAGGCGAGCCACCTTGTCGAACGCTTCGCCGGCTGCGTCGTCAACGGTCGTGCCCAGTTCGACGATGGGTTTCGCGAGATCCTCGACGTGCAGGAGGTGCGTGTGCCCACCCGACACGAGCAGCGCCACACACGGCGGCATCGGTCCGTGCTCGAGGGTGTCCACCGAGACGTGACCGCCGAGGTGATTCACGGCGTAGAACGGGACGTCCCAGGCCGCCGCATACGCTTTCGCCGCCGCGACGCCGACGAGCAGCGCACCGGCCAGGCCGGGGCCGATGGTGACGGCAAGCGCGTCCGGCTTGGCGATCCCGGCCACCGCGAGGGCACGCCTCATCGTCGGGACGATGGCCTCGAGATGAGCGCGGGACGCGACCTCCGGCACCACCCCTCCGTAGCGGGCGTGCTGGTCGACGCTGGACGCGACCTCGTCGGCGAGAAGCTCACACGTTCCGTCACCGTTCCACCGGACGATGCCGACTCCGGTCTCGTCACAAGAGCTTTCGATCCCCATGACGATCATTGCACCGGCTCCTCACCCGATCCGGGGCGGCGCATCGTGAACGCGTCCGCACCGCTCGGTTGGTAGTACTTCTTACGGGTTCCCACGATCTCGAATCCTTCACGTTTGTACAGCGCGATCGCCGCATCGTTGTCGGTCCGCACTTCGAGGAACACCGGACCACCGTGGGTGTCGGCGACGCGGAGAAGCTCGTCGAGGAGGGCGCCGCCGATGCCCCGGCGCTGGCACGCCGGGTCCGTTCCGATCGTGTGTATCTCGGATTCCGGATGCGCGCCATCGCCCAGCAGGGCGATTCCGGCGTATCCGACGACGTGTCCCGACTCGTCCCGCGCCACGGTGTAACGCACGTGCGGGGCGGCGAGTTCCGCCCTGAACGCGCTTGCGCTCCAGGGCCCGTCGCCGGCGAAGAGAATGGTTTCGAGCTCCGCGCAGCGTTCGGCATCCGCGGCCGACATCGGTTCGATGCGGAACGTCATTTCTTCCGGTCCGCCAACTCGACGGCGTCCGGGCGCCGCAGGTACAGCGGGACCAGCGCGTCCGGGACGCCGCCACTGAACAGAGCCTCCGCGGCCACCGCGACCAGCCCTGCGGGCGAGGGCGTTTCCACGGGTTCGACGGGCAGATCGAAGAAGTCGACATGCGACGGCGATCCCGCGACCACCTCGGAGGGCATGGGCTCGAGGTCGCGCGGCTTCACCACCGCCGGACCTTCCACCCGCACTCCCGCCGAATACCGCGCCCAGTACACCTCCCGGCGGCGTGCGTCCGTGACGACGAGCAGATTCCGGTCCCCGTCCACCTGGGCGGCGATTGCGTCGAGGCTGCACACGCCGTGCGCCGGAATACCGAGGGCGTCGGCGAAGGCGGCGGCGGTAGCCATCCCCACGCGCAGTCCGGTGAATGGCCCGGGCCCGGCCCCGACCACCACCGCGTCGAGGTCAGCGGCGACGTGACCCGACTCGGTGAGGCATTCGAGGATGTGCGGGGTGAGCACTTCCGCGTGGGCGCGCGGGTTGACCGTCACGCGCACCGCGAGGGTGTGCACCGCCCCCACCGATGCGGAATCGGCCGAAACCCGGACGACTCCGGCGGTCACGGCAGGCGTGGACGTGTCGATGGCGAGAACAAGCACGGTAACTGAGGGTACTCGCACGTCAGAACGGCTCCCGACACCCGACCCGTCAGGAAATCCACTCCCAGTGGGCCGTGCGGACATCCGTCTCCGGTTCGCGGCGCAGGCGCACTCGCAGGTGGCGGTCGACCAGTTGCTCGACGATGCCCTCCCCCCATTCGACGACGACCACCGCTGCGGCCAGGTCGGTGTCGAGGTCGAGCGCGTCGAGCTCGTCCAGGGCGTGCGGGCCGCTGCCACCCAGCCGGTACGCGTCCACGTGCACCATTCCCACCGGTGCACCGCCGCCGGGTCGCGTGCCCGCCCGGTGCTCTCGCGCGATCACGAATGTGGGCGAAGTCACTCGTCCTTGCACGCCGAGGCCTGCCCCGATTCCCTTCGTCAGCGCGGTCTTCCCTGCGCCGAGGGGTCCGTCGAGCACCACCAGATCGCCGGCGACGAGCCCCCGGGCGAGGTCCCGCCCGAACTGCTCCGTGTCCTCCGCCGTCGCCAGCACCACCGTCCCGCTCACACCCAGCTCTCTCTCCTCAGCCGACATCGGACTGCTCCCGCGATTCCCCCGTGTCGAGACCCCGGCGCAGCACCCGGTCGATCGCGTCCGACACCACCGACGGGAACTCGAGTTGCACGAGGTGGCCCGCGCCGCGCACCCGCACCAGTTCGGATTCCGCGAGGTCCGCGGCGAGCTTCCGGGAACTGGAGAACGGGATGATCATGTCGCTGTCGCCGCACACCACGACGGACGGGGTGTCCTCGATCGCCGCGAGTGACGCCGACTCGTCGTGCAATTCGAGCGTCCGCAGGAAGTTCACGACGGTGACCACCGACGTCCGGTCCAGCATCGAATCGGAGAACTTCTGCAGGCGCGGACTCACGTCCGTGCCGTAGGACGCCGCCCGCAGAATGGGGGTGATCAGCGCCCGGGCCGCGCCCCGTGCGAGCTGGACCACATCGGGCGAGGTCCGGACGGCCAACCGGAATCCGTCGATGACCGGGTTCTGCAGGTTTCTGGTCAATCCGGTCTCGCTGAGGCCCGCCGCGGCCGTGGCGATCAGACCCACCGCCGCCACCCGGGACGCCACCAGTTCCGGCCGTTGCCCGGCGAATGCGAGCACCGTCATCCCGCCCATCGAATGCCCCACCAGCACAACCGGTCCGGTCGGAGCCTTTGCCTCGACGATCGTCGCGAGATCGGCGCCCAGCTGCGCGATGGTGCAGCTCTCGGTCGACGGGACACCCGAATCACCGTGCCCGCGTTGGTCGTAGAACACCATCCGCACGTCGTCGCCCCAGCGCTCGGCGAGTTGACGGCGCTGGAAATGCCACGACGTCATGTCCAGGCAATATCCGTGTACGAACACCGCCGTCACCGGGGCGTCGACCGGTCCGACCTCGCGGACAGTGAGCGCGACGCCGTCCTCGGTGACCACGACGCTGCGCCTATCCCGCGACATCAGTGCGAAGTCCTCGTCGTCGTAGATCTCCCGCCCCGGCCGGGTCGCGCTCCGCAGCGCGTTGACCCCGGCCACCGAGCCCAGCGCGAGCGCGCTCAGCAGCCCGCCGACCAGCCCCAAGCGCTTCGACACCCCCATGACCTAGGCGCCTGCCCCGCCGATGTAGCTGCGCACGGTGCGTCCGCGGACTCCGGTCACCACCTCGTAGTGGATGGTGTCGAGTTCGTCGGCCCAGGCCTGCGCGTTGGGCTCGCCGAGGTCGCCGTTGCCGAAGAAGACCGCGGTGTCGCCTTCCTTGACTCCACCGCCGTCCGGCCCGAGATCCACGACCACCTGGTCCATGCAGACACGTCCGATCCCCGGGCGGCGCTCGGCGCCCAACTGGACCTCGAATCGGCCGCTGAGCGAACGGGGCAGCCCGTCGGCGTACCCGAACGGGAGCAGTGCCACCGTCGTGTCGTGGGGGGCCACCCACATGTGCCCGTAGGACACGCCTTCACCCGCCGCCACTTTTTTCACCAGAGCCACCCTCGATCGCAGTGTCATCGCCGGGCGCAGCCCGAACTGACCGAGTTCGGGAACGGGCGACAGACCATATATCGCGATTCCCGGCCGAACCATGTCAAACCGCAGGTCGGGGCGGGTCAGGGTGGCCGCCGAATTGGACAGGTGCACCACTTCGGGAACCAGTCCGTGCCGCTTGGCATCCGCGATCGCGCCTTCGAGTCGTTCGCGCTGGGAATCGATCCACGCATGGTGCGGTTCGTCGGCGTGGGCGAGATGAGAGAACATGCCGCGCAGCCGCACCGCGCCTTCGGCCTGTGCGCGCGCCAGGTCGACGAGGACCTGCGCCAGTTCGTCGGGTGCCACCCCGTTGCGGTTCAGCCCCGTGTCGACCTTGATCGTGACGATCGCCGTCGTGCCGACGCTCCGCGCGGCAGCGACCACCGCGGCGAGGTGGCGGGGCGAGGAGACACCGAGTTCCACGCCGGCCGCGATCGCGGGGGCGAAATCGGCATCGACGGTGTGCAGCCACGCCAGGACAGGCGCCTCGATTCCCGCACGGCGCAGCGTCAGCGCCTCCGACACCGTCGTCACGCCCAGTTCCGACGCTCCCGCTGCGAGCGCCGCCTTGGCGACGGGCACCGCACCGTGGTTGTAGCCGTCCGCCTTCACGACGGCCATCAGCGCTGCGTCCCGGGCACTGTCGCGCAGGATGCGGACGTTGTGCGCGATCGCGTCCAGATCCACCACGGCTTCGGCCTGAGGTGCCGATGTCGACCCGCCGGTCGCCGCGAGTTCGCTGTGGCCGTCCTCGTCCGCCGGTACTGCTTCAGCAAGCGTCATATGGTCGATCCTGCCATTCACGGTGTAGCCGGTGTTTCCTCGGGTGACACCCCCGCACGCAGGACCCTGATCGACTCCCGGAGGTGCGCGAGCAGGGTTCCGGCGGAGATCGGTGCTGTTCCACGCCCGGCGGAGAGGTCTGCGCCCCCACCGCGAGCCGCCAGGTTCGCGGCGAGCGAGTGCGCTCGGGCGCCCACCGCGGCCGCACGGTCCGGGGCGATGCCCGCGGCCATGAGTGAGCCGACGATCCCGGCGAGCACGTCCCCCGCGCCCGCGGTGGCCGACCACGATCCGCCCGCCTCGTTGACCAGAGCCCGTCCACCGGGTTCCGCGATCACCGTGGCCCGTCCCTTGAGCAGCACGTGGACGTTCCAGTAGGCAGCGAGAGCCCGCGCCGACGCGACCCGGTCCGGACCGGGATCCTTCCCCGTCAGCCGGGCGAATTCACCAGCGTGCGGTGTCAGCAGCGTCGCCGCGGTCCGCGATCGCACCAGGTCGGGGTCCTCGGCAAGGAGGGTGAGACCGTCCGCGTCGATCAGAACCGGTACATCGGACTCGAGGACCGTCCGCAGCGTGCGTCGGGCGTCGTCATCGGTGCCCATGCCCGGCCCGACCACCCAGGACTGGACGCGTCCGGCCTTCGCGAAGTCGGGAGTCGCGATCACCTCCGGCGAGTGCGCGAGCACCTCCTTCGTGCACGGCCCGGCGTACCGGACCAGCCCCGACGTCGCCGTGACAGCTGCGCCGGTGCACAGGACGCCCGCTCCGGGATAGCCGTCGCTGCCGGCGACCACCCCCACCACCCCCTGCGAGTACTTGTCGTCGCCCGGTCCCGGCACCGGCCACGCGGCACCCACGTCGGCGGCGTCGAGTGCGGTGATCCCGGCGACGCCGAGCGACAGTCCGATGTCCACCAACTCCACTCGGCCGCAGTGCGCCGCCCGGAGCGCGTGGACGGGCTTGAGGGCGCCGAACGCGACGGTGACAGCGGCCCGCACGGCCGGTCCCTCGACCGCCCCGGTGTCCGGATCCACACCGCTCGGCAGATCGGCCGACACGATCGGCGCGTCGATTCGGTCGACGACGGCCGCAGCGTCGGGACGCAGCGGTCCCCGGCCGGAGATTCCCACGATCCCGTCGATCACCAGGTCGGGCAGGCCCGGGCCGTCGGAGGGAGTGGCCGTCCGGCCACCGGCCGCGGTGAACGCCGCCAGCCCCGACTCGTGAGTCTTCTCCGGTTTCAACAGCACCGCGGTAGCCGCGACACCTCGTCTGCGTAGCATCGACGCCGCCCACAGCGCGTCCCCACCGTTGTCCCCGGACCCCACCAGCACCCTGATCGCGCGGCCTGCGACGCCCCCGGTCCGCGCCCGCAGTTCCGCCGCCACCACAGTGGCCAGTCCGTGTGCGGCGCGCCGCATCAGTGCCCCGTCGGGAAGGGACGCCAGCAGCGGCGTCTCGGCGGCTCGAACCTCGTCAGCGGTGTAGTAGCCCCGCATGGGAACTCCTCGTCGTGCCAGCGTCACGGCTGGCCGCTGTGCAGTGAAGGGTCGGTACGGGGTCAGACTACGCTCGACCTCATGCGAGGACGTGGAAGGTCGTGGATCGCCGGAGTGGCTCTCGCCGCATGTATTTCGATGACGGGGGTCGTGTCCGGCTGCAGTTCCCCGGATGCGGCGGCACCGGAGGCGCCGGCCGGGCCCGTCGTGCAGGTCGCGAACATGGCCTACGCGCCCGCGACGCTCACCGTCAAGGCCGGAGACACCGTCACCTGGAATTTCGACGACCGCGGTGTCACCCACGACGTGGTCGGTGTCGGCGCCGCGAAGAGCGTCCTGCGGAGCCGGCTGATGCAGACCGGCACGTTCACCTACACATTCACCGAACCGGGAACCTACGACTACACGTGCTCGCTGCACCCGGACATGACGGGCACCGTCATCGTGACCCCGTAGGGGCGCGGCTCGTGCCGCGCCCCCGATCGGTGCTATTCGACGGTGACGGACTTCGCGAGGTTGCGCGGCTTGTCGACGTCGTAGCCGCGGGTCTGCGCGACCTCCGCCGCGAAGACCTGCAACGGCACCGTCGACAGCAAAGGCTGCAGCAGCGTCGGCGCCGCCGGGATCTCGATCAGATGGTCGGCGAACGGGCGCACGGCCTCGTCCCCCTCCTCCGCGATCACGACGGTCCGCGCGCCGCGGGCCTGGATCTCCCGGATGTTGCTCAGCAGCTTCGAGTGCAGCACCGCGCGCCCCTTCGGGGACGGCATCACGACGATCACCGGCAGCCCGTCCTCGATCAACGCGATCGGACCGTGCTTGAGCTCGCCCGCCGCGAAACCCTCGGCGTGCATGTACGCCAGCTCCTTGAGCTTGAGCGCACCCTCGAGCGCCACGGGGTAGCCCACGTGCCTGCCCAGGAACAGCACCGTCGACGACGACGCCAGCTCCCGCGCCAGCGCCCGCACGGGCTCGACCGTTTCGAGGACGCGGCTCACCAGATCGGGCATCGCCTCGAGGTCTGCGTACTCGCGGGCGACCTCGTCCGGGTACTTGGTGCCGCGCGCCTGGGCCAGCGCCAGGCCGACCAGGTAGTTCGCCGTGACCTGCGCGAGGAACGCCTTGGTCGACGCGACACCGATCTCCGGACCTGCCCGGGTGTAGAGGACGGCGTCGGCCTCGCGCGGAATCTGGGCGCCGTTCGTGTTGCACACCGCCAGCACCCGGGCCTTCTGGTCCTTGGCGTGCCGCACAGCCTCGAGGGTGTCCGCCGTCTCACCGGACTGCGAAATGGCCACGACCAGCGTCGACCGGTCGAGCACCGGATCGCGGTAGCGGAATTCGCTGGCGAGCTCGACCTCGACGGGCAGACGAGTCCAGTGCTCGATGGCGTACTTCGCGAGCAGACCCGAGTGGTACGCGCTGCCGCAGGCGACGACGAAGACCTTGTCGACGTCGCGCAATTCCTGATCCGACAGTCGCTGCTCGTCGAGAACGATCTTCCCGTCCGCGAAGTGACCCAGAAGGGTGTCCGCGACCGCGGCCGGCTGCTCCTCGATCTCCTTGAGCATGAAGTAGTCGTGACCGCCCTTCTCGGCGGCGGCGAGGTCCCAGTCGATGCGGAACGGGCGGCCCTGCGCCTCGGATCCGTCGAAGTTCAGAATCGAGTAGCCGTCCGCGGTGATCACGACCACCTGGTCCTGACCGAGCTCGACTGCGTCACGGGTGTGCTCGATGAACGCCGCGACGTCGGAACCGAGAAACGTCTCGCCCTCGCCGACACCGATGACGAGCGGCGTCGAGCGACGCGCCGCGACGATGGTGTCCGGGTGATCCGAGTGCGTGAAGACGAGCGTGAACGCTCCCTCGAGCCTGCGCAGCACGCTCAGCGCGCTCGCGACGAAGTCGCCCGCGGTCTCCCCCGACGCATAGGCACGGGCGACGAGATGCACCGCCACCTCGGTGTCGGTGTCGCTGGCGAAGTCGACACCGTCGTGCTCGAGTTCGGCCCGCAGCGGGGCGAAGTTCTCGATGATGCCGTTGTGGACGACGGCGACGGTGTTGCCCGCATCACGGTGCGGGTGCGCGTTACGGTCGGTCGGACGACCGTGCGTGGCCCACCGCGTGTGCCCGATCCCGGTGCTCCCGGTGAAATGCTCGGCCCCGACCTCGTCCAATTCGGCCTCGAGGTTCGCGAGACGACCCGCCTTCCGCTCCACCGCCATGCCGCCGCGCCCGTCGAGCACGGCGATCCCGGCAGAGTCGTATCCGCGGTATTCCATCCGCCGCAAAGCCTCCACCACAACAGTCAGAGCCTGCCGGTGGCCGACGTATCCCACGATTCCGCACATGGTTCATCAGGGTACTTGGACCGGGCGACGCCGCGAAGTCGGAGTGCGGGCCGCATCGGCTCTCTCGCGTGCCCGCGAATCGGATAACGTTCTCCCCGTGGCGCCGAAACCGAAGACCCTGGCCCGTGAACTGTCCAAGCGAGGACCGCACCGCGTGCTGCGGGGTGATCTCGCCCTCGCCGGGCAACCGGGAGTCGTATACACGCCCGAATCAGGCTTCAACCTGCCCGCTGTCGCTTTCGCACACGGGTGGATGGCGGGTGCCGACCACTATCGGAAGACCCTCGAGCACCTCGCGTCGTGGGGAATCGTCGTGGCCGCACCCAACAGCGAGCGTGGTCCCGTGCCCTCCCACCTCGGGCTCGCCACCGATCTGCGCGCAACGCTCGACATCTGTGTGGGTGTGCGTCTCGGTCCCGGTCAGATCAGCGTGCAGCCCGACCGCGTGGCCTTCGCCGGCCACGGGATGGGTGCGGGAGTGGCTGTGCTCGCGGCCGCGCAGCAGGACGTGTCGGCCGTCGCCGCCCTGTTCCCCGCGCCGACAGCGCCGAAGGCCGAAAAGTATGCGTCGAAGATCACAGCGCCGGGGCTCATCGTCGCGGGCGCCGACATCGACACCATGAACAGCACTGCCAAGCCGCTGGCCGAGGCATGGGGCGGGGAACACGTCCTGCGCGCCGTCAAGGGGGCCTCCGAGTCCGGGCTCACCGAGGGGCGCAGGCTCCTGGGCGCACTCGGCATCGGAGGTTCCGAGCGGAAGACTCAGCAGGTCACGCGTGCGTTGCTCACCGGCTTCCTGCTCCATCACCTCACCGAGGACAAGAAGTACGCGGTGTTCGCGCAGGCCGATGCCGAACTCCCGCACACCACACTGGTCGATCCGCACGAGGAGCACACTCATGCCGGTTCCGAGGGCCTCCTGCCCCACATCTGAGGGTCCGGGTCACACCAGCCAGCTGCGGGGCCGGTAGAACTCGTCGTCGTCCTCGACGACTCCCCGGCGGGGAGCCTCCGGCGTCGCCGGTTGGACGGACGGCCCCGGACCGCGTCCGGCCCTCGCCGCCTCGTCCCGTGCCCGACGTTCGTCGAGCCGCTCCCGGAACATCTCCAGGTCCGCTCTCATCTGCGCCCGTTGCGCACGCAACTGTGCGGCTCGATTGCTCACAGCGGACCGGCCTCGGCCAGCTCCGCACCGCTGTCGAATCCGTCGCCGGGCGTTGGTGCGGGTTCGGGTGCCGGCCGCGACTCACGCAGCGGCTGGGGTTCGGCGGCCGGTTCGGGAGCAGCCTCCTGCTGGGCAGCGGCCGCCGGTGGCGGTGGGGGGCCTACCGGTGTTTCGTCGCCCGGCAGCGGCGCCTCCGCCTGTTCCGACACCACGTTCCCGACGCCACGATCGGCCACCGGACCGTCCTGTCCGGGTGGCATGTCCGGCGCGTTCCCCTCTGCGGGGGCCGGTGATTCGGGAGCCGGTGATTCGGGAGCCGGCTCGGCGGACGCGGCGCCGATGGAGTCTTCTTCGACGACAGGCGTTTCGCCGACGATCCGCGGCAGGCCGTCCGGGCCGATCTCGACCCCGAACCTCGCCGTCCCGCCCGCACCATCGCTCATCTCGAGGTGAAGTCCTTGACCGTCCACCTCGAGGGCGAGCGTCCAGGACTTCCCGTCGAGGTTCATTCGGAGGCTCTCGGCGGGTGTCCCGTCGTGTGCCGACTTGCCGAGGTGCTCACCGGGATCGTCGACGTTCCCGGTGAGGTCCTCGTCGTGTCGTTCCTCGTCCCGGTGAGTGAGCGTCGTCAGGGTGTCCTCGATCAACGGGCGAATGATCCCACCGAGATCTGCCAGGCCGCCCGCGAGCGTCTGCCGGACGAGATCGCCCGGGGCCGGCACGGAACCGAATCCCGGGAGACCGCCCGGGGCTGCGAGGGGTGCAGGCGTGGGGGCCGGGGCCGGAAGAGCCGCGGCCGGCGCCGCCGGCACCGGAGCAGTCGGCGCCGCCACGGCGGGTGCGGTCGCCGGCGGGGGTGAGGTCGCCGGCGAGGGTGCGGTCACCGGCGAGGGTGCGGTCACCGGCGAGGGTGCGGTCACCGGCGAGGGTGCGGTCACCGGCGAGGGTGCGGTCACCGGCTGGGGTGCCGCGGCCATGGGTCCGGTGGCCGCATTCTCGGCACCTGATGGCGTTGCGACCGGCGTCGCCGCCAGTGGTAGCGCGCTGAACGGGACAGTGACGGGATCGGGTGCCGACGCGGCGACGGTGGCGGTCTCGGTGTTCGGTACCGCAGGCTCGGCCGGGTCCGGCGCCGGATCCGACGTGTCCTGCGGGCGAAAGCCCGGCTGCACCACGATCGACCGTGCCTCGGCGATCACGGTGTCGTAGGCGGTGTTCACGGCCTCCGTGCAGTCCGCGCACGCGGCCGCGAATTCCTGCTGCTTCTCCTCGTACACATGCCGGAAGTTCGCGTCGAACCAGTCCTTGGTGATCCCGGCGGCGCGCCGTACCACGTCGTCGCGGTCGAGCAGGCGGAGCGCGCCACCGCCCCCGTCCTTGTACAGACCATTGACGTGCCGGTAGTCGTCATCGGCGAGTTCGGGGAACCAGTAGGACGCATCTTCCATGGCATCCTTCGCGATCGAGTGTTCGCCGTCCTTACCGTCTGCGTAGATGTGGGCGAGCACGTCGATCTGCGCTGCGCTGTACCCACCGACAGTCGACTGGTGCAGCGACACCACCTTGTACGCCTTGTTGGTCACCGCCGCGCTCAGTGTCAGGTTCGCCTCGAACATCACCTCGGCGAGTCCGTGGATCCGACCGACGGTGGCAGCTGCGTGAGCATTCTGCCGATCCGCTGCATCGACGGCTGCGGCAGCGGCGATTCCGCGCCATCCGCCGCGCACCGCGACCGCGCACTTCTCCTGCTCGTCGAGTTCGGTTCGGGCGGCATCGACACTGCGACCGAGGGTGTCGACGTCGCGGCCGAGGGACTTCAGTTGCATACCCCGTTCGGCGTCGAACCTGGCGTAGTAGTCCGCGAGTTCGCGGGTCTCGTACCCCAGCCTCCTCGCGGCGGGAAGAAACAGCTCGAAGAATTCGAGTCCCCGCGCGCCCAGGTCGAGCATGTCATCGGGAGTGTTGAGGGAGTCGGGGCGCAAATGCTCCCCCAGCGCGATCCGGGACGCGTTCGCGGTCTGCGCGTCGCTGCCGTCCTGAAGCAGCGCGGCGTACCGCTGGTCGGCGGACGGAGTGCGATCGCGCCTGTCGAGACCGTACTCGTCGAAGTAGGGCTGCCACGAGTGTGCGTCTTCCTCACGCGAGGCGGCCCACGCCTGGAGCAACTGCTCCTTGAACTCGGGGGTGAGATTCGGATCGTCGATCAGCGCTCTCGGGTCCGTAGTCACCACTGCACCCCGGTCAAAGAGGCGGCGACGTCCGCGTCTGTTCCCGAGTAACGCGCGGCGGCGGCCTGATAGGCGTGACCGAACGACTCCGAATCAACGGCCCACTGTTCGAAGCACACCCCGGCGACGCCGAGCGCGTCACGAAGCGCGTCACCTTTCGCGGCGTAGTCGCGACCGGCCTGCGCCCCGCCGAATTCCATCCGAGCAGCTTCCGTGGCCTGCTGTCGCAGGACCTCCGCCGACCGCAGCATCCTCGCGCCCGCATCCGTCACCAGGGCGACGTCCACCTCGACTGCATCGCTCATTGCCCACCCTCTCTTCGCGACCTACCCCATTAGACGCGACAGCGCACCGATCGGTTCCCTCGGCCGATCGGTGCGCGGTGCCTCTCAGTTCATACGGAGGCGGTGCCTCTCAGTTCATACGGAGGCGGTGCCTCTCAATTCATACGGAGGCGACGATGCGGGCCAGTTCGTCGGCGAGCTTGCGGGCCACGTCGAGATCCGAGGCTTCGACCATCACGCGCACGAGTTGTTCGGTGCCCGACGGTCGCAGGAGCACCCGCCCCTTCTCGCCCAGACTGCGCTCCGCCGCGACGACGGCGTCCAGCACCACCGGGGATGCGGCGACGGCACGCTTGTCGCCGACCTTCACGTTGACGAGGATCTGCGGAAGCGTCGTCATCGCCGCTGCCAACTCGGCGATCGGCCGGCCGGTCTCCGCCATCCGGCCCATCAGCCGCAGTCCGGTCAGCACCCCGTCGCCGGTGGTGCCGAAGGCGGGCAACACGACGTGGCCGGACTGCTCGCCGCCCAGGCTGAAACCGCCGGACCGGAGCCCCTCGAGGACGTAGCGATCACCGACGGCCGTGGTGACCAGCGAGATCCCGGCCTCGCGCATCGCGATGTGCAAGCCGAGGTTGCTCATGACGGTCGCGACCAGAGTGTTGTCGACCAGCTCACCCGCGTCGCGCATGCCGAGGGCGAGCACGGTCATGATGGCGTCGCCGTCGACAAGGGATCCGCCGGCATCGACAGCCAGGCATCGATCCGCGTCTCCATCGTGTGCGAGCCCCAGATCGGCGCTGTGCTCGACGACCGCCTTCTGCAGGCTCTCGAGGTGCGTCGATCCGCAGTTCTCGTTGATGTTGAGTCCGTCGGGCTCGGCGTTGATCGCGACGACGGTGGCGCCGGCGGCCCGATAGGCGGCGGGAGCGACGGCCGAGGCCGCCCCGTGCGCACAGTCCACCACCACGGTCAGCCCGTCGAGGCTGTTCGGGAGCGCGGTAGCCAGGTGCCGCAGGTACCGTTCGGCGGCGTCCGGCACCGCGCGGACGCGTCCGATGCCCGCTCCGGTAGGCGCCCGCCGCGTCGTGGTTCCGGCGGCGACGGCCTCGATCCGGTCTTCCACCTCGTCGTCGAGTTTGTGCCCACCGGCCGCGAAGATCTTGATGCCGTTGTCGGGCATCGGATTGTGCGAGGCGGAGATCATGACACCGAGAGCCGCGTCCAGCTCCGCGGTCAGGAATGCCACCGCTGGTGTCGGCAGTACCCCGACGTTCAGAACGTCGACGCCTGCAGAGGTCAGGCCCGCGACGACCGCTGCCTCGAGCATTTCACCGCTGGCCCTCGGGTCACGGCCGACCACAGCCGTCTTTCGTCCACCCGAACCCGGCGACGCCAGCACCGTCGCGGCGGCGGAGGCCACCTGCAACGCCAACTCGGCGGTCAGCTCGGTATTCGCGAGACCACGAACCCCATCCGTCCCGAACAATCGACCCATAGACCAGACCCCTCGCACCTAGGAAACCCACTACATCTCGGATAAAGCACGAGAGCAGGCGTCCGGTAACGATGGACGCCTGCTCTCGGGAAGAACAGGTGCCGAAGCCGACCCGGAGGGCGGCTTCGGCGACACATCAGCGCTTCGAGTACTGAGATGCCTTGCGGGCCTTCTTCAGGCCGTACTTCTTGCGCTCGACGGCGCGGGCGTCCCGCGTGAGGAAGCCGGCGCTCTTGAGAGCCGGACGGTCCTCGGGGGTGACCTCGATGAGTGCGCGGGCGATGGCGAGACGCAGAGCGCCGGCCTGCCCGGACGGTCCGCCACCATGCAGCAGTGCCACGATGTCGAAGGACTCTGCACGCTCGACCGTGACCAGCGGAGCCTTGATCAGCTGCTGGTGCACCTTGTTCGGGAAGTAGTCCTCGATGGTGCGGCCGTTGAGCTTGAAGTCACCCGAACCCGGGGTCAGACGGACGCGGACAACCGCTTCCTTACGACGGCCGACGGTCTGGATGGGGCGATCGATCACGATCGGGGCCTGCGGCGCAGCAGCGGCCTCGATGTCCTCCGCGACCTCGGGCTCTTCGACGGACACGTACTCGTCCGCCGCGACCTCGACAGCCTCGGTGATCTCTTCGGGGTTGGACACGTTCTGCTCCTCCGGCGCCGTCACTGGGCCACCTGCTTGATCTCGAATGGCACCGGCTGCTGCGCGGCGTGGGGGTGGTTCGGGCCCGCGTAGACCTTCAGCTTGCTGCTGATGGCGCGACCCAGCTTGTTCTTGGGGAGCATGCCGACGATGGCCTTCTCCACGAGACGGTCGGGGTTCTTGTCGAGAACCTCACCGACGGAGCGGGACTTCAGACCACCGGGGTGTCCGGAGTGGTGGTACAGGAACTTGCCCTCACGCTTGTTGCCGCTGATGGCAACCTTCTCGGCGTTGATGATGACGACGAAGTCGCCGCCGTCAACGTGCGGTGCAAAGGTGGGCTTGTGCTTGCCGCGCAGCAAGTTGGCTGCCTGGACGGCAAGGCGGCCGAGCACCACGTCAGTGGCGTCGATGACGTGCCACGTGCGGGTCACATCTCCGGCCTTCGGGGTGTACGTAGACACAGAACTTCCTCGTCTTGTTCAATCCGCTGCTGGCCATTGCGTATCGTTCGAGCGATTCCCGGCGGCCAGTTGAGACCCGAGAACCGCCAGCCACTGCGACACGAGGACACAGCGGCGCACGGCACGCCAACGGAGAACACTACCGGTCGGGGCGCCTCAGGGTCAAAACTCACTCCGCGAGCGCATCGGCGAGCTGTTCAACCGCCCACGTCAGCTCGTCGCGCTCGATCACCAGCGGCGGAGCGATGCGGATGGTCCCCTCGTGCGCGTCCTTCGCCAGGACGCGGCGGGCGAGGAGTCTTTCACAGATCGTGCGGGCGGACGGCATACCGTCGGCCAGCTGCACCCCTGCCCACAATCCGCGTCCACGCACCTCCGACACGCGGTCGGCGGGCAGCTGCGACAGCATGCTGTGCAGGTAGCCGCCGAGCTCTCGGCTGCGCTGCTGGTACTCGCCGGTCTCGAGCAGAGCCACCACCGCGCTTCCGACGGCGCACGCGAGCGGATTGCCCCCGAACGTGCTGCCGTGCTGCCCGGGACCGATCACCGTCATCACGGACCAGTCGGCGACGACGGCGGACACCGGCATCAGCCCGCCACCCAGCGCCTTGCCCAGGATGTACACGTCGGGGGTCACGTTCTCGTGGTCGCACGCGAACGTGTCGCCGGTCCGACCGAGACCGCTCTGGATCTCGTCGGCGAGCATGAGGATGCCGCGACGGGTACAGATGTCCCGGACTGCCGCGAGGTAACCGGACGGGGGCACCAGTACACCGGCCTCTCCCTGGATCGGCTCGAGCAGCACGGCCACTGTGTCCTCGGTGATCGCGGACTCGAACGCGTCCACGTTCCCGTATTCGACGGACACGAAGCCTGCCGGGTACGGACCGAATCCGGTGTACGCGTCCGGATCGGACGAGAACCCGACGATCGAGATGGTGCGGCCGTGGAAGTTCCCGGCGCAAGTGATCACCTCGGCACGCCCCGGCGGCACACCCTTGATGTCGTATCCCCACTTGCGGACCAGTTTCAGCGCGGTCTCGACGGCCTCGGCGCCCGTGTTCATGGGCAGGACCGCCTCTTTGTGGCACAGCCTGCTCAGGTCCTCACAGAAGGACGCGAAGCGGTCGTGCTGGAAAGCGCGGCTCGTCAGGGTGAGCCTGCCCAGCTGCTCCCGCGCCACTCGGACGAGGGCGGGGTGTGCGTGGCCGAAGTTGAGTGCCGAGTAACCAGCGAGAACGTCCAGGTAGTCGACGCCGTCGATACCCGTCACCCACGCGCCGGCGCCCGACTCGATCACGACCGGCAGCGGCGAGTAGTTGTGTGCGCTGTGCTCGTCCGCCCTGCTCAGCTGCTCACGCGTGGCATCCGACACCGAAACCGCACTGTCCGACATGACTGATCACCCCTGACTTCCCGCAGTGCCGAGACTGCCCGCATCACCACGTGCGCGGAACCCGCGGAGTTCCAAAGTGCTGCACTTGATTCCGCCACCGGATTTGAGGAACTCCGAATAGTCGACCGGCACGGGCTCGTACCCGCGACCGGACAACTGGTCCGCGAGATGCGACGCCTGCACGGGCAGCACCACATTGACACCGTCGCTCACCAGGTTGAGTCCGAGCCAGTCGGTGTCGGTCTCGGCCGCGATCACCGCATCCGGGAACATCCGCTCGAGGACGGCGCGACTGTCGGGCGAGAACGCCGCGGGCAGGTAGGCGATCGACGAGTCGTCGAGCACCCCCAGCGCGGTGTTGAGATGGTAGTAGCGGGGATTCACCAGGTTCAGGGTGATCACCGGCCGACCGAGATGTGCCGCCGCCTCGGCATGCGACCGTGGGTCGGACCGGAACCCGGTTCCGGCGAGAATCACGTCGCCGACGACGAGGAAGTCGCCCTCCCCCTCGTTGACATAGCGCGGCAGGGTGGGCCTGGTCAGACCGTTGTCCCGGAACCACCGGAACACGTGTTCGGCCTCGGCCCGGCGCTCGGCGGACCGGTACCGGGCACCGAGAGCGACGCCGTCGACGACGAGCCCGCTGTCGGTCACGAACACCATGTCCGGGAGCCCCTCGACGGGGTCGACGGTGAGGACCTCGTGACCG
Source organism: Rhodococcus sp. 4CII (assembly GCF_014256275.1). NCBI lineage: Bacteria > Bacillati > Actinomycetota > Actinomycetes > Mycobacteriales > Nocardiaceae > Rhodococcus > Rhodococcus sp. 4CII. Next base: position 1,051,907 of record NZ_JACCFE010000002.1, read on the forward strand.
AGTCGACGGTAGGTGTCCGCGAGTGCGGACCACTGCGACATGGCGCGGTCGCGATCGACGGGTTCGCCGGGGCGCATCCAGTCGTTGATGGCATAGAGGACGTCGAAATATGTGGGCGGGCACATCAGATAGGTCCGCGGGCGAGCGTGGCGGGCCGCACGGGCGGCATCGCCCGACGCTACCGACGGGTCCTCGTAAGAGCTCTGGGACTCGATACCAGCAGTGGGCGCCATCTCCACTCCCCCTCGATCCGTGTCGGTGAGATCAGTATCCACCCGACAAAAACCCTGATCAATGCGCTAGCGTTCCATCACATGGATGATTCGTTGCGCATGGACGTCCTCGATCGACGGATCGTTGCGCGGCTGGAGCGCAACGCACGGTCCAGCTTCGCCACCATCGGCGCGGACGTCGGGCTGTCCGCGCCCGCCGTGAAGCGCCGCGTCGACCGGTTGGTCGAGTCCGGTGTGATCACCGGCTTTCATGCGGCGCTCGATCCCCGGGCCCTCGGCCAGGGCGTCGAGGTATTCGTCGAGTTGTACTGCAGTGGGCGCACCTCGGCCGTCGAGATCGCACGGATCGTGTCTCGCCACACCGAGGTCCAGGAGGCGTACACCGTCACCGGCGACGCCAACGCCCTGCTCCGCGTCCGCACCACCGACACAGCACACCTCGAACGAACACTGGAGAATCTGCGGTCCGAGCCCGCGGTGCTGCAGACCAAGAGCAGCGTCGTCCTCAGCAGGCTGATACCGCCCGTCGACTGATTCCCGCCCGCCGACTGATTCCCGCCCGTCGCACCGGGAGTGGACCCAGTGTGCCCCGGCAACCGTGGATTGCCGGGGCACTCAGTGTTACGCAATGATCAGAGCCACGCCGTGGCGTTCCGGTCCTCGGCAGTCTGCATGTCGAGGGCACCGTCCTGGACGACCTTCGCGATCGTCTGCAGAACCTGAAGCAGATCCTCGTGAGCACGGTCCCACTTCGCCTGCACGGCTTGGTAGTTGTCCCGCGCCCCGCTCTCCCACTGCGCCACGAGTCCGTTGACGTAACCCTGGAGCTCGTCGTGCGTTTCGCGCAGCTTCGCTTCGTTCGACTTGATGTCGCTGGCCAGCGCCTGCAACTCGGCAAATCCATACTTCAATGAAGACATTCGGTGCTCCCCTCGAGCTTCGTGAGTGTTCTCGGCGCGCCGGCGCTAGATGTCGAGCGATCCCGAGGCGCCGGCCGAATGGATCGCATCCTGGTTGGCCTGCTCGGCGGCGTCGTAACCCTTACCGTTCTCGCGGATCTTCACCGCGATCTCGTCGAGCGAGTCCTGCATCCGGCGCGAAGCATCTCCATAACGAGCCATCAGCTCCATGAAGGCCGTCTGCGCTCCACCCTGCCACGCCGACGACGACTCCTCGCAACGACCCTTGAGACTGTTGATCGTGCCCTGCAGCTGGCTGTTCACCGTCTGAACATGATTGGCCGCGACCTCCATCTGGCCGACATCGGTTACTACTCCCGCCATCGTGACTCCTTCTATTCTCGGTGCGGCGGCCCCCACTGGACTGCCCGATTCACCCCTACACAAGATTGGACGCATCAACTGCCCAATCGGTTCCACCACCGTGGAAGATTTTCCGGCGCCGCGGGTGGAGTCACCGAACGATCACCAGCGACCGCACGACCTCTTCGCACGCGCTCTCGATCGACTCCCACTCCTCGGTCAGGAACTGGCAGCCGACGCTCACCTGGAGGTCTCGCTCGATGAGGACATGCCACCTCACGGCCGAACTCTCGTCGGGAAACTCGCTGTACGAGATCCCCGGCCTGCCGCCGAACACGACGTCGCGCTCGAGTTCCCTGAACAGCCCCGGGCGGCCGCGTTGCGCAATCTTCGCCGCGAGCGTCGCCGCCACCTCGTCGTAGCCGGCGCCCTCGCGAACCGCGTTCTGCGTGATGATGATTCGCCTGTCGGCCCCGCCGGAAGGCACCAGTTCCACGCGGGCTCCGGACGGAGCCGACGCCCCGTTTACCCGCTGTGTCCAGCCGCCGGGCAGTGTCACCCGAAGGCCGCCGACTTCGAGGTCCGTCCCGGCCGCGGCCGTTGCCGTGGTCGTCGTCGTGGTCGTCCGGGGTAGCCCGAACGTCGTTGTCGGCGTGGGCGCCGCTACCGGTACCGCACTCGCGTCGAGCGCACGGACGGATTCGGCGCCGGAATCGGGGCCCCGGAGAGTGAAGACGAGAACCGCTCCGACGACGACGGCCAGCACCGCCGCCACCGCGAAGAGGGTCGGCCGCACGTGCCGCCGGCCGTCCTGTTCGGATCGTTGCAGCGCCGGCTCGAGCCAGTTCGCCTGCGGCACCGCCATCACCGGGGGCGCCCCCACCGCCTCGGGCAGGCCCGACGCGAGGGCGCGCGCGATCTCTTCGCCGGTGACGACCCGGATATCGGCGGCCGGTTCGACGGATGCGGCCACGGCGTCCCGCATCGACGGAACCTCCCGCGAATCGTCGATTCCCGTCAGCAGAATTCCGTCGACGCGACGGTCACCACGAGCCCGGATGACGAGTTCCGCGACCGCCGCCCCCCACTTCTCGATTCCCTCGTCGGCGCAGACCGACGAATCGTGCTCACACTCGGCCACCCGGTATCCGCCGACCTCGCCGACCACGTAACTGGCGGTCGCGCCCACGGTCCGGCTTTCCACCACCAGCCATCGTCCGGCGGGCGTCGCGATGCTCTCGGCCGCCGCCACGGCCACGGGAACAAGCACCACGCCGGCGGCAACGCGCGCACCCGCATCCGAGAGCACACTCCGCCGTGCGGAACCCCATTCCGAGGGGCAGGACAGTACCGCCGTCGCGATCGGCGCCGACTCCCCGTCGACGCCGATCGCGGACCGCAACACCGCGGTCAGGGCGTCGGACACCGCGAGAACACCGCCGTCGACATCGATGTACTCGTCGTCGACGAAGTAGAGCGGCGTCATCTCGCGAATCGCCGTCGTCACACCCTGCGCGCAGGACCAAATGCCGGATTCGGTGAGATGAATCGCGACCGACGACGTCACAGCGGGGGCATCCACGCGAGCTGGATCAGGCCGGTACCCGAACGGTTGACCAGCGTTCCGCGCCCGGGAGGCATCGCGCTCGGGCGCACGGTCCCGATGAGGTTGCCCTCTTCCCTGTTGCCGCTCATCACGAGGCCCGTCGATTGCAGATCACGCAGGCGCGCGATGACCGGCTCGTACATGGCCCGTGCCGCACCGCCGGATCGTCGCGCGATGATCAGATGGAATCCGATGTCGCGGGCGTGGGGCAGGAATTCGACGATCGCAGCGACGGGGTTGCCGCTCGAGGTCACGACGAGGTCGTAATCGTCGATGACGACGAAGACTTCGGGCCCCGTCCACCAGGACCGGTCGCGCTGCTGCTGACGATTGAAGTCGGGGCCCGGCATGCGCCCCTGCAGCAGGATCGCGAGGTCGTTCATGTTCCTCGTGAGTACGTCCGCGGACGGCGCGTACGACGCCAGGTGCTCCGTTTCCACGACACCGAGCATCGTGCGCCGGTAGTCGCCGAGAATGATCTTCGCCTGTTTGCCCGTGTTCGACGCCATGATGCCCTCGCAGATGTTCCGGAGGAGCGTCGTCTTCCCGCATTCGGTGTCGCCGAACACCAGGAAGTGCGGCTGCTCGGCGAAGTTCAGGAACGTCGGTGCGAGTTCGGCTTCGTCGAGACCGATCGGAATCTGCAGAGATGCCTGCGCGGGGTCGAGGTACGACGGCCACGACCCGGCGGCATGCAGCAGGTCCTCGCGGTCGATCCGGGCAGGCAGCATTCGCACTGCCGGAGCGGGCCGGCCGTGCGATGCGGCAGCGACGACCGATACTGCGTGCGCCACACCTGATGCCAGGTCGGTCGGCTCCGAATTTCCGTCGAACCTCGGCAAGCCGATGAGCAGGTGCAGGCCGTCGCGGGTCATGCCGCGTCCGGGCCGGCCTTCGGGAACCAGTGCCGCAGTCTTGCGCCCGAGGTCGGAATCCGAGGGGTCACCGAGGCGCAGCTCGATCCGCGTGCCGAGTTGATCCTTGAGAGCGGGCCGAACCTCGCCCCAGCGTGAGGCGGTGAGCACGACGTGCACGCCGTAGGACAGCCCCTGGGATGCAAGGTTGGTGATCTGCTGCTCGAGGGCCTCGAAATCCTGGCGGATGCTGCCGAAACCGTCGATGACGACAAAGACGTCTCCGAATGGATCCTGCGCCACCCCGGCCGCCGCGCCACCGCTGCCGGGGTCGCTCGCGCGCAGTCGCCGGAACTCGGCCATCGACTCGACCCCGAGCTCACGGAAGCGCTGCTCACGCTGACGCACGAGGGTGTTCATCTCGGCGATGGTGCGACGCACCCGGTCGACGTCGAGCCGGTTGGCGACCGAACCGACGTGCGGCAGTCCCGAGAGGCCGGCGAGCGTGCCGCCACCGAAGTCGAGGCAGTAGAACTGCACCTGCTCCGCGGAATGTGTAGCGGCCAGCGAGGTGATGAGCGTTCGGATCGCTGTCGACTTGCCGGATTGCGGACCACCGACCACCGCCATGTTGCCGGTGGACCCCGACAGGTCCACGACGAGAAGGTCGCGCCGCTGGTCGTAGGGCCGGTCGACGATCCCGATCGGCGCCCGCAGCGAGCTCAGTGCGGGAACCGGTTCGGTGAGAACCGACCTCGGCAGCATCTGGTCGAGGGTCGGCGCGGCGTCGAGCGGCGGGAGCCACACCTCGTGGGCGCTCGGTCCACGACCCTTGATCCGCTCCACCACGACGTCGATGGTGGTCCGGGTCTCCGTCGTCTCCTCGGTCAGGTGGAGTGACTGTGGTTCGTCGCGGACGTCGACGGGATCCACCGCGACGGGTGTGGCCGTGAATACCTTGGGGCGCAACTCGACCGCGGTCGCACCCGGCCGTTGCACGGTGTCGATGCGGCTGCCCTCGTAGGTGCCGGACACGTACGAGGCCTGGAAGCGGACGATCTCTGCGGAATCGCATTTGAGGTATGCGGCGCCCGGCGTCGCCGGCAGGTGGTAGGCGTCCGGAACGCCGAGCACGGTGCGCGATTCGTTGGCCGAGAACGTCTTCAGACCGATCCGGTAGGACAGATGGCTGTCGAGCCCACGCAGTTTGCCCTCTTCGAGCCTCTGGCTCGCCAGCAGCAGGTGGATGTGCAGCGACCGGCCGAGTCGGCCGATGGCGACGAAGAGATCCGCGAACTCGGGCTGCTGACTGAGCAGTTCGGAGAACTCGTCGACGACGATGAACAACGCGGGCAAAGGGTCGAGGTCGGCGCCCGCCTGGCGTGCCTTCTCGTACTCGGTGACATTCGCGAAGTTCCCGGAGGAGCGCAGGAGTTCCTGGCGGCGGTTCATCTCGCCTGCGAGCGCGTCCCGCATCCGGTCGACCATGGCCAGTTCCTCGGCCAGGTTGGTGATCACCGCTGCGACGTGCGGTGCCTCGTCGAGGCCGAGGAACGTGGCGCCGCCCTTGAAGTCGACGAGGACGAGGTTGAGCGCGTCCGGCGAATGCGTCGCGATCAGGCCGAGTACCAGCGTCCGCAGGAATTCCGACTTACCCGACCCGGTCGCTCCGATGCACAGACCGTGCGGGCCCATCCCGTTCTCGGCGGACTCCTTGAGGTCGATCTCCACCGGATGACCGTCCACGCCGACACCGATCGGCACCCGCAGCCGGTCACGCCCGTGGCGGGGCAGCCACGCGTGATCCGGGTTGAGTCGGCCGACGTCACCGATCCCCAGCATCTGGCTCCACGACTGCACCGGCTGTTCGTCGTCGCCGGCATCCACCGCCGACTGCGATGCCGTCCGGTACGGCGCGAGGCGCCGGGCCAGCGTTTCCGCCTGATGGTCGCTGACGAGGTCGGCTGTCGCGAACATCTCCACACCGGTTCCGCTGCGGGCGCCGAGCGCTCCCTCCTGCGCCACCAACTGGAGTCCGCGCGTGGTCGTCAGCCGGGGGCAGAAGCCACTGATGTCGAGAACGGTGACCGAGTCCACCCCGCCATCCGTGATCATCCCCGATTCACCCTCGAGGATCCCACCGTCGACGACGATGACGAACTGCGGGACACCGGGGACCGCGGGGGCGTTGCGTGAGAACCGGTTTCGCATCGACAGCTGCGGACCGAGCGCGGATTCGAGTTCGAGGACCGATCCGTAGATCATGCGAGAGGAACCGACGCCGTCGAACGACTCCGGGTGTTGCGCGTGCGGCAACCACTTGGCCCAGTCCCACTCGTGCTGGGTGTCGGGGCCGCACACGACCGCGACCAGGAGATTGTCCGGACCGTGAAACGCGCACAACTGCATCAGCATCGACCGCACCAACGACCGTGCCGTACCACGGTTCCCCTCCACCGAGACCGCGGCGAAGCCGCGCAGCGACACCGCCGTGGGCAGATCCTGAACGACGGAATGCGCACGGACGAAGCGTCGAAGCGACACCGCGGCAACCGGTTCCAGATCCTCCACGGGACCTGTCTCCGGTGCGATGAGGCGGGTCGCAAGGCGCTGGCTTCCCCGCCCGACGCGCACATGGCAGTAGTCGGGATCGGTGATCCGGCGCTCCCACATGCGCGCGGTGCCCGCAAGAGTCCACAACAGACCCGGCTCGGGGTGACTCCAGTCGAGCGCCTTGCGCTGCTGCTCACCGGTCTCGGTGATGTCGCGGCGCAGTTGGTCCAGGTAACGCAGGTAGTCCTTGCGGTCCTCGTTGGCCTCGGCGGCTTTCGGGCCGCCGCGGCCACCGCCCGCCAGCATGCCGAGCATCGACACCATCATCATGACGGGAAACAGCATCGACATCGGATTGCGCGCCATGCCCGACGTGAACATCAGGGCCATCATCCCGACCATCGCGACGACCATGACCAGGGGAAGAAGTTTGGTCAGCAGGTTTCCCGGAACGAGGCGCGGAATCTCGGGCGGCGGTTGCAGGCTCACTTCGCCGCCCGGAATACGTGGTACCTCTCGTCGCGCCCTGCGCACGAACCGAATAGTGCTCACCAGCTGCCCCCCATGACTACAACCGCCCCGAAAAACCATGCAGCCGATCCGACCCGGAAGTCCGGGTCGCCCCCCTGGGCTGATCCGCGAAGTCAGACAGTAACCCATGACGGGCGGTCGGGCATACGGAAGGTCCGGGCCCCGCCGGACACTGGAGGCGGCACCCGCGGATGTCGTAAGGTCGGACAGCAAAATCGGATGACGATCCGTGGCCGGTCGTCGATCGGTGTCGTAACGGCGCAGATGGGGTTGTGCGTCGCAGAGTTGGGGGAATCGCCAGTGTCCATCACCCATGACGAATCGCGGGGCTCCGCCTCGTCCACCCGTCCCGGCGCCGCAGCAGATCTGTGCCGGATCACCGTGCTGTCGGCGCATTCACAAGTCGACATGGCGGTGCCGTTCGGCGTGCCGCTGGCCATTCTCGTCCCGGGAATCGTCGACACGATCCACACCCACCGCAGCACCAACGACTTTGACGATTCGCTCGAGCAGTACGAGCCCAGCGAGTGGGTTCTCGCGAAGATCGGCCATTCGCCGCTCTCGACCACGTTGACGTTGCACGAGCACGGAATCCGCGACGGTGATCTGCTCGTTCTGCAGAGCGTGCATGCCGCCGCGCCGCCGCCGCTGTTCGACGACATCATGTACAACGTCGCGATCGCCGACGCCGAGGACGACCGGGAGTGGACCCGCGGTTCGGCTCGGGTCGTGGGCTCCGTGGCCGCCGTCCTCGGCACCGGGGCCGGCGCGTTCGCGCTGCTGTGGTCCGGGGCCGGGACGGGGGGATTCCTCGGTGCCGGTTGTGCGCTGGCGACGGCGATCCTGTTCCTGATCGCCGGCGCGGTTACGGGCCGGATCTACGGCGACGCGCCCGGTTCCGTCGTGCTCAGCGGATGCGCAGTGCCACTCTCGTTCACCGCGGGGATGCTGTTCGTGCCCGGCGAACTCGGCGCTCCCCATTTTCTTCTCGGACTGGCCCTGGCTGGAACCACCGCCGTCCTGGCGTTGCGACTCGGCGGGGTCGGACTGCGCACGTTCACCGCTCTGTCGGTGACCTCGTTGTTCGGCTCGTTCGCCGCACTCGCCGCGACACTGTTCGGCACTCCGGTGTCCGCCGTCGGGGCCGGGGTCGTGGCAGCCGCGCTGACCGGACTCACCTTCTCGGCCCGGGTGGCAATCCTGCTGGCAAAGCTTCCGCTACCCCCCGTCCCGGCCCCGGGCACCTCGGTCGACCCGTCCGAGGACGACCCGGACGACGAGGTCACGATGCCGTCGTTCGACGCTCTCGCCCAACGAGCGGCGCGGGCCCGCAAATACCTCACAGGCCTGGTCGGCGCGATGACAGCACTCGCCGTGACCGGTTCAGTCCTCGCCGCGCAACCCGGCGTGCACGACGGAATCTTCTGGCCCGGGCTGTCACTCGCCGTCGCGACCGCGACCGTCCTGACGTTCCGGGGACGCACGTACAGCAGCGCCGAACAGGCCGTACCGCTGATCGCGGGCGGTGTCACGATCGCGGTGCTGCTGCTCACCGCGACGGCCGCTGCCCTGCCCGACTTCGCGATCGGGTCGTTCGCCGTCGCGATCATGTTCGCCGTCGGTGCGCTGGTGCTGGGCATCATCGCCCCACGCCAGACGTTCTCGCCCGTGATGCGGCGGGGCGCGGAACTCGTCGATCTCGCGGTGATCGCGTCGATCGTGCCGCTCGTGTGCTGGGTGACCGGCCTCTACTCGCTGATGCGCGGACTGTGAGGCTCCGCGTCACCCGCGTCGTCCTGGCCACTGCGATCGTGGCGGTCAGCGCCGCCGCGGGCCAGGGTGGGGCGGCCGCGGTGGTCCCCGCCCCCATCGACGTCGGTCTTCTTCCACCCAAGGACGGAACGAAGGTCGAGAAGCGGCGGCCCTGCAAAGATGCGGTACGCGTACCGGACGGCCCCGACGTCCCGGCCGCCCAGCGTGACCTCGACTTTCAGTCGGTCTGGCCGATAAGCCGGGGCGCCGGTCAGATCGTTGCGGTGATCGACACCGGCGTCTCGCGGCACCCCCGGCTGCGCGGACTCATGGACGGTGGTGACCTCGTGGGAACCGAGACCGGCACGGTCGATTGCGACGCGCACGGCACGCTCGTCGCCGGGCTGATCGGCGCAGCGCAGGTGCCCGGCTCCGGCTTCTCCGGTGGTGCACCGGATTCCCGGATCCTGTCCATCCGCCAGTCGAGCAGCGCGTACAGTGCCGCGGGCCAAACCGATCAGGTCGACAACGCCGGCAACTCGGTCGGCGGATACGGCAACGTGGCGACGATGGCAACGGCGATCCGGCGTGCAGCCGACATGGGCGCGACCGTCATCAATATCTCCGAGGTCGCGTGCAAGACCGCCGCCGAGGGAATCGGCAGTGGCGATCGGTATCTGGGGTCGGCCGTGAAGTATGCCGTCACGGTGCGCAACGCCGTGGTCGTCGCGGCGGCGGGCAACTTCGGTTCCGCAGAATGCAAGATTCAGAATCCTGCACTCGACCCCCTCCGCCCCGGCGCCGATCCGTGGGATTCCGTCAGCACCATCGCCAGTCCCGCCTGGTACGACGACTACGTGCTGACCGTCGGATCTGTCGAGGCGAACGGGTCACCGAGCGACTTCAGCCTGGCCGGTCCCTGGGTCGACGTCGCAGCCCCGGGATCCGGTCTGACATCGCTGCACCCGACCACCGGCGACCTGACCAATACGGTGTACGGCGCACAGGGCAATGCGGAGCCGGTGCGGGGAACAAGTTTCGCGGCCCCGTACGTCTCGGCGACTGTGGCGCTGGTCCGTTCGCGGTTCCCGCAACTGTCCGCGCAACAGGTCATGACCCGGATCGAAGCCACCGCGCACGCACCGGCGGAGGGATGGAATCCGTCGGTCGGGCACGGGATCATCGATCCGCTGGCCGCGGTCACCGTCGACGTTCTCCCCGACGGCGCCGCTGTCGATCAGTCCAATTCCGTGGCGATCGAGGCGCTCCCGGCCCCGGCTCCGCCGGATCGTCGCCCGCGCGACATCGCGGTGGCCGCCACCGGAACGCTGGGTGCGCTGCTCGTGCTCGGCGTCCTGGCGTCGTTCCCACTCCGCCGCCGTTTCCGGTCCGCGCCAGATCGGCGCTGACCGAACCGGCTCAGTTGGACCCCGACGCGACGGCGGCGGGGTCGAGGTCCGGCGCGACCCCGTCGTGTGCGACGAGCGCCGACGACTTCCCCAGCGACGGACCCTGCGCCAGCAGGCCGAGAATCTGCCAGGGCGCCAGGGGCTGGGCACCGTCGAGACCCAGCGCCTTGGCGGAGTCACCGTCCGGGATACCGAACCGGACCCCCGTGTCCGCGACGAAGAAGGTGCTGTCCCGTCGGGTGCCGGTGGGCTCGATGCCGGTGGACTGTACGAAACCGCTTGTGCCCGGTTGCACGTACACCGAGTCCGCGTTGTCACCCGTGCCGTCCGCTTGGGCCAGCTCGACAGCGCGGGCGTCACCGGGAATCGGGAGCGTCCGTCCCGCCATCAGCGACAGTTCGGCCGCCGGACCGCTCGATCCGGTCTCGTCCGGAGCCCGGAGAGGCTTCCAGGACAGGCAGCTGATGGGCCTGTCGGTGGCATCGACGATCGTCGGCGCCGACTCCGGGAAGCTGTCCACCGCAATTTGTTCGACGGAGGGGATCCGTTTGGTGGCGTCGGGCGCGATGCTCGACATCTCGGTGTCGCCGTGCGAGTCGGACAGGAAGATCAGGTTCGCGACGGCCGAACTGATCTTCTGGATTCCGTCGCGCAGTACCACGTAGTGGGTGGTCTCGGAGCCGATCAGCACCTGGAAGACGGATCCCACCACTTTGTCCTGCAGCGGATACCGGGGGCTGCCCCCGGCCCCCGGGATGTCGGGCGCCGCGAGCGGCGGCACTTCGGGGACGGCGTTGACGAGGCCCTTGCTCACCGGGCGCGGGCGCGCCCCCTCGAGGCCGAGCGCCCGGGTGACCGCCGGGTCGTCGAGGTCGATCCTGGCTCGCTTGCCGCCATAGATGAGGTACGACGCGTCGGACGTCGACGCGAGCAGCGCCTGACCTCCGCCAAGGGGCCCGCCGCCCTCGGAGCCCTCCGTCTCGCCGACGATGACCGATGTTGTGACGGAGCGATTTCCGTCGGCTCCGATCGAATCGCACACCGTCCACGGGGTCTTCGCCGCGGGGTCTCCGGGCGGCAGCGCCGACGGCGCACCGGGGATTCCCACGAGGGCACCGCGGGGACGTGTGTCGAGTTCGGATTCCTTGACGATCACCGGATTCTCGGACTTTCCGACGATGAGCCGGGCGGACGCGAGATTCAGGACGGGACGGAGCGTGTCGCCCATGACGACGAACATCGCGCCGGAATCCTTCCCGACGACGATCGATGCGTCGCCGATCTTGTCCTGCGGGCGGAAGAGGGCCAGCCCGGCACACGCGGCGAGTGCAAGCGACGCGATCACGACCCCCACCACGAGTGCGCGCGACTGTGACCGCATCGGGTCGTGCAACATTCGGACGTCGCGGCGCACCAGAGCGTGCTCCAACCGCCTGACCAGAAAACGATACCCGTTGACCTGCCACCGAGTAGTGGGTGTTACCGCCATTGTTCCTCCCCCGTGCCGCGCTGCGCTCGGGGGAGACGATACAGTTCGATCGACAGTCTTCACGGTGGACGGGTATGGGTCCGCCGGGTTCAGGTATTCGGGGGAGGAACCATGAACCGCTCGCGCGCCACACGACCGTCGTCACGCCGGTTGTCGTCATTCCGGTTGTCGGCGAACGACATTGTCATTGCGCAGCTTCTGGGAGTGGGAGGCGGGGTCACGGCCTCGCTGTGCGGGCTCGTGTGGTGGGGAGCCGTCGCCGCTGCCGGCGTCCTCGTCCTTGCCGCGCTGATCCGCGTGGGCGGTTGGTCGAGTGTCGACTGGGCCCGGACCGCGTGGCGGTACTTCACTGCGCCCGGCCGGGCGCAGTCGCGGACCGTCAGCTTCCAGTCGCAGACAGGGCAGTCCGTCGGGCTGCGCTGGGACGGTGGGAGCGTGGTAGCCGTCGTCGAGGTCCTGCCGCCCGCGGGGAGCCTCACGCAGATCACCCGCGACGGTTTCCAGACGACGCACGCCCTTCCCACCGAGGCGCTCGCCGCATGCCTCGTGCAGCACGACATCTCGCTGAGCGGAATCGACATCGTCAGCCACGGCTACCGTGCCGCTGCCGGCACGCCGGCCACCGATGTGTACGACAGGCTGGTGGGTCCGTTGCCGGCGACCGCAACCCGAATGGTGTGGCTCGCCCTGCGATTCGACGCCACCGGGAGCGTCGCCGCCGTGGCCCGGCGTGGTGGCGGCGAAGCCGGCGCCTGCCGCGCGATCACGATCGCGGCGAGCCGGGTGGTGCGGGCACTCACCGACTCGGGCTGCCGGGCCCGCATTCTCACCGCGCCGGAAATCGAATCCGCTGCACTGCAGATCAGTCGGGGCGTCGATCCGAATACCTTCGAGGAGACGTGGAATCACGCGCCGCTCCCCGGGGTCCGCAACACCGGCTACGGCGTCGACCCGCGGTACCTCACGAAGGATCTGCTCGCGAAGCTCTGGGTACCGTCGAGCCTCGGCACCACCGTGACGATCCGGATCCGCCCCAGCGGGAACGCCGGGCACGTGAAGGTCGGTGCGTCCTGCCGGCTGACCACTCGGACAATGCCCGAACCGCTCACGATTCCCGGGCTCGTCTCGATGCAGGGCCGTCAGCGCGACGGACTGCTGTCCAATCTTCCGATCGCCGTGTCGGAGCTCGACGGCGCGATGCCGTTGTCCGACTTCCCCGCGGAAAGACTGGGTGCTCTCCACCTGCCCCCGGCGGGGTGCGGACAGCTCATCGGCTCCGACGACTACGGCCACGGAGTCACCGCCCGGATCGCGGGTCCCGGCGTCGGCATGGTCTACGTGGCGGGCGAGTTGTATCTCGCCCAGCAACTGGTGTTCCGTGCCATCGCCACCGGTGCGCGCGTGCTCATCCACACCGACCGGCCCGAGACGTGGTCTTCGCTGATCGATTCCATCGCCACACCCGACCGGCTTCGCATCGCCGGTCACAATCCGCAGTCCGACAACAGCTTCAACACCGTCGTGTTCGACGGCGTCGACGCGCTACCGCCCCGTGCCGGCGTCACTGCCATCTACCTGTACGGGGAGCCCAGTCAGTGGCCCGGCGCCGAGCCGGACCTGTCCATCGTCCAGCCGGACGCGATGGGCGACCGCATCCTGCTGTCGACCGGCGGCACGAGCATCGAACTGATGCTGGTCACCATCTCGTCCGAGACGGCGTTCATCGGACGGCCCCGCGCTGTCGACGAGTATCAGCCCGCGCATCTGCACTAACCCGGATACGGGATGCGTGCACGCTGGCCTCGTGTGGCGTCGGCCCACCACACCAACTCCGCGAGCATGCGGTCCGCCGAGTCGGCGGCGGCGCCGTCCGAAGTCTGCCCCGCGTCGTCGAATCTCTTGCGCACCTGGTGGAAACTCACGCTCTGCCGCACCGACACCATGTGGAGTTCGGCCACCACCTGACGCAGTTGTTCGGTCGCTCGCAGGCCGCCGGACAATCCGCCGTAGGACACGAATCCGATGGGCTTCGTGCGCCATTCGTGTTTGACGCTGTCGAACGCGGTCTTGAGCGCTGCCGGGTATCCGTGGTTGTACTCGGATGTGACGATCACGAACGCGTCGGCTCGCCCCACCCGTTCCCGGAACTCTTCCGTGGCCGGGGATGCGCCGAGATCCTGCGGCAACGGCGTGTCGGCCAGATCGATGATCCCGACGTCGAGTCCCGGGTGGGCGCGGGCGCGTTCGGCGAACCAGCGGGTCACGACCGGGGCGATCCGGCCGACCCTGACCGACCCGACGACGATCTCGATCCGGACGGGCTCGGCTGCGGTCATGAACAGGCTCCTTCTTCCGGGGCGATGTGTGCTGTCGCACGATCGGCCTTTCAGTCCCCGCAGCAGCCGCCCGGCACGGTGCGGACGTCTCGGGTGATCCGATTGCGTGCGGCCAGGTCGGCGTCGTCCGGGTAGTCGACGCGCACCAGGGACAGTCCGTGCGCGGGAGCGACCAGGATCGAACTGGACCGCGACGTCTCACGGAGCAGACCTTCGATCCAGTCGAGGTCGCGGCGGCCCTCCCCCACCGCGAGAACGGCGCCGACGAGACTGCGCACCATCGACCAGCAGAACGCGTCCGCGCTGACGAAGGCGGTGAACACCTCGCCGGTGCGCTCCCAGTCGAAGCGCTGAAGATCGCGGACCGTGGTGGCGCCTTCCCGGCGTTTGCAGAACGCCGCGAAGTCGTGCAGTCCCAGCAGTGTCGCGGACGCTGCGCGCATGAGTTCGAGATCGAGGACCTTGGGATACGACACGGTGTCCCGGGCTCGCAGCGGTTCGGCACCGTAGGCCGCGGCCGTGAGGCGGTACTCGTAGTGCCTGCGCATCGCGGAGAACCGCGCGTCGAAGTGGTCCGGCGCGAACGAGATCCGCGTGATGCGCACATCCTTCGGGAGGAACCGCGCGAGGCGGCGGACCAGCCGGGACGGATCGTCCGGCACGGCGTCCACCGGGACGTCGACGTGCGCCACCTGACCGGTGGCGTGAACTCCGGCATCCGTCCGTCCCGCCACCGTGAGCTGCAACGGTGTGCGCAGGACCGCGCCGAGTTTCTCCTCGATCTCCCCGCACACCGTGCGCAGGCCGATCTGGCGGGCCCACCCGGAGAAATCTGTTCCGTCGTAGGCGATGTCCAGCCGGAGCCGGGTGGTCTCATACGAAACGGGCCCGCCGTCCCTCTCGGGGACGACGGGCTCGTTCGATTCAGCGTGTGCCGAAACCAAGAGGACTAGTCCTTCTTGGCCTCTTCGGCCTCGGGAGCGTCGGCCGCGGTGGCGGACTCGTCCTCGATGGCCTCGACGACGGCGTCAGCGTTCTCGACCTCGGCGTCGGTAGCCTCGGCCTCGACGGCCTCGACGACGTTCTCCTCGGCGGGAGCAGCAGCCGGCGCATCCTGCGAAGCCTTCACGCGACGAGCGCGGTCGGCCTCGGAGGTGACGGTCTTCTCCTTGACGAGCTCGATGATCGCCATCGGCGCGTTGTCGCCCTTGCGGGGGACCGTCTTGATGATGCGGGTGTAGCCGCCGTCACGATCGGCGTAGAACGGGCCGATCTCCGCGAACAGGGTGTGCACGACATCCTTGTTGCGGATGACCTTCAGAACCTCGCGACGGTGAGCCAGGGTTCCGGCCTTGGCGTGCGTGACGAGCTTCTCGGCGTACGGGCGCAGGGCCTTGGCCTTGGACTCCGTGGTGGTGATGCGGCCGTGCTCGAAGAGCGCGGTAGCCAGATTGGCGAAGATCGCCTTCTGGTGCGAAGCCGACCCGCCGAAGCGGGCACCCTTCTTGGGCTTGGGCATGATGATCTCCTAGTAAAGGACCGTGAGCTACAGCTGTTCGGTCTCGGCGTAGTCCTCGGTGCCCTCGGCATCACCGAAGGAACCGGCGTCCGTGTCGCTCCACGTTCCGGTGGCGGCGTCGTAGCCGGCAACGGTGGTGGGATCGAAGGACGCGGGGCTGTCCTTGAGGGCCAGGCCGAGCGAATGCAGCTTGACCTTCACCTCGTCGATGGACTTCTGTCCGAAGTTGCGGATGTCGAGCAGATCGGACTCGGTACGGCCGACAAGCTCACCGACGGTGTGAACACCTTCGCGCTTGAGGCAGTTGTAGGAACGGACCGTCAGGTCCAGGTCCTCGATGGGCAGTCCGAACGAAGCAATGTGATCGGCCTCGGCGGGCGAGGGTCCGATCTCGATGCCTTCTGCTTCGACGTTCAGCTCACGGGCCAGGCCGAAGAGCTCAACCAGGGTCTTGCCCGCCGAAGCGAGCGCGTCCCGAGCGGTGATGGAGTTCTTGGTTTCCACGTCGAGAACGAGCCGATCGAAGTCGGTGCGCTGTTCGACGCGGGTGGCCTCCACCTTGTAGGTGACCTTGAGCACCGGCGAGTAGATCGAGTCGACCGGGATACGGCCGATCTCTGCGCCGGACGCCTTGTTCTGGACGGCGGGAACGTAGCCGCGACCGCGCTCGACGACGAGCTCGATCTCCAGCTTTCCCTTGTCGTTCAGGGTGGCGATGTGCAGATCCGGGTTGTTCACGGTGACGCCGGCCGGGGGCACGATGTCGCCTGCAGTGACAGCGCCGGGGCCCTGCTTGCGGACGTACATGGTGACCGGCTCGTCCTCTTCGGAGCTCACGACGAGCCCCTTGAGGTTCAGGATGATGTCGGTGACGTCTTCCTTCACACCGGGAACTGTGGTGAACTCGTGCAGAACGCCGTCGATGCGGATGCTCGTGACCGCTGCGCCGGGAATCGACGAGAGCAGCGTGCGACGGAGCGAGTTGCCGAGGGTGTACCCGAAGCCTGGCTCGAGGGGCTCGATGACGAACTTCGAGCGGTTGTCAGCGATGACCTCTTCGGTCAGCGTGGGTCGCTGAGAAATGAGCATTGGATTTCCTCCTGTACGGGCGTCCGCTATTTGACGCCCACGATGGGAAAGGCGCTTCGTGCCCGTGCGCCTTTCCGGTAGTCGAAACAACCAGAAAGGCGCACGGGCCGAGAGGCCTACTTCGAGTAGTACTCGACGATGAGCTGTTCCTGCAGAGGAACGTCGATCTGCGCACGCTCGGGAAGCTGGTGAACCAGAACCCGGAGACGTCCACCGACAACCTGCAGCCAACCCGGGATCGGGCGATCGCCCTGGGTCTCGCGCGCAACCTGGAAGGGAAGCGTGGACAGCGACTTCTCCTTGACATCGATGATGTCGTACTGGGAGACGCGGTAGCTGGGGATGTCGACCTTCTTGTTGTTCACAAGGAGGTGGCCGTGGGTGACCAGCTGACGGGCCTGGCGGCGGGTGCGAGCCAGTCCGGCGCGGTACACGACGTTGTCGAGACGCGACTCCAGGATGCGGAGCAGGTTCTCACCGGTCTTACCGGGGCGATTGTTCGCCTCCTTGTAGTACAGGCGGAACTGCTTCTCCATGACGCCGTAGGTGAAGCGAGCCTTCTGCTTCTCCTGCAGCTGGAGCAGGTACTCGCTCTCCTTGATCCGCGCGCGGCCGTGCTGGCCCGGCGGGTAGGGACGACGCTCGAACGCCTGGTCGCCTCCAACGAGGTCGACGCGCAGACGACGCGACTTGCGGGTGATGGGTCCGGTATAACGTGCCATTTTTTTCTACCTATCCTTCCCGCTAGACCCGACGCCGCTTGGGCGGACGGCAGCCGTTGTGCGGCTGGGGGGTGACATCGGAGATGGTGCCGACCTCGAGGCCTGCGGCCTGAAGCGAGCGGATCGCGGTCTCACGGCCGGAGCCGGGGCCCTTGACGAAGACGTCGACCTTCTTGACACCGTGCTCCTGCGCCTTGCGGGCTGCGTTCTCGGCTGCCAGCTGGGCGGCGAACGGGGTCGACTTGCGCGAACCCTTGAAGCCGACGTGTCCCGAGGACGCCCAGGAAATCACGTTTCCGGCGGGGTCCGTGATGGACACGATGGTGTTGTTGAACGTGCTCTTGATGTGAGCGGCGCCGTGCGGGACGTTCTTCTTGTCCCTGCGACGCGCCTTCTGGGTCTTCTTCGGACCGGTGCTACGTGACTTGGGGGGCATTACTTCGCCTTCTTCTTGCCGGCAATGGTGCGCTTCGGACCCTTACGGGTGCGGGCGTTGGTCTTGGTGCGCTGACCACGCACGGGCAGACCACGACGGTGGCGCAGGCCCTGGTAGCAGCCGATCTCGATCTTGCGTCGGATATCGGCCTGGACCTCGCGGCGAAGGTCACCCTCGACCTTCAGCGACTCCTCGATGTACTCGCGGAGCTTGGCCAGATCCTCGTCCGAGAGATCCTTGCTCCGCAGATCCGGGCTGACGCCGGTGGCGTCCAGGATCTCCTTGGAGCGGGTACGGCCGATGCCGTAGATGTAAGTAAGTGCGATCTCCATCCGCTTTTCACGGGGAAGATCGACACCTGCGAGACGTGCCATGTCGGCATTTCCTATCGGTGTGCGGAGGTCTGCTCCCAGTCCATCCCCTGTGCCTCTTCAAACGTCGGCGGTCTCGCGACCGGCAATGCTTCAACTAACTCAGTGGGGCCCCGGCCTCCGTGCCGGGGGTGAACCAGTACCTGCTCGAAAGCCGTAGTACCGGCTGGTGCTGGGAGGTCATCTTTGCTTGTTGCCAAGCAGATCCTCGAAAAGCGGAGATCTAGCCCTGACGCTGCTTGTGGCGCAGGTTCTCGCAGATCACCATGACCCGGCCGTTACGACGGATCACCTTGCACTTCTCGCAGATCTTCTTGACGCTCGGCTGAACCTTCACGTCTTCTGATCTCCTGTTTTGTGGCAGCCCACTACGCAGATCCGCAGCGGACGTACTTCTCCCCGACCTGGTCGGGCGGGGAAGTTCTACTTGTACCGGTAAACGATGCGTCCGCGCGACAAGTCGTAGGGCGAGAGCTCTACTACAACGCGATCTTCCGGGAGGATGCGAATGTAGTGCTGACGCATCTTTCCGCTGATGTGGGCGAGAACCTTGTGGCCGTTCTCGAGCTCAATGCGGAACATCGCATTGGGCAGCGGCTCGACTACTCGTCCCTCGACCTCGATGGCCCCGTCTTTCTTAGCCATATCCTCCGCGATCCATGTGGTTTGGCGTGCTTATTGCATCTGTTTCCGTTACCGTGGCGCCCAATGGGATCTTCACCGGCCGAAACATGAACAATCCGGATCGAATCCGGCACTGGGCACGCAGACAACCGGCACGCATAGCGCACCGTTGATCCATGTTACGGGAAATTGCTCACCAGGCCAAATGCGGTCACTGACGGACCTGCGCGCCGACCCGGATCCCTCTTCCGAATCAACCGGCCCCTTATTCGAAGGATGTGTGCGTGCGCGCCCTGGTACAGCGAGTGACGTCCGCGTCGGTACGGGTCGACGGCACGGAGGTCGGACGGATCACCCCCCCGGACGGCGGTCACGGGCTGCTCGTCCTGATCGGGGTCACCCACACGGACGATGCGGCGAAGGCGGCGCTGCTCGCGAAGAAGGTGTGGACCATGCGCATTCTGGAGAACGAGCAGTCAGCGGCGGACCTCGACGCGCCGGTGCTCGTCGCCAGTCAGTTCACACTCATGGCGGACACTCGCCGGGGCCGGCGACCGTCCTGGTCGGCCGCCGCGCCGAGGCCCGTGGCGGAACCACTGGTGGAGGAGTTCACCGGCGCCCTGCGGGAACTGGGCGCGACGGTCGAGACGGGTGTGTTCGGCGAACACATGGAGATCAGCCTCGTCAACGACGGACCGGTGACTCTGCTGATCGACGTGTAGACCAGCACCCTGGTCGGTGCGCTACTCCGGGCGCAGGGTGAGGATGCGCGGTCCGTCCTCGGTGACGGCGACCGTGTGCTCCCAGTGCGCGGCACGGGTGCCGTCCGTGGTGACGACGGTCCAATCGTCTTCGAGGACAACGGTGTCGGTGGTGCCGAGGGTCAACATCGGTTCGATCGCCAGCACGGAACCGACAACCAGTTGGGGACCCTTGCCCGGAGCGCCCTCGTTGGCGAGGAACGGCTCCATGTGCATTTCCCGGCCGATGCCGTGACCGCCGTACCCGTCGACGATGCCGTACTTGCGATCGTGCTGAGCCTCGGCGGCCCGGGTGCCCAGCTCGATGGCATGGGACACGTCGGTCAGCCGGTTGCCGGGCAGCATCGCGGCGATCCCCGCCTCCATGGACAGCCGCGTGGCCTCGCTCAGCTGCTGGTCCGCCTCGATGATGTCTCCGACGCCGAACGTCCACGCGGAGTCGCCGTGCCAGCCGTCGAGGATGGCACCGCAATCGATGGAGACGAGGTCTCCCTCGGCGAGAATGTCTTCCACCGAGGGGATCCCGTGCACCACACGATCGTTGACGGACGAACAGATCGACCCGCTGAACCCGTGGTAGCCCTTGAACGACGGCACGGCGCCGGCGCCGCGGATGACCGACTCGGCCACCTCGTCGAGCTCGAGCGTGCTCACACCCGGCTTCGCCGCATCGCGGACCGCCACCAGAGCCGCGCCGACGATGGCGCCGGCGGCGGCCATCGCGTCGAGCTCACCGGCGGTCCGGAACGGAACGACCTTGCGCTTACGCCCGAAGCCCATTACTTACCCAGCGCTCCCAGTGCGCGAGCATTGACCTCGTCGACCTCACCCAGGGCGTCGACGGTCACCAGCTGCTCCTTGTAGTAGTCCAGCAGCGGGGCGGTCTCCTCGCGGTACACCCGGAGGCGGTTGCGGATGACGTCTTCCTTGTCGTCGGCGCGGCCGCGGGCCAGCATCCGCTCGACCACGACGTCCTCGTCGACGACGAAGGAGAGCACGGCGTCCAGCTTGGTGTTCTGCTCGGTCAGGATCGCTTCGAGCGCCTGAGCCTGGTCGACGGTCCGGGGGAAACCGTCGAGGAGGAAGCCGTTGGCGGCGTCTGGCTCGGCGACCCGGGCCTTCACCATGTTGTTGGTGATTTCGCTGGGAACCAGGTCTCCGGCGTCCAGATACTTCTTCGCTTCGAGGCCCAGGGGCGTGGCCTGGCCGATGTTCGCGCGGAACAGGTCTCCCGTCGAGATGTGGGGGACGCCGAGCTTCTCGGACAGAATCGCGGCCTGGGTGCCCTTGCCTGCACCGGGAGGACCAAGGAGGACAAGTCTCACTTGAGGAACCCTTCGTAGTTACGTTGCATCAATTGACTTTCGATCTGCTTGACCGTGTCCAGGGCGACGCTGACGAGAATCAGCACAGCGGCACCACCGAAGATGCTGCTGGAGGTCTGGCCACCGGACAGGAAGAAGTGGGGCAGCACCGCGATCAGGCCCAGGTAGATCGAGCCGGGAACGGTGATGCGGTTGAGCACGTAATTCAGGTAGTCCGCGGTGGGGCGACCCGGGCGGATACCGGGGATGAAGCCGCCGAACTTCTTCATCTCGTCGGCGCGCTCTTCCGGATTGAACGTGATCGCGACGTAGAAGAACACGAAGAACACGATCAGCGCGAAGTAGATGGCGATGTACACCGGGTTGTTGGGATTCACCAGGTACTCGTTGATGATCCGCTGCCACCAGCTGGGATCGGCCGACGACGTGGCGCCGGTGAGCTGCGCGATGAGGTTCGGCAAGTACAGCAGCGACGACGCGAAGATGACCGGGATGATGCCGGCCTGGTTGACCTTGAGTGGCAGGTAGGTGGACGAACCGCCGTACATCTTGCGGCCGACCATGCGCTTGGCGTACTGCACCGGGATGCGCCGCTGTCCCTGCTCGACGAAGACGACTCCGGCGATGATGGCGAGCGCCACGACGCAGACGATCGCGAAGATCAGTCCCCCACGGCTGTCCAGGATGGCCTTGCCCTCGGACGGCAAACGGGACGCGATACCCGAGAAGATGAGCAGCGACATGCCGTTGCCGACGCCGCGCTCGGTGATGACCTCACCGAACCACATGACCAGCGCCGCGCCGGCCGTCATGACCAGCACGATGATCACGAGACCGAAGATGCTCTTGTCGGCGATGATCTCTTCCTGGCACCCCTGCAGCAGCTGACCGCGCGACGCGAGCGCCACGATGCCGGTGGCCTGCAGGATCGCCAGCGCGACCGACAGGTACCGCGTGTACTGCGTCATCTTCGCCTGACCGGACTGGCCTTCCTTCCGGAGTTCCTCGAACTTCGGAATGACGACAGTCAACAGCTGGACGATGATGCTGGCCGTGATGTACGGCATGATGCCGATCGCGAAGATGGACAGCTGGAGTAGCGCACCACCCGAGAACAGATTGATCAGCGAGTAGATACCCGCGGAATCGCCCCCCGACAGCTGATCTACACACGATCGGACGTTGCCGTAGTCGACGCCCGGCGAGGGGATCACGGCACCGATGCGATAGAGCGCAACGAGACCGAGCGCAATGAGGATCTTCCGCCTCAGGTCCGGGGTCCTGAGGGCCGAGACGAAGGCGGAAAGCAAAGATCCTCCTGGCACGACGGTGGGGAGACGAAGTCGAAAGCAGACTTGTCCGTGAATGAACTCTAGAACTCTAACAGTGGCAACTGAACGCACAGTTGGGAGACCTGCGGCAGTGCTGCCCGTACAGCCGCAAATGGCCGCAGTACAGCGCAAGGCTGTACTGCGGCCATCTACTGGCTAGCGGTGATAGCTCACAGCTCGGTGGCGGTACCACCGGCAGCAGCGATCTTCTCCTTGGCGGAGCCGGTGAACTTGTCGACCGTCACCTGGACGGCGACAGTCAGGTCGCCGTCGCCGAGAACCTTGACGAGCTGGTTCTTGCGAACGGCACCCTTGGCAACGAGGTCCTCCACCGTCACCTGTCCACCCTCGGGGAACAGACGGGCGATGTCGCCGACGTTGACGACCTGGTACTCGGTGCGGAACGGGTTGGTGAAACCCTTGAGCTTGGGCAGACGCATGTGCAGCGGCATCTGTCCACCCTCGAAGGCAGCGGGCACGTTCTTGCGGGCCTTGGTGCCCTTCGTGCCGCGGCCTGCGGTCTTACCCTTGGAACCTTCACCACGACCGACGCGAGTCTTCTCGGTCTTGGCTCCCGGCGCGGGGCGCAGGTGATGCAGTTTGATGGTCATGGTTAGACCTCCTCAACTGTGACGAGGTGGCGCACCACGTTGATCAGACCGCGGTTCTGGGCATTGTCCTCGCGGACAACCGTCTGACGGATGCCCTTCAAGCCGAGGGTGCGCAGCGAGTTCCGCTGGTTCTGCTTGGTACCGATGGTGCTCTTGATCTGAGTGACCTTGAGTTCGGCCATTACTTCACGCTCCCAGCCTGTGCGCGCGCACGCAGCATGCCGGCAGGGGCAACGTCCTCGAGGGCGAGACCGCGGCGAGCGGCAACTTCCTCGGGGCGCTGCAGGCCCTTGAGCGCAGCGACGGTCGCATGCACAACATTGATGGCGTTGTCGCTACCGAGCGACTTCGACAGAATGTCGTGGATGCCGGCGCATTCCAGCACGGCACGCACCGCGCCACCGGCGATGACACCGGTACCGGGGCTTGCCGGACGCAGCATGACGACGCCTGCTGCGGCCTCACCCTGAACCGGGTGCGTGATGGTGCTGCCGATCATCGGAACGCGGAAGAAGCTCTTGCGAGCCTCCTCGACGCCCTTCTGGATGGCCGCAGGAACTTCCTTGGCCTTGCCGTAGCCGACGCCGACCAGTCCGTTGCCGTCGCCCACGATCACCAGAGCGGTGAAGCTGAAGCGACGACCACCCTTGACGACCTTGGACACGCGGTTGATCGTGACGACGCGCTCGATGTGGTTCGACTTCTCGGCCGACTGTCCGCCGCGACGATCGTCGCGACCGCCACCCCGGCGGTCGCCGCCGCCGCGGTTGTCCCCCGTGTTGGGGCCATTCTGTCCGGCGGGTCCGCTTCCGCCGTCACGCCTCTGACGTCCCGGCATCAGGCTGTCCTTCCGTTCATGTACTCGGTCTTGGTCATCAGAACTTCAACCCGCCTTCGCGAGCTGCGTCCGCAAGGGCCGCGATGCGACCGTGGTAGCCGTGTCCGCCGTGGTCGAACACGACGGTCTCGACACCGGCGGCCTTCGCGCGCTCGGCGATCAGCTGACCGACCTTCGCACTGAGGACCTTCTTGTCGCCGTCCGCTGCACGCACGTCGGCCTCGGTGGTCGACGCCGCGGCCAGGGTGTGGCCCGCGAGGTCGTCCACCAGCTGGACGTGGATGTGGCGCGAGGACCGGTTGACGACCAGGCGGGGACGCTCGGGCGTGCCGGAGACCTTCTTGCGGAGACGGAAGTGACGACGCACCTTCGACAGGCGACGCTTCGTGGACGCATCCTTGCCGAGCGGAATCCGCTTGGCTTTCTGGTTTGCAGTCTGGCTCATATCACTTACCCGTCTTTCCGACCTTGCGGCGGATCTGCTCACCCTCGTAACGCACGCCCTTGCCCTTGTACGGGTCCGGACGGCGGAGACGACGGATGTTGGCCGAGATCTGCCCGACCTTCTGCTTGTCGATGCCCGACACCGAGAACTTGGTGGGCGACTCGACCGCGAAGGTGATGCCTTCCGGAGCCTCGATCGGGACCGGGTGGCTGTAGCCGAGTGCGAACTCGAGGTCCTTGCCCTTGAGGGCAACGCGGTAACCGACGCCGTGAATCTCCATCTTGGTGGTGTAACCGTCGGTGACACCGGTGATGAGGTTCTGCACCAGGGTGCGAGACAGACCGTGCAGCGCGCGGCTGCGACGCTCGTCGTCCGGACGCGTCACGCTGAGCGTGCCGTCGTCGTTCTTCGCAATGGCAATCGGCTCGGCGACCGTCAGGGCGAGCGTGCCCTTGGGTCCCTTGACCGTGACGTCCTGGCCGTCGATCGAGACGTCGACGCCGCCGGGGACGGTGACGGGAATCTTTCCAATACGCGACATTGTGGTGGCCTCCCTTACCAGACGTAGGCGAGGACTTCCCCGCCCACTCCTTGATTGGCCGCCTGGCGATCGGTGAGCAGGCCGGTGGACGTGGAAATGATCGCCACGCCGAGGCCGCCCAGAACCTTGGGCAGGTTGGTGGACTTCGCGTACACACGCAGACCGGGCTTGGAGACGCGACGCACGCCGGCAAGGCTGCGCTCACGGCTCGGGCCGTACTTCAGGTCGACGATGAGGGTCTTGCCCACCTCGGCGTCTTCGGTGCGGTAGTCGGCGATGTAGCCCTCGCGCTTGAGGATCTCGGCGATGTTCGCCTTGATCTTCGAGTGGGGCAACTTCACCTCATCGTGGTACGCCGTGTTGGCGTTGCGCAGACGCGTCAAGAAGTCTGCGATGGGGTCGGTCATGGTCATGAGGTTGACCTCTACCTTTCTCACAACGGTTCCCTCTGCCGTCTCCGGCGCAGGCCTATCGCGAAGTAGGTCTTACGTTTCCCGGTTCGAGGTTACGAACCGGAAGTCTGTGGGGTGACGCCGTCGCCGCGGGGCGACGGCGTCACCGGCTCACCAGGAGCTCTTGTGAACGCCGGGCAGCTCGCCGGCGTGCGCCATCTCGCGAACGCAGATTCGGCACAGGCCGAACTTGCGGAACACCGAGTGCGGACGGCCGCAGCGCTGGCAGCGGGTGTAGGCGCGCACCGCGAACTTGGGCTTCTTGTTGGCCTTGTTGACCAATGCCTTCTTAGCCATTAGCTCAGTTCTCCTTGAACGGGAAGCCGAGGTGCTTGAGCAGGGCACGGCCTTCTTCGTTGTTGGTCGCGGTGGTCACCACGGTGATGTCCATGCCACGCGGGCGGTCGATCTTGTCCACGTCGATCTCGTGGAACATCGACTGCTCGTTCAGGCCGAACGTGTAGTTGCCGTTGCCGTCGAACTGGTTGCCCGACAGGCCGCGGAAGTCCCTGATGCGGGGAAGCGCGACGGACACGAGACGGTCCAGGAACTCCCACATGCGGTCGCCACGCAGCGTGACGCGGGCACCGATCGGCATTCCCTCGCGGAGCTTGAACTGCGCGATGGACTTGCGGGCCTTGCGGATCTCGGGCTTCTGACCGGTGATCAGAGCGAGATCGTTGACGGCACCGTTGATCAGCTTGGCGTCGCGAGCGGCGTCACCGACACCCATGTTGACGACAACCTTGACGACGCCGGGGATCTGCATCACGTTGGCGTAGTCGAACTCGGTGTTCAGCGCAGCCTTGATCTCCTCGCGGTAGCGAGTCTTCAGGCGCGGCTGGATCTTGTTCTCAGTGGAGGTCATGTCAGATGTCCTTCCCGTTCTTCCGGGAAATCCGAACGCGCTTGCCGGACTCTTCGTCGGTCCGGTAGCCCACGCGAGTGGGGTTGCCGTCCGAGTCGACGACCGCGACGTTGGAAACGTGGATCGGGGCTTCCTGCGTGACGATGCCGCCGGAGGAAGCTCCGCGCTCGTTCGCGGATACCGCGGTGTGCTTCTTGATGCGGTTCACGCCTTCGACGAGGACCTTGTTGGTCGCGGGGTAGGCCTGAATGACCTTGCCCTTCGCGCCCTTGTCCTTGCCGGCGATGACCAGCACGGTGTCACCCTTGTGCACCTTCATCACAGCACCTCCGGGGCGAGCGAGACGATCTTCATGAACTTCTTCTCACGCAGCTCACGGCCCACGGGGCCGAAGATGCGGGTGCCACGGGGATCGTTGTCCGGCTTGATGAGGACGGCGGCGTTCTCGTCGAACTTGATGTACGAACCGTCCGGACGGCGACGTTCCTTGGTGGTACGGACGATGACGGCCTTGACGACCTCGCCCTTCTTGATGTTTCCACCCGGGATGGCGTCCTTGACGGTGGCGACGATGATGTCGCCGATCCCGGCGTAACGGCGAGACGAACCACCGAGAACGCGGATGCAGAGAATCTCCTTGGCACCCGTGTTGTCGGCGACGCGCAGCCGCGACTCCTGCTGAATCACTTACTTCTCCTTGACCTGGACTGTTGCACGGCAGATTTCCGACCCGACGTGCGCGGTCTGCACCCGTGCCCTGCGAGAGGGGCCGCCCCGGTGGGCGGCACAACGGTGGGGTTGCCGTGCGTCGGCCGCAAGGCAACCCCACCATCGTACCGGATACATTATTCGGTTCTTACTTGGCCTTCTCGAGGACCTCGACGAGACGCCAGTGCTTCGTCGCGGACAGCGGACGGGTCTCCATCAGCTGCACGCGGTCACCGATGCCAGCGACGCCGTTCTCGTCGTGCGCCTTCACCTTGCTGGTGCGCCGGATGATCTTGCCGTAGAGCGGGTGCTTGACCCGGTCCTCGAGCTCGACCACGATCGTCTTCTCCATCTTGTCGGAGACGACGTATCCGGTGCGGACCTTGCGGCTGCCGCGCTCTTCAGTGCTCACTGCTTTTTCCTCACTCATGCCGCGTCACCTGCGTCCGGACCAACGGCCAGCCCGAGCTCACGCTCACGCAGAACGGTGTAGATACGCGCGATCTCGTGACGAACGGTACGAAGTCGACGGTTGTTGTCCATCTGACCCGTGGCCATCTGGAAACGAAGGTTGAACAGCTCTTCCTTCGACTCACGAAGCCGGGTGACCAGCTCTTCTTCGGTGAGCTCGCGGAGCTCTGCGGCTGGGGTTCCAGTAGCCATCAGAACTGCTCCTCCCTTGTCACGATCCGGCACTTGCACGGGAGCTTGTGCATCGCGCGGCGCAGGGCCTCACGAGCGATCTCCTCATTGGGGTAGCTCATCTCGAACATCACGCGACCAGGCTTGACGTTCGCGATCCACCACTCGGGCGAACCCTTACCGGAACCCATGCGGGTTTCGGCCGGCTTCTTGGTGAGGGGGCGATCCGGGAAGATGTTGATCCAGATCTTGCCGCCACGCTTGATGTGCCGGGTCATGGCGATACGAGCGGACTCGATCTGCCGGTTGGTGATGTAGGCGGGCTCGAGAGCCTGGATGCCGTAGTCACCGAAGGTCACCTGGGTTCCACCCTTGGCGGCACCCGAACGGCTCGGATGGTGCTGCTTGCGGTGCTTGACCCGCCGTGGGATCAACATGCGTCAGCCCTCCTTCTGTTCAGTCGTAGCGGGTGCATCGGCGGTGGCGGTCGCTGCGCGGCCGGCCTCGGTGCTGGTCGCGGTGGTGCCGGTGGCACCGGAACGACGGGGACGGCTCGGACGCTCGCGACGCGGGCGGTCGCCTGCGGGAGCAGCCACGTTGGCGGCGAGCTCACGCTTGCCACCGACGATGTCGCCCTTGTAGATCCAGACCTTCACGCCGATGCGGCCGAAGGTGGTCTTGGCCTCGTAGAGGCCGTAGTCGATGTCCGCACGAAGCGTGTGCAGCGGCACACGGCCTTCGCGGTAGAACTCCGACCGGGACATCTCGGCGCCGCCGAGACGACCGGAGCACTGAACGCGGATTCCCTTGACGTTGGGCTGACGCATGGCCGACTGGATGGCCTTACGCATCGCGCGACGGAAGGCGACGCGGTTCGAGAGCTGCTCGGCCACACCCTGTGCGACGAGCTGAGCCTCGGCCTCGGCGTTCTTGACCTCGAGGATGTTCAGCTGGACCTGCTTGCCGGTCAGCTTCTCGAGCTCGGAACGGATGCGATCGGCTTCGGCGCCGCGGCGACCGATGACGATGCCCGGGCGGGCGGTGTGGATGTCCACACGCACACGGTCACGGGTGCGCTCGATCTCGACCTTCGCGATGCCCGCGCGCTCCATGCCGGTGGCGAGGAGCTTGCGGATCGCGACGTCTTCCTTGACGTATTCCGCGTACTGCTTGTCTGCGTACCAGCGAGACTTCCAGTCGGTGGTGATGCCGAGGCGGAAGCCGTGCGGGTTGATTTTCTGGCCCACTACTGAGCACTTCCCTTCCGGCGATTACGGGTCGATGTTCCGGTCTTCGGCAGGCTCTCCACGATCACGGTGATGTGACTGGTGCGCTTGCGGATACGGAACGCACGTCCCTGTGCACGCGGCTGGAACCGCTTGAGGGTCGCGCCCTCGTCCACGAACGCCGTGGCGACGACAAGCGTGCTCGGGTCGAGGTCGAGGTTGTTCTCGGCGTTGGCTGCCGCGGAGGCGATCACCTTGGCGACCGGCTCGCTCGCTGCCTGCGGCGCGAACTTGAGGATGTTCAGGGCGTCTTCAACCGAACGCCCGCGGACCAGGTCCACAACGCGACGCGCCTTCATCGGCGTGACGCGCACGTGGCGCGCTACTGCCTTGGCGGTCGGGTTGGCGGTTTCGGTGTTGCTCATCGCCTCTTCGCCTTCCGATCATCCTTGATGTGACCCTTGAACGTGCGGGTCGGTGCAAACTCTCCGAGCTTGTGTCCGACCATCGAGTCGGAAACGAACACGGGGACGTGCTTGCGGCCGTCGTGAACCGCAAACGTGTGGCCGATGAAGTCCGGGATGATCGTGGAACGACGGGACCAGGTCTTGATGACCTGCTTGGTTCCCTTCTCGTTCTGCACGTCCACCTTCGCGAGGAGGTGGTCATCGACGAACGGGCCCTTCTTGAGGCTGCGTGGCATCCTTCACTCCCTCCTAGCGCTTGTTCTTGCCGGTACGGCGACGACGGACAATGAGCTTGTCGCTCGCCTTGTTCTTGCGGGTGCGGCCCTCGGGCTTGCCCCACGGGCTGACCGGGTGGCGACCACCGGAGGTCTTACCCTCACCACCACCGTGCGGGTGGTCGACCGGGTTCATCACGACACCACGGACGGTCGGGCGCTTGCCCTTCCAGCGCATACGGCCGGCCTTGCCCCAGTTGATGTTCGACTGTTCGGCGTTGCCGACCTCACCGATCGAGGCGCGGCAGCGAACGTCGACGCGACGGATTTCGCCGGACGGCATACGCAGCGTGGCGTAGGTGCCTTCCTTACCGAGCAGCTGGATGCTGGATCCGGCCGAGCGGGCCATCTTGGCGCCGCCACCCGGGCGCAGTTCCACCGCGTGGATGGTGGTACCCGTGGGGATGTTGCGCAGGGGCAGGTTGTTGCCGGGCTTGATGTCGGCGCCGGCACCGGACTCGACCGGTGCACCCTGGAACAGGCCCTTGGGGGCGATGATGTAGCGCTTCTCGCCGTCCGCGTAGTGCAGCAGGGCGATACGCGCGGTGCGGTTGGGGTCGTACTCGATGTGAGCGACCTTGGCCGGCACGCCGTCCTTGTCGTTGCGACGGAAATCGATCAGCCGGTAGGCGCGCTTGTGTCCGCCACCCTTGTGCCGGGTGGTGATACGACCGTGTGCGTTACGTCCACCGCGTCCGTGGAGCGGGCGAACCAGCGACTTCTCGGGGGTCGACCGAGTGATCTCGGCGAAGTCCGAGACGCTCGAGCCACGACGGCCCGGGGTTGTCGGCTTGTACTTACGGATTGCCATGAGTCTTCTCGTCCTCTATGTCTCGTCAAGTCCCGGCGCTTACGCGACCGGTCCTCCGAAGATCTCGATGGGCTTGCTGTCGGCCGAGAGGGTCACGAGCGCGCGCTTGGTGTCCTTGCGCTTGCCGTAACCGAACCGGGTCCGCTTGCGCTTGCCCTGACGGTTGGCGGTGTTGACGCTGGTCACGGTGACGCCGAAGATCTTCTCGACGGCAATCTTGATCTGCGTCTTGTTCGAGTCCGGGTGCACCAGGAAGGTGTAGGTGCCTTCCTCGATCAGTCCGTAGGACTTCTCGGAGATGACCGGGGCGAGCAGGATGTCGCGGGGATCGGCGATGGTGCTCACTTGCCCTCCTCCTTGTTCTCTTCCTGGGCGGTCTCGGCGGGCCCGTGGATGAACGCGTTCAGAGCCTCGACGCTGAACACGACGTCATCGCTGTTGAGCACGTCGTAGGTGTTGAGCTGGTCGGGTGCGATGGGGTGCACGCCGTCCAGGTTCTGCACGCTCTTCCAGGCGGCGACGTCCGCGCGGCCGACGACGAGCAGGACCTTCTTGCGATCCGAGATCTCGCCGAGGAAGGTGCGGGCAGACTTCGTGGACGGAGTCTGACCGGCGACCAGTTCGGTGATCACGTGGATGCGCTCGTTACGTGCCCGGTCGGAGAGGGCTCCGCGCAGGGCGGCGGCCTTCATCTTCTTGGGGGTCCGCTGCGAGTAGTCGCGCGGCTGCGGGCCGTGGACGGTGCCACCACCGGCGAACTGCGGTGCACGGGTCGAGCCCTGACGAGCGCGGCCGGTGCCCTTCTGGCGGTACGGCTTCTTGCCACCGCCGCGAACCTCGCCGCGGGTCTTGGTGGCGTGGGTGCCCTGACGTGCAGCAGCGAGCTGCGCGACGACAACCTGGTGGAGAAGCGCGATGTTGGCAGGCGCGTCGAAGATCTCCGCGGGGAGATCGACGGTGCCGTTGGTCTTGCCGCCGGCGACCTTGACGTCCAGCGTCAGCTTGGTCGTCGATGTCTCGGTGCTGGTCATGCTCGTGCACCACCCTTCACTGCACTCTTGACGATCACGAGGCCACCCTTGCGGCCGGGGATCGCACCCTTGATCAGCAGCAAACCGTTCTCGGCGTCCACCTTGTGAACGGAGAGGTTCTGCGTCGTGATGCGGTCGCTACCCATGCGGCCGGACATGCGCATGCCCTTGAACACGCGGCCCGGAGTGGCGCAACCACCGATGGAACCGGGGCGACGGTGAACGGCCTGTGCACCGTGCGATGCACCCTGACCGGCGAAGCCGTGGCGCTTCATGGTTCCGGCGAAGCCCTTACCCTTGCTGGTTCCGGTGACGTCGACGTAGGCGCCGTCCTCGAAGACCTCGGCGGTAAGTTCCTGGCCGACCTCGTACTCCGAGGTGTCGGCAACGCGGAGCTCCACAACGTGACGGCGCGGGGTGACGCCGGCCTTGGCGAACTGGCCGGAAGTCGGCTTGTTCACCTTGCGCGGGTCGATGGCGCCGAACGCGAGCTGCACGGCGCTGTAGCCGTCACGCTCTTCGGTACGAATCTGGGTCACGACGTTCGGTCCGGCCTTCACGACGGTGACCGGAACGACCCGGTTGTTCTCGTCGAAGACCTGGGTCATGCCGAGCTTGGTGCCCAGGATTCCCTTGATCTTGGTATCAGTCATTGTTTTTGTCTCCGCCGCGCTCACTGAATGTTGACGTCGACGCTGGCCGGAAGGTCGATGCGCATGAGCGCGTCAACCGTCTTGGGCGTCGGGTCGAGGATGTCGATAAGCCGCTTGTGAGTACGCATCTCGAAGTGCTCGCGCGAGTCCTTGTACTTGTGCGGCGAGCGGATGACGCAGTACACGTTCTTTTCGGTCGGCAACGGCACGGGTCCAACGACGCGGGCCCCGGTACGGGTCACCGTCTCGACGATCTTGCGCGCTGACGCGTCGATCGCCTCATGGTCGTAGGCCTTGAGCCTGATGCGGATCTTCTGTCCCGCCACGCTTAGTGTCCTTTTCTTGCCGCGTTTCGTAGTCCCACCCGAGTCGGGCCGAACTACCTCGTCTGCACAGTCCCTTGCCTGGGCCGCAACTGTCCGAACGCTAGGCGACCGGGACACACCCGATCCGCTGCCGCTGTTCATCTGTCATGGTTCTCCGGTACACGCGGTCGGGCGTGTCGCCCTCCCACTCATTCTCCGACCCGGAACTTTTCAGCTGTTCGGGCCGGGAACGCGCACCGGATGCACTCGAATTCGAGTGCCAGTAGGTACTGCTTCCGTCTTGCATATGGCCGCGAGCAGGTCATTCGACTTACCGCGCGACGTTTCACCCCACCTGTTTCGGGCCGCAAACGATCGCGTCCCAGACAAGGCAACCCGACCAGTATGCCGTACCGGGCGAAAGACTTCAAACCCGGTCGAGCACTCCCTCGCCGCCGGCTAACTTACTTCGGAGTAAGATTACGGGATGACCACTCCCTCGAGTCCCGCGTACGCCGCCTGGCAGAAGCTCCCCGACAACGCGCTCGGACACGCCCTCTTCTCCGTCGGCATGTGCCTGCGCGTCCCGTACTTCGGCTCGGTGCTTCCCCGCGTCGTCGAGATGCGGCCGGGCCGTTGCGAAGTCCGCGCACCGAAGTGGTGGGGCGTCCGCAACCATCTGGGTACCTTTCACGCGATCGCCGCGTGCAACCTCGCCGAAGCCGCCATGGGCATGCTGTCCGAGGCGACCGTCCCGTCCACTCACCGATGGATTCCCAAGGCGATGACCGTCGACTACCGGACCAAGGCGAACGGACCGCTGCGCGCCGTCGCCGAACTGACGGAACTACCGGACTTCGACGCGATCACCGAGGGCGCCGACGTCGTGGTGCCCGTCCGCATCTTCGACGGCCGGGGGGTCGAGGTGGTTCACGCCGACATCACGACGTGGGTCACCCCGCGATAGACGCCGCGAGGAGCTCATGTCGTAGCTCACATTCCTTCCCAGCGCCTCGGCGGCCGGACCGAATTGCGGTGTGCCACTTCTTCGGAACCGGAACCTCGACGTACATCAGGAGATCCGTCGGAACGGGACTCTCCCCACCGTGGTCGCCGGGGCCGAAGTGGTACAGGTGTCCGGTAATGATCGCGTCGCCGTCCGCTCCCGTTACAGAAGTTTTCCGGGGGCGCGAGGGTGTTCGCCGGTCTGCCTTGATCGCCAACCTCGCGTGACATACTCGGGACATGCCTGCACCTGACACCGCCGTTCTTGTCGAGGGAATCGAGAAATCCTTCGGTGACGTCGCTGCGTTGCGGGGCGTGAGCTTCGAGGTGCCCCGCGGCACGGTTCTGGGCATCCTGGGCCCCAACGGGGCGGGAAAGACCACCACCGTCAATGTGCTGTCCACACTGCTCCGGCCTGATGCGGGCCGGGCATTCGTCGCCGGGCACGACGTCGTCGAGGAGGCGGCCGCCGTCCGCCGCAGCATCATGATGACCGGCCAGTACGCCGCACTCGACGAGTCGCTGACCGGCCGCGAGAATCTGGTGCTCTTCGGCCGGCTGATGGGTCTGCCCAAGGGTGCGGCGAAAGCGCGCGCCCAGGACCTGCTGTCACAATTCGATCTACTCGACGCCGGCGACCGGAAGGTGTCCGGCTACTCCGGCGGTATGCGACGACGTGTCGACATCGCCTGCGGCCTGGTGATCCGCCCCGAGGTCGTATTCCTCGACGAGCCGACCACCGGCCTCGACCCCCGCAGCCGCCAGGGTGTGTGGGCGCTCGTCTCCGCGCTGAAGGAGCAGGGCATCACGATCCTGTTGACCACCCAGTACCTGGAGGAGGCCGACCTCCTGAGCGACAACATCGTCGTGATCGACAAGGGCACCGTGATCGCCGAGGGCACGGCCGACGAACTGAAGGCGCGTACCGGCGGAAGCTACTGCGAAGTGGTCCCGGTCAGCCTCGACGACCTGCCGCGCATCCGGGAGATCCTCACGAGCCTGTGCCCACCCGGACGGGTCATCGAGGAAGGACCCGATCGGTTGTCGATCCCCGCGGAACACGGCGCCCAGACCCTCGCCGAGGTGCTGCGCCGGCTCGACCTCGCGGAGGTGACGCTCGCCGACATCGCCCTGCGTCGCCCGTCGCTCGACGACGTATTCCTCTCGCTCACCGGTCACGTCCGCGTCGACGAGAGTCTGCCGTCGTGACGGCCCCCGCCCAGCTCGGATTCGACAGCACGTTCGAGGGCAGACACCGTCGACCGCAACCGTCGAGCATTCAGCAGTGGATCGCGCTGTCACAGCGGAACCTGCACACGATGTGGGTGTTCGGTCAGTTCTTCATCGCGGTGCTCGCCCCGCTCATCTTCACGGTCGGCTTCTATCTGCCGCTGCGCCTGGTGATGAAGTTCCAGGGCGTCGATTACGCCCAGTTCGTCATGCCGATCATCATCCTGCAGGCCATGGCGTTCACCGCGATCTCGGCGGCACACCGGGCGGCCACCGAGGCGTCGAACGGCATGAACTCGCGATTCCAGACGATGCCCATAGCTGCGGGGGTCCCGCTGGCCGCGCGCATGACCGCTTGCCTCGTGCACTCGACGATTTCGCTGATCGCCGCCATCGCCTACGGGTATGCGATCGGGTTCCGGTTCTCCGGCGGAGTCGGGCTGACCACGGCGTTCTGCGGGTTGGCGATGCTGATCGGATTTACCCTCACCACGGGGGCCGATGCCCTCGGCACTCTCACGAGGAGCCCCGAGGTGACCAGTCAGGCGCTGACACTCCCCCAGCTGATCCTCGGCATGTTCTCCTCCGGCTTCGTTCCGGTCACGCAGTTCCCCGAATGGGCACAGGGTTTCGTGCGAAATCAGCCGATCTCGCAGTTCTCCTCGTCCATGCGTGCCATGACGGACGGGACGATCACGCTTCAGCTCCTGACCCCCACGCTGTTGTGGTGCGCGGGGTTGGCGCTCGTCTTCATCCCGTTGTCGATCTGGTCGAATGTGAGGCGCGGATGACCACCGAGTACCGATCCGACACACCGGCGACGGTGACCTTCCCCGAGGTGATCGAACCCCACCCGGAGAATTCCCTCGCCGCGCTCTTCTCGCACAGCCTGCTGCAGACGAGGCGCCTGCTGCTGCGCTGGGCACGCGACCCGTACACCATGCTCCAGGCGATCGTGTACCCGTCGCTCATGCTGCTGATGTTCTGGGCGGTGCTCGGGATCTCGATCACCAAGGCCACCGGGGTCAACAGCGTGTTCGGCACCGTTCCGATGATCACGCTCGTCGGCGCGATGTTCGGTTCCATCGCGGGTGGACTGTCACTGAAGAAGGAATGGGCGGACGGGCTCCTCAGCCGGTTCTGGGTGCTGCCCGTGCACCGCGCGTCGGGCCTCCTCAGCCGGCTCATGGCCGAATCCGTGCGGATCGTGCTCACCACGGTGCTGATCATCGCCGTCGGGTTCGCCATCGGATTCCGGTTCAACCAAGGCATTCTCGCCGGGATCGCGCTGATGCTGGTGCCCCTGCTGTTCGGGGTGAGTTTCGCGACGATGGTCACCGCCCTCGCCGTCAACGCGGCGAAGGCTCCCCTCGTCGAACTCCTCTCCCTGCTGTGCACCCTTCTGTTGTTCTTCAATTCGGGGTTCGTTCCCACCGGCGCCTACCCGACCTGGCTGCAGCCGTTCGTGGAGAACCAGCCGATGTCGTGTGCGATCGACGCGATGAAGGGACTGTCGATGGGCGGGCCCGTCGCGGAACCTCTCATCAAGGCCGTCGCGTGGTCGGTGGCCGGGCTGCTGATCTTCACCTACCCCGCGGTGCGAGGCTATCGGCGGGCGGCGGGCACCCCGGCGTAACGACCCCGCGCCTAACGCGGGGTGTGCCCCGTCAGCGGCGGCGCGATCACCAGCGGATCGTCCGCGACCGGTGGGCCGTAGACACCGCCGTTCCGCGTCGCGTTCTCCTGACCCAGGTTGTCGGGCCGTGGAACATTCACGGCACCCCGCTGCTCGAGATACTGCTGCGACTGGCACGTCCAGTCCAGGGCGGGCCGACTCGGCTCTGCGTCGGTCACCAGACGGCGCGGGGCGTCGTACACGCACATCGGCCCCTGCGTTCCGACCAGGAGAAGGTCGGCGAGTCCGCCCTTTTCGATCGACGCGATCTTCGGCAGTGCGCCGGGCATGATCGTCAGGCCGTAGTCGAGGGAGGGTGTGCGGTCGCCGATGATCCGGGTGGGGAGAATGAGATTCGCCATCAGGGCGCCCAGCGAGTCCCGATTGCCCGACAGCAATGCGTCCAGGCTCGCCAGCGTCTGCGGCGAGCGCCCGAGCAGGGCGACGAGGGCGGAGTCGTGGGCTCGCAACTGCTCGAGCACGCTGCGGGCGGTGCTCGCCGTTTCCGGCAGCGCGGCGGTGAGGCCGTCCGCCGTGTCCAGGAGCGGCATGCCCTTGTTCACGATGGTCGACAGTGCGTCGGTGCGGGTTTCGAGAGTGCGGGCTGTTTCGGCGGAGCCGTCGAGCAGGTTCTGCAGGTCGGGTCCCGTGCCTCCGAAGGCGGTGCCGAACGTGTCGGCCAGCGAAGACAGGGCGGTGACGTCCATCGAGTTGACGAGGTCCGTCGTTTCGACGAGGGTCGCGTCGAGCGAGCGGGGGATGCCCTCCTCCGGAACGTCGACGACGTCGCCGTCGCCGTAGTACGGCGGGTCGGCGCTGTCCGGCACGAGATCGAGCGCCTGGATGCCGATCGCATTCTCGGTGGTGATCTTCGCAGTAGAGCCGGCGGGTACCCGGATTCCGGGATGCAGTTCGATTTCGAGGACGACGCCCGTCCCCTTGGGGTCCACGTCGACGGAGCTGATCGTGCCCACCCCGACGCCGCGATAGTTGACGGACGCCCCCTGGGCGAGGCCGGCGGCGTGGTCGAGCCGGGCACTCAGGTGAATGGGACGTCCGAACGTGTCCGGGCCGGTCACGTACCGCAGCCCGAACAGCATCGCGGCGATCGAGATCACGAGGAACAGCACCAGTTGCGCCACCACGTGACGTGTCATCATCGGACGCCACCGCCGAGCACCTCGGGCAGTGTGCGG
Organism: Rhodococcus sp. 4CII; assembly: GCF_014256275.1. NCBI lineage: Bacteria > Bacillati > Actinomycetota > Actinomycetes > Mycobacteriales > Nocardiaceae > Rhodococcus > Rhodococcus sp. 4CII. Next base: position 1,089,089 of record NZ_JACCFE010000002.1, read on the forward strand.
GCTTCCGGCACCTCGAGCGGAGCCGATCCGGTCAGCAGCTTGGCGATGACGGCGGTGACGTCGAACGTTCCGTCGAACGTGGTGTAGTCGCCGGGTGTGGCGGCTGCGAATCCACCGAGAAACGTCGCCACCGAATTCAATGTCGGCGCGAGTTGCGATTCGAACCCGTCGAGTGCCGTCAGTACGGCTCCCGCGTCGCTGATCTCGGCCGACAATTCGGATCCGGCGCTGCCGAGGACGTGTTGCGCCTCACGGCTGAGACGGGACGCCTCCCCCATCAGCGCGATGATCTGATCTCGTTGCGACACCAGGAGATCCACCGCCGGGACCATTCCGGTCATCGCCCGGTCGAGGATCGGTTGCCCGGCCGCGAGGTCCGCCGCGAAGGCATTGGACGCCACCATCGCCCGGTCGAGTTCGTCCCGATGGTCGTCGACGACCCCCAGCGTGTCGTTCAGCATGTCCACCAGTTCCCGGACCTTGTCCGAGCGGCCCGTGAAGGCGACGGTCAATTCGTTCATGATGGCGTGCACCTGGTCGATGCCGCTGCCGTTCAGCACGGTGGCCAGGGCGGCCAGTCCGCTCTCGATGTCGGGACCGCGCGACGTCCGGTTCAGGGGGATCGTGTCGCCCTCACTCATGGGTGCGCCCGCCGCGTCCCCGACATCGAGTCGGACGAAGGGATTGCCGAGGGCCGTGGGTAATTCGATCTGGCCGTCGCATCCCGCGGTATCGGGACGTCGTCGCGGATCCGCATCTCGACCCGAGCGGTGAAGTTTCGGGTCGACACGTCCGAGACGCGGCCCACCACCTCCTGCCCCACCCGAACCTCGGCGCCGGGGACGACGCGATCCACTCCGTCGAACTGCGCGGAGATCTGATACGACGGCCCGTCCGGCGAACGCCCCACCGACAGATCCTGCAAGCTCAGCGAACACCCCGCGGCCGGCAGCGCCACACCGACGACCAACGCCACCGTCAGCGACTTCGTCCTCGTCCGGATGGTCATCGTCCTCCGACCATGAGGTCGCGCAGCCCGAACGGATCGGACATGCTGGGCGGAAACTGAATCGGGTTGGTGATTCCCGCTCCCCGGCAGAGAATCGGCTCCACCACCTCGCACAGCGGGGACGTCGGCTCGGCCTGCGCCAGGTTGGTGGAGATGTTCAGCCGGATGCGGGCACGCTGGTCCGGAGTGACCGCACGCGCGATGTTGTCGATCAACAAGGGCACCAGGTCCATGATCTCGGCGAGATCGGTGTCGTGTCTCTGAAGCACCTCGCTCACTCCGGCGAGGTTGCCGATGCCGGCGCCGATGTCGCCGCCCCGTGCGGACACGAGCTGGTCGATCTGGTTCAGCAGCGCGGACAACCGGTCCACCGTGTCGCCGATCGCGAACTTCTGGTCGGCGAACTCGTCCCCGATCGCGGTGAGCGAACCGGCCAGCGAATCGACCTGCGCCTGACGCGCGGAGATCGTGTTCACGAGGACTTCGAGATTGTCGACGAGCGCGCCGACGTCCGCACTGTTGCCCGCGATCACCGAACTCGCCTGCGACAGAGTGCGGATCGCGTCGTTCATCGCGGGACCGAGCCCGTCCGTGGACGCCGCCGCGGCCGAGATCGCGGCGCCGGCGTCGCCGCCGTCGGGGCCGAGAGTCTTGACGACGGTGTCGACGCTGTCCATCAGCTGGTCCCAGGTGATCGGCGAATGACTGCGTTCGGGTGGGATGGTCTGCCCACTCTCGAATACCGGGCCGCCGGTGTATGCGGGACCGAGTTCGACGAAGCGCTCCCCGATCGCGGACGTCACCAGCACATACGCGTTCATGTCCGCGGGCAGCACGACGTCCGGTGCGACGGACATCGTGACCATCACGGTCGCTCCTCTCGGCTCCACCGCCTCGACGGTGCCGACCGGAACTCCGAGCACCGAGACCTTCGTACCGGGGAACACGCCGTTGACGTAGGCGAATTCGGAGTGCACGACGGTGGACGACGTGCGGAAGATCAGCAGCCAGCCGGCCACCACGATCGCCCCCACGAGGGCAAGCACACCACCTATCCCGGCGACTCTGCGCCCGGCGCCCGCGGTCACGAGCACCCCGTGATCAGCCCGACTACGCAGAGCAGGTTGTCGGCGATCACGGCCGACGGTGCGGACACGTCGGCCCAGTCGCCGTTGCCGGTCGCGTTCACGAGCGCCCTCGCCGCGGGAGCACCCGTCGACAGCAGCGCGTCGAGGTTCGCGAGGTTCGCAGTGAGCCGGTCCGTCACCTGCCTCGCGTTCACGAGCAGCGAGTCGAGTTCGGCAGTATTCTTGCCCAGGAACTGGGAGGCCTGTGCGACCAGCGCCTGCAGATCGTCGACCATCTGGCGGATCGCCGCGCGCCGGGTGGCGAGCGTGTTCATCACGACGTCCGCGTTTCCGAGCAAGGTGGTGAGCTGATCCCGTTGACCGACCAGCACGTTCGTGAGGGTTCGGGAACTGCCCAGCAACTGTGTGACCTGGTCGGCGTTCTTCGCCAGGATCGCGGACGCCGCACTCACACCCGCCAGTGCCTCGCGGTTGAGGTTCGCGTCCTGCGGCACCGTGTCCGTCACGACCGTGAGCATCTTCTGCAATCCGTCGACGTCGAGGTCGCCCGCGGTCTCGACGGCGGACGATCCGATGTCGTCGAGCGAGTACGGAACACCGGTGCGGCTCAGCGGGATCACCCCGCCGGTCGCCAGGTCGCCCGGTCCCGACGGTGACACGTCGAGATACCGCTTACCGAGAATGGTCGCCAGCTTCACGCCCGCGGACGTCGTCGATCCGAGGTGGCGCTCACCGTCGAGACGGAAGTGCACGACCACGTGATCACCCGCCAGATCGACCTCGGTCACCCGGCCGGCCGGGACACCCGCCACGTAGACGTAGTCGGAGTCGGTGAGCCCCGCGGCGTTCGCGAGTTCCGCGGTGTATCCGTCGGTCCGCACGGCGAAACCCACCCGCGGGATCACGAGAACCAGCGCCAGTGCCAGCGTTGCGGCGAGAATTCCGGCGATCCCGACTATCAGCGGGTTGACGGGCCGCACTCGCTGATTTCCGGCCAGCGCGTCCCAGACGTCGCGCACCTTCTCGGTGACACTCATTGGCAGTACCTCGAATGCAGGTCGGGACCGAGGGCGCCTTCGCGACCGTCGACGTTGACGATGAAGGTGCACAGGTAGATGTTGAGCCACGAGCCGTACGAGCCCGAGCGGTCGACGGACGAGAAGAATTCCGGCATGGCCACCATCAGGTGGTCGAATTCCGGGTCGGCGCCCAGCATCGCCCCCGTCAGTGAATGGAGCTGTTCCACGGTGCGGCTGAGCTCCGGGACGCGGCCGTCCACGATCTGCAGCGCCGACCGGCTGACCTCCGCACTCTGATCGATGGTGTCCATGAGGACCTCGTTGTTTTCGGCGAGCATTCCGGTGAACTGGGTGAGGCTGTCGACGAGGTGGGACAGCTCGGGACCCCGCGCCGCGGCCGTTCCGACCACCACCTCGAGGTTCCGGATGAGATCGCCGATGAGCTGATCGTGATTCGCCAGGTTGCCGGTGACGTCCGCGACCCTGCGCAGCAGAGTTTCCATGCTCGCCTTCCTGCCGTCGAACACGGCGACGACCTCGGTGGCGAGCGCGTTGACCTGCTTCGGGTCGATGGCGTCGAACAGTGGCTTGAACCCGTTGAAGAGACCGGTGAGATCGAGAGCGGGCGTGGTGCGGTCGAGCGGGATCGTGTCACCCTCCGCGAGCGTGCCCTCGCCCGACGGTCCGGCCGCCAGATCGAGGTACCGGACCCCGAGCAGGTCGCCGTATCGGATCGCGGCGGTGGTGTCGGCGGGAAGCTCCTGATCGCGTTGCACCTCGAAGTCCACGAGGGCGCCCGCGCTTCCGGCGTCGCCGTCGACGACGTCGATCGAATCGACCCGTCCGACCCGCACACCGGCGATGGTGACGTCGCTGCCGGGAGTGACACCTTGCGCGTCGGTGAACAACGCCTTGTACGTCACCGTCTGCCCCTCGACCGGCACCCGCAGGGTGTTGACCACGAGGACCGCCGAGAGGATGCCGAGGACGGCGAAGACTGCCAGTTTGATTGCCGAGTTGCGGACGCTCATCCTCCGTCACCGCCTCCGCAATTCGGTCCGCTCATGCCGGGGTACTGCGGGCAGTCGGCCGAGGTGTACGGCCGCGGGTTGGACAGGTCGGCGGCAACCCGGACCGCGAACTTCCCGGTGGAGAAGACGGCGGCGCCGGCGTCGCCGAACGGGCCCGCCTCGTCGAGGGTGGCTCGCAGCAGATCTGACTTGCTGGCCACGGCGCCCAGGGTCGGCGAGACGTTCAGTGCCACCGCGATCATGTTGTCCGCGTTCTGTTCCAGTACGTCTCCGGAGTTCCTCGACACGACGAGCGAGGCGGCGAGGAATCCGGTGAAGCTGTCGGTGTTCTCGACGAGAGTGTTCGACAGAGACACCGCGGCGTCCATGGTGGCGAGGACGTCCGGCGCGGCCGCGGCCAGCTGCTCACCGATCCGGGCGATCTGCGGCGCACGCTCCGCGACCGAATCGACGAGAGGCGCAGTCGATGTCGCGACCGTGTGGAGGCTGTCGATCGTGTGTCCCAGCTGTTCACCGCGTCCGCGCAGCGCGTCGGCGACGGCGCTCAGCGCGGCCTGCATCTGCTCCGGCCTCACCCGCGACAGCATGTCGTAGACCTTCGAGTACAGGTCGTACATCTGGACGGTGTCGGCCGAGGTGTCGGGTTGCAGACGGGCGCCTGCCTCGAGTCGGGCACCGCCGGTTCCGCCGGTCGACACCAACTCGACGTTCTGGTCGCCGAACAGTGTGCGGGGCACGACCCGCACCTGGACGGACGCCGGGATGTTGTGCATCTGCTCGGGTCGAAGGCTGATGTCCATACCCGTCTCGTTCATTCCGGGGTCGACACTCGACACGGTTCCGACGGCCGCACCCTTGTAAGACACCGTGGTGTGCGATTTCACGGCACCGGCGGCGGCCGGAAGTGTCGCCGTCACCACGGGATCGGTGACGATGGCACCGGTGCCGAAACCGACCAGCACTGCCGATCCCAGGATCAGGACCGCCACGCCGATCACCCCCCGCACGGCGAGCGCGCCGTTGCCCGGACCTCCCGGGCGACCGCGCATCACGGCAATCCCAGGGCAGGTGCGGACGGGACGAGACCCCACAACGTCAGGGTCAGCAGCAGATCGACGATGCCGATGGCGAGGATGCTCGTCCGCAGCGCCCGCCCGGCCGCCCGGCCGACGCCTTCGGGGCCACCGTACGCGTGGTATCCGTACGAGCAGTGCACCAGCGCGATGATGGTCGCGAACACGACGGCCTTGACGAACGAATACACGACGTCGGTGGGGGTGAGCATGAGATGGAAGTAGTAGTCGTAGGTTCCGGCCGACTGCCCGCTGAATGTGACGATCACCAGCCGCGACGCCAGATACGACGACAGCAGCCCGACGACGTACAGCGGCACCACGCAGATCAGGCACGAGACGAGTCGGGTGCTCGCGAGGAAGGGCAGCGACGGGATCGCCATCGCGTCGAGCGCGCTGATCTCCTCCGAGATGCGCATGGCGCCGAGCTGCGCCGTGAACCCGGTCCCCACCTTCGCCGCCAGCGCGATGCTCGCGATCACGGGCGCGAGTTCGCGGGTGTTGAGGATCGCCGACAGGAGCCCGGACAGCGATCCCATGCCGAGCAGGTCGAGCCCGCGCAGTCCCTCGATGCCCACCTGCGTGGCGGCGACCGCGGACATCGCGAAGACGACACCGATTGCGCCGCCGCCGGCGAGCAGGGTGGCACCGCCGAAACTGATGTCGCCGATCTGGCGCATGATGTGCCGCCAATACTTCACGACCGCGAGCGGAACCCCGGCGATCACACTGCCGTAGAACGTGAATTCGCGCCCCAGGCCCGTCACCACGTCCAGCGGCTGACGGGCCCGGGACAGTACCCACCGGGCGCCCGGCCATCGGGTGCTCACGACCATCAGTAACCACCTACCGGGACGACGAGAACGGAATAGAGCTGACTGAGCACCGTGTTGACGATGAAGACCAGGATGAAGGCCAGCACCACCGCCTCGTTGACGGCGTCGGCGACACCGCTAGGGCCACCCTTGGCGTGGAGCCCCTTGAAACTGGCGACGAGCGCCGACGTCACCGCGAACGCCATCGACTTGACGAGGGCGACCACGAAATCCGACAACCGCGTGTACTGGGACAGCGCCGTGAGAAAACTTCCCGCCGAACTGTTCTGGACGATCACCTGGAACAGGAAACAGGCCGACACTCCGACTGCGGTGACCATCGCGCAGAGAGCGACGCCGACGACCACCGCCGCGAACACGCGCGGGACCACGAGCCGCTCGATCACGTCGAGTCCGAGGACCTCCATGGCCTCGACCTCTTCGCGGATCGTCCGCGAGCCGAGGTCGGCGCAGATCGCGGACCCACCGACCCCGGCGAGCATCAGCGCACAGACCAGCGCGGACGCCTGCCCGACGATCACGAACCCCACGACGGCCCCGGTGTAACCCTCGGCGCCGAGCTGACCGGCGAGGCTTCCGATCGTGACGGCGATGAGGACGCCGATAGGGATCATCAGCAGCAGAGCGGGGGCCGAGGTGACCGAGGCGATCCGCCAGGCCTGGTCCAGCAGTTCCCGCCAGGCCAGCTTGCGCCGCACGAGAACTCGCACCGCGGCCACCGTGGTCGCGATCGAGAACCCGATGAGTGCGCCGACTTCGTTGGCGAAATGTCTGACGGGCCCTTTGGCGGGTGGCAGCTGGAATGTCACGCGGTCCTCCCCCGGCGCCGGTCACCACGATCGGCGACCGGTGTCGAGCAGTATGGAAATCGGGATCAGACGACCGCGACGTCGGTTGCGCCGTGGGCCTTTCGGAGTTCGACCTTGACCACCTTGCCGCTGGCGTTGCGGGGCAGTGCGTCGACGACGACGACGTCCTTCGGGTGCTTGTACCGGGCGAGTTTGTCGTCGAGCCACGCCGCGAGTTCGTCGACCGTCAAATCGTCTCCGTCGTCGTCGAGCGCGACGACGGCGACGGGCACCTCGGTCCATTTGGGATCGGGGCGTCCGACGACGGCCGCCTCACGGATCCGCGGATGTCCGAACAGGACGTTCTCGACCTCGGCGCAGTAGATGTTCTCTCCGCCGGAGATGATCATGTCCTTCTTCCTGTCGACGACGTAGACGAATCCTTCGTCGTCCTGCCGCACCAGGTCTCCGGAGTGGAACCATCCACCGACGAATGCGTCGGCGGTGGCGGCTGGGTTCTGCCAGTACTCGCGCATCATCGTCGGTCCGCGGTACACGATTTCGCCGACGGTCCCGGGGGTGACGTCGTTCATGTCGTCGTCGACGACGCGCGTCTGGATCGTCGGGATCGGCTTGCCCACCGAGCCCAGTTTGCGGATCGCGTCGTCCCCGTCGAGGACGCACGTGATGGGCGACATCTCGGTCTGCCCGAACACAGCGACGATGAGCGCCTGCGGGAACGTGTCCGCCATGGCGCGCAGTACCGTGTCCGACGCGGGCGCCGCACCCCAGCTGATGACGCGCAGGGCGAGATCGCGCGTCCGCACCGTCGGGTCGGCGCAGACGGCCTGCCACTGCACCGGCACGAGGAAGACCGTCGTGATCCGCTCCTGCTCCCACACGTCGAGCATCTCGGCGGGGTTGAACGCCTTGAGCGGGTGAATCACCGTGGTACCGCCGAGCATCAGCATCGGGGCGACCGAACCCAGCGCGGCCACGTGAAAGACGGGGGACGCGAGGAACCCGATGTCGCCGTCGCCGTCATAGCGCATCGCGCGGATGCAGGTGATGGATTGTCCGACCATGTTCGAGTGCGAGAGCACCGCACCCTTGGGCGTACCCGTCGTTCCGGAGGTGTAGAGGATCAGGGAGGGTGTGTCCTCCGGCAGATCGACGGGCGCATGCGCCGGGCCGTCCTCCGACACGAGCGCCTCGTAGCCGAGCACGTCGCCTTCCGTGTCGGCGCCGATGCTCACGACCAGGCCCAGTTCGGGAACGTTCTGCCGCACCGCGGCGACCAGTGGTGCGAGCGCGGGCTCGGTGAACACCGCACGGGCCCCCGAGTCGCGGGCGATGAACGCGACCTCGGGCGGGGTGAGCCGGAAGTTGACGGGGACCGCGATGGCGCCGAGCGCATTGACCGCGAGGACCGCCTCGAAGAACTCGGTGCGGTTGAGGGTGAGCAGCAGAACACGGTCGCCGAAGTTCACGCCGCGCCGGGACAGTGCGCCGGCGAGCGCCTCCGAGCGGTCGTGCAATTCGCGCCAGGACGTGCTGTGGCCGAGAAAGCGGAACGCGGCCTGATCGGGCTTCGTCTCCGCGTGCGTCGCAACCCAGTTGTTCCAGTGGTTGCGTCGGGATTGCAGTGGCTGCTCCAGCAGCTCGCTACCTGATGACATGTGGTGGGTGATCCCTTCGCTGTACTCGTACCCGGCGCGCGTGTGCCTGTCCGGACCTTCACCGAGCTGTGACGAGTATTACAGATCTCGACGTCTATCGGAACAATCTTGTTAACCGAAATTCGCATCAACTCCGGAAATTCGGAGCACGTTTCGCCAGCATCGCATTGACACCTTCGACGAAGTCGGGTGCCTGCAGAAGTTCCGCCTGGCCCGCCTTCTCGCGGTCGAGCGACGCATCCAGAGCTGTCAGTGTCGCCGCGGTGAGTGCCCGCTTGGTCAGTGCGATCGCCCGCCTCGGCCCCCGGGCCAGCCGGGTCGCCACGGCGTCGACGTGCGCGGCGAGTTCATCCGGAGGTAGGACACCCGCAATCAGGCCCTCCCGCTCCGCCTCCGAAGCGGGTAAGCGCTCTCCGAGAAGGGCCATCCGGGTGGCCCGTGCCCGGCCGATGGATGCCGCGATCAGGGCAATGGAACCGCCATCGGGCATCAGCCCGATGTTGACGAATGCGAGGAGTAGATACGCGTTGTCGGAGGTATACGTCAGATCGGCCGTCAGGGCGATGGACGCGCCGACCCCCGCGGCGGCTCCGTTCACCTGGGCAATGACCGGCACCGGCAACTGGACGACGGCACGAATCACCCTGTTGGCGGATTCCATCACCACCTCTGCCGGCGCTTCCCGGCCTCCGGCCGCGGCCGCGGCCGCGAGATCGGCTCCCGTGCTGAATGCCCTGCTGCCCGCCCCCGCGATGACCACGACACGAACAGAAGAGTCCGTGGCGGCCGCCGTGAGCACGTCACCCAGCGCCGACATGTGTGTCAGGTCGAGGGCATTCATCCGATCGGGCCGGTCGATCGTGATCCGGAGGATGCCGGCCTCGTTGACGACGTGCAGCCCGTCGACGGCCGGGGCGGTCACGACACCACTCCGAGGCGCGAGTCGACCGTGTGCGCAAGCCGTCCGGTAATGATCGATTCCGCCTCCGAGACCATCCGGGACACGAGCTCGCGCACGGTCGGGATGTCGTCGATCAGGCCCTGGCTCTGACCCGCGGTCCAGATTCCGGCGTCGAGATCGCCCCTCTCGAAGACCGTGCGGCCCCGGGGGCGGGCGACGAGATGCTGGATGTCGGCGAACTCGCAGCCCCGGGACTCGATGTCGACCGGGGATTCGACCGTACACATGAACCGGGTACCCATGTTCACGCCATCGGCGTCGAGAGCGAGCGCTGCGACCAGGCCGCGCGCGTCCGCGATCCCACCCGACGCGATCACCGGGATCGTGAGCTTTCGGGTGGCGGCCGGAATCAGGATCGGACCCGCGACGTCGTCCTCACCGGGGTGGCCGGCGCATTCGAAGCCGTCGATGCTGACCGCGTCGACGCCTACCTGTTCGGCGTTCATCGCGTGCCGCACACTCGTGCACTTGTGGATCACCTTGATCCCCGCATCCTCGAGATGCGGGAGGTGATCCACCGGATTGGAGCCGGCGGTCTCGACGATGCCGATTCCGGAATCGATGATCGCCTGGCGGTATTCGGCGTACGGCGGCGGCGTGATCGACGGGAGGATCGTGAGATTCACGCCGAACGCCTCGGTGAATTTCGTCCTCACGTCAGTTCACCTCGTCGACCGCGCCGCCAACTCATGATTCAGCTACCTCCGATTGTTCGAGCTGTGACGTCCAGGAGCGCACGATCGTCCAGAGACAGCGGACACATGCGAATTTCTGTTAACTTATTCGTCGCGTTCCGTGCGTGTCAATACCCCTCTGGCCCGTCATCGACCAGATTCACCGGCACTTTCCACACATGTTGCGCGATGCCCTGCCTGCATCAGGCCCTCAACCGATCCGACGATGCGAAAGTCTCGGTTAAGATCATCGACAGCTAAACTGGCGGATGACTGCCGATTACTGGAGGTGACCGTGGCTCGGACCAGCGCGGCGGCCGGTGCCGCCACCGACCGGCCGATCCGCCGTCGCCCGAAGAATCGCAAGGCCCAGATCGCGAACGTTGCGGCCGAAGCCTTCAGCGAGCGCGGCTACCACGCGGTCGGTGTCGACGAGATCGCGGCGACCATCGGGATCTCCGGTCCGGCCCTCTACCGGCATTTCCCGAACAAGTACGCCCTGCTCGTGCATGCGGCCACGACGACCGCCGACGCACTGCAGGCCGCGGCGGAGGGCGCGCTCGACGCCGTCGCCGGACTCGGCCCCGCAGACCAGCTCGACCATCTGGTCTCCGCGCTCGTCGCCAACAGCATCGAGCACCGCAAGGTCGCCGGACTCTATCGCTGGGAGGGCCGGTACCTCGAGGCCGACGACCGCACCCGGATCCGTTCCGTGTTCGTCCACGTCACCGGGTGCGTGGCGGCGCCGCTTCGGGAGATCCGTCCCGAACTCACCGCCGTCGACGCCACGACGCTGGGCGCGTCGACCCTGAGTGTGATGGCAAGCATCAGTGCGCATCGGACCACTCTCGCGACACGCCGGCTCGGCGCGCTCCTGAAGTCGGCGTGCGCATCGATACTCGATGCGTCGCTCCCGCCCGCCGTCGCCGACGCGGGCACGGACTCGGGGACGGATGGCGTCCGGGGCCTGACGGTGACGTCCAAGCGCGAACTGCTGATCATCGAGGCCGGGAAGATCTTCGACCGGCACGGGTACCACGACTCGAGCATCGAGGAGATCGGCTCCGCCGCCGGCATCAACGCCTCGAGCGTGTACCGCCACTTCCCCAGCAAGGCAGACCTTCTCGCGGCCGTCTTCTACCGCGCCTCCGATCGGCTGGCCGTGGCCACCTCGGCTGCCCTGTCCACCGCCACCGACCCCGAGGATGCGCTGCGCAAACTCGCCGAATCCTACCTCGAACTCTCGTTCCGGAATCCGGAAGTGCTGTCGGTGTACTTCGCTGAGATCGGCAACCTCCCCAAGAACGAGCGGACCAACCTGCGCAACGTGCAGCGCCTGCACGTCGAGGAATGGGTCCATCTGGTGACGGCGGTGCGGACCGAACTCTCGGCGCCGGAGGCGCGGTTCCTGGTACACGCGGCGCTGGGGCTGGTCCTCGATATCGGCCGACTGGTCCACTTCGACACCCGCGAGGAGTCGCGGGCACGCCTCCACACCCTGATGACGGCCGTACTCCTGGGCCACTGAGCTTCTCGAGGTGATCGAGTCGTGCCCTCGGTCGGCTCCCCGGGGGGCACGGAACGTCAGGCTGCGCGGCGACGACTCCCGCGATGATTGTCGTTGTCCGCTCCCAGGTCCCGGGGGCGGTAGCCCACCGGATATCCGGGGTAACTGCGGTTGTGCGGATCCCGCGCGGCCTTCGACACCCGCCGTGGCGGCAGGAAGCGCACGAGCCGAGCACGGACCCGCAGCGCGCGGCGGGACGCGCTCTGCGGCAGGTGCGGTGCGGCAGGGAACCCGAAGGCCGCCAGCATCATCGGGTCGAGGAGCGAGTACACCCCCTGCGCGACGAACGGCCGGAGCGGCGCCGGGAACCAGGAACAGAACAATTTCAGTGTGTAGGTGCCGACCCGATGATTGTCGTCGGTGTACCGGAAGTGCCTCCGCTCGTAGTCGGTCTTGAACCGGTAGAAGTCCGCGTAGCTCTCGGGAATGTTCTTGATTCCCATCCGAATTCCCACCTGGCGGTAGAAGTGGAAGCACGCGAGACGCTCGTTCGGGGTCAACCGCCGCCACCCGAACCGGTCGATCCAATCGATCGGCTCGTAGATGAAGGTGGTCAGCACGTACAGCATGTCGTCGTTGTCGATGTCGTATTTGCCGTGCATGCGGTTCACTACGCGGAGCGACTCGATGCCGCGCTCGGAGTCGTAGCCGTGTTCGACGAGTTCGGCCATCAGGAGTGCGGTGTCGTCGTACCGCTTCTGGGGACGCTTCTCGAATTCACCGGTGCGCTGCAGCAGTTCGGAGATGGTGGGGACGCAGTACGTTCGGAAGAGCGCGAACTCGAGCGACCGCTGGTAGTCCCACGGAAACTCGTAGCCGGCCGTGATGCGGTGGATCTCCTGGTGATCCCGGACCGGGTCGAGTTCGTCGACCCGCCGCTGCCAGCCGTGCCTGCCTCGCGGAACCCCACCCGGCGTGGCGGGATCGGCGCGCTCGGTCTTCGTCGGCATGTGGTGCCTTCCTCCCGTGTGATCAGCGTCCGTGGCGGTTCTTCAGCATCCAGGCCGAGATCTTCATGTCCCGCGACTTGCGCTGCATGGTCAGCAGATTCAGGGGCGCCGCGAACCTCTGCCGGGCGATGGACTTGACCCGGCTGAATTCACGCAGTCCGTCCGCTCCGTGGATGCGGCCGAATCCCGAGTCGCCGACGCCACCGAACGGCAACGCCGCCACCCCGGCGAATCCGAGCACCGAACCGATCGTCACGACGCCGACGCGGAGCTTCTCGGCCACCTGCATCGCCTTGTTCGAATCCTTGGTGAAGATGGACGCGCCGAGCCCGAACGTGGTGCCGTTGGCCTTCGCCACCGCGTCGTCGAGGCTCGCGACCTTGTTGACGACGACGGTCGGGCCGAACGTCTCCTCCCGGATCGCGGCGCTGTCCTCGGGAACACCGGTGAGCACGATCGGCCCCACGTATCCGTCCCGGATGGAGTCGAGTCCGCCCACCACCGCGGATCCGCCCTTGTCGAGCGCATCCCGGACGTGGTCGCGGACGACGTCCGACTGACTGGTCATCGTCATCGGACCGTAGGACGCGTCCCGTGGGCCCGGCCGCAGCACCCTCGACTTCTCGGCGACCAGCCGGACGAACTCGTCGTACACCGAGTCGACGACGTAGATGCGTTCGACTCCCGCGCACGTCTGCCCCGCGTTGCCCATCGCCCCGAACACCGCGAATCCGGCCGCCTCGTCGAGGTTCGCGTCGGCGGCGACGATCATGGCGTCCTTGCCACCGGCCTCCACGACCAGAGGTGTCAGCGTCTCGGCGCACGCCGCCATGACGCGCTTGCCGGTGGCGGCGGACCCGGTGAAGGCGATCTTGTCGACGCCGGCCGCGACGAGGGCCGAACCGGTGGACCCGTCGCCGGTGACCACCTGCAGGACAGGCTGATTGGGAACGAGGGCAGCCCACTTGTCGGCGAGCCACATCGCGACGCCGGGGGTGAGTTCGCTCGGTTTGAAGACGACGGTGTTGCCTGCGGCCAGCGCGTAGGAGATGGAACCCATCGGCGTGTAGACAGGATAGTTCCAGGGACCGATGACGCCGACGACCCCCATCGGTTCGTAGCCGACACTACTGGCCTGGTTCGCACTGACCAAGCCGGACGGCACCTTTCGACGCTTCAGGACCTTGCCCGCGTTCTTCGCGGCCCAGTCGAGATGTTCGATGGCGAGCATGACCTCGAGGAGCGCGTCGTCGTACGGCTTGCCGGTCTCGGCGGCGACGAGCGCGGCGAGTTGCTCGCCGTCGCGGGCCATCGACTTCTTCCAGTCGAGGAGCCACTGCTTGCGGCCGTCGAACCCGAGCGCGTTCCACCATTTCGCAGCGGCTCGGGCGGCGTCGACCGCCGCACGCACGTCCTTGTCCCCCTGGATCGGGTAGTCGGCCAGAACGTCGCCGGTGCGCGGGTCCAGGGACGAGAACGTCGTCGGCGCAGGCTCCGTTCCGGCCGCGGGCTGCTCGTCGGGTGTCGTGTCGGTCGTCTCCGCCTGCTGTGACATGGTCGATATCCTCCCTCGCGATCACATCAAATATATGTGATGTGATGTAATGTAGTGGACATCACAGTATGTGGCAGACCCCATCGCGGCAAGCCCCGTCCAGTCACCATCGGCCGTCCGATTCGCCGGCCGAAGCACCCCTGAGGAGTCCCCCGGACATGAGCGTCGATTTCACCAGTGAACAGAAGGACTTCGCGGCAGCGATCGCCGATTTCTGCAAGCGTGAGAGCGGGACCCGCGAGCAGCGCGACAGGCTGACGAACCACGGCGAGCACAATCACAACCAGGGCCTGTACGAGAAGATGGCCGAACTCGGGTGGCTGGGCATCACCATCCCCGAGGAGTACGACGGCTCGGCGGCCAGCCACGTCGACATGTGCATCCTGCTCGAGGAGGCCGCCAAGGGCATGGCCCCCATCGGCGGAATCGGACCGACCCTCATCACGGGTGGCGCGTACGCGAAGTTCGGGACCGATGCCCAGAAGGACGTCGTGCTGCGCGGCATCGTCGCCGGCCGGTCGCAGTCCATCTCGATGTCCGAGCCGGAAGCCGGTTCCGACGTCGGCAATCTCAGCACCCGCGCGGAGAAGACCGCCGACGGCTGGGTGATCAACGGCCAGAAGACGTGGTGCTCCAACGCGCACTTCGCCGACAACATCCTGCTCGTGGCCCGCACCGGGCGCGGCGACGGCAAGCACGAAGGTCTGACGATGTTCCACGTCCCCGCGGACACCGCCGGGCTGAAGATCAGCGGCATCGACACCATGGGCGGCAAGGAGGTCAACGACCTCTACTTCACCGATTGTGCGCTCCCCGAGGACGCCGTGGTCGGCGAGGTCGGCAACGGGTGGCGGCAGCTGATGACGGGCCTGAACTTCGAGCGCCTCATCCTCGCGGCCATGATGCTCGGCACGGCGCAACGCGCGTTCGCCGACACCCTCGACTTCGTCACCCAGCGCAAGCAGTTCGGGCGGCCCGTCGGATCGTTCCAGGCGCTACGGCACCGGATCGCCGATCTCGCGACGGAAATCGAATGCTGCAAGCTCCTCGTCTACAGCGTCGCGAAGGACGTCGATGCGAACCCGGACAAGATGCTGGCCCGCGAAGCGTCGATGGCCAAGCTGAAGGTCACGGAGACGGCGAAGAAGGTTGCGCTCGAGGGGATGCAGATGATGGGCGGGTACGGCTACGCCACCGAGTTCGACATGGAGAAGCACGTGCGCTCCACCATCGTGTCCAGCATCTACGGTGGTACCAACGAGATTCAGCGCGACATCATCGGCAAGACCTACGGCTTGTAAGCACCCCCGGCGGTTTATGCTGTGTGCCGCATCGAAGGAGTTCTCCATGGCATCGCCCTCCGTGTCACGATCCTCATCGGGCCGCACCCTGCGCCGCCGGCCGCAGTTGTCGGACGACGTCGCCGTGCACGTCCGGAACCTGATCATGTCCGGGGGCGTCCGCCCGGGTGACTTCATCCGTCTCGACGAGACCGCGGCCGAGTTGGGCGTCAGCGTCACACCGGTACGTGAGGCGCTCCTGACCCTGCGCGGCGAGGGTCTGGTCGAACTGGTCCCTCACCGCGGGTACGTGGTCGCCCCGCTCAGCCGCGAGGACATTCACGATCTGTTCTGGTTGCAAGGCCAGATCGCGGAAGAACTCGCCGTCCGGGCGACGCGGTCCGCCACCCCGGAGGCCATCGACGAGCTGACCGCGATCAACGGGAAACTGCGGCGCGCCGTCGAGGACGGCGACGCCGATCGCATCGAGGATCTCGAGTTCACGTTCCACCGGGTCATCAACCGTCTGGCCGACGCGAGCAAGCTGTCGTGGTTCCTGCTCAGCGCAACCCGGTACACCCCGGTGCAGTTCTATTCGTCCGATCCCGCCTGGGGCGAATCGGCGGTCGAGAGCCATCGCCGTCTCATCGCTGCCCTGGCCGACGGCAAGGCCGAAGTCGTGGGCGCCGAGAACAAGGCGCACTTCATCGACGGCGCGCAGCGACTTGTCGCGCATCTCGACGACGTCGGAATCTGGGACTGACCGGCACCACCGATCATCCGCGCCGGGTCAGCACGGCGCAGGGTTGCGGTCTCCGTAGGTGGGATCCAGCGCCCGCTGGATGATGTACACGGCCCGGGGGTCGGTGGTGAGCTGGTTGTGTTCCGCCGTGTTCGCGGGGCATCCGTCCTGCAGCCAGACGTTGTGCACGACTGCCCCCGGACCGGGCGTCAGAAACGTGTTCTCGGGCGGCGTCGAGACGGTGTCGGCGCGGCTCGCGACAACCGTGTAGTCGATGCCGGGGTCCGTGTCGCCCCCCGCGTTGAGCACCTGCAGGAAGGGTGACCCCACCATCTGCTGGATGTACGACGGTCCGACCGCGACACCGGCGAGCGTCGTGACCGGCACACCCAGCGCCTGCGCGATCGCACCGAGCGTCTGGACGTCCCCGAAGCTGGTTCCGTGGTTGGTGGCGCCGAGTGTGACGAGCGAGTGCACCTTGTTCAGCGTGGGGTTACTACGGTCGGCACCGCCGTCGAACCGCAGGTACTGGCGGGCCACGGTGCCGCCGAGCGAGTGCCCGATCACGTCGACCTGCGGGGCGCCGGTGGCGGTGCGGACCTGGTCGACGAACCCGGCGAGCTGCTGCGCGGACTCCGCGATGTCGGCGCCGCCGAACATGCGCATCAGGTTGCCCTCGGTCAGACCCGCAGCTTGTCCGTAGTTGAGAGCGAAGACACAATACCCCTCCGCGGTAAGTGCCGGGGCGAGGTCCTTCCACGTTCCCAGCATGCCGGTCCACGTGCCGTGCACCAGCACGACGGGACGAGGATGCGCGGCGGACGGCGTACAGCTCCAGTCGTTCGCCCCGGGCAGCACGGAGGGGTCGGCCACGGGTGCGGGTTCGGCTTCGACGGGGTCCGCTGCCGCCGGTGCCGCACTGCAGAACGTCACGATGCCTGCCAGCGCGAACAACAGAGCCCTACCGGCCGACGATATACGCATATTCCTCGTATCCTGAGTTGGCGGAAATAGACTTCAGATTACGTTAGCCAACCGTCCATCAAAGTCTCAACTCGAGATCGAGACTCTGGAGGTGATAACCCACCCGGTTCGCGCACGACTGGTCCGGACAGCACTCTCGGCCATCCGGAAGACCCGCGGAAACGAACCACCAATGACACACGATAGTCGGGATGAGAAGGCTACTGCCGATCGAGCGAGTGGGGCGACTATGTATTTCTCGGTAGAACAGCGGAACGGCGACGATTCCGGAGAGCATCCTGACGTCTCGGCGCAGCAGGCACTCGAGGGTCTGCGCGCGGAACTCGACGCCGTCGACGTGACCCTGCTCGAAGCGGTGCGCCAGCGCCTGGAGGTGTGCCTGCGCATCGGAGAGTTGAAGCGGCGCGAGCACATCGCCATGATGCAGCCGGGCCGGGTTCACCTCGTCCACGAGCGGGCGCGGCAGTACGCAGACAGCCATTCTCTGTCGCCGGAGTTCTTCGATTCGCTGTACGACCTTCTCATCGCCGAGACCTGCAGGCTCGAGGATCTCGTGATCAACGCCACACCCGCGGACGAGCGCACCCGCCACAACGGCAACCACAGCCACGGTGACGACCACCACGTTCATCACAGTTCCGTGCCGTCTGCGAATGTCGAGTCGTGATGAGTACCCGGACGCTGCTGGTCGACAATTACGACTCCTTCACCTACAACCTGTTCACGTTGCTGGCCGAGGTGAACGGTGAGCCGCCCACGGTCGTGCACAACGACGTGGAGTGGGACTCGATCCCCTGGTCCGACTTCGACAACATCGTCATCTCCCCCGGCCCCGGACGCCCGGAACGGCAACGCGACTTCGGCATCAGCGCGCGCATCCTCGCGGAAACCGAACTTCCCGTGCTCGGTGTGTGCCTCGGCCATCAGGGGTTGTGTCAGCTGTTCGGCGGCAGCGTCGTTCTCGCACCCGAACCGATGCACGGCCGCGTGTCGCTCGTCGAGCACAACGATTCGGAACTGTTCGCCGGCATCCCCTCGCCGTTCCCGACGGTCCGCTACCACTCGCTGATCGTCGAAGACCTCCCCGACGATCTCGAGGCCACCGCCTGGACCGCGGACGGTCTGCTGATGGGCGTCCGCCATCGCAGCCGCCCCCTGTGGGGGGTCCAGTTCCACCCCGAATCCATCAGCACCGCCTTCGGGCACGAACTGCTCGCGAACTTCCGTGACCTCACGCAGACGCATTCCGGGTCACCCACCCACGGCTCCATGCTCAGAATCCCGATCCCCCACGCGCCGTATGTGGTTCAGCAGGTGCGAGTCGACCACGAGGTCGACCCCCGCACCACGTTCGAGGACCTCTTCGCCTCCGGGCCCAACGCGTTCTGGCTCGACGGGACCTCGGCATCGGAACCGAATTCGCGATTCACGATCATGGGCAACTGCTCCGGCCCCCGCGCCGAGTACATCACCTACGACGTCAGCGAATCGATCGTCCGGATCACCCGCGAGGGGTTGCCGGTCGAGCAGGTGCACGCCCCGTTCTTCGACTATCTCGAGCGTCAACTGCAGGCCCGGTCGGTGCCCGGCCTCCCGGGTGTGCCGTTCGGCCTCGGCTACGTGGGGTACCTCGGCTACGAATTGAAAGCCGAGACGGGTGGTGCGGCGGCGCACAAGTCGCCCACTCCCGACGCCGCTCTGGTGTTCGCCGATCGTGCCGTCGTCATCGATCATTCGGGCGAACGCACCTACGCCCTGTGCCTGAGCGATCACCCGGACGATCCGGAACTGCGCCGCTGGCTCGACGAGATGGAGGCGGCGCTGCACCGGCTGGCCGAACCGGATCACCCGGCGACCGCGGTATCGCCGATCCGGAAGCCGGAGACGGCCGAACTCGCCCTGCGCCACGAGCACGACAAATACCTCGAACACATCGCGACGTCGCTGGGCGAGATCCGGACCGGTGAGTCCTACGAGGTGTGCCTGACCAATATGGCGACGGTCGACCAGTCGATCGATCCCCTGCACACGTTCGAACTGCTCCGTTCCATCAGCCCCACCCCGTACAGCGCGTACCTCCAGTTCGCCGGTCTGTCCGTTCTCAGCGCCTCCCCCGAGCGGTTCCTCAGGATCGGCGCCGACCGGGTGGTGGAGTCCAAGCCCATCAAGGGGACGCGTCCGCGCGGCGCCACACCGGCCAAGGACGCGGCGCTGCGGCAGGACTTGCTCGACAGCGAGAAGGATCGCGCCGAGAACCTGATGATCGTCGATCTGACCCGGAACGATCTGGCCCGGGTCTGCGTTCCCGGTTCGGTGCACGTTCCCAAGCTCTTCGACATCGAGACGTACGCGGCCGTGCATCAGCTGGTGTCGACAGTGCGCGGAACCCTCAGCGCCGACGCGTCCGTCGTCGAGTGCGTGCGGGCCGCCTTCCCCGGCGGATCGATGACCGGCGCCCCGAAGATCCGGACGATGGAGATCATCGACCGGCTCGAGTCCGGCCCGCGGGGCGTGTATTCGGGGTCGATCGGTTACTTCTCCCTGACAGGGACGGCCGATCTGTCGATCGTCATCCGCACGATCGTCGCCACCGACACCGAGGTGACGTTCGGCATCGGTGGTGCGATCACGGCGCTGTCCGACCCGGAGGAAGAGTTCGACGAGGCGATGGTGAAGGCGGCCACCATGTTGCGCGCTCTGTCCGTGACGGCGGACAGGCCGAACGAGATAGGGCAGTGAACGCCCCGGCCGCATCGGCCCGGACCGTCGCTCTGATCGGCGGCTCCGGCGATGTCGGCCGGATGCTGGCGACTCGGCTGCGCGACGACGGAAACATGGTGCGCACCATCGACGTCCGGTTCACCGACCGATCCGATCCGGATCAGGTGAAGGGCGACGTCACCGACCCGTCACCCGAGGTTCGGGCGGTGGTGAGTTCGTCGGATGCGGTGATCCTGGCGATCCCCGAAGGCGCCGCGCTGGACGCGATCCCGTTCGTCGTCGCAGAGTTGTCTACGCATGCCCTCCTGGTCGACACGCTGTCGGTGAAATCCCGATTCGCCGCCGCTCTGCGTGACAGCGCGCTGCGCAACAGCGCGGTGGGCATCAACCCGATGTTCGCGCCATCCCTCGCGCCGGAGGGCCGGCCGATCGCGGCGGTGACCTACCGGGACGGCGGCGACGTCGACTGGTTCCTGTCGTCGCTGTCCGGTTGGGGGTCGTCGGTGGTCCGTCTGGACGCCGAGAACCACGACCGGCTCACCGCGGCCACTCAGGCGCTCACCCACGCCGGGATCCTCGCGTTCGGCCTCGCCCTGGCCGAACTCGGTGTCGACGGCGCCGCGCTCACCGCGGTCGGAACACCGCCCCATCTCGTGTCACTCGCCCTCCTCGCCCGTGTCGGCGGCGGCGTCCCCGAGGTGTACCGGGACATTCAGGCGGGCAATCCGTTCGCCGGCGAGGCCAGGCGCGCGCTCGCCGCGGCGCTCGCCACCCTGACGGAGACCGTCGAACAGGGTACGGAGGACGACTTCGCGTCGCTCATGACGCGGTCGACATCGACCCTCGGCGACCGGAGCGAACCCCTCGCCCGGCTCTGCGCCGACCTCTTCACCGATCTCGTTCACAGACAGCCGCGGGCGTGGGACAGGAACGGAGACGTGTCATGACTTTCCAGAAGACTCCCTCGCTCCCGGAGTACGATCCGGCGGATCCGGTCGAGAGCGCCGTCGTGTCCCGGCTCGCCCGGAACTGGGGACAACGGGCAACCGTCAAGAAACCGGAACCCGACCTCGACGCGCTGTTCGACGTCGGCAAGCAGGACTACCCGAACGCGCTGCTACCCTTCGCCGATCATGATCGGTTCCGTGCCATGCGCGAGGAGCAACGGAACCAACTTCGGGCGTGGGCGTGGATCGCGTTCAACAAGAACGTCATGGACATCGAGCAGTACGTGGTCAATCCCGGATTCGACCTCGTCGCGCACGACGCCCTGGACACCGGCTTGGGAGACACATTCGCCGTCGCCGTCCACCAGGCGATGGTGGACGAGCAGTACCACACCCTCATGCACTTGAACGCCAGCGCGGTCACCCGCAGACAGCGCGGATGGGCGATGCCGAACAACGCCCTTCCCGACGTCCTGACGTTGCGCCGCCAACGCGCGGCGACGGCCGAGGCCGCCGACCCGAGAAAGCGGGCGATCACAACGTTTGCCTTCATGACGGTGGCCGAGATCTCGATCAGTTCCTATCTGGATCTGATCACCGAGGACGACGTCATCCAGCCGGTCAACCGGGCGACGGTCCGGCTGCACAATCGGGACGAGTACTGCCACGCCTCGATCGCCGACGACATCGCCGCCGTCGTCTACGACACCCTCGGTCCCGGCGACCGGCGCCACTTCCTGGACGGACTGGTCGACGCGATGACCGCATTCAGCAGCAACGACTACTCCACCTGGCACACGATCGTCGAGATCCTGGACCTCGACGGCGGCCGGGCGATGATCGACGACGCCGAACACGACACCAGCCGCTCCGCGCTGGTGCAGGACTTCGGCGGCATCCACAAGCTGTGCAAGCACCTCGGCGTCGCGGGCGAGATGTCCTTCGACTGGGCCTGAGGTCCCGTGGTGGGTCGGCCGAGAACCTTCCCACCACGGGCCACGTCGGTCAGCGTTCGGACCGCTCCTCTGCCTGAGCCACGAGCGCGGAGAGCGCCGCCACCCAGAACTGTCCGAACCGGTCGACCTCCGGCGTAGTCAGGATGCCGGGCGGGAACGACATGAAGGCCGACAGCTGCAGGCCCTCCTCGGTTTCCGAGATCACCGACTGGATGTCGAGCACCGCCTGCGCCGGCATCGCGCTCTTCTCGAACCCACCCGAGATGGGCGACTCGAAATCGGGCAGCCAGTCCAGGCCGCGCACGGCCTCGGGAACCTCGGCCGCGCTGACGCGTCCGATGTAGTTGAACACGATCTGCGGTTCCGGCCACTGCCTCATGACCGCCGACGTGTCGGGGTTGAGGTAGCGCAGCAGACCGTAGCCGATTCCCCGGTCCGGGATCGCGCCCAGCTGATCACGCACCGCACGCACCGCATCCGCCGCGCCCACGCCGCCGTTCATGGCATCCGCGATGTCCACTCCGCCGAGATCGAGACGGGCCGGGTACATCGTGGTGAACCAGCCGACCGTCCGCGACAGATCCGCACCCGGAACCGTGGACTCCTCACGGCCGTGTCCCTCGAGGGTCACCACCGTCGACGACGCCTCGACTCCGCGGTCACGACGCCATGCGGCCACCGCCAGCGCGAGGGCGGTCGCGAGGACGTCGCCGATCTCACCGTCCAGCGCGCCCGGCGTGCCACCCAGCAAGGCCTCGGTGACCGCTGCGGGCACGTCCACGCGGGTCCGTTCCAGCGTGTCGACCAGGTCGGTGCGCAGGTCCAGCTCACGCGATCCGAGCAGCGGATCCGGACCGGTCAGCATGTGCTCCCACACGCCGAGTTCGGCCACCCGCTCCGGTGTCGCCGCCGCCTCCAGCAGACCGTCGGTCCAGCGCCGCAGCGACGTTCCGACCGGTTCCAGGGACGGTGACGCCCCAGCCGCGACCTGTGCGCCTGCGGTCGCGAAGTCCGGCACCAGGATCCGCCACGACACGGAGTCGATGACGAGGTGGTGCGGCACCACGAGCAACCGACCGCGTCGATCGGCCTCCGCCGGGTCGAACCAGACGAACTGCAGCATCGATCCCGCACGCGGATCGAGACGATCCAGCGCCGCGTCGAACGCCGCACTCGCGACCGCGTCGAACTCCGGGGTGCCGGGCTGGTCGCCGGCCGCGATCTCCACCCGCTGCACCGTCGCGTCGATGTCCACGCTGCCCACGGGTGCGATCTCGAGCGCGTCCTCCGACCCGTCCGTGACGAGAGCCGACCGCAGCACGTCGTGCCTGTCGACGACCGCGGTGATCGTCGCGATCACCTGCGCACGGTCGATTCCGGCTGGCAGCGTCAGCAGCAACGGCATGACGAACCGGTCGAAGTCTCCGCCGCGTTCGACCATCTTGCGGGCGACCGGGGTGAGCGGCACCGTTCCGACGCCACCACCCTCGTACTCCTGCAGAACCGCCGCCGCGGAGGCACCCGAATCGGCCACCGCCGCCAGCTCGGCGACGGTTCGCCGCTCGAAGACGTCGCGCGCCGTGAAGTGGATACCGGCCGAACGGGCCCGCGCCACCAGCTGGATCGACACGATGCTGTCGCCGCCGAGCTCGAAGAACGAGTCGTCGATGCCGACACCGTCGCGCCCGAGGAGCTCCGCGAACACGGTCGCCAGAGCCCGCTCGGTGTCGGTGCGCGGCGCCCGGAATTCGGCCGCCGACGCGAAGTCCGGCACCGGCAGAGCGCGCCGGTCGAGCTTGCCGCTCGTACCCAGCGGAAGTGCGCCGAGCACCATCACGGAATCCGGAAGCATGTAGTCGGGCAACGATTCCGCGACGAACTCGGTGAGCGCCGCCGTGTCGAGCGCCGCATCCGGCCTCGGAACGACGTAGGCGACGAGCCGCGCCCCCACCTCGCTGTCGTGGACGATCACCGCGGCCTGGGCCACGTCGGCGTGCCGGACGAAGGCCTCCTCGACCTCGCCGAGCTCGATGCGCAGGCCGCGCACCTTCACCTGGAAGTCGGTGCGGCCCACGAACTCGAGGCCGCCGTGCTCGTTCCACCGGACGAGGTCACCGGTGCGGTACATCCGCACCCCGGAACCACCGAACGGGTTGGCGACGAACCGGTCCGCGCTCAGCGCGGCACTGTTGACGTATCCGCGGGCCAGCTGCGCACCGTCGAGGTACAGCTCGCCGGGAACTCCGACCGGTGCCGGGTTCAGATGCGCGTCGAGCACGTAGGCCCGGGTGTTCCAGGCCGGCGCACCGATCGGCGCGATCGCCCCCGTTCCCGACCGCTCCACCACGTGGGCCGTCGAGTTGATGGTCACCTCGGTCGGACCGTACAGGTTCACCAGCTCCGCAGAACCGAGTCCGGCGACCCGCTCCGCAGCCGACTGCGGCAGGGGCTCACCGCCCGCGAACACGAGCCGCAGCGAACCGCACCCGTCGGCGGTCGCGGCGTCGAGGAACATGGTGAGCACGGACGGGACGAACTGGATCACCGTCACCGATTCCGTGCCGACCGTCGCCGCCATGTACTCGGGATCCCGGTGACCGTCCGGCGTGGCGATCACGAGGGTGCCACCGACCACCAACGGCAGGAACAGCTCCCATACGGAGGCGTCGAACGTGAACGGGGTCTTCTGCAGCACCACGTCCTGCGCGCCGATGCCGTAGACGTCTCGCATCCAGGCCAGCTGGTTGGCCAGCGCCGAGTGCGGAATTGCCACGCCCTTCGGACGTCCCGTCGAACCCGACGTGTACAGCGCGTACGCCAGGTTGTCCGGGCGCAGGTCCCCGAGCCGCTCGGCGTCCTCGACCGGGCCGTCGCCGTACTCGGACAGGTCGAAGTCCTCGACCAGGTACACGGGCACGTCCACATCGAGGTTCGCGATGTCGTCTGCCGAACTCAGCACGCACGTCGGTGCGGCGCTGTCCACGACGTACGACGTCCGGTCGGCCGGGTGTTCCGGGTCGATCGGGACGTACGCGCCGCCCGCCGCATGGACGGCGTAGAGGCTGACCACCATGTCGAGCGAGCGCCGCATCGCGATGCCCACCACGGAGTCCGGACCGACGCCCAGTGCGATGAGGTGCCGTGCCAGACGGTTCACCCGCGCGTCGAACTCGGCGTAGGTGAGGCGCACGTGGTCCGCCACCACCGCGGTGGCGTGGGGTGAGCGTGCGACCTGTGCGCCCAACATCGACACCACGGATTCGTCCGTCACCTCGTGCCCGGAATCGTTCCACCGGGACAGCACGAGGTTGCGTTCGTCCGCGGTGAGCAGATCCAGATCGCCCACCAGAGTGGAACTTCCGGCCGCGATGGTCTGCAGGATCCGCGTCAGCCGGGAACCGAACCGTTCGACGGTGTCGGCACCGAACACGTCCGGAAGGTACTTCAGGACCAGTTGCAGTTCGCTGTCCGACTGGGCCAGCAGGCTCAGCGGGTAGTGCGACGCGTCGCTGATCTGCACCCCGGCGACCCGGAGACCGTCGATGTCGCTGTCCTCGGTGAGTCCGGCCCGGTCCACGGGGTAGGACTCGAACACCGTCAACGTGTCGAACAGTCCGCCGATTCCGGCGACCTGCTGGATCTCGGGGAGACCGATGTGGTGGTGGTCGAACAGCGCCGACTGCTCCGCCTGCAACCGCTCGAGGAGGCCGAGGAGCGTCTCGCGGGGATCGATGCGCACCCGGATCGGGATGGTGTTGATGAACAGACCCACCATCGACTCGATCCCGGCGACCTCCGGCGGGCGACCCGACACGGTGGCACCGAAGACGACGTCACCGGACGCCGTCATCCGGGCCAGCAGCAGACCCCACGCCGCCTGGACGATCGTGTTCATCGTCAGGCCTCGGTCCCGGGCGATCCGCGCGAGGTTCTCGCTCACCACCTCGCCGAGATGCACTGCGAATTCGGCGGGTTCGGGACGGTCCTCGCCGCTCGGCGCCGGCGCGAGAACGGTTGGGCCGTCCAGTCCCGCCAGTGCGTGTGCCCAGGCGCTGCGCGAGGCGTCGGTGTCGCGTTCGGACAGCCAGGCGAGGAAATCGCGGTAGCCACGCACGCGCGGCAGCACCGAAGCGTCGCCGCGGGTCGCGTACAGCACCAGCAGGTCCTTCATCAGCAGTGGCATCGACCATCCGTCGAGCAGGATGTGGTGGTTGCTGATGGAGAACCGGTAGCTGCTCTCCCCCGTGCGGATCAGCAGGAACCGCATGAGGGGCGGGCGGCCCATGTCGAATCGCGCCGAACGGTGTTCGCTCAGAACGGAACTGATCCGCGCCTCGCGGTCGGCCTCGGACAGCGCCGACAGGTCGAGCTCTTCCCACGGCAGTGCAACGTGATCGACGACCACCTGGACCGCGGTCCCCGAATCGTCGGGGACGAACGCGGTGCGCAGGTTCGCGTGGCGCGCGATCAGCGCCTCCGCCGCGCCGCGGAGGCGGCCGGTGTCGACGACACCCTGGAAGTCGAGCACGACCTGAGCCGTGTAGACGTCCACCGCGTCCTCGGCGAGAACGGAATGGAAGAACATTCCGGACTGCAGCGGAGCGAGCGGCCACACGTCGGTGGCGCCCCGGTAGCGCCGCTCGAGCGCCTCGAGATCGTCCTGCGTCACGGTCACGAGGGGAACGTCGGACGGCGTGAGACCGCCGCTCTTCGGCCCGGACGCGTGTTCGGCCAGCGCGGTCGCCGCAGCGTGCCACAGCTCGGCGAATTCCCACACGTCCGCCTCGTCGAGAATGTCGGTGGCGAACGCGATCTTGGCCTCGATCTGGGGGCCGGACGCCGTCTCCGACGTCACCGCGTTGATGCTGAGCACCGCCGGCGCCACCATCTCGTCGTCCATGGCGCCGCCGAACTCACCCGAGTCGCTGTCGGGGATCCAGCCGAGGTCCCGGATCTCGGCGGGAAGGTCCACCGAACCCGCCCGACCGAGGTAGTTGAACCCGATCTGCGGAGTCGGTAGCGACGCCAGGGCCGGAGCCGTCTCGTCGTTGAGGTAGCGCAGCAGCCCGTAGCCGATGCCCTTGTCGGGCACGGCCAGCAACTGTTCCTTGACCGCCTTCAGCGCGGCACCCGCCGAGGTGCCGCCGTCGAACGCGTCGGCGAGATCGGCCCGTGAGACGTCCAGCCGCACCGGGTAGAGGCTCGTGAACCAGCCCACGGTGCGGGAGAGGTCGGCGCCGGGAACCGTCGACTCCTCCCGGCCGTGGCCCTCGAGATTGATCAGCACCGAACGATCCGCGGTCCCGCCGCGGAGTTCACGCCATCGCGACACCGCGAGAGCGAGCGCCGCGAGGAGGCCGTCGTTGACCCCGCCGTTCACGGACTGCGGGATTGTGGTCAGCAGCGCCTGCGTCACCTGCGTCGAGAACGTCATGCTCAGGCGATCGGTCCGGGCGATCACGTCGCGTTCCGGATCGAACGCGCGCCGCCCGATCAGCGGATCCGTGCCGGCGATCATTTCACGCCAGAAGTCGAGTTCCGCCACGCGGTGCGGGGACTTCGCCTCCTCGACGAGACCGTGCGCCCAGGCCCGGACGGAGGAACCGACCGGCTCGAGCTGTGCCGGCTGCCCAGCCATGATCTGTGACCCCGCGGTCGCGAAGTCCGGCAGCAGCACTCGCCAGGACACTCCGTCGACGACGAGGTGGTGCGCGAGCACCAGCAGGCGGCCGCTCTGCCCCGGCAGCGACTCCGCGGGGGCGAACCACACGAACTGCGTCATCCGGCCCGATGCCGGATCCAGCCGGTCCGCGGCACGATCGAGGGCCGCGCGGGCAAGCCGCTCGAACTCGTCCGTGCCCGGCTTGTCGGTGAATTCGATCTGCTCGATGAGGTCGTCCGCATCGAGCGCCTTGCGGGCGGAGAGAGCCTGGAACGACCAGTCGTCCCCGTCCCGGGTGAGCCGGGAGCGGAGAATGTCGTGGCGTGCCAGGATCGCATCCACCGTGTCCGCCAACTGATCTCGGGTCACAGCGGGTGGGGTGGTCAGCAGAACGGCCTGCGAGAATTTGTCGAAGGTTCCTGCCGTCTCCACCAGCCAGTGTGCGATCGGGGTGAGCGGCATCGTGCCGACCCCGCCGCCCGGCAACTCCTCGAGCTTCACCGAGTCGACCTCGGTGGCCCACGCGGCCACGTCGGCCAGCGCGGCGACGGTCTTGCGTTCGAAGACGTCTCGCGCCGTGAACAGCACCCCGGCGTTCTTCGCCCGGGTCGTCAGCTGGATGGACACGATGCTGTCGCCACCGAGGGCGAAGAACGAGTCGTCGACGCTGACGCGGTCGACACCGAGGACCTGTGCGAAGACGTCCGCGATGGCCTTCTCCATCGGCGTGGACGGCGCGGTGTACTCGCCGGCGGCCGACACGAACTGCGGCTCGGGAAGGGCCTTGCGGTCGAGCTTGCCGGCGGGTGTCAGCGGCACCGAGTCGATGGCCATGATCGACGACGGCACCATGTACCCGGGCAGGGTCTCGGAGACGAACGCCGACAATTCGGCGACGTCGATGGACGCGCCCGCTGCGGGCATCACGTACGACACCAGGACGGTCTGCCCGGTCTGCTCACGGTGATGGCCGAGCGTGACCGCGAAGTCGACGCTCGGGTGCCTGCCGAGTTCGGCGTCGATCTCGCCGAGTTCGATGCGGAACCCGCGGACCTTCACCTGGAAGTCGCTGCGGCCGACGTAGTCGAGGACGAGTTCCCCCGTCTCGCCGTCGTGCACCCAGCGCACCACGTCGCCGGTGCGATAGAGCCGCTCACCGGAACCATCGAACGGGTTGGCGACGAATCGTTCCGCCGTCAGTGCGAACCGGTTGTGGTAGCCGCGGGCCACACTCGGTCCCGCGACGTACAGCTCACCCGCGACACCCACCGGGACGGGAGTGAGCCGGGAGTCGAGCACGACCACGTCGACGCCCCGGGTGGGACCGCCGATGGTGACGGGTCGATCCGCCTTCATCGGGTTGCTCGACGTGCTCCAGATCGTGGCCTCGGACGGGCCGTACAGGTTGAACATGCGCCGGCCCGGCGCCCACTTCTGCATGAGCTCCGGCGGGCAGGCCTCGCCGGCCACCGACAGCACCTCGATGCCTTCCAACCCGGCCGGGTCCACCG
The DNA here is from genome assembly GCF_014256275.1 of Rhodococcus sp. 4CII. Classification (NCBI taxonomy): domain Bacteria; kingdom Bacillati; phylum Actinomycetota; class Actinomycetes; order Mycobacteriales; family Nocardiaceae; genus Rhodococcus; species Rhodococcus sp. 4CII. Next base: position 1,118,122 of record NZ_JACCFE010000002.1, read on the forward strand.
TGGTGAGCGCGGCGGGGGTGATGAAGGCGTGCGTGACCTTCTGCTTCTTCAGCAACCGCGCGAGTTCGTCTCCGCCGTACACGACACCGGACGCGATGACCATCGTCGACGCGGCGGCGACGGCGTGCAGCAACTCGAAGACCGATGCGTCGAAGCTGGGCGAGGCGAAGTGCAGCACCCGCGACTGCGGGGTGAGCCGGAGCCTCTCGATCTGCTCGGTCGTGACGTTCGCCAGGCCCGTGTGGGTGACGACGACGCCCTTGGGCAGGCCCGTCGATCCCGACGTGTAGATGACGTACGCCGCGTCGTCGACCCGGGTCGGACGGATGCGGTCCGCGTCGGTGACGGCCTCGTTCGACACGGACGCGCACGCGTCGTCCATCTCGTCCGCACCGAGCACGAGCCAGCGCACGGTGTCCGGGAGTTCGGCGACGTGGGCGGCGGTGGTGAGACCGATCTCCACGCGGGAGTCCGTGACCATGTGCACGATCCGGTCGAACGGGTAGCTCGGATCGACGGGGACGAACGCCGCCCCGGTCTTCGCGACCGCCCAGATGGACAGGATCGATTCGACGGAGCGGGTCAGCGCGAGGGCCACGAAATCGTCGGCCCCGATGCCCCTGCCGATGAGCACGCGAGCGAGCCGGTTCGAGCGCTCGTCGAGGTCCCGGTAGGTGACCTGCTCGTCGCCGCACACGACGGCGACGGCGTCGGGGTTCACCGCCGCGGCAGCGCGGAGGATGCCCGACAGCATCTCGGGTGCGGCGGTATCCGCGCCGCGCACCGGTGCGAGCACGGTGTGCTCGTTCTCGCTGAGGACGTCGATGTCGCCGATCAGCACGGACGCGTCGGTGGTGATCGCCTCGAGGATGCGCTGGAAGCGGAAGGCGAACGACGCGATGGTGCGCTCGTCGAACAGATCCGTCGCGTAGGTGAACACGCCACGCATCGGCGCGTCCCCGTCCGCGCCTGCCGCGTCGGCGAGCGTGAGCTGCAGATCGAACTTTGCGGCGTTGATCCCACCGTCGAGTCCCTCGACCGTCAGTCCGGGGAGTTCGAGGTGCGCCTGCTCGATGTTCTGGAACGCGAGAGCCACCTGGAACAGCGGCGAGAACGCGGTCGAGCGTTCCGGCTGCAGGATCTCGACCAGCCGCTCGAACGGCACGTCGGTGTGGGTGAACGCGCCGAGGTCGTGCTGACGCACCTGTGCGAGGAGGTCCGCGAACGGGGCTTCGACGTCGACTTGCGCGCGCAACACCAGCGTGTTGACGAACATGCCGACCAGGTCGTCGAGTGCGGCCTCGCCGCGGCCCTCGATCGCGGTGCCGACAGCGATGTCGTCGGTGGCGCTCAGCCGCGCGAGCAGCACCGACAGCGCCGCGTGCGCGACCATGAACAGCGACGCGTTGTGTTCCCGGGCCAGCGCCCCGAGCCGGTCGCGGAGTTCCGCGTCGATCTCGAAGTCGAAGTTCGCGCCGCGCATCGACTGTGCGGGCGGTCGCGGCCGGTCCGTCGGCAACGGCAGCACGTCCGGCAGACCGTTCAGCGTGGTCCGCCAGTAGTCGAGTTGCTTGGCGGCCAGCGAATCCGGTGCGTTCTCGTCACCGAGCAACTCGTGCTGCCAGAGCGAGAAGTCCGCGTACTGGACGTCGAGCGGAGCCCAGGCGGGTTCGGAGCCGGCGGCGCGGGCGCTGTAGGCGATCACCACGTCGCGGGCCAGCGGCGCCGTCGAGGCACCGTCGGACGAGATGTGGTGGACGACGATGACCAGCACGTGCTGGTCGGCGTCGATGCGCAGGAGGCGGGCCCGGACGGGCACGGCCTGCGCGACGTCGAATCCGGCGGTGACGAGGGAGATCACGCGTTCGCGCAACGCATTCTCGTCGGCCACGTCCTCGATGTCGAGTGCGGTGAAGCTCCGGGCGGGCAGCACGACCTGGCCCGGTCCGTCACCGGTGTCGGGGTAGGTCGTCCGCAGGGTCTCGTGCCGCTCGACGACGTCGCCCCCAGCGCACGCACCGCCCCACCCACCACGCCACGCAAACGCCCGACGCGTGCCGCTCGACGACGTCGCCGAGCGCCTGCCCCAGCGCCGCGACGTCGAGACGGCCCGTCAACCGGATCGCCAGCGGAATGTTGTACGCCGCCGACGCGGTGTCGAACTGGTTGATGAACCACATGCGGGACTGCGCCGGGGACAGCGGAATCCGGGCGGGACGCGGGTGCGCCACCAACGCCGGCCGGTTCGCGCCTGCCGAATCGGACTGCTCGGCACGCGCCGACAAGGCGATCACCGTTGGAGCCTCGAACAGCTCGCGCACTCCGATCGACGTGTCGAGGGCGGCGTTGATCCGCGCGACCACTCGGGTCGCCACCAGCGAGTTGCCGCCGAGATCGAAGAAGCTGGTGTCGACGCTGACGCGCTCGTGACCGAGAACGTCCGCGAAGACACCCGCGACGATTTCCTCGACGGGGGTCCGCGGTGCCTTGTAATGGTCTGCGGCGCCACCGAACTCAGGTTCGGGCAGGGCCTTGCGATCGAGCTTGCCGTTGATGTTCAGCGGCAGCGCGTCCAGGGTGATCAGCGCGGACGGAACCATGTATCCCGGAACCGACCGGCCCGCGAACGTGAGGACGTCGGCGTCGTCGACCGAGCGGCCCGGCTCCGGCGCGACGTAGCCGACGAGGCGGTCGCCGGTGTGCCGGTCGTGGTGCACCACGACGACGGACTGTGCCACCGACGGGTGCGCGACCAGCGCGCGCTCGATCTCACCGAGTTCGATGCGGAAGCCGCGGACCTTCACCTGGAAGTCGCTGCGGCCGACGTAGTCGAGGTCGCCGGCGCGGTTCCACCGCACCACGTCGCCGGTGCGGTACATCCGGGCCCCGGCCTCGCCGAACGGATTCGCGACGAACCGCTCCGCTGTGAGGTCGTGGCGCCCGAAGTACCCGCGCGCCAACTGCTCGCCCGCGAGATAGAGCTCACCTGTGACACCGGCGGGAACGGGGTGCAGACGCGAGTCGAGAACGTACGTCTGCGTGTTCCACTCGGGCCGGCCGATCGGGACCGAACCGTCGCGCTCGTCGCCGCACCGGTAGTGCGTGACGCTGACGGCGGCCTCGGTGGGGCCGTACAGGTTGAAGATCTCGGCGTCGCAGACGTCGCGGAATCGGCGCACCGCGTCGGCGGGCAGGGCCTCACCGATGCAGAGCACACGCCGCAACGACACCAGCTGCGCCGGTTCCGCCACCGCGACGAACGCGGACAACAGCGACGGTACGAAGTGCACCGTCGAAACCTGCTGCTCCGCAACGAGTCCGGCGAGGTACGAAGGATCGCGGTGGCCGTCCGGGGTGGCGACGACCAGCCGCGCACCCGCGGTCAGTGCCCACCAGAACTCCCACACCGACAGGTCGAACGTCGCGGCCGTCTTGAGCAGCACCGCGTCCTCGGCTGAGAGCGGGTACTCCGACTGCTTCCACCGCAACTGGTTCGCGATCGCACCGTGCGCGATCGCCACGCCCTTCGGCCGGCCGGTCGAACCCGACGTGTAGATCACGTATGCCGCATTGTCGGGCCGCAGCGGTGCGGTGCGCTCCGCGTCGGTCACCGGAGTCGCGTCGAGTCCGCCGAGGTCCAGTTCGTCGAGCAGAAGGTAGTCGACGCCGCCGGGCAGCGCCTCGACGACCGTGCGGGTCGTCAGCACACAGACGGGTTGCGCACTCTCCAGCACGTACGCGGTGCGATCCGCCGGATGGTCCGGGTCGATCGGCAGGTACGCGCCGCCGGCCGCGACGATCGCGTACATCCCGACCAGCAGTTCCACCGAACGCGGAATCGCCAGGCCGACCACCGTTTCCGGGCCGACACCACGATCGATGAGGTTCCGGGCCAACCGGTTCACCCTCGTCGCGAACTCGGTGTAGGTGAGCGACTCGCCGTCGAACACGATCGCGGTGACGTCCGGGTTCGACGCGGCGGCGGCCGCGAACATGTCGGCGAGCGTCGTATCCGGCAGGGGCTGCCCGGTGTCGTTCCATCCGGACACCACCAGCGCGCGCTCGTCGACCCCGACGAGCGGCAGGTCGCCGACCGCGGTCCGCGGCGCGTCCACCGCGGCGGCCAGCACCCGCCGGAACATGTCCGCGAAGCGCTCGACGGTGGCGGGGTCGAAGAGGTCGGTGGCGAACGTGAACACGCCCGACATCTGCTCGCCTTCGGGGCTGTCCCCCAGGATGAGGTGCAGGTCGAACTGTGCGGTGTCTCCCTCGACCTCGAGCGGCGTGACGGTGAGGTCGGGCAGTTCCAGCTCGGCCGTCGTCGTGTTCTGGAACGAGTAGCCCACCTGGAAGATCGGGTGATGGGCCGTCGAGCGCGCGGGGTTCAGAACCTCGACCAGGCGCTCGAACGGAACGTCGGCATGCGAGAACGCCTCGAGGTCGGCCTCGCGGGCGCGATCGAGGATCTCGTCGAACGTCTGTTGCCCGTCGACCTGTACACGGAGTGCGAGGGTGTTGACGAACATGCCGACGACGTCGTCGAGTTCGCGTTCGCCGCGGCCCGCGATCGGGGTGCCCACCGCGATGTCCTCGGTGCCGGACAGCCGGCTGAGCAGCACCGCGAACGCGGCGTGCACGGCCATGAACACGCTGGCGTTGTGCCTGCGGGCCAGCGCCGCCAGACCGCGGTGCACCTCGGCGTCGATCGTGAAGTCGATCCGCGACCCACGGAGCGACTGCACGGGGGGCCGCGGCCGGTCGACCGGCAGCTCGAGGAGGTCGGGCACCCCTGCGAGGGTCTTCGTCCAGAAGCCCAGCTGGGCGGAGATCAGGCTCTCCGGGTCGTCCTCGCTGCCGAGGAGTTCCCGCTGCCAGATCGCGTAATCGGCGTACTGCACCGGAAGCGGCGCGAAGCCGGGTTCGCGACCCGTGGCCCGGGACGCGTACGCCACCATGACGTCGCGCACGAACGGTGCCGTGGATTCGCCGTCGGTGGACACGTGGTGCACGACGAGCGCCAGCACGTAGTCCTGCGGTCCGACCTCGAACAGTCGCGTCCGGATCGGCGGGACATCGGCAGTGACGTCGAATCCGCTGGTGACCATGTCGACCAGCTGCTCGCGCAGTTCGTCGTCCGTCACCGCGGCAGGCGTCAGGTCCAGCCGCACCTGGTCGGCGGGAAGGATCACCTGGTGCGGACCGTCCGCCGAATCCGGGTAGATCGTGCGCAGCGACTCGTGCCGCCCCAGCACGTCGAGCACCGCGGACTGCAGTGCGCCGACGTCCAGGGCGCCGGTCAACCGGACCGCGAGGGGGATGTTGTAGGCGGGCGAGTCCGGGTCGAAGCGGTTGATGAACCACATCCGGGACTGCGCCAGCGACAGCGGAACGAAGGCAGACCTCTCCCGTGGTCCGAGGATCGGCCGCGGCCGGACGTTCTCGTCCGGGGTGGCGACGCGCGCGGCCAGACCCGCGACGGTGGGCGCCTCGAACAGTTCGCGAACTCCGATGCGGAGACCGAACACCTGCCCGGCCCGGGACACGACCCGGGTGGCGCTCAGCGAGTTTCCGCCGAGGTCGAAGAAGCTGTCGTCGACGCTGACCTGCTCGAGCCCGAGCACCTCGGCGAAGATGGCGGCGATCGACTCCTCGGCCGGGGTCGTCGGGGCACGGAATTCCGCACCCGCTGTGACGAACTCGGGCTCGGGCAGCCGCGCACGGTCCAACTTGCCGATGCCGGTCAGCGGGATCTCGTCGAGGACGATCACCACCGCCGGCACCATGTACGGCGGAAGCGTTTCGCCGACAACCGACTTCAGCGTCTCCGGGTCGACGGTCGCGCCGTCGGCCGACAGGACGTACGACACGAGGGTCGTCAGCCCGGCGGGGTTCTCGCGCCCCACCGTCACCGCGAACTCGATGTCCGGCTGTGCGGCCAGGGCGGCGTCGATCTCACCGAGTTCGACGCGGAATCCGCGGACCTTCACCTGGAAGTCGGACCGGCCGACGTACTCCACCCGGCGTCCGTCCGCCCACCGGACGACGTCACCGGTGCGGTACATGCGCGCGCCGGGTTCACCGAACGGGTTGGCCACGAACCGCTCCGCCGTGACCGACGGACGGTTGTGGTAGCCACGGGTCACCGACGGACCGCAGATGTAGAGCTCGCCGGGAACCCCCTCCGGGACCGGCCGCAACCGCGAATCGAGGATGAGGGACTCGACGCCCCGCAGCGGCGAACCGATCGTCACCCGCTCACCCGGGACCATCGGCTCGGTGATGGTGACGATGACGGTGGTCTCGGTGGGACCGTAGGCGTTGCGCATCTCGCGGCCGGGCGCCCACCGTGCCACCAGTTCCGGGGTGCAGGTGTCGCCACCGACGACGACGGACTTCACGCAGTCCAGTCCGTCGGGGTCGACGGTCATCAGCGCGGTCGGGGTCATGACCACGTTGTCGACCCGTTCGCGGCGGATGAGGTCGGCGAGTTCGTCGCCGCCGTAGACGTCCGCGGGCGAGACCACCAGCGTGGCGCCGGCGCTGAACGCGGCGAGCATCTCGCCGACCGACGTGTCGAAGCTCGGCGACGCCACGTGCAGGAACCGGGAGTCCGGCGTCACGACGTAGTGCTCGCGCACCTCGCGGGTGAGGTTCGCGAGACCGCGGTGGGTGACCACCACGCCCTTCGGCTTACCCGTCGAACCCGACGTGTAGATGAGGTACGCCGGGTGATCGACCGTCAGCGCGCGGCGCAGATCCTCGTCCTGCACCTCGGCCGCACTGCGGGCAGCGATCTCCTCGGTGACCGCGGTCTCGTCGAGGACGATCCACGGCACCGTGGCGGGAAGGTCGTGGTGGTGGCGGGCGACCGTCAGTCCGAGAACAGCGCCCGAATCGGCCAGCATCTCCCCGATCCGCTCGTACGGAAGCTTCGGATCGACCGGCAGGTAGGCGCCGCCGGACTTCGCGATCGCCCAGATCCCGAGGATGGACTCGACGGATCGTGTGATCGCCAGTGCGACATAGTTCTCCGGCCCCACGCCCCGCTCGACGAGAACCCGGGCCAGCCGGTTCGACTGCTCGTCGAGTTCGCGGTAGGACAGCTCGCGGCCCTCGAACGACACGGCCACCGACTCCGGCGAGATCTCGACACCCGAGCGCAGCAGTTCGGGCAGCGTGCGCGGCTCGACCGACTGCGGTCCCCGGACGGGTGCGATCGCAGCTTTCTCCGCGGCATCGAGGATCTCGATGTCGCCGAGGACCACGTCGCGGTCGGACGACACGGCTGCGAGGATCCGGTGGAACCGGTCCGCGAAGCTCAGGACGGTCCGCTCGTCGAAGATGTCGGTCGAATAGTTGAATGTCCCGGCGATGCCCGCGGCGGCCCCGTCGACGTAGCGCTCACCGACACTGAGCTGGAGGTCGAACTTGGCGACCTCGAGCGGGGCGTCGAGCGCGGAGATCTCCAGACCCGGGAACTCCATCCGGACCGACTCGTTGTTGTCGAACGACAACGCCACCTGGAACAGCGGCTGATGCGCCGTCGACCGCGGTACGTCCAGCACCTCGACGAGACGCTCGAACGGAACGTCGCTGTGGCTGAACGCATTCAGATCGGTGGCGCGGACCTGCGCCAGCAGGTCGGCGAAGGTGTCGTCGGGGCGCACCGACGCGCGAAGCACGAGGGTGTTGACGAACATGCCGACGAGCCTGTCGAGTTCCCGCTCGCCGCGGCCGGCGACCGGCGTGCCGATCGCGACATCCGTCTGCGACGACAGCCGCTCGAGCAGCACGGCGAGCGCGGCGTGCACGACCATGAAGAGGGTCGAGTTCGTTTCCTGGGCGATCGCGAGCAGCCCGCGGTGGGTCTGCGCGTCGATCGTGAACCGTGCCGACGCGCCGCGCAGCGACTGCACGGGCGGCCGCGGCCGGTCGGTCGGCAGCTCGAGCACCTCGGGGAGCCCGCCGAGCGCCTGCTGCCAGTAGCCCAGCTGCCGGGCGACCAGCGATTCGGGGTCGGACTCGTCGCCGAGCGACTCACGCTGCCACAGCGCGTAATCGGCGTACTGGACGGGCAGCGGTTCCCAGTCCGGGGCACTGCCTGCGGCGCGCGCCGCGTAGGCGGTCATGACGTCGGTGAACAGCGGTGCCAGCGACGCACCGTCGGCCGAGATGTGGTGCACGACCATCATCAGGATGTGGTCGGTGGGGTTCACCTCGAAGCAGGCGACCCGCACCGGGACCGTCTCGGTGACGTCGAATCCGGTGGCACCGAGGTCACGCATCCGCGCGAACAGGTCCTGCTCGTCGGCGACCGGGGTCGGGGTCAGGTCGGACACCACGTCGGCTGCGGGCAGGACGACCTGGTGCGCGTCCTCGTCGCCGACCGGGAAGACCGTCCGCAGCGACTCGTGCCTCTCCACGACGTCCGCCCACGCCGAATTCAGTGCCGCCGGGTCGATCGAACCGGTCAACCGCACCGCCAGCGGCAGGTTGTAGGCCGGGGAGGAGGGATCGAACTGGTTGACGAACCACATCCGCTGCTGTGCCAGCGACAGCGGGATGCGGTCGGGCCGCGGTCGGGCGACGAGCGCGGGACGGTGTTCGGCGGTTCCCGCGGTCACCTCGAGCAGCTCTGCGAGTTCCGCGACGGTCGGGTGCTCGAAGCACTCCCGAACCGACAGCTGCGCGCCGAGCGCGGCGGTCAGCCTGGCGGTGAGCCTCGTTGCGCTGATCGAGTTTCCACCGAGGTCGAAGAACGAGTCGGCGGCACCGACACGTTCGACTCCGAGCACCTCACCGAACACCCCCGCGACGATCTCCTCGACCGGGGTCCGGGGTGCGACGTACTCGGCCTCGGACGGGACGAAGTCGGGTTCGGGGAGTGCTCCCCGGTCCAACTTGCCGGTTGCCCCGAGCGGGAAGCTGTCCAGGACGAGGAGCCGGGCGGGCACCATATACGCGGGCAGGGTCTGCGCTGCAGCCTCCAGAACCGAAGTGGTGTCGATCGCCCCACCGGACACCGGGATCACGTAGCCCACCAGGTTCTCGCCGGTGGTCTCGCTGCGGTGCACGACGACCACGGCCTGCGCCACCGATGGGTGCGCGAGAAGGGCGGACTCGACCTCGCCGAGTTCGAGTCGCTGTCCGCGGAGCTTGACCTGGAAGTCGCGGCGCCCGATGTACTCGACGATGCCGTCGGCGCGCTTGCGGACGATGTCGCCGGTGCGGTACATCCGCTGCCCGGCCCCGCCGAACGGATTCGCCACGAACCGGTCCGACGTCAAGTCGCTGCGGCCGACGTAGCCTCGGGCCAGCTGGATTCCGGCGAGGTACAGCTCGCCGTGCACGCCAGCCGGGACGGGACGCAGCCGCGAGTCGAGGACGTACAGCTGGGTGTTCCACACGGGCGCGCCGATCGGCACCGTCGTGCGATCCGCTTCGGTGCACTGCCAGTAGGTGACGTCGACCGCGGCCTCCGTCGGGCCGTACAAGTTGTGCAGCGCTGCCGAGCAGAATTCCCGGAATGCGTCGGCAGAGGCCGGAGGAAGGGCTTCACCGCTGCAGAACACCTGACGCATCGAACCGCACAGCGCAGCGTCCGCACCTGCGGTGAACACCGCCAGCATGGACGGGACGAAGTGCATCGTGGTCACGCTGTGCTCGGCGATGACCTTGGACAGGTACGCCGGGTCGCGGTGCCCGTCCGGGATTGCGACGACGAGCTTGGCTCCGACCTCGAGCGGCCAGAACAGTTCCCACACGGACACATCGAACGTGACAGGAGTCTTCTGCAGGACGACGTCCGTGGAATCCATCGGGTACATGTCCTGCATCCACAGCAACCGGTTGACGATCGCCCGGTGAGTGACCGCGACGCCCTTGGGCTTTCCGGTCGATCCGGATGTGTAGATCACGTACGCGGCCGAATCCGGACGGACCGGTGCCCCGCGTTCGTCGTCGGTGATCGGACCGTCGGGGTGACCGGAGAGGTCGACGGTGTCCACGTCGATCTGCGGCGCGTCCGTCTCGGCGGCCCGATCGACCGTCGAGGTCAGCACGCAGACCGGGGAGGCGCTTTCGATCACGTACGCGGTGCGCGCCGCCGGATGATCCGGGTCGAGCGGCACATACGCGGCGCCCGTCTTCTCGATCGCGTAGATCGCGATCATCATCTCGAGGGAACGGCGCAGGGCGACCGCGACCCGGGACTCCGGGCCGACACCCCGTGCGAGCAGTTCCCGTGCCAGGCGATTGGTCCGGGCATCGAACTCGGCATACGTCAGCGCGTCGTCGCCGAACACCACGGCAACCGCGTCCGGTGTCCGCGCCACCTGCTCGTCGAACAGGTCGACGAGGGTCCGTTCCTCTGCCGCAGTCGCGGAGGTCGCCGATGTCGCGTCCGCGATCACGCCGGCGAGGACACCGGCGAACGTGTCGGCGAAACCTTCGCCCGACGAACCGTCGAGCAGTCCGGGCAGCAGGGTGGAAAGGGCCACCGTGACCGCGGCCTCCGGGCCCACGCCCACCCCGGCGAGTGTGCGCGCCAGTTCGGCGGACTTGTCCCGAAGCTGCGCGTACGTGACATCGGTCCCGTTGTGCGACAGCGCGATTCCGTCCGGGTTGATCGACGCCGCACCGTCGAGGAGTTCGGGCAGCGACTGGGTGGCCGCCAACTCCTCCGAGATGGAGTGCGACATGAGGGACTGCGCCCCGTCGCCGGGAACGACCAGACCGGCCTTCTCGTCCTCGGTCAGGATGTCGATGTCACCGACCACGGCGTCCGCATCGGCCGTCACGGCCTCGAGCACGCGCACGAAACGATCGGCGAAGGCGCGGACCGTCGACTCGTCGAAGAGGTCGGTCGCGTAGGAGAACCATCCCCGCATGCCGTTCTCGGCGGAGTCCTCGCCGAAAAGTTCCTCGACGGCGACCCCGAGATCCGTCTTGCTCGTGGTGAGTCCGCTCTCGAGGACGTCCACCGTGAGCCCGGCGAGTTCGAGCGTCGGCCGCTCGAGGTTCTGGAAACTCAGCATCACCTGCGCGAGCGGCGCGAACGCGGCCGACCGCGACGGACGGAGCACCTCGACGACCTGCTCGAACGGCACGTCGGCGTTGCCGAATGCATTCAGGTCGACCTCACGAACCTGCGTGAGCAGCGTACTGAAACGGGCGTTCGGGTCGACGTCGGTGCGCAGCACGAGGGTGTTGACGAACATCCCGACGAGGTCGTCGAGCGCACGGTCACCGCGGCCCGCGACGGGGGTGCTGACGGAGATGTCGGTGGTGTTGCTCAGTCGTCCCAGCAGCACGGCGAGTGCGGTGTGCACCACCATGAACAGCGACGCCTGGTGGGTCTGCGCGAGTTCGTTCAAGGACCGGTGCACGTCCTGCCCGATCTCGAATTCGATCAGGCCACCCCGCGGGTTCCGGACGGCCGGGCGTGGTCGGTCGGCCGGGAGGTCGAGGACCTCCGGGGCGTCGCCCAGTGCGTGGGTCCAGTATGCGATCTGCTTGCCCGCGAGCGATTCCGGATCGTCCTCGTTCCCGAGGACGGTCCGCTGCCACAGGGCGAAGTCGGGGTACTGCACGGGCAGCGGCGAGAAGCTGGGCTCCTCCCCCTGCACGCGAGCGCCGTAGGCGCCGAACAGGTCCCGCGCGAGCGGCGCCATCGACGAACCGTCCGCGGAGATGTGGTGGACCACGACGACGAGGACGTGGTCGCGCTCCCCGAGTGTGAACAGGGCGGCGCGGACCGGGACGTCGGCGGTGACGTCGAAACCGGCCGACGCCAGCGCGACGACCCGCTCCCGCAGTTCCTGTTCGTCCGACACCTCGACGACATCGAGTTCGGACTTCGTGCCGGACAGGACGACCTGGTAGGGACCGTCGACGGAGTCGGGGTACACCGTGCGCAGCGACTCGTGCCGGGACACGACGTCGGCGATCGCCGACCGCAACGCCTCCACGTCCAGTTCACCGGTGAGTCGCAGCGCCAACGGAATGTTGTATTCGGCCGACTCGGGATCGAATCGGTTGACGTACCACATGCGCTGCTGCGCCAGCGACAGCGGAACACGGTCCGGCCGCGGTCCGGCGGTGACGGGCGGACGACCGCCCGCGTCGACACCCAGCGCTTCCAGCCTGCGGGCCAGTTGTGCCACCGTGGGGGCCTCGAAGATCTCGCGGACCGGGGCGTCGATGCCGACGGCCTCGTTGATCCGCGCCATCACCCGGGTGGCGGCGAGCGAGTTGCCGCCGAGCGTGAAGAAGGAGTCGTCGGCACCGACCACGTCGACACCGAGCACCTCCGCGAACACCGCGGCGACCCGCTGTTCCAGCGCGGTTCCGGCGGCGCGGAATTCACGGTCCTCGGCCAGGAACTCCGGCTCGGGCAGAGCCCGGCGGTCGAGCTTGCCCACCGGCGTGAGCGGGATGGCGTCGAGCGTCACGATCGTCGACGGCACCATGTACGTGGGGACGAATTCGCCCACGAAGTCGAGCATCCCGGCGACGTCCACGTCGGCGCCGGACACCGGCAGCACGTACGACACGAGGACCGAATCCCCGGACGGTCCGGGCAGGACCACCGTGGTGGCGAAGTCGACGGCGGGGTGCTTGGCGAGCACCGTGTCGATCTCGCCGAGTTCGATGCGGAATCCGCGAACCTTCACCTGCTGGTCCGAACGGCCGACGTACTCGACGCTCAGCAGCCCGTCCGCGTCCTTCGTCCAGCGCACCACGTCGCCGGTGCGGTACATCCGGTCGCCCGGCTCACCGAACGGGTTCGCGACGAAGCGTCCCGCGGTCAGCGGCGTCCGCCGGTGGTAACCGCGGGCGAGTCCGAGACCCGACAGATAGAGGTCGCCTGCGATACCGACCGGAACGGGCCGGAGACGATCGTCGAGGACCAGTGCGCTGGTGCCGCGGATCGGACCACCGATCGTGACCGGGCCGTCGGCGGCCATCGGGTCGCTGATGTTGGTCATGATCGTGGTCTCGGTGGGACCGTAGCCGTTGAACAGCGAGCGTCCGGGTGCCCAGCGGGCCGCGAGTTCGGCAGGAACGGCCTCGCCACCGGCGACGACGAACTGGAAGTCGTCCAGCCCGGACGGATCCACGGACGCCAGCGCCGACGGCGTCACGAAGCCGTGCGTGACGCGCTGCTCGCGCAGGAACTTCGCGAACTCGGGACCGCCGTACACGTCGGTGGGAGCGATCACCATGGTGGCGCCGGCGCCGACCGCGAGCAGCAGTTCGAGAACGGACGCGTCGAAGCTCGGGGACGCGAAGTGCAGCGTCCGCGAGTGAGTCGTCACCTGGTAGCGCTCACGCTGTTCGGCGGCGAAGTTCGCCAGACCCCGGTGCGTGACGACGACGCCCTTGGGCTGCCCGGTGGTACCGGACGTGTAGATCACGTAGGCACTGTTGGCCGGTGTCACCGCCGTCCGGCGCTCCGCTTCCGCGACGGGAGCCGACGAGTACGCCGCGGTGGCCGCCTCGAACTCCGCGCTGTCGAGGACGAGCCAGTCGACGTCCGCCGGAAGCCCGTCGACCTCGGCACTCACGGAGAGACCCAGCGCCACACCGGAATCGGTGATCATGTGCGCGATGCGCTCGTCCGGGTATCGAGGGTCGATGGGGACGTACGCGCCGCCGCTCTTGGCGACGGCCCAGATGCCGACGATGGACGCGATCGAGCGGGTGATGCCGAGCCCGACGAACGTCTCCGCGCCGACTCCGCGTTCGATCAGGATGCGCGCCACCCGGTTCGAGCGCTCGTCGAGTTCGCGGTAGGTGATGCTGTCGCCGCCCGCGACGACCGCGTCTCCGTCGGGGTTCGCCGCGACGGCAGCAGACAGCAGTTCCACGAGAGGCGTGGGCGAGACGCCCTCGATACCGCGGACCGGTGTCAGTTCCGCGGTCTCCTCCGCGTCGAGGATGGGGATGTCCCCCACCGCGACGTCGGTGCCGCCGCCCGCGACGGCGGCCAGGATCCGCACGAAACGATCCGCGAAGCCCTGCACCGTGTCCGCGTCGAAGATCTCGGTGGCGAATCCGAGGACACCGGTGATCCCGGTGGGCGCACCCTCGTCCGACCACAGTTCACGCAGGTCGACGGTGAGATCGAACTTGCTGAACTCGACGTCCACGGCACCGGGTGTCGCCTCGAGTCCGGCGAACTCGAGCGACGGGATGCCGTTCACCTGGTGTGTGAGCACCACCTGGAACAACGGCGAGTACGCCGTCGACCGGGTCGGGTTCAGGGCGTCCACCAACTGCTCGAACGGGACGTCCTGATTGCTGAACGCGGCGAGGTCCTGGGTGCGGACCTGTTCGAGCAGAGCGGCGAAGGACGTTCCGGGCTCGACCTCGGTGCGCAGCACCAGCGTGTTGACGAACATGCCGACGAGGTTCTCGAGTGCCTCGTCGCCGCGACCGGCCACGGCCGTGCCGATGGCGATGTCGGTGCTCGAACTGAGTCGTGCCAGCAACACGGACAGCGACGCGTGCAACACCATGAACAGCGACACGTTGTGCGCCCGCGCGACCTCGCCGAGACGGCGGTGGATGTCCTCGTCGACGGAGAATGCGACGGAACTGCCGGCCATCGACCGCACCGTGGGCCGGGGGCGGTCGGTCGGAAGGGCGAGGACGTCGGGCACACCCGCGAGGGTTTTCGACCAGAAGTCGATCTGGGCGGCGGCGAGGGAATCGGGATCGTCCTCGGAACCGAGCACCTCCCGCTGCCACAGCGCGTAGTCCGCGTACTGGACGGGCAGAACCGGCCAGGCCGACTGCGTCCCGTCCCGATGCGCGGCGTACGCCGTCATCACGTCGCGGGCCAGCGGCAGCGTCGACGCGCCGTCGGATGCGATGTGGTGCATGACGAGGACCAGGACGTGGTCGTCCGCGCCGAGCCGGAACAGGCGGGCCCGGACCGGGATCGTGTCGGTCACGTCGAATCCGGTGGAACCGAACTCGAACAGGCGGGCCCGCAGATCCTCCTCGCGGACGTCGACCGGTTCGAGAGCGAGGTCGACATCGGCGGCAGGCAGGATCACCTGGTGCGCACCGGAATCGGAGTCCGGGAACACCGTCCGCAGCACCTCGTGCCGCGCGACGACGTCGGACAGCGCAGCGGCCAGGGCGGCGACGTCCAGCTCGCCGCGCAGCCGCACGGTGAGCGGCACGTTGTAGGCCGGCGACGACGGATCGAAACGGTTGAGGAACCACATCCGCTGCTGCGCGAGCGACAGCGGCAGCTCCCGGGGACGCTCGCCCGAGACGAGAGCCGGACGGGTGGAGCCATGGTGCGCCCGGTCCTCGACGAGGGTCGCGAGGGTGGCGACCGTCGGAGCCTCGAACAGATCGCGGATCCCGACCTCGGTGCCGGTCGCGGACGTGACGCGGGCAGCGACACGGGTGGCGCTGAGCGAGTTGCCGCCGAGGTCGAAGAACGAGTCGTCGACGCTCACCCGCGGCACCGAGATCACGTCACCGAAGATGCCGGCGACGACCTGCTCGAGCGGCGTGCGCGGTGCGACGAATTCGACGGTGCCGGTGGTGAAAACCGGCTCCGGGAGAGCCTTGCGGTCGATCTTGAGATTCGCGTTGAGAGGCATCTCGTCGAGAACCATCACCGTATCCGGGATCATGTGCGAAGGCAGCACGTCACGCAGTGCCTCCACGGTCGCGTCGACGTCCAGTTCGGCGCCGGCGGTCGCGGTGACGTACGCGACGAGCCGGGGACCCTGCTCGCTGTCGTGCACGACCACCACCGACTGCTGCACCGCCCTGTTCGCGGTGAGTGCCGATTCGATCTCGCCGAGTTCGATCCGGAGACCGCGGATCTTGACCTGGAAGTCGCTGCGGCCCACGAACACGAGCCCACCGTGGTCGAGTTCCCGGACGAGGTCGCCGGTCCGGTACATCCGGGCGCCGGGCCCCTCGAACGGGTTCGCCACGAAACGCGACGCGGTGGTGCCGGACATGTTGCCGTAACCGCGGGCCAGGACCTGGCCGCCGATGTACAGGTCGCCGGTCACTCCCGGCGGCACGGGGCGCATCCGGCCGTCGAGCACGTGGTACCGGACGCCGCGGAACGCGGTACCGAACGGGACCGGCCATTTCTCGGCGTCCGCGGTGGAGAGGTCCAGTTCGTACGAGGAACACGTGACCGAGGCCTCGGTCGGACCGTAATTGTTGAGCACGCGCGAGTCCGTGCCGATCAGCGCCGTGCAGGCCGCCGGCCGCAGCACCTCGCCGCCGAGGAGGATCACCTTCAGATTGGGCAGGACGCCCTCGGTGTCCAGCTCGGTGAGGACCTCGAACGCACTGGGCGCCAGGTTGGTGATCTGGACGTCGCCCGTGCCGATCATGCGAAGAATCGGCCCCGGATCGAAGCCGTCGTCGGCGAGGTGGAGCACGCCGCCGTACGCGAGCCCCACCCAGATGTTCTTCTGCGTCTGGTCGAACAGCGGGGAGTTCGCGATCAGCAGTCCGGTGCCGTCCTTCACGCGAAGGTCGCCCTGGTACGACTGATAGTTGTTGGACAGACCCAGCATCGGCACCATCGTGGGCTTGGGCCGTCCGGTCGAACCGGACGTCGAGATGACGTGTGCGAGGCGCTTGCCTGCGTGCTCGTCCGACCACGGGTCGTGCGGGAAGTCGGTGTCGTCGAGCGATGCGAGGTGGCGGACCGTCTCGGGATCGTCGAGCACGATCGGATCGTCGAGAGCCGCGTTTCCGGTGGGCGCGTCGGTGAGCCCGCTCCAGGACCGGGTGGCAACCACGGCCCGTGTGCCGCTGTCTTCGACGAGACCGGTGATCCGGTCGATCGCCCACTTCTGGTCGAACGGGGAGTACGCCGCGCCGACCTTCCAGGCGGCGATCATCCCGACCACCCACTCGAGCGAACGGGGAACGAGAAGCGCGACGACGTCGTCGGGGCGGACACCGCGGGACAGCAGTTCGCGTGCCAGCTGGTTGGCCCGGCGGTTGAGTTCACCGCGGGTGGTCGACACACCGCCGGCGACGACGGCGAGAGCCTCCGGATCGCGCTCGACGCATTCCTGCCAGCGCGTGACGAAGAGTTCGAGCGGCCAGCCCGGCGTCTCCGCGGACTCGGCTTCGGGTACCGCGACGACGTCCGGTGCGGGCGCGACGATCTCGATGTCACCGACCAGGGCGTGCGCGTCGGCGATGACTCGGTCGAGGATCGCGCCGAAGCCGTCCTTCCCGTCTTCCGACGGCGGGGCCGTCATGATGGTGGGAACCAGCCCGGACAGCACCACGGACACGATCGCGTCCGGGCCCATCCCGCGCTCGGACAGCGGCGCCGACATCAGGCGCAGTCGCTCGTCGAATTCGCGGTATGTGACCTGCATGCCGTCGTGCGCGACCGCGACACCGTCGGGCGCGACCTCGACCGCGGCAGCCAGAAGCTGCGGCAGCTCGCGAACCGTCATCGTGCGGGCAGGTCTGGCTTGGCTCAACTTTGCTCTCTCGTGTTTCGTGAGAATGTCGATGTCGCCTACAGCGACACCGGGATCGGTGACGACGGCCTCGAGGATCCGGACGAATCGTTCCGCGATCCGTTCGGCGGTGCTCCGCTCGAACAGATCGGTCGCGAACGTGAACCTGCCGCCGAGCCCGGCGGGATCACCCGACTCGTCGGCCTTCTCGGTGATCGTCAACGTGAGGTCGTACTTGGCGCCCTGCGCCATGTCCTCGATCACGCGCACGGTCAGTCCCGGCAGTTCGAGCGCATCCATCCGATTGTTCTGGAACGACAGCATCACCTGGAACACCGGCGAGTAGGCCGCCGAGCGCCGGATCCGCAGGGCTTCCACGATCTTCTCGAACGGGACGTCGGAATTGCCGAACGCCGCGAGGTCGCCTTCGCGGACCCGCTCGACGAGGGCGGCGAACGAATCGCCCGGGCGCACCTGGGTGCGCAGGACGAGGGTGTTGACGAACATGCCGACGAGGTCGTCGAGTGCCTGATCGCTGCGTGCCGCGAGCGGGGTGCCGACGGTGATGTCGTCGCTGTTGCTCAGCCGCGACAGCAACGTGGTCAGTGCCGCATGCGTCACCATGAAGAGCGAGGCGCCGTGTTCCTTCCCGACCGCTTCGAGTCCGCGCCGCAGTTCGGGGGTGATCGCGAAGTCGATCGAATCACCCTGCATCGACTGCCGGGCGGGGCGGATGTGATCGAGCGGGAGGTCGATCAGCTCGGGCGCCCCGGCGAGGGTCTCGGCCCAGTGGGCGATCTGCCTGCCTGCCAGCGACCGGGTGTCGGCGGGGTCGCCGAGAACCTCGCGCTGCCACAACGCGAAGTCGGGGTACTGCACCGGCAACGGCTGCCACAGCGGAGCCGCGCCCGCGGTGCGCGCACTGTAGGCGACCATGACGTCCCGGGCGAGCGGCGCCATCGAGGCACCGTCCGCGCAGATGTGGTGCACGACGAGGACGAGCAGGAACTCGCTCTCGCTCGTGGTGAACAGCCGGATGCGCAGCGGCGGCGCGGCCGTGACGTCGAATCCTTCGGTGGCGAATTCGGTCAGGGCCGTGTGGAGTTCGGCGTCGGGCACCGGGACCGGCGTCAGGTCGAACGGAACCTGCCCGGCGTCGACGACCTGCTGGTACGGGCCGTCGACGGAGTCGGGGAACACCGTCCGCAGCGACTCGTGCCGCGCGAGGACATCCGACACGGCCGACGACATCGCCTCGATGTCGAGCGAACCGGACAGTCGGACGGCCAGCGGGATGTTGTACGCCGACGACGCGGTGTCGAACCGGTTCATCAGCCACATGCTCTGCTGAGCCATCGACAGCGGAACCCGGTCGGGGCGCGGTCCGGCGGCGAGGACTGGTCGGCCCGAGGCCGTGCCGGCCTGCTGCGCCACCGTCACGGCGAGTCGTTCCACGGTCGGCGCCTCGAACAACTCGCGCACACCCAGACTGGTGCCCGCCGCGGCGTTGAGCCGGGCGACGGCCTTGGTTGCCAGAAGCGAGTTGCCACCGAGATCGAAGAACGACTCGGCGACACTGACCTTCGCGAGCCCGAGGACGTCGGCGAGCACACCGGCGACCAGTTCCTCGGTCGGCGTACGCGGTTCGACCATCTCCCCCTGCAGGGCGTCGAAGTTGGGCTCGGGCAGCGCCTTCCGGTCGAGCTTGCCCGCGGTGGTGAGCGGGATCTCGTCGAGGACGACGATCGTGCTCGGCACCATGTGCGCCGGGAGCGTGTCACCGACGAAGTGCGTCACCTCGGCGACGTCGACGGCGCTGCCCGACGACGGCAGCACGTACGACACGAGAGCCGTCGCGCCGGACGGCAGCGCGGTGCCGAGCGTGGCTGCGAATTCGAGGTCCGGATGGCGGACGAGCGCGGCGTCGATCTCGCCGAGTTCGATGCGGAAACCGCGCACCTTCACCTGGAAGTCGCTGCGGCCCACATATTCCACGCCGTATCCGGCGCGATGCCCGGGATCGACGACGAACCGGACGATGTCACCCGTGCGGTACATCCGGCTTCCGTTCTCGCCGAACGGGTTCGCCACGAACCGCTCGGCGGTGAGGCCGTGACGGTCGTGGTAGCCCCGCGCGAGACCGGGGCCGGCGATGTACAGCTCCCCCGCCACGCCTACGGGGACCGGGCGCAGAAGCTCGTCGAGAACGTAGACGGTGACACCGCAGACGGGTCCGCCGATCTCGATCCGCCGACCCGCGACGAGCTGGTTGCTGACGTTGCTCATGATGGTGGCCTCGGTGGGACCGTAGCCGTTGTACATCCGACGGCCCGGCGCCCAACGTTCCACCAGTTCCGGCGGGCACGCCTCGCCGCCGACGACGACGACCTCGAGCCGGTCGAGTCCGGCCGGTTCCACCGACGCGAGCGCGGCGGGTGTGACGAACGCGTGCGTGACCTCGTGGTCCGCGAGGAACTTCCGCAGTTCCTCACCGCCGTACAGGTCGGCGGGAGCGACGACCATCGTCGCGCCGCAGCCGAAGGCGAGCAGCAGTTCGAGAACGGACGCGTCGAAGCTCGGGGACGCGAAGTGCAGGGTCCGCGCCGAGGGGCTCACGCCGTAGTGGGTGCGCTGCTCGGCCGAGAAGTTGGCCAGACCTGTGTGGGTGACCGCAACGCCCTTGGGCAGACCGGTGGTACCGGAGGTGTAGATCATGTACGCCGGGTGCGCGAGCTGCACCGACGCGGTCCGTTCGGAGTCCGTGACCGGCGCCGGCGATTTCGGGGCGCACAGCGCATCGCACTCGGCCGAGTCCAGGGCGAGCCATTCGATGCCCGCCGGCAGAGTGTCCTGCTGGGCGGCCACGGTCAGGCCGAGGATCGCGCCGGAGTCGGAGACCATGTGCGCGATGCGCTCGGCCGGGTAGCGGGGGTCCACGGGCACGAACGTGCCACCGGCCTTGGCCACTGCCCACGTCCCGATCACCGAGTGCAGCGAGCGCGTCATCCCCAGCGCAACAGACGTTTCCGGCCCGACACCGCGGTCGATGAGCACACGGGCGAGTCGGCTCGATCGCGCGTCGAGTTCCGCGTAGGTCATCGATTCGCCGTCCGCGACGAGAGCGATGCGCTCC
This sequence comes from Rhodococcus sp. 4CII, assembly GCF_014256275.1. Taxonomy (NCBI): domain Bacteria; kingdom Bacillati; phylum Actinomycetota; class Actinomycetes; order Mycobacteriales; family Nocardiaceae; genus Rhodococcus; species Rhodococcus sp. 4CII. The sequence goes on from NZ_JACCFE010000002.1 coordinate 1,138,732, forward strand.
CGGTTCTCCGCGGCGGTCGCGGCGAGGATCTCCGGCAGCGACAGCGGCGCGGCGGCGTCGGTGCCGTGCGCTGCGAGCAGCGATGCCCGCTCGTCGGGCGCGAGGATGTCGATGTCCGCGACGGGGACGTCGATGTCCCCGGACAGCGCACCGAGCACCCGGACGACCCGCGCCATGATCTCCTCGACCTCGGCGGCATCGAAGAGCTCGGGGAGGAACTTGGCGGTCAGGTGCAGCCGCGGGTCGGTCATCGCGACGATCGCCAGCGGGTAGTGCGTCGCGTCGTTGGACGTCACGTCGAGAACGCGGAGGCCCTCGATGTCGCTGTTCTTCGTGAGGGCTTCGCGGTCGAGCGGGTAGGACTCGTAGACCATCAGGGTGTCGAACAGCGCACCCAGGCCGAGGTCCTGCTGGATGTCGGTGAGCCCGACGTGGTGGTGATCGAGCAGCTCGGTCTGCTCGTGCTGGATACGGTCCAGCAGCGTGCGGACGGCATCGCCTGCCTGCACGCGGACGCGAACGGGCAGCGTGTTGATGAAGAGCCCGAGCATGGACTCGATGCCGGGCACCTGCGGCGGACGCCCCGAGACAGTGGTGCCGAACACCACGTCGTCCCGGCCGGTCAGCCTGCCCAGCACGATTCCCCACGCAGCCTGGACGAGGGTGTTCATGGTGACGCCGAGCTCGCGTGACCGCGCGGTCATGTCGGCGAGCAGGTCGTCCGGCAGATCGATCACGAGCTCACCGGGGGTGAGCGCCGGGGCGGTATCGGCGTGCGCGGGGGCGAGGAGAGTGGGTTCCTCGATGCCGCCCAGGGCCTTCGCCCACGCCGACACCGACTCCTGCGGGTCCTGCGCGGCCAGCCATTCGAGGTAGCTGCGGTACGGACGCGGCTGCGGCAGTGCCAGCGCGTCGCCGTTCACCGCATACAGGGTCAGGAGGTCCTGGATGAGGATCGGCAGCGACCAGCCGTCGAGGAGGATGTGGTGGTTGGTGACGGCGAACCGGTAGCGGTCCTCGCCCGTCTCGACCAGGAGGAATCGCACCAGGGGCGGTGCGGTCATGTCGAACCGGTCCGTCCGGTTCGCGAGCATCAGCGCATCGAGCTGCGACTTCCGGTCGGCTTCGGACGCCGACGCGAGGTCGACCTCCGTCCACGGCACGTCCACCCGGTCGACGACCACCTGCATGCCGGTGCCGTCATCGGCCGACACGAAAGCGGTGCGCAGGTTGGGGTGCCGGGCCACGAGCGACTCGGCGGCGCGGCGAAGCCGGCCGGTGTCGACGGATCCGCCCAGGTCCATGACCAGCTGCGTGGTGTACACGTCGGTGGCGGTGCCGGCCAGCGACGCGTGGAACAGCAAGCCCACCTGCAGCGGGGCCAGCGACCAGACGTCCGAAAGGGCGGGGTACTCACCCTCGAGGGTGTCGATCCGGTTCTGGCTCAGCGACACGAGGTCGAGGTCCGACGGGGTCCGTCCACCCGCCCCGGGTCGCTTCGTGTACTCGACCAGCCCCTCCAGCGCACGCGTCCACAGCGCCGTGAGCTCGGCCACCTCGGCCTCGGTGAGGACACCGCGAGGGAAGTCGACGGTGGCCGACAGTCGCTGTTCGCCCTCGACGTCCACGATCATCGCGTTGATGTCGAGGGCGAAGTGCACCGGCATCTCGCTGTTGCGGCTGCCGGTGAGCTCCATCGTGTCGGTGTCCGGCACCCAGCCCGCGGCGCGGAACGCGTCGGGGATCTCGCCCACCGACACGCGACCGAGGTAGTTGAAGCTGATCTGAGGGCTCGGCAGGGCCGCGAGAATCGCGCGCGTCTCGGCGTTGAGGAATCGGAGCATCCCGTATCCGATACCGTGCTCGGGCACCTGCGCGAGCTGCTCCTTCACCGACTTCACGGCGCGTCCCGCGGCGCCGCCGCCGGCGAGCGCATCCTGCACGTCGACGCCGGGCGCCGACAGCCGGACCGGGAACATGCTGGTGAACCAGCCCACCGTCCGGGACAGGTCGGCGCCGGGCAGCACCGTCTCCTCGCGGCCGTGGCCTTCGAGGTGCACGAGAGTCGAGGACTCACCGACTCCCCGTTCCGCCCGCCACGCCGCGACGGCCAGGGTGAGGGCGGTGAGGAGACCGTCGTTGACACCGCCGTGGAACGCGCGCGGCACACCGGTCAGCAAACCGTCGGTGACGTCCGCCGACACCTCGAGCCGGACGCGGCCGGTGGTCGAGACCGTGTCGCGGCCGTCGAGGGCGCGCGACCCGATCAACGGATCCGCACCGTCGAGCGTGGTGCGCCAGTATTCGAGTTCGGCCAGGCGCCGGGCGGTCTTGGCGCTGTCGGCGAGGCCGTGCGCCCAGCGGCGAACCGACGTGCCGACCGCCGGGAGCAGCGGATCGGCGCCGGCGGCGATCTGCGCCCAGGCGGATGCGAAGTCGGGGACCAGTACCCGCCAGGACACACCGTCGACCGCGAGGTGGTGGATCACGACGAGCAGTCGTCCCGACTGCGGGGTGCGCTCGACCTCGTCGGCGTCCCCGTCCTCGCCGCGTCCCGGTGCAAGGTCTCCGGAATCTTCGGCGGGCGCGAACCAGACGAAGCGCACGACGCTGCCGGTCGCCGGGTCCAACGTGTCGACGGTGCGCTCGAGCGCGTGCGCGGCCAGGGCCTCGAACGTGTCGGAGCCCGGTCCGTCCGTGAACTCGACCCGGTCGACGAGCCGGTCGACGTCGACGGATCCGATCGGTGCGACATCGAGCGACCAGCCGGTCGGAGAGTCGTTGCGGCGCAACGACGAACGCAGGGCATCGTGGCGGTCGACGACGGCCGTCAGCGTCCGCACCAGCCGGTCCCGCTCGACCTTCGGCGGCAGGGTCAGGAGAATCGACTGGGAGAAGCGGTGGAAGTCGCCGCCCAGTTCCGTCATCCAGTGCACCACCGGAGTCAGCGGCATCGTGCCGATGCCTGCGCCCGGCAGCTCCTCGAGGACGTGCACCGTCGCGGAGTCGGAAGCAGACTTCGCGACCTCGGCGAGCGATGCCACGGTCTTGCGCTCGAAGACGTCGCGGGCCGTGAACAGAACTCCGGCTTCCTTCGCGCGGGACACCAGCTGGATCGAGACGATGCTGTCGCCACCGAGCGCGAAGAACGAGTCGCCGACGCTGACCCGCGGCACCCCCAGGACCTCCGCGAACAGTCCGGCGATCGACTCCTCCATGGTGCTGCGCGGAGCCACGTATTCGCTGGTCTCGGCCACGAACGTGGGCTCGGGCAGCGCCTTCCGGTCGAGCTTGCCGCTCGCACCGACCGGCATCTCCGCGATCACCATGACGGCGTCGGGGACCATGTACGAGGGCACCGCCCTCGCGACATGGGTCGTCAGATCGTCGACCTCGAGCGCCGAGCCGGGTTCGGGAACGACGTACCCGACCAGCCGCTGCCCGAGCGAGCTGTCGTGCACGACCGCAACCGACTGCGCCACATGGGGATACGAGGACATCGCGGCCTCGATCTCGCCCAGCTCGATCCGCAGGCCGCGTACCTTGACCTGGAAGTCGGTGCGACCGAGGTACTCGATGCTGCCGTCGACGCGCCACTTGACGAGGTCGCCGGTGCGATACAGGCGCGTGCCGACGGCACCGAAGGGGTTCGCCACGAAGCGATCCGCCGTGAGGTCCGGCCTGCCCTCGTAGCCGCGGGCCACCTGGGCGCCCGCGAGATAGAGCTCTCCCGCGGAACCGATGGGAGCGGGACGGAGATGACCGTCGAGCACGTACGCCTCGGTGTTCCACACCGGCGTTCCGATGGGAATCGTGTGGAGGGAGTCACGATCCACCTCACCCGCGGTGGCATGCACGGTGAATTCGGTGGGGCCGTACAGGTTGTGCAACCCGGCATCCGACTTCGCCCGGAACGCGCTCGCAACGGCAGGCGGAAACGCCTCTCCCGCAACGAGAACGACGCGGAGACTGTCCAGTTGTCCGCGGTCCGCCTCGGAGACGAACACCGACAGCATCGACGGGACGAACGACGTCGCCGTCACCTTCTCGCGCGCGATCACGTCGGCGAGATAGGCGGGATCGCGATGCCCCTCGGGAGCGGCCACGACGAGGCGTGATCCGGAGGCGAGCGCGGCGAACAGTTCCCACACCGACACGTCGAACGTCGTCGGCGTCTTCTGCAGCACCACATCGCTCGAATCGAGTCCGTAGCGTGCCGCGATCCACGTGACCTGGTTCAGCACCGACGCGTGGCTCACCGCCACACCCTTCGGACGTCCCGTGGAGCCGGAGGTGTAGATGACGTACGCCGCGTTGGCCGGCCTCAGATCGGCCGTTCGTTCGTCGTCGCCGATCGGCCCGGCCGGTACGCCGGTCGGATCCAGGGTGTCGATCTCCACGACGTCGTGGGCGGCGGGGAATGTGAGACCGTCCCGCGACACCGTGAGGATGCACAGGGGGCGGGCACTGTCGAGCACGTATGCCGTGCGCTCGGCCGGGTGGTCGGGGTCGAGGGGAACGTACGCGCCGCCTGCCTTGACGACGGCGTACATCGCGACCATGGAGTCGAGCGACCGTCGGATCGCGAGCGCGACCTTCGTCTCCGGTCCCACTCCCCGTCCGATCAGCGTCCGGGCGAGCCGGTTGACCCGCGCGTCGAACTCGGCGTACGTGAGTTCCTCGCCCTCGAAGACGAGCGCCGTCGCATCGGGGGTGCGTGCGACCTGAGCGTCGAGGAGGTCTGCGATCGTCCCGGGCGGCGGAGACACGACGTCGCCGTTCCACCCGGTCACGACCTGTTCGCGTTCCTCGTCGGTCATCGCGGCCAGGTCCGACACCGACGCGTCGTCGCCTGCCGCGAGGAAGCGCTCGAAGAAGCCGAAGAACCGGCTGTGGTGACGGTCCAGCTCGTCGGCGGAGTACAGGTTCGGGTTGGCCTCGAAGTCGATGTGGATCTTGCTGCCGGCGACACCCTGGTAGATGTTCAGCGACAGATCCTCGACGGGACCGGTGGTGAGCACGTTCTGGTGGCCGGTGACCGTGCCCAGTTTGATCTCGCTGTGGAACATCATGATGTTGATCGAGGGACCGAAGAATCCGCGCTGCCCCTGGGGCGCCCCGGCGTCGCGGCGGATGTCCTCGTGACGGTAGCGCTGGCGGCGCAGGGCGCCGGTCAGCTCGATCTGCACGCTCTTGACCAGCTCGGGGACGGTCATCTCCGGGGTGATCTGGAGTCGCAGCGGAACGATGTTGGACACCATCCCGCCGGAGCGGCGCAGCGTGGCCGTGGTGCGGGCCGAGACCGGGAGGCTGAGGACGACGTCGGTCCGGTCCGTCATGTGGGCCAGGTAGGCCGCGAAGGCGGCCACCACGACGGGAGCGGAACTGGCGTTGCTGCCGCCCAGCGCCTCGTCCAGAAGGGCGGCGGTGGACTCGGGCAGGGCTTCGGAGGAGAGCCTTGCGAACTTGCCCACCATGGCCGAACGTCCGGCCAGGCTCGGAGCCTCCGGCAGGTGCGCCGTGCGTTCGGCCCAGTACTCGCGATCCTTCGCGAACCGCTCGGAATTGCGGTAACGCTGCTCGTCCTCGACGATCCGCACCAGGTCCTCGGCCCGGCAGGCCGGCGGCTCGGCGCCCTCGACCAGTGCCGTGTAGATCTCGGCGATGCGTGCGATGAGGGCCATTGCGCCGAAGCCGTCGAGCGCGATGTGATGGATGCGGCAGAACCAGAAGTAGTGGTTTTCTCCGACGTGCAGCAGGTAGACCACGACGAGGCGGTCTTCGAGGAGGTCGACGGGGGCGCTGTAATTGGCGCGCATCCACTTCTCGGCGGCGTCGACGGAGTCGTCATCTTCTCGGAAATCGACATAGGTGATGGCGTCGTCGAGCGCCTTGTCGACGTACTGGTACGGCACACCCTCGAGCTCGACGAGGCGCAGGAAGCCGGAACCGAATTCCCGGCCCGTCCGTTTGCTGGCCTCGGTCAGGAGGTCGAGGTCGATGCCACCGCGAAGCTCGATGTACTGGGCGATGGTGAGGGGCACGTCACCCATTGCATGCTGCGCGAACCAGATGCCTCGCTGCGCAGCTGACAGCGGAAACGCCCCTTCAGGAGCACCGTTACTACCCGCTGCATGTCCCGACCCCAAGGGTTACTCCGTTCTCGAACGCGTGGCGACTGCCGCCTGTGTCTTTGGTGATTCGTAGCTCTCGATCCCACGGACTGCATCGTGGGCCGGTCCTCCGATGAACGCCATCACATGAACGGGCCTTGCCGGTTCGAAGCTGCTCGCGGAACGGGAACACGCCGGACGTGGGACGTCCTGCGCTGATCGAAGAGTTCCACCACACTCGGAGTCGATGTCAGACGATCGCCCGAAACCCGATTGCCTGCGACGCTGAACACTCCACGGCCCTTACTTCCCGAACTACATGCGGTGAGCGGGTTCATACGTGGCTCCGTTCTCTCATCGATCCAACAAGCGGCCACCCAATCGGTGCTCGTCATCCCCCGCGTCGAGAGCCGAGTCTACGGCGCTGGTGAAGGAGCGAAGCATCGTCGCGTTCACTGCTCCGCCCTCCTCTCGTTCGGTGATGACAACTTCGGTTCGTACGGTTCCTCGGCGACGCCGGGAATTACATCGGCGTCACATCCCGTGCCGTTACCGGTACGGGTGTGACGTACCCAACCCTCGATACTTCCAGAACCAGGCCCGAATTCGATCTTCGACGCGCTCATATTCAACAGGCAGAACCACATTCCCAGCGTTGCGTACAACAGAAGGATGGATACCGTACCGAGAGTCGGAATTTGGCAAGGTGTACAACTGTCATATCCAGTTTCATGCGCCGCCTCCTGATTGTTCTCCGTGTACGGTGCAGCCGATCTCGTGACCGACCGCGGCATTGAACAATCACCACCCCCGTGACCGCAGTTTTTGCCAACCACCGTGTCTACCAAAGGCCCGCGCAGGTCTCAAAACGACACGGATCCCGAGCCACCCGCCGGGAATAATCGACCACCGCATTCGCAGGGGACGACTCCCCGCGAACTGGACGGTTGCCCGGCGGAGAACACCAGGTCGATCGGCGCAGATCGGGGGCTGACCTGCCCAGGGAGGGTCGGACCACCGACATCCCCCCTGAATCGACCCGACCGGCCGGCATGGTCGTCCCAACATCTGGAACACCTCGAACGGCAGAGCTGCCAGGGTTGCCCGATTCGTCACGATTGCCGAGATGCGCCGCACCTGCACCGTGCGGGAGATTTCTCACATTTCGCCGCACTACTCGAGCTCCCGAGCCGGAGCAGCTACCAAGGTAAGACTCACCTAATCGATGCGTAGCGGGACTGGGTCTACGCAGCCGGCTACCGGCCGTGACTCGCGAACCAGTCGATCAGGCCGGGGTCGTCCACGGCGCTGCGGTCCACCGTGCGCCCGGCGTCCGCGCCCTGGAAGATCCGCTTGAGCGGAACCTCGAGTTTCTTGCCGGTCCGGGTGTGGGGAATGCCGGGCGCTTCGATGATGTCATCGGGCACGTGACGGGGAGAGGCCTGCTCGCGGATTGCGCCGCGGATGCGCTGTTTCAACGCGTCGTCGAGCGTCACCCCGTCCGCCAACACCACGAACAGCGGCATCCAGTATCCACCGTCCGGCAGATCGACTCCGACGACGAGCGCCTCCGCGATCTCCGGCAATTTCTCCACCACCTGATAGATGTCGGCGCTTCCCATCCGAATTCCGTTGCGGTTCAACGTGGAATCCGACCGTCCGTGCATCAGCACCGTCCCGCGATCGGTGATCGTGATCCAGTCACCGTGCCGCCACACACCGGGGAACACCTCGAAATAGGCTTCCCGGTAACGCTTTCCCTCCGGATCGTTCCAGAACGACACCGGCATCGACGGCATCGGCGCGGTCACGACCAGCTCGCCGACCTCGCTTCGCACCGGCCGCCCCGACTCGTCGAACGCGTCGACGGCGACACCCAGACACGGGGCGGACAACTCCCCCGGCCAGACCGGGACGGTGCGCGCTCCCCCGACGAACGCCGACACCACGTCGGTCCCACCCGTGATCGACACGACGGGAACGCGGCGACCGACGTTCTCGGACAGCCACAGCGACGACGACGCCGGCAGCGTCGATCCGGTGACTCCCACCGCGCGGAGCGCGCTCAGATCGTGGTCGCGGACGGGGACCACCCCCGCCTTGTCGCACGCGAGAACATATCCGGGACTGGTGCCGACCACGGTCACACCGAGGCGTGACACCAAGGCCCACAACGCATCCGGCGTCGGATAGGACGGGCTGCCGTCATAGCAGACGATCGTCGCTCCCACCAGCAGACCCGCCGTCTGGAAGTTCCACATCATCCAACTGGGACTGGTGTACCAGAAGAGGACGTCCTCGCGGCCGATGTCGAGCTGGAGCGCGAGCGACTTCACGTGCTCGAGGAGGACCCCGCCGTGCCCGTGCACGATGCCCTTCGGCAGGCCCGTCGTGCCCGAGGAGAACACCACCCACAGCGGGTGGTCGAACGGAACGGCGACCGGCTCGAGGTCGTCGTCCCGCCCGACGGCGTCCGCCCAGGCGATCGCGCCGTCGACGGTCGCGTCCGGGTCTAGATGGGACACGACCACCGTGAGGACCAACGACGGCATTCCGCCGCGAAGCTGGGCGGCCGCCCCGAGCCGATCGTGTGTCTTGCCCGCGAAGCGGTACCCGTCCGCGGTGATCAGTGCCTTCGGTTCCAACTGGCCCAGTCGGTCGAGCGCGGCCGGCGCCGAATAGTCCTGTCCGCACGCCGCCCACACGGCGCCGAGAGACGCCGTCGCGAGGAACGCGACGACGGCCTCCGGAATGTTGGGGAGGTACCCGACGACGCGGTCGCCGACCCCGACACCGTGGTCGCGCAGTGTGGCCGCGAGCGAAGCCACGCGGGACCGCAACTCGTCCCATCCGACAGCGACGTCGGGCACGCCCTCGCCGGCATACCGGATCGCCGCGGTGCCGGGTCGCGCGTTCCGGAAGACGTGGTCGACGTAATTGACGGTCGCCCCGGGGAACCAGACGGCACCCGGCATCGTGGCGTCGGCGAGGGCGGGTCCGGGGTCCGTGGCGGAGCGGAACTCGAAATAGTCCCACACGTCCTGCCAGAAGTCCGCGGGCTCGGCCACCGACCAGCGCCACAGCGACCGATAGTCGTCCACCGTGACGCCGTGGCGCCGCGCGACGAACGCGGCAAAATCGGTGATCACCGCGTCGCGCACGTCGGCTTCGGTGGGCACCCACTGCGGATCGGCTGTCATGGGCACCATCTTCCCCGACAGCGCGGCCGTTCCGCGCTCTTTCGCGCCCCGCACCGGGAACCCGCTACTTCCCCTTCGAGTCGACCTGTGCGCGGCGCAGGATCGCCTCGGCGTGACGCAGCACCGGCGCGTCCACCATCTTTCCCTCGAAGGCGAAGACCCCGCGCTCGTCCGCGACGGCGGCGAGAACCCGCGTCGCCCAGTCGACGTCCTCGGCGGACGGCGCATACGCCTCCCTGATCACCGCGACCTGACTCGGGTGGATGCCGACCTTGATGTCGAATCCGACGGCGACGGCGTCGAGCGCCTCGGCCCGAAGCCCGTCCAGGTCCTTGATGTCGAGGTACACCGAGTCCAGCGCGAGCCGGTGATACCCCTTGGCCGCCAGCAGCGTCGACGAGCGCACCTGGGTGGCGACGTCGCGGTAGCTCCCGTTGTTGCGGCGGCTCGAGTTGCCGCCCATCGCGGCCACGAGGTCCTCGGCTCCCCACATCACGCCGATGGTGCTGGCCGCCAATGCGATCTCGCTCACCGCGAGCGCACCGAGCGGCGACTCGACGAGGGCGATCACCTCGCGCGGCGCCAGCGACAGCACCTGGTCGGCGGACTCACACTTGGCGAGCATCAGCCGGGTGTAGCGGGTGCCGTCGAGTGCCAGCAGGTCGCGTTCGTGGTCTTCGGTGCCGACCGGGTTGACCCGCACCACGGTGCGATCGGGGTCCAGCGGTGTGTCGATCAGGGCGATCCGGGCGGCTTCCTTGTCCGCCGGCGCGACCCCGTCCTCGAGGTCGAGGATCACGACGTCGGCTGCCGCAGCCGCTTTCGCGTACCGCTCGGGCCGGTCGGCGGGGCAGAACAACCAGGCGGGCCCGGGCAGTTCCCAGCTCATGACGGCCTCTTCTGGACGAGGGTTTTACGCACCGCGATCGCGACCACGTCGCCGTTCTGGTTGCGTCCGGTGTGTTCGAGCGTGACGATACCTTCGCCGGGACGACTCTTCGATTCCCGCTTGTCGGCGATCTTCGTCTCCGCATACAGCGTGTCGCCGTGGAAGAGCGGCTTCGGGAAGCTGATCTCCGAGAATCCCAGGTTCGCGACGATGGTCCCCTGCGTCAGCTGCGCCACCGACAGTCCGACCAGCGTCGACAGGGTGAACATCGAGTTGACGAGACGCTCACCGAACTGGGTGCCCTCGCTGTACGCGGCATCGAGGTGCAGGGCCTGCGTGTTCATCGTCAAGGTGGTGAACAGCACATTGTCGGCCTCGGTGACGGTGCGGCCGGGGCGGTGCTCGTACACCGCGCCGAGTTCGAACTCCTCGAACCACAGGCCGCGCTGGACGATCCGGGTCGCGTTGTCGGACTCGGTCACAGTCCCGCCTCCCGCGCGATGAGCATCAGCTGCACCTCGGTGGTGCCCTCGCCGATCTCCAGGATCTTGCTGTCGCGGTAGTGCCGCGCCACGGTGTACTCGTTCATGAATCCGTAACCGCCGTGGATCTGGGTGGCGTCCCGGGCGTTGTCCATCGCGGCCTCGGAGGCGACGAGTTTGGCGATGGCGGCCTGCTTCTTGAACGGCTTGCCCGACAGCATCCGGGCGGCGGCGTCGTAGTACGCCGTGCGCGCGGTGTGGGCGCGCGCCTCCATGCGGGCGATCTTGAACGCGATGGCCTGGTTGTGTCCGATGGGCCGTCCGAACGCCTCACGTTCCTTCGCGTACTTGACCGACTCGTCGACGCATCCCTGGGCCGCACCAACACTCAGCGCGGCGATGGCGATGCGGCCCTCGTCGAGGATCCGCAGGAAGTTCGCGTACCCGCGACCCCGCTCACCGAGCAGGTTCTCCTCGGGTACCCGCACGTCCGAGAAGGTCAGCGGATGCGTGTCGGACGCATTCCAGCCGACCTTGTTGTATGCCGGCTCCGCGGTGAAGCCCGGCGTCGAGGTCGGCACCAGGATGGTGGAGATCTCCTTCTTGCCGTCCTTCGAGCCCGTCACCGCGGTGACCGTGACGAGCTTGGTGATGTCGGTACCGGAGTTGGTGATGAACTGCTTGTTGCCGTTGATGATCCATTCACCGCTGTCGAACTTCGCGGTGGTCTTCGTCCCGCCGGCGTCGCTTCCGGCGCCCGGCTCGGTGAGCCCGAACGCGGCCAGGCTCTTGCCGCTCGTCAGCTGCGGCAGCCACTCCTGCTTCTGCTCCTTGTTGCCGAACCGGTAGATCGGCATCGCGCCCAGCGACACGCCGGCCTCCAGGGTGATGGCGACACTCTGATCGACCTTGCCCAGCTCTTCGAGTGCCAGGCAGAGGGCGAAATAGTCGCCGCCCATTCCGCCGTACTCCTCCGGGAACGGCAGGCCGAACAGGCCCATGTCGGCCATCCCCGACACCACCTCGTACGGGAAGGTGTGGTTGGCGTCGTGTTCCGCCGCGACCGGTGCCACCACGTTCTTGGCGAAGTCGGCGACGGTCTTCGCCAACTGCTGGTACTCGTCGGGAAGCTGGCCGGTGGCAAGGAATTCGGTCATGACGCGTCTTCTTTCGTGTCAGTGGTGTCGGTGTGCGGAGTGACCCGGGCGAGCAGTTGGTCGACCATCACCTGGTCACCGGGTGCGACGAGGATGTCGACGACGCCGTCGACGGGCGCGGTGAGCGAGTGCTCCATCTTCATCGCCTCGACGACGACGAGAGTCTGGCCTGCGGTGACGTGCGCGCCCGCGTCGGCGCCCACGGCGATGACGGATCCGGGCATGGGACTGGTGATCTCGGCCTCGCCGGCGTGCACGTCGCCGGTGCGGACGCTGAGTTCACGGACCTCGCGCAGCATGGTGGTGCCGTCGGACCCGGCGAGCCAGATGTGGCCGTCCGTCTGCGCCACCCGGTACGTTTCGCGCCGGCCGTCGATCACCACGGACAGTGTGGTTCCGTCGAGCGACGCCGTCAGCGAGAGGGTGTCGCCGTCCTCGACCTGCGCGGTGGCGTCGGTCGGGCTGCCCGTGATCCGGACGTGGTCGGTGCGGGTGGCCGACGACAACCGGATGCTGGTGGGCGCGGGAACCCCGACCCGCCAGCCGCTCGGGACGTCCCACGGGTCGGACTGCGCGCGGTCGGGCCAGCGCTGCACCCACCGGAATGCGGCAGCGGCGATGAGGGCGGCATCGGTGGCCTCCGCGGCGGCGAAGTCCTCGAGCCGCCGGTCGAGCAGACCGGTGTCGAGGTTGCCCGCCACCACGTCGGGGTCGGCGAGCAGGAAACGCGCGAACTCGATGTTGGTGACCACTCCCAGCACCCCGGTCCCGGCCAGCGCCCGGTCCAGTTTCCGCAACGCGCCTGCGCGGTCGTCGGCGTGAGCGATGACCTTCGCCAGCATCGGGTCGTAGTCGCTGCCGACCACCGTCCCGGCCCGCAACCCGGAATCGACGCGGACACCGGGGCCGGCGGGTTCGACCACATCGGCCACGAGTCCGCCGGTGGGGAGGAATCCGCGACTCGGATCCTCCGCGTAGACACGCGCCTCGATGGCGTGACCGGTGAGGGTGACGTCGTCCTGGGTGAAGCCGAGCGGCTCACCGGTGGCGACCCGCACCTGCCACTCGACGAGGTCGAGTCCGGTGACGAGTTCGGTGACGGGGTGCTCGACCTGCAACCGGGTGTTCATCTCCATGAAGAAGAACTCGTCGGGCTTGTCGGCGGAGACGATGAATTCGACCGTTCCCGCTCCGGAGTAGTCGACGGAGCGCGCCGTGTTGCAGGCAGCCTCGCCGATCCGGGCGCGGGTCGCTTCGTCCAGCAACGGCGACGGCGCCTCCTCGATGACCTTCTGGTGGCGGCGCTGCAGGCTGCACTCACGCTCGCCCAGGTGCACGACGTTCCCGTGGCCGTCCGCGAGGATCTGCACCTCGATGTGCCGGGGCCGCAACACGAATCGTTCCAGGAACAGTGTGTCGTCGCCGAACGCCGACGCCGCCTCGCGCCGTGCGCTGCGCAGCGCTTCGGCGAGTGCGCCCGGCTCCTCCACCAGACGCATGCCCTTGCCGCCGCCGCCTGCCGACGGCTTGACGAGAACGGGGTAGCCGATGTCGCCTGCGGCCGCGATCAGTTCGTCGTCGGACAGGCCGGGGCGGGCGATGCCGGGGACGACGGGCACGTCGAACTTCGCCACCGCGTTCTTGGCGGTGATCTTGTCGCCCATCACCTCGATGGCGTGCGAGGACGGGCCGAGGAACGCGATGCCGGCGTCCGCGCAGGCACCGGCGAACTTGGAGTTCTCCGACAGGAACCCGTAACCGGGGTGGATGGCCTGCGCGCCGGTTGCCTGCGCCGCCGCGATCACCTTCTCGATCACGAGATAGCTCTCCCGCGCCGCGGCCGGTCCGAGCAGCACGGCGGTGTCGGCCTCGCGCACGTGCCGCGCGTCCCGATCGGCTTCGCTGAAGACGGCGACGGAACGGATGCCCATGGCGCGCAGGGTGCGGATCACGCGCACCGCGATCTCGCCGCGGTTGGCCACCAGGACGGTATCAATCCGAGTCATTTCAGTCATTCCACTCACATCCGGAAAACGCCGTAGGAGACCGGTTCGACCGGTGCGTTCGCACACACCGAGAGCGCCAGTCCGAGAACAGTTCTGGTATCGGCGGGATCGATGATGCCGTCGTCCCACAGCCGGGCCGTCGAGTAGTACGGGTTACCCTGCGCCTCGTACTGCTCGCGGATCGGCGCCTTGAACGCCTCCTCGTCCTCCGCCGACCACGGGTTGCCCGCGCTGTCGAGTTGCTCGCTGCGCACCGTGGACAGCACCGACGCCGCCTGCTCCCCGCCCATCACGGAGATCCGCGCGTTCGGCCACATCCACAGGAACCGCGGCGAGTACGCCCGCCCGCACATCGAGTAGTTCCCGGCCCCGTAGGAGCCGCCGATCACGACGGTCAGCTTCGGGACCCGGGCGCAGGCGACGGCGGTGACCATCTTCGCGCCGTGCTTGGCGATGCCGCCCGCCTCGTAGTCGCGACCGACCATGAATCCCGCGATGTTCTGCAGGAACAGCAGCGGAATCGTGCGCTTGTCGCACAGCTCGATGAAGTGCGCGCCCTTCATCGCGGACTCGGCGAACAGCACACCGTTGTTCGCGATGATCCCGACCGGGTGGCCCTCGATGTGCGCGAAACCGGTGACCAGGGTCTTGCCGTATTCGGCCTTGAACTCCTGGAACTCGGCGCCATCCACGATCCGGTCGATGACCTCGTGGACGTCGTACGGGGTGCGCGGGTCGGTGGGGACCACCTCGTAGAGGTCGGTCTGCGGCGCCGACGCGGGGACAGTGGAGATGACGTCCCACGGACGCTCGGCGCGCGGGCCGAGGGTGGCGACGATGTTTCGCACGATCCGCAGCGCGTCCTGATCGTCCTCCGCGAGGTGGTCGGTGACACCGGAGACCTTCGAGTGCAGGTCGCCGCCGCCGAGTTCCTCCGCGGTCACGACCTCGCCGGTGGCGGCCTTCACCAGCGGCGGGCCACCCAGGAAGATGGTGCCCTGGTTGCGGACGATGACGGCCTCGTCGCTCATGGCGGGCACGTATGCGCCGCCGGCGGTGCAGGAGCCGAGGACCGCCGCGATCTGCGGGATACCGGCCGCGCTCATCGTGGCCTGGTTGTAGAAGATGCGCCCGAAGTGCTCGCGGTCGGGGAACACCTCGTCCTGCCTCGGCAGGAACGCGCCGCCGGAATCGACGAGGTAGATGCACGGTAGCTGGTTCTGCAGCGCGATCTCCTGCGCCCGCAGGTGCTTCTTCACCGTCATCGGATAGTAGGTGCCGCCCTTGACGGTCGCGTCGTTGGCGACGATCACGCATTCCCGGCCGGACACCCGGCCGATGCCGGCGATGACGCCCGCACCAGGGCAATCGTCGTCGTAGAGGCCGTTCGCCGCGAGCGGCGAGATCTCGAGGAACGGGCTGCCGGGATCGAGCAGTGTGTCGACCCGGTCGCGGGGCAGGAGCTTGCCTCGGCTGACGTGCCGCTCGCGCGACTTCTCACTGCCGCCGAGGGCCGCGACTGCCAGCCTCGACTTCAGCTCGTCCACCAATTTCGTGTGCTCTGCCCGGTAGCCCTCCCGTGCAGTCGTTCCGCCCAGTGCCATCCTGCCGCCTTCTCGTATTGACGCGCGTGCCGAGTGAGTTAATACTCGATAACTGAAACTAAGATAACTGTGATTAACTGAGTTGTCCAGACCACACCCGAAAAGAGCAACGCGATGACCACAGACGTCGACGACGCCGGGGCGCCGATCCCGTCAACGGACGGCGCCGGGGCACCGATCACGCGCCGGGAGCAGATGAAGGCGGACCGTCGCCGCCAACTGCTCGACGCCGCCGCCCGCCTGATCGCCGAACGAGGATTCGTCGGCGTCCGCCTCGAAGATCTCGGTTCCGCCGTGGGAATCAGCGGACCCGCTGTGTACCGGCACTTCCCCAACAAGGACGCCGTCCTCGTGGAACTGCTCGTCGGAATCAGCACGCGACTGTTCGAGGGCGGGTCGCTGGTGGTCGCCGAAGCCACCTCTCCCACGCACGCCCTCGAGGGTCTCGTCGACTTCCACCTGGACTTCGCGCTCGGGGAACCCGACCTCATTCGCATCCAGGATCGAGACCTGGAGAGCCTGCCTGCCGACGCCCGCCGGGAGGTCCGGCAGACGCAGCGGCGCTACGTGGAGATCTGGGTGAAGGTGCTTCTGCAGGTGGACGCTTCACTGGACGAGACGGATGCCCGCACCAAGGCACACGCCACGTTCGGGCTGATCAACTCGACCCCGCACAGCGCCGATCCGACGACACCCGCGCGCACCCGGAAAGTGCTGCGCGACATGACGCTTCTGTGCCTGCGCCCGTGACTCACGGGCGCAGCATTACACTCGCTTCTTGCTTGTCATCGCGGTGTACCCGAGCGTCAGCACGGCCGCGGCAGCGATGCTGATGATCCACCGGATCCAGTCGATCCCGCCGGTGTTGCCCTTGCCGAGGAGTCCCTCCCACACCCAGTACCCGATCAGCGCACCGATGATGCCGAGGACGACGGTGATGACCCACCCCATCGCCTGCTTGCCCGGAATCACGAGACGCGCCAGGACGCCGATGACCGCACCGAAGATGATGGTGCCGATGATGTTGCCGACCATGGCCCTTGTCCTCTCAACACGCAATTCATGGTGCGAGCGGAAGGTCACCGCTCCTTTCGAACATAACCACCTGGACACCCGCTCGACAGGGCTTCGGCAAATCGTTGCCAAAAGGTTCATGCGGACGTATCGCTGAGAACCCTCTGCGGTCAGCGGATGCCCTGTCTCCGCAGGGCCACGGACACGGCGGCGGCCCGGGTGTCGACACCGAGTTTCGCGTAGATGTGCGCGAGGTGAGTCTTGACCGTCGCCTCGCTGATGAACAGTGCCCGGCCGAGTTCCCTGTTGGTCATGCCCGTCGCCAACAGGGTCAGCAACTCGGCTTCCCGCGGCGTCAGAGCCTCCTCGGGGCGCTGCATCTGCTGCAGGAGTCGCGACGCGACGGGGGGCGACAACACACTCTGCCCAGCTGCCGCGCTGCGGACCGCGGCGAAGATCTCCTGAGGTGTCGAGTCCTTCAGGAGGTATCCGATGGCGCCGGCGTCGACGGCGCGCACCACGTCGGCGTCGGTGTCGTACGTCGTGAACACCAGCACCGGCACGTCCGGATCGACCTGCCGGATGCGTCGGATGGCCTCCACCCCGTCGATGCCGGATCCGAGGGCCAGATCCATCGTCACGAGCCGCGGACGGGCCTCCGTCACCGCATCGATCGCCTCCTCGCCCGTGCCTGCCTCGGCGATCACGTCGATGTCCGGTTGCGAATCGAGAAGGGCGCGCAGCCCGGCCCGGACGACGGCATGGTCGTCGACCAGCAACACGGTGACGGTCGTCATTCCGCGATTCCTCGCGCGCACGGTATCTGGGCGGCCACCACGGTGCCGTCGCCCGGGGCACTCTCGACGGTGAACGTTCCGCCCAGTTGCTCGACGCGCCTGCGCATCGCACGGAGACCGTATCCGCCGCGGGCCGACGGCGACCCTGCCGGTGCAGGATCGAATCCGGTGCCGTCGTCGAAGATGTCCAGCGCCACCGCATCCGGCAGATACGTCAGTGTCACTCCGACCGTCTCGGCGTTGGCGTGCCTGGCGATGTTGGAGACCGCGCTCTGGGTGATCCTCAGCAGCGCGTGCGTCACCTCCGCCGGAATCGCGATCGGAGTGCCCACGACCCGGAGTTCCGCCCGGGGATGGTGGGTCCGGGCCGCGGCGAGCAGCGCCACGTCGATCGGCTGGGATTCGAGGTGGGGCGAGGCGAGATGGTGTACGAGACTGCGTGTTTCGGCCAGATTCTCCCGCAACGTCCCGGTTGCCGCACGAACGTCTTCGCGCGCCCGCGACTCCGTCCGCGGATCTGCCTGCGCCCAGATCTGGTCGGCCGCCTCGAGCCGGAGCAGGCTGCTCGTCAGTCCCTGCGTCACGGTGTCGTGGATCTCGCGGGCGAGGCGTTCGCGTTCGGCGAGCGCTCCCGCCGCTCGCTCGGTCTCCGCGAGCCGCGACCGGGTGTCCGCGACCTGGCGCAGCAGACGCACCCGCTCCCGGCTGTCCCGCTCGATCTGGCTGTACGCCATGACGATCAGCGCACCCGTGCACAGCGGACCCACCAGCACCGCCCACTCGGTGCGCCCGGAGAAGGTGAAGAATGCCAGCGACGTCAGGACGGCGAGCACGCCGACGACCGGGTACGCGATCCGGCTCGGGTAGGCGCGCGTGCACAGGAAGAACATGGGAAAGGCGCACCAGGCGAAACTGGGGGCGAACCAGACGAGCACCGCCCACGTCGTGAGCACGGGCACGACCCAGGGTTCCCACGCCCCGTCTCGTCGCGCCACGACGGCGGTGAGTGTGTACAACGCGGCGAGTGCGACGATCAACGCAGTTACCACGACGAATCGCCCACTCACACCGTGGTACGTCAGATACCGAACCGTCGACGTCGCGAGGAGGACGTAGAAGGAGATATGGATTGCGGTGGCGAGCGGGCCGCGCAGGCTCGCGCCGGCCGACCTGTCCACTCCGTCCGCGGGTGTCGTCACGCCGATGAATGCTACGGACCTCCGGCGGGTCGCGGATCCACCGTTCGGATGATCTCCCGGCGCCGCACGGATGAGCCCGGGAGCGCCGTCGGCCCGATGTCGTCGTCGGTACCGCCGGGCCAGGCTGGTCACGTCAGCCGTCACTCCCCGAAAGGCCTACCGATGCGCACCTCCCACCGCCTGCCTCGCGTTCTGGCGATCACCATCCCGCTCGCCGCGATCGTCGTCACCTCGGCCTGCGGCACCTCCGCGACCGACGAGGCCGCGGTGACGTCCACTCCGGTCGCGGCCGCCTCCGCACCCGTCCCGATCGACGACGCCGCGAGCGGTGTCGTGACCCAGAACCGACTCGGGATCGCCGCCGCGCAGACCGCCGCACAGGCGGCCCTCGCGAGGTGCCAGTCCGACGGACTCGGCTCCGTCTCCGTGTCGGTGGTCGATCGTGCCGGCAACGTGCAGGCCCTGCTGCGCGGGGACAATGCCGCCCAGCACACCGTCGAGGCGGCCCGGCAGAAGGCCTACACCGCTGCCGCGTTCGGCGCGAACACCAGCGACCTGAGCGATCGGGCCAAGGGCGACGGCGCGACGGTCGCCGACCTTCCCGGCACACTGTTCCTCGCCGGCGGGGTGAGTGTGAAATCGGCGAGCGGGTCGATCGCGGGTATCGGCGTCGGCGGCGCCCCCGACGGCATGCGGGACCAAGCCTGCGCGGCCGCCGGTCTCGACGCGATCGCCGGCGCTCTGGGTTGACGAGCCGCCCCGTGCCCGAACTCGAGCACGCACTGTTCGACGCCGTCGCCCGTGACGACGCGTCGGCGGTGCGCGGCCGGCACGCCGTCGCGGTCCTGCTGCAGCCCAGGGGACGGGGCGGGTCAGATGCGCCCGAGCAGGTCGAGGGACTGCTCGCGCATCTCGACCTTGCGTACCTTGCCCGTCACGGTCATCGGGAACTCGTCGACGACGTGCACGTACCTCGGGATCTTGTAGTGGGCGAGTTTGCCGGTGCAGAATTCGCGGACCTTCTCCGCGTCCAGGGGTTCGGTGTCTTCCTTCATCCGCACCCACACCATCAGTTCCTCACCGTACTTCGGGTCGGGCACCCCGATCACCTGAGCGTCCAGGATGTCGGGATGGGTGTACAGGAACTCCTCGATCTCCCGCGGGTAGACGTTCTCCCCGCCGCGGATCACCATGTCCTTGATCCGCCCGGTGATCGCGACGTACCCGTCGGAGTCCATCACCCCGATGTCGCCGGTGTGCATCCACCGGCCGGCGTCGATCGCCTCCGCCGTCTTCTCCGGGTTGTTCCAGTACCCGAGCATCACCGAGTACCCGCGGGTGCACAGCTCCCCCGGCTCCCCCCGCGAGACGGTCAAACCCGTTGCCGGATCCACGATCTTGACCTCCAGATGCGGACCGACCCGGCCGACCGTCGACACCCGCTGATCGATCGTGTCGTCGGCCCGGGTCTGCAGCGACACCGGCGACGTCTCGGTCATCCCGTAACAGATCGACACCTCCGCCATCCCCATCAACTCGATGACGTGCTTCATCACCTCCACCGGGCACGGCGACCCGGCCATGATCCCGGTCCGCAGACTGGACAGGTCGAACGAGTCGAAATCGTGCACGGCGAGTTCGGCGATGAACATCGTCGGCACCCCGTACAGCGACGTGCACCTCTCCGCCTCGACCGCCTGCAGCGTCGCCACCGGATCGAACGACCGGCCCGGGATCACCATGGTGGCGCCGTGACTGGTGCACGCCAGGTTGCCCATCACCATCCCGAAGCAGTGGTAGAACGGCACCGGAATGCACACTCGGTCCTGCTCGGTGTAGTGGCACAACTCGCCGACGAAGTACCCGTTGTTGAGGATGTTGTGGTGACTGAGCGTCGCCCCCTTCGGGAACCCGGTTGTCCCCGAGGTGTACTGGATGTTGATCGGGTCGTCCGCGGACAACGCGGCCTGCGCCGCGGCCAGCCGGGCCGGATCGGCGGCGTGGGCGGCCGCACCGTCCGACGCCAGCCTGCTCCACTCGGCGCTGCCCAGCAGCACCACCGTCTCGAGGTCGGGGCACTGCGGCCGGACCTCCTCGATCATCGCCGCGTAGTCGGACGACTTGAACTGCGGAGCCGACACCAGCAGCCGGATCCCGGCCTGATCGAGCACATACTGCAACTCGTGTGCCCGGTAGGCGGGGTTGATGTTGACCAGGATCGCCCCGATCTTCGCGGTCGCGTACTGGATCAGCGTCCACTCCGGGCAGTTCGGCGCCCAGATCCCCACCCGGTCACCCTTGACGATCCCCCGCGCCAGCAACCCCGCCGCCACGGCGTCCACGTCGCGGGCCAGTTCCGCGTACGTCCACCGCCGCCCCGAGGGCCGGTCGACAAGGGCGTCACGGTCGGCGTGGGCGGCCACCGTCCGATCGAAGTTGTCTCCGATGGTCTCACCCAGCATCGGGGCGTCCCACACGCCGTGGGTGTAGCTGGGAAGCGGGGTTGTCATCGCTGTTCCTCTCCAGGAACCCGTTCGGGCGCCTACGGGACGGGCGGGCCCGAAGGCCCTTCCGCGGTCGAACTTACTCTTGGTTGACGTGATCCAGGGCATAGTGCGCGACGAGGGGCGCCGATAACTGTGCGGACTTCGGACACCCCTCGCCGACGGAGTCAGAGTGCGTCGTCTTTCGTCTCCACCAGGGCTTTCGTGCACAGCAGGCTCACCACACCGAGGACGGCGAGCAGAACGCCGATCGCGGCGCTGCCGTACGCGGATGCCAGGGGTGCGGCGATCAACGGCGGCACGGCGCCGCCGAGCACGCCGGCGAGGTTGTAGCCGAGGCCGGCGCCGGTGTAGCGGTACCGCGTCTGGAACATCTCCGGAAGCAGAGCGCCGCAGGGGCCGTAAGCGATTCCGAAGATCGCGAGCGTGACCATCACACCGATCGTGAAGGCAACGGGTGAACCGGTGTCGAGCAGAGGGAACAGCGCGAGCGCCCATACGACGGCCAGTCCGCAGGAGATCATGATGACCCGCCGGCGCCCGATCCGGTCCGAATACAGCGCGGAGACGACGATCGTGAATCCGAAGACGACTGCGGAGGCGATACCGACCGTCAGGACGAAGGGACGGCTGAACCCGAGGGTCTTGGTGCCGTAACTGGTGAGAAATGCTGTGCCCATGTAGAAGAACGCGAACAGCGTGGCGAGGGCGCCGGCGGAGAGGAGGATCTCCTTGGTCTGGTACCGCCACGCGTCCATCAGCGGGAGGGTGCGCGGGGCCGTGTCGGCACGGCCGGCCTGCTGGGCGGCGCGGAACACCGGTGTCTCCTCGATCGCCAGGCGCATGTAGAGACCGATTCCCACCAGGACGGCACTGAACAGGAAGGGAATCCGCCACCCGTAGTCGAGGAAGACCTCGTTGGTGTCGCCGAGGAGGGTGCCGGTGACGAGGAAGGTGGCGCTGGAGAGGACGAACGCCACAGCGGGACCGAGCTGCGGGAACATCGCGTACAGACCACGCTTGCCCGGCGGCGCGTACTCCGCGGTCAGCAGGGTTGCGCCGGCCCACTCGCCGCCGACGGCGAATCCCTGGCCGAAACGCAGCAGCACCAGGAGGATCGGGGCCGCGACCCCGATCGTCGCCGCCCCGGGCAGCAATCCGATCAGGAAGGTAGAGACGCCCATCAGGATGAGCGTAGAGATCAGGGTCTTCTTGCGTCCGATCCGGTCACCGTAGTGCCCGAACAGCATGGCGCCCACCGGCCTGGCGACGAACGCCACGGCGAACGTCGCGAAGGACGCGACCGTCCCGGCGGTGGAACCGAGGGCGGGAAAGAACACCGTGGGAAACACCAGGGCTGCCGCGGTGCCGTAGATGAAGAAGTCGTAGAACTCGATGGTCGTGCCGATGCCACTCGCGATGGCGACCTTGCGGACACTGGTACCGCCTCGGCGCACCGGTGTGGGGGCGTGGGGTACGCCCTCACCCGACGTGGAGACTGTGGTCACTCGATTCCTCCGTGGTCCGTGGGAACGCCCTGGTGGGCGTATCCGGGATGGAAGGAAAGGTAGTGATCCGGCTCACTGTGTCACCACCCCCGAAATGGGGGGTGGTGACACGTGTCACGTCATTCGGCGGTGCCGGACGCCCCCAGCAGTTCCCTGCGCAGCTCGGTCCACACGGTCGCGTACGAGTCGATCACCGGCTCGGAAATCCACTTCGACTCCCCCGCAGCCGCTTTCGCCAAAGCGTCGGCGAACAGGTCCTGATAGCGGGACAGCCGGGGCACGAACGCCGACAGGTCGTCGAACACGACGGACGCGCGACGGTCCAGATCCGCCAGCTGCTCGGCATCGGCCGTGTCGATCAGTCCGACGAACTCCTCGTGGAATGGCACGAAGCTCTCGTAGACCTCCGCGATGGAGTCCTCGTCGATGGACACCCGCTCGGCGTCGAGCTGATCCTCGAGCTCCGCCAGCCCGGCGTCGGTGAGCCCGATTCGGCCGTCCGAGACTTCCTGCGCCTTGCCCTGGGCGAGCAGCGCGTCGTAGGCGGCCTGAGCGGACGCGGCACTCACACCGAGGTGCTCGGCCAGAACACCGGCACTGACCTGCTCTTTCAACCGGACCGCCTGCAGCAGGGCCAACTCGTCCACATTGCCAGCGAAGGCCATAGATCTCTCCTCGTCACACCCCGTCCAGGGCGGTTCTCCGCAGGCCCGGTCGGACCTGCCGCCCTTTAGATAACACGACTACAGTTCGAGGATCTCCGAGGGGGCTGCCAGCGCATCCGCACGGGAAGTGTCCTTCAACTCCACTCCGGACCGGCCCAATTTCCTGGCGCCGGACACGAGACCCGCCACGACGCGGGCGGCGAGTTCGTAGCCGAGCCCCTCGGGTGGGTGGATGTTGGACACGCAGTTCCGGTCCGCGTCGGTGCGTCCGGGACGCGGGAGGTGGGTGAGATAGACACCGACGCTGTCTGCCACCGACAGTCCCGGCCGCTCCCCGATCATCAGGACGAGCGTCTGCACGCCCAGTGCCTGCGCGATGTGATCTCCGAGCGCCACCCGGGCCTGGGTCGCGATCACCGGTGGTGCCAGCGAGTACGTTCCGCCGAATTCGTCGACCAGCGCGGACAGCAGCGACACCCCGTGATCGGTGAGCGCCCGGGGCGACAACCCGTCGGCGAGGACGAATCCCACCTCGGCGGTTCCCGCGGGAACTGCGGACAGGTCTGCGGGCGTGCGACCGAGGTCGGGCCTGCGGAGGTATTCGCTCCGATCCGACGCCTGACTCGTCACGACCACCGGCTTCCCGAGGCCCACCGCCTCGACCTGCTCGGCCAGCGCCTGCGCGTCGAGCGGTTGGTGGACGGCGTCGCGCGCCGCGGCGTGCGCCGACCGGAATTCGAGGACGCGCTGCGTGGGGAGGGCGTCGCCGGTGCGGCCGAGACCGATACGCGCCTGCGTCGTGGCCCGCAGTTCCGCCCAGAAGTCGTGCACCACAGGATCGCTCATCGTGCTCCCGTCAGCGCGCGAAGGGGCGATGCCGCGGCATCGACCGGCAGGACCCGGCCCGCGTCGTCGACCATGCCGAGCCGGCGCATCCACTCCTCGAATTCCGGCGCCGGCCGCAGTCCGAGCACTTGGCGGGCGTACAGCGCGTCGTGGAACGACAGACTCTGGTATCCGAGCATGACGTCGTCCGCGCCGGGCACCGCGATGACGAAGGCGGCGCCCGCGACACCGAGCAGGGTGAGCAAAGTGTCCATGTCGTCCTGGTCGGCCTCGGCGTGATTGGTGTAGCAGACGTCGACGCCCATCGGCAGGCCCAGGAGTTTTCCGCAGAAATGGTCCTCGAGCCCGGCCCTGATGATCTGCTTGCCGTCGTACAGGTACTCCGGTCCGATGAACCCGACCACCGTGTTGATCAGCAGCGGTTCGAGATCGCGGGCCACCGCGTACGCCCGGGTCTCCAGAGTCTGCTGGTCGACGGGCCTGCCACCCGTGCCGAGGTGAGCGCCCGCGCTGAGCGCCGAACCCTGCCCCGTTTCGAGGTACATGACGTTGTCGCCGACGGTTCCGCGTTTCAGCGACCGGCCGGCCGCGTTGGCCTCACGGAGCAACGCGATGTCGACACCGAAGCTGGAATTGGCGCCCTGCGTTCCGGCGATGGACTGGAACACCAGGTCGACGGGAACGCCTTCCTCGATCAGTCCCATCGTGGTCGTCACGTGCGACAGCACGCACGACTGCGCGGGAATGTCGAAGCGCTGCCGGATGTCGTCGAGCAGATGCAGGAGTTCGGCGGTGGCGTGCGGCGAATCGGTGGCCGGGTTGATACCGATGACAGCGTCGCCGCAACCGAGCAGCAGTCCGTCGAGCGTGGCGGCCGCGATTCCGCGCGGGTCGTCGGTGGGATGGTTGGGCTGCAGCCGGGTGCCCAGGTGCCCGGGCACACCGAGCGTCGTCCGAAATCCGGCGGTGACGGTGACCGCCCGCGCGACCGCGATGAGGTCCTGGTTGCGCATGATCTTGCTGACCGCCGCGACCATCTCCGGCGTGAGGCCCGGGGCGACGCGGCGGAACGTCTCGGCCGCGCCGTCCCGCGCCGCGACATCGAGCAGCCAGTCGCGCAGGCCGCCCACCGTGAGGTGAGAGATCTCGCCGAACGCGACCCGGTCGTGCGAGTCGATGATGAGCCGGGTGACCTCGTCGTCCTCGTAGGGCACGACCAGTTCGTTCAGGAACGTGCCCAGTGGGACGTCGGCCAGCGCCCACTGCGCCGCAGCGCGTTCGGCATCCGAGGACGCCGCGCATCCGGCGAGTTCGTCACCGCTGCGCAGCGGCGTCGCCTTCGCCATGAGGTCGACGAGGCCGTCGAACGTGTATCCGGTTCCGGCTATCCCGTGGCTGTAGGTGGTCATTGGGACTCACGGGGGTGTGCCCCATCTTTTCGAATCCCGGCGCAGCTCGTCAGGCCAATGCGGTGAGTTTGACGTCTATTCATGTCGGTACTCCTGACTACGATATTGCTGTGGAGGAAATCGTGAGGTACAGCTAACGGCTTCGGCGGCGTATCCGTCACGGCCACGACCACAAGCCCGAGGTTCGACCTGCCGCATCTGGGACATCGAAAGCGGTGCGCCGCCGAACTGAGCAAGGCGCAGCGGAGGATGGCCCGGCGACACAGCGGAAAGCGGGGTCCGCAGTCGAAGGGATACCAGCGGGCCCGCACGGCCGCAGCGACCTTGCAGAAGAAGGCTGCTCGGCAGGCCCGGCATGATGCGAGGGCCTGGGCGAAATGTGTTGTCGACAGTCATCATCTGATCGCGGTCGAGAACTTCACCCCGAAGTTCCTCGCCAAGTCCACGATGGCCCGTAAGGCCGCAGATGCAGCGATCGGCGCATCGAATCGGGAACTGATCGAGAGCGCCACGCGGGCCGGCCGAATGGTGGTTTTGGTCGCGCCCGCATACACGACGAGAACGTGTTCGAGTTGTCTTGCGAGAGCCAAGCAGCGACTCGGGCTCGCGGAACGAACGTTCCAGTGTCGGGAGTGCGGATTTATCGACTGCCGAGATAGGAACGCTGCCAGGGCGATCTTGGCTGTGGCAGAACGGGGCCACACTCGTGTTGACGACGTCAGCCATGCGCATTCCCCTTCGGGTCGGATGTGCGTGCGGTCTGAGCGTGAAATCCGCCGCCTCTCGCGGGGAGCCGTTAATCGAGTTCTTCCTCTGCCTTCGCAAGAACAGCAAACTCCTCGTCGGGCGAATTGGCAACGAGATGGTGGCGGCTGTACAGGCCGAAGTAAGCCATGAAGGCCGCGAACGCGCCTAGGGTCCACAGTGCGGCGACCGGATCGACGAGGAAGGTGGCGATCACGGCAGCGGCCGCGATGACGAGCGCGAACGACGTGGTGACGATGCCGCCGGGTGTCCGGTAGGGCCGCTTCATCTCCGGCTCGCGCCTGCGGAGGACGATGTGGCTGACCATCATCAGCACGTAGCTGACGGCTGCACCGAGCACCGCCATGTTGAGGAGCATCGCGCCTTCACCGGTCAGTGAGAGGACGAAGCCGATGACACCGGGCACGATGAGCGCGAGCGTGGGCGCCTTCCGCGAGTTGGTGATCGACAGGTTCGTCGGCAGGTATCCGGCGCGGGACAGCGCGAACGTCTGTCGCGAGTACGCGTACATGATCGAGAAGAAGCTGGCGACGAGGCCGGCGAGGCCGATGTAGTTGACGACCTTCGCCGCGGTGCCGTCGCCGAGCGCCTCGACCAGCGGGTTACCCGACGTGGACAGGCTCTCGGCACCCAGCGCACCGGTCGCGAGGAACAGGACCGAGGCGCCCGTGACGATGAGGACGAGCATGCTGATGATGATTCCGCGCGGAACGTTCTTCTCCGGTTCGCGCGCTTCCTCCGCGGCCAGCGGCACGCCCTCGACGGCCAGGAAGAACCAGATCGCGAACGGGACCGCCGCCCAGATACCGAATGCGCCGAACGGCAGGAAACTCGATGCCCCCGCGGCGTCGGTCGCGGCGATGTCGGTGAGGTTGCTCGCGTCGAACAGGCCGATCGCGGAGATCGCGAAGATGACGAGACCCACCAGTGCGATCGCGGTGATCACGAACATTGCCTTCAGGGCCTCGCCGGCACCCGTGAGGTGGATACCGATGAAGATGGCGTAGACCGCCAGATACACCCACCACCCGTCGGTGATCCCGAACAAGTTCAGCGACTCGACATAGCTGCCGATGAACGTCGCGATGGCTGCCGGAGCGATCGCGTATTCGATGAGAATGGCCGTGCCGGTGGCGAATCCGCCCCACGGGCCGAGCGCGCGCCGGGCGAATGTGTAGCCACCGCCCGCGGCGGGAAGGGCCGACGACATCTCCGCCATGCCCAGGACCATCGCGAGGTACATGCCGGCGATGACCACACCGGCGATCAGCAGGCCACCGAATCCGCCCTCGGCCAGCCCGTTGTTCCATCCGGCGTAATCGCCGGAGATCACGTAGCTGACGCCGAGACCGGCGAGGAGCACCCACCCCGCCGAACCCTTTCGGAGTGTGCGTTTTTCGAGATAACTACTATCTTCCGAGTGGAAGTCGGCAGCATCGTGATGTTGCCCGGTTCCGGAATTCTTGGATGGTTCTACGAGTGACATTCCGTCCCCTACATCGATCCGAATGTGCCCCGCCGACCGCTCGAGGAGCGGACTTTCGACGCCGGGGCGAACGTTAGACAAGCTGTGTACACGTCGTGTCAGCAGAACGTGACGGTGACGTAAATGAGGTGCTAGCGACCCTCGCGTCGGGCGGGCACGGGGCACGCGTCGACCGCTTCGGCGACCACCTGCGGTTCGGGTGACGGTGCGGGCCTCCAGCCCTGCTCCCACCGCTCACCCACGATGACCTCCTCTGCGGCGAGGCTGCTGTTCTCCTCCGGGGTGAAGGCACGCGCACGGCTGAGAAACCGCATGCCTTCCGGGCTTTCGAGGCTGAATCCGGATCCGCGGCCCGGCACCACGTCGAGCACCAGCTGGGTGTGCTTCCACGCCTCGAACTGGGAACCGGAGATCCACACGGGCACCGCGTCGGCATCCTCGGGACGGCTGGACGGGATGTCCCCGACACCGAGTCGCAGGTCGAGGACACCGAGCAGCACGTCACGGTCGCCGACGATGAATTCCCCGTCCGGGTAGCACATCGGCGCGGAGCCGTCGCAGCATCCACCGGACTGATGCATCATCAGCGCCCCGTGGGTACCGCCGAGGCGGCGGAGAAGCTCCACCGCCCCGGCGGTTGCCTTCAGGCGCTGAGGCGCCCGGGGTGCGTCCATCAGAAGAAGCCCTGAGCCTTCTGTGCATAGCTGACCAGCAGGTTCTTCGTCTGCTGGTAGTGCTCGAGCATCATCAGATGGTTCTCGCGGCCGATGCCGGACTGCTTGTAGCCACCGAACGCGGCGTGCGCGGGGTACTGGTGGTACGTGTTGGTCCACACCCGCCCGGCCTGGATGTCGCGGCCGGCCCGGTAGGCGACCCCACCGTCGCGGGACCACACGCCGGCGCCGAGGCCGTACAGCGTGTCGTTGGCGATCTCGATGGCCTGGTCGTAGTCCTTGAACGACGTCACGGACACGACGGGTCCGAAGATCTCCTCCTGGAAGATCCGCATCTTGTTCTGACCGGTGAAGATGGTCGGCTGCACGTAATAGCCGCCGGACAGGTCGCCGCCGAGTTCGGCACGCTCGCCACCGGTGACGACCTTTGCGCCTTCGCCCTTGCCGATCTCGATGTACGACAGGATCTTCTCGAGCTGGTCGTTGGACGCCTGGGCGCCGATCATCGTGTCGGTGTCGAGCGGATCGCCCTGACGGACGGCCTTGGTGCGGATGGCCGCCATCGCGAGGAACTCGTCGAAGATGTCTTCCTGGATCAGCGAACGCGACGGGCAGGTGCACACCTCGCCCTGGTTGAGGGCGAACATCGTGAAGCCCTCGAGCGCCTTGTCCTGGTAGTCGTCGTTGGAGGACAGGACGTCGGAGAAGAAGATGTTGGGGCTCTTGCCACCGAGTTCGAGGGTGACCGGGATCAGGTTCTGCGACGCGTACTGCATGATGAGGCGGCCCGTGGTGGTCTCACCGGTGAACGCGATCTTCCGGATCCGCGGGCTCGAGGCGAGCGGCTTGCCTGCCTCGACGCCGAAGCCGTTGACGATGTTCACCACGCCGGCCGGGAGCAGGTCGCCGATGACCGAGATCAGGTGCAGGATCGACGCGGGGGTCTGCTCGGCGGGCTTGAGGACGACCGCGTTGCCCGCGGCGAGGGCGGGAGCGAGCTTCCACACGGCCATCAGGATCGGGAAGTTCCACGGGATGATCTGCCCGACGACGCCGAGCGGCTCGTGGAAGTGGTAGGCGACGGTGTCGGAGTCGATCTCCGACAGGGCGCCTTCCTGGGCGCGGATCGCGCCGGCGAAGTAGCGGAAGTGGTCGATGGCCAACGGAATGTCGGCGTTCAGGGTCTCGCGGATCGGCTTGCCGTTGTCCCAGGACTCGGCGAGCGCGATCGACTCGAGGTTCTCCTCGATGCGGTCCGCGATCTTGTTCAGGATGATGGCGCGCTCGGCGACCGACGTCTTGCCCCAGGCCGGAGCCGCGGCGTGTGCGGCGTCGAGTGCAAGTTCGATGTCTTCCGACGTCGAACGCGCGACCTCGCAGAACGGCTGCCCGGTGACCGGTGTCGGATTCTCGAAGTACTGGCCCTTGACGGGCGCAACCCACTGGCCGCCGATCCAGTTGTCGTAACGCGATTGGAAGGACATGACGGCGTCGGGCGAACCCGGGCGGGCATACACGGTCATCGATAACTCCCTGGTGTCGTGAAACTCGGGTGAACTTTCTCGGTGTGACTCACAACACTAGGGACCGTACCGTTGCAACTACGTTGCGTACTGCCGATCGAACAGATCGATCCTGGACTTGACCTGCGCGTACAGGGGTGAACGCGGGTCGAGTCCGGCGAGATACGCCTCCCATGCGGCCACGTCCTCGCGGCCGTGCACCGAGGTGGTCCACTTGGCGAGCAGCCCCTGATCGCCCTCCCGCAGCAGCGCCGCCTGCACGCGGGCCCGCAGTTCGTCCCGGAGGTCCTCGACCCCCGGCGCCTCCGACCCGGGGAGCACCGGGCCCGAGTAGACGTCGAGGGCGGCAGCGAGCTCACCGCGGTCGAGGGCACCGCGCACCTGCCGGACGTCCGACGTCAATTCGGCGAGCAGTCGATAGGGTCGCGATCCGAGATTGGCGGGACCGAAAACCTTTCGCAGACGCGACATCTCGGCTCGAATGGTGACGGCGTCCAGTTCGTTCTCGTCGAGCAGGACCGCGAGACGGTCGGAACTCAGCCCCTCGGGATGCTCCGCGAGGAGCAGGAGGATCTCCGCGTGCCGCTGCGACAACGGGATGCGGTCGGCTCCCCGCACCAACGTCGGGCGCCCCGAGCCCAGCACCTCCAACCGCAGCACCGTCTCGACGAGCGGTTGCGGTGACCGCAGCAGATGCAGGCGCAGTTCGGCCTCGGCGGCCGCGACGGTGGCCCTGATCAGCGACAGCACCTCTGGCACCGCCACCCGGGGACCCCCGGTGATGTCGATGGCGCCGACGATCAACCCCGTCGCCGGGTCGTGCACGGGCGCCGCCGAGCAACTCCAGTCGTGCACCGACCGGCTGAAATGCTCCGCCCCGAAGATCTGCACGCAGTGGTCGAGCGCCAGCGCGGTGCCCGGCGCGTTGGTGCCGACGGTGTCCTCACTCCAGTCGGCACCCTCGACGAAGTTCATCTCCAGCGCGCGGTCCTTGGCCGACGAATCCCCCTCGACCCACAGCAACTGCCCCTTCTCGTCGGTGATGGCCACGAGCAGTCCCGTGTCGGCGGCATCCTCGACGAGAAGCTTGCGTACCACCGGGCGGATGATCGACATCGGGTGCGACGCCCGGTACGCGGCGAGATCCGCGGCCGCCAGATCGACCGCGCGGGCCGACCCGTCCGGGTTCACGCCTTTGCTGGTGCTCCGCATCCACGAGTCGAGGATGACGGAACGGACGGAATTTCCCTCGCCGTCCGGGGCACGACCTACGGGTGCGTGCCGATCGACGAACAGCTGATGCGCCGAGGACACCCTGCGTGCCAGCATCGCGACGTCGTCTCCAGGGCGCACGGCAACCCACGGATTGCCCCCTGTGGGCGGTTGACTTTGCATCGAACTCCTCCACGGCGTCTCTGCCTA
Source organism: Rhodococcus sp. 4CII (assembly GCF_014256275.1). Lineage (NCBI taxonomy): Bacteria > Bacillati > Actinomycetota > Actinomycetes > Mycobacteriales > Nocardiaceae > Rhodococcus > Rhodococcus sp. 4CII. The sequence continues at coordinate 1,169,995 of NZ_JACCFE010000002.1, forward strand.
CTGTAACCCGGGTCACACGGGGTTGTGTCGTCGCCCCGATCACTCCTCCCGGCCCGGTCACTCCCTCAGGAAAATACTGACGCGCTCCGCGACCATGACCGCCGTGGCGTGCGGCCCACGGCTCGGGACCACCGGGAACACGGAGGTGTCGGCGATCGTCAGCCCTGTCACTCCCCTGACGTTGCATCGCTCGTCCACCACGGCACCTGCGTCTGCGCTCTCGCCCATCCGGCAGCTGCCACTCAGGTGCAGCGACGTCCCCAGGTGGGCGAGCACCGAGCGATCGGACACCTCCTCGGCCAGCGGCACGAGCAGCGAGCCGAGCTCGCGTGAGTGGAGCAGCTCCAGCCCGATGGCCTGCCCCTCGCGGAGGGCCCGTCGATCGGAGGCGGATTGAGCGTAACGGTATTCGATCCGCGGACGGTCGTGCCGGTGGCGCGATGTGAGCCGGATGGCGCCCCGACTCTCCGCCGCCATGAGCCCGATCCCGAGGATCGGATCGGGCTGCCCCGAACCGGGGACGAGCACGTCGAACGGCGCGGTGTACGGACGGATCTCGAGGTCGCCTACATTCAGGACCATCTCGACGACCGGGCTCGTATCGCTGCGCCGGAGGGAGGTCCGGATACGGTACGGCAGAGCGACTTCCGGATGATCGCTGAAATCGGTGCCGACTCCGGGCAGGTCGACGATCAACGGGATGTCATTGTCCCTCAGGTGTTCCGACGGACCCACTCCCGAACGCATCAGCAGCACCGGCGTTTCGACGGCGCCGGCCGCGAGCACCACACGGCCCGCGTGAACGGTGCGCCGCACGCCGCCGGAATCGACCTCCACGCCGACGGTTTCGGTACCGGAGAACAGAATTCGGACGACGACCGAGCTCGTCTCGACCGTCAGGTTGGGACGCTCCCACGCCGGCAAAAGATAGGCGGCGGCCGTGCCGACCCGGCGGCCGCCGTCGATGTTGAGCGGGACAGGGCCGATCCCGCCGGCGCCTGTGCCGTTCTTGTCGGGTTCCTCAGGATGCCCTGCCCCGACCGCCGCCGCGCAGAACGCTGCGCTGATCTCGCTCAGTTGCTCCGCGGACTGCCTGCGCACGGGCATCGGCCCGGTGGTGCCGTGCCGATTGCCGTCGAAGTCGGCGTCACGCTCGAGTGCCCGGAAGACCGGCAAGACGTTCTCGTACGACCACGATGCGGGCCAGTGCCGAAAATCTGCTTCCGTCGCGCGGACGAAGTAGGCGCCGTTGACGGCCCCCGAACCGCCGAGGACGCGACCGCGCACCATGGTCGAGGGCACACTCGGCGCCAATTCCACACCGTACGTCTCCGTGAACGCGCTGCCCGGACCGACCGGCAACGTCCGGTAGTCGAGCACGGGACAATCGACGGCCGACCGGTACCCGGGTCCCGACTCGAGGAGGAGCACCGATCGTGCCGGATCCTCACTGAGACGGGCGGCCACCACACATCCACTCGAACCGCCGCCGACGACCACGACGTCGGCGGCGTCAATCGGATCGGCCACTATGACTTCAACCGGGGCTTCAATGCGTCGAGGTCACGGGCGACGAGGGCGCCCTTCCAGAGGCCGGCGCCGTACGCGACGTCGTCCAACCGCTTGAACACCGTGTGCCGCACCGGCCCCAGGCCCCCGGGCTCCCGGTGCGTCACCCAGTCTGCGACGCCCTCCGCGACTGCGATGGCGAGAGCGATGCGGCGAATCCGTTTCGACAGCAGCACCGCCGCGAGCGTGACGGGCCAGTAGTGGCGACACATCGCGGAGGCCAGCTGCCACGCCCCGCCGGCAAAACCCTGAGCTGCGAGGATGGCCGCGATTCGGGTCGGCTGGTCGAGACCGGTGAACATGCGGCGCAGGCGCACCACCATCATCGCGAGGGTGACGACGGCGCCGAGGAGACCCAGCCGGGTGCACGTGGCGGCGGCGATGCAGGCGAAGAACGTCCACGGCGACATCGACAGCGGCGGGACCATGCCCTCATGCCTCGCCGCCAGCGGCGCCGCACCGGTTCCGTAGAACAGCTTGCGGTCGAACCACTTTCCGAACGTCACCCGGTGATCGTGCGCAACGTGGGCCACCGGCTCGTAGCGCAGGCGCCAACCGGACTCCTGGAGTCGCCAGCACAGGTCGACGTCCTCGGCGACGTGCATGGACTCGTCGAAGCCGCCGAACTCGTCGAGCACCTCACGCCGGGCGATCATCGCGGCGCTCGGGACGTAGGACACCGGACCGCCGGATTGGACCGCGGACTCCTTACGCCCCAGGTCGAGGGAGGACCGGGCGTGCTCGTACCGCGCGAGCGTGCTGGCCTCGGGTTCGAGCGCGACGATCCTCGGGGCGACGAGCGCGACCGCGGGATCGCTGAAGTGACCGAGCATGACCTCGATCCAGCCGGTGCGGGGCAGGACGTCGGAGTCGAGGAACGCCACGAACGGAGTTGCGGCGTAACGCAGACCGGTGTTTCGCGCCGCCGCCGGACCCTTGGCCGTCTCGTGGCGAAGAACAGTGACCCGGCCACCGCACCCGTCCTGCAGTGCGGGGGCGACGATCGGGACGTCGGAGCCGTCGTCCACGACGACCACGTCCAGTCCGCGGAGCGACGCCAGTACCCGATGCAGTCCGGACGCGTTGTTCTTCACCGGAATGACGACGGTGACGTCCCGCGGGGACGGGGTACTCATCGGTCGCGGGTTCGCGACACCCGAGTCGAGGAGGCGGCGTGCGACCACCGCGGACTGCGGATCGACGACCTCGAGGTAGCCGTCGCCGATCATGGCCGCGGCGGTGGGGGCCAGCTTCAACATCCGCGTCGGCGAACCGCCGATGAGCACTCGACCTCCGGAGTATGCGCGTACCTTGGGGTCGATTCGGATCCCGAATCCATCGGGAAGTCGAGCTTGGCGCATCAGTCGATCGTATGCGGGTCGGAGACCGCCGGCAGGGCATGCCCGAAATTGAACGCGGGAACATGCCGGAAATTCGCCCTCGGCGACTCGAGGACGCCCGTGCGGGTCATTGGAGCCTCCCATCGTGGCCCGGTTCCCACCGGGCAAGTGCCTTGGTGACTGTGTCGACGAGTACGCCGAAGAGCTGCGCCCCCTCCGCCGCCGTAGCGCTCGTCGGGTCACCGAGCACGCCGTTGGCCGACACGGCGACCATACCGCCTTCGCGCAGTCTTGGCATCAACCTCGCGACAGGTTCCGTATTACCGGCTTCGGCCCTGGACAACCTGACCCGAGCGGGCGAAAGGTGCAGCAACAAAGACGTTTCCGTACGTCCGGCATGAGCGTCGGCGCCGGGGACCGCGCAGGGCACCCACGCCACGTCGCGGGCCTCGTATCGAAGCAAGGCGACAGCCTTGACCAGCGCAGGTCCGTTTCCTCCGTGCCCGTTGACGAAGAGTACCCGGTCGGCCCACCGGCACGCGGACCGTCCGTACTCGACCAGTACGGTCTCGAGTGCCTCCGCGCCGAGCGAGACGGTTCCGGGGAATCCCTCGTGCTCGCCACTTGCGCCGTAGGCGATCGGGGGTGCCACCAGCACGTGGGGCAGCGCGCGGGACACGGCGTCGGCGATGGTGGTGTCCGTGTCGAGTGGCAGGTGCGGGCCGTGCTGCTCGAGGGAGCCGACCGGGACCACGACCGTCGACGCCCGGGACACGAGTTCAGGCCACACCGCATCGTCGAGGTGTCCGGAATGAGACATCCTCCGATGCTAGGCGACGCGCATCCGGGTGCCGGCGCCAGGAGCCCGCAGCCGACCGCTCAGAGCGAGAGGGCGATCCGCTCCCCCTCGATGACGGCGGAGTGCGCGCGGCGCGGAGCCAGGGCGTCGCCGACTCTGTGCGCCTCGATTCCGCTGTCGGCCAGCTCTTTCCAGAGCCCGTCCTCCGGCTGCTGGTGCGCGGACGACACCACCCAGTCGAGGTCGAGTTGCGTGAGCCGACCGGTCGGGTGATGCAGCAACGTGACCACCATCCGTCCGTCGGCGTCTTCGCACTCGATGGGCACGACGTCCGTGACCTGGGTGATGCCCGTGCGATGCGCACGCCGCTTCCAGCCCTCCAGGTCGAGCGTGATCCCGAGATCCTGGCCGACGATCATCCCCGGCGTGCAGATCGTGACCGCACAGCCCGCGTCGGCGAGGAACTCCGCGACGGACGTGCCCTGGTGGAATCCGAGTTCGTCGACCACCAGCACCGTCCCGGACGGATTCGCGCGCCCCTCCAGAACGTCGCGGACATCGACGACCCGGTGCCGCGTGCCTGCCCAGCGCGGACGCCGCGGACGTGCCCCGGTCGCGACCACCACCACGTCGGGACGCTCCCCGGCGACGGTCTCCGCGTCCGCGTCGGTGCCGATGCGGACGTCGACCCCGTTCCGCCGGCATTCCGATTCCAGATCGGCGACCAGTTCGGCGAACTCGCGGCGGCCCGGCACGACCGCCGCCGTCCGTACCTGCCCGCCGAGCGCGGTCGCGCGTTCGAACAGCGTCACGTCGTGACCCCGCTGCGCCGCGGTCGCAGCAGCCTTCAGACCGGCGGGACCGCCGCCGACCACGACCACTCGCTTGCCGCGAACGACGGGCTCGGGCAACGGGATCGATTCCCGTCCCGCGCGCGGGTTCACGACGCACCCCAGCCAGCGGCCCAATCCCATGCGCCCGACACATTCCTGATTGCACGCCAGGCACGTGCGGATCTCGCCCTCCTCGCCGGCGAGGGCCTTCGCCGCGAAGTCGGGGTCGGCGATCTGCCCGCGCACGACCCCGATCAGGTCGCAGTGCCCCTCGTCCAGCGCCCGGTCGGCCTGGTGCGGATCCGTGAACCGGCCGACACCCACCACCGGGAGGCCGACACGTTGCCGGATCGCATTCGGGACGAACAACGCGTACCCACGGGGTACGGCCATGGACGCCTCGATCATGTGCAGCGTCTCGGTGGCCATTCCGATCGACGTGTTGAGGTAGTCGACCCGGCCGTCCGCTTCGACGAGAGCGGCCACCTCCACCGCCTCGTCGAGACGCACACCGCCGTCGAACAGGTCCTCCCCCGCAAGTCTCACACCGAGCGCGTGATCCGGGCCGATCGCCGCGCGCACGGCGGCGACGACCTCGAGAAGGAACCGAGCACGGTTGGCGAGCGACCCGCCGTACCGGTCCGCGCGCTGATTCGTCGCGGGAGCGAGGAAACTGCGCACCAGCGACGAATGGGAGCACTGCAATTCGATCCCGTCGAATCCGCCCCGGATGCAGTGCTCGGCCACGCGCGCGTACCCGTCGACGAGCGTCCGGATCTCCCGCTGATCGACCGCCTTGGGAACTTCGCGGAACAGTGGGTCGGGGACGGCGCTCGGCGCCCACAGCGGACGCCGCGAGTACATGCTCGATCCCTGACCGCCGTTGTGATTGACCTGAGCCAGGATCGGGACGCCGTGCTCGTGGACCGCGTCGGTGATCCGCCGGTACCCCTGGACGACCTCCGGCCGGTAGCCCGCGATCACCTTCTCGTACGGCCAGTCGCCGGGGTGTGTGGCGTGTTCCTCGGAGATGATCAGGCCCGCACCACCCTTCGCCCGCGCCGCGTAGTAGGCGGCGTGCTGCGGGGTGGGCAGCCCGTCCACGGCGTATCCCGTGAGATGCGCGGAGAAGACCACCCGATTGCGCAGGGTCAGCGGTCCCAGACGCAATCGGGTGAACAGGTGGCGGTACCCGGACGTGCTCACACCTTCGTGTTGCCCATGTCGACGGCGACCTGACTGCCCGTCACCCGCCGCGAACCGTCTCCGGCCAGCCACACCACGGCATCGGTGATGTCGTCCGTATCCGCGAGCGGATGGTCGGTGAGGATGGTGCCGAAGCTCGACATGTAGTTCGGGTGCTTCTCGAGGATCACGAGGCTTCCGGGGTCCGTCCCCATCGGGGTCTTCACGCCGTACGGGTGAATGGAGTTGACCCGGATGCCGTATTCGCCGAGCTCCTTCGCGGCGGTCTGCGTCAGTCCCACCAGCCCGAACTTGGAGGCGGCGTAATTCGCCTGTCCCGGAAGGGGCTTGATGCCCGCGACGGAGCTGATCACGATGATCGAGCCTCCGCGACCGCCCTCGATCAGTGCCGGGACCGCTGCCTTCAACGTCTTCCACGCGCCGGTGAGATTCACGTCGATCAGCGTCTCCCACTGCTCATCGGGCATCTCCCAGAAGCGGTTCCAATTGCAGATGCCGGCATTGGCGATCACGATGTCGAGCCGGCCGAACTGTTCGACGCCCCGGTCCACGACAGCCTTCATTGCGGCGCTGTCGCGTACGTCCGCCTGCTCCGCGACGATCTTGCCGCCCTCGGATTCCACCAACCGCACCGTCTCGGCCAGGTCGTCCGCGGTCGCGGGCTCATACGTGTTGTACTCGGACACCGGTCCGCAGATGTCGACGGCGATGATCGCCGCGCCCTCCCGCGCCAATCGCACCGCATGCGTCCGCCCCTGCCCGCGGGCAGCCCCGGTGATGAACGCGACCTTGCCGTCGAACTGTCCCATGGAAGAGTCCTATCTTTCGTTGACGAGGGTGAACGGATGGTGGTCGAACTCGGACCGTCTGCGTGCGGTCACGTTCTGCGCCTCGGCGCGGCCCTCACGGACCGCCTCCAGCAGCGTGCGGGGGGCCACGCAATCGCCTGCCCGCACCGTGTCCGGGCGGGTCGAGCCGAGCGTGTCCTCGGGGAGTCGGTGCGAGCAGTCGATCAGCACGGCGCACGGCACCAGCGACTCTTCCCCGGTATGGCGGTCGACCACCCACATTCCGGCGTCGCCGACCGACACGATGCGGCTGTCGAGGTGGCGCGTGACCCCGGCCCGTTGCAGGCGGGCGTTGGCGTCGGCGAGGTCCCCGGTCATTCCGAGTCGCGAGCCGGCCACGGAATCCTGGGTCACGATGCTCACCGCCCGTCCCCGCGCCGCCAGCCATTCGGCGGCCGCCAGGCCGATCGGTCCGCCCACCGGGTCGAAGACGACATGCGGGCCCGCAGGCAGCGCGGCGCCGTCCGTCAGTTCCGCAGCGCCCAGGCACCGGATGCTCCCGTCGACGGGGAACGGCAGCGGCCGCGGCCTGCTGCCGGTCGCGAGGACCACCGTCGTGCCCGCGCGTTCCGCGGCATCCAGTTCGGCATCCGAGACGGCGGATCCCAGTCGGAATTCGACTCCGAGGCTATGACATTCACCCTCGAGCCAGTCGGTCAGCGCCCCGAGGTGCGGCACAGTGGCAGCGGCGGCCCGGACCATCCCGCCCAGGCGGGCCGACGCCTCCGCCACGGTGACCCGGCGACCCCGGAGGGCGAGCACGCGGGCCGCTTCGAGTCCTGCCGGACCGCCGCCGACCACCAGAACCGCTCCGACCGCACCGTCCGCGGACTCGCCGGGAGGATCGACGGTCTCGTGCCCGGCGCTCGGGTTGCCGATGCACGTGACGACGGGATTGCGGGGGTCGAGAACCTGGCACGTCTGGTTGCACAGGACGCACGGCCGCGGTGCGGCGCCGCGCCGGATCTTGACGACCAGGTCCGGATCCGCGATCTGGGCTCGCGTCATCTCGACGACGTCGGCGATCCCGTCGGCGAGCGCGTGCCGGGCGTCGGACGGATCGATCACGCTGCCCTGCAGCACGACGGGAACCACGCCGGCGACCGCCTGGCGAATGCCGCGGCACAGTTCGGTATTGAACGACGGCGACCGGTGGAAGTCGGGACGATAGGCGTTCGGCGACAGCGGACCGCCCCGTACCACCACGAGCAGGTCGAGGGCGTCGGCCAGTCGGCGTGCGTGCCCGGCTGCGATCGACGGTGTGATCCCCGCCCACGACGTCTCCTCGTCGCAGCTCAGACGCAGGGACAGGACCCGGCCCGGTCCCAGCTCGTCCCGGACGGCGGCGAGGACCTCACGGGTGAGTCGCAACGGGTCCGCACCGTAGGCGTCGTCACGCAGGTTGGTGAGGTCCGAATGAAACTGCCGCAACAGACTTCTCGGTCCGGCATCGATCTCCACACCGTCCACGTCGGCGGCGACGGCCGCGGCGGCCGCTGCACGGAAACCGTCGACGAGGCCGTCGATCTCCGCCCGCCCCATCTGCATCGGCATCTCACGGGAGATCACGTCGGCAACTCCCGACGGTCCCCACAGCACCGCCTGCGAATACGCGCTCGACCCCTGCAGTCCGGTATGCCCCAGCCCGGCCAGCACGAGCGTGCCGTGCGGGCGACACGCCGCGACCACGCCCCGCCAGCCGTCGACGCAGTCGGACGCCAGCGGCGCCCGCTCGTACGGCCAGTCGGAGTCGTGGACCGACGCCACCTCGGTGACGACGATCCCGGCCCCGCCCCGCGCCCGCCGCTCGTAGTACGCGACGTGACGGGGTGAAAATCCCCTTCGCACACCCAGATTGGTGGGATGCGGACCCAGAAGCACCCTGGACCGGGCATGGCGTCCGGCCAGGGTGATCGGGTCTGTCAGTTGCGCAGACATCTACGCCGTTCGTGGATCAGGATTCGGCGCCGAGAACGCGAGCGAATCCGGGTGGGATCACGACATCGGACGGGGTGAGGTCGTGGATGTTCGAGTGCCCCAGCCCCAGCAGTGCCGAGTCGATGCCGCCGCGGAGGACGTCGAGGACGTTCTCGACACCGGCCTGACCGTTGGCCGAGAGGCCCCACAGATACGCACGACCGATCATCACCGCCCGCGCGCCGAGCGCGACGGCCTTGACGACGTCACTACCGCGTCGGATTCCACCGTCGAGGAGCACCTCGACCTGGTCGCCCACGGCCTCCGCGATGGCCGGCAACGCACGGATCGGCGCCGGGGTGCCGTCGAGATTGTTTCCGCCGTGATTGGAGACGGAGATCGCGGTGACACCGGCGTCGACGGCGCGCTTGGCGTCGTCGATCCGCATGACGCCCTTGAGCATGAACGGCCCGCCCCACTGCTCCCGCAGCCACGCGATGTCGTCCCACGTCGGCAGCGGCGTCTGCATCCACTCGCCGTAGGCGCCGAAGAACGTGGGCGGTTCCTGACCGGGCTGCGCCAGGTTCGGGGTGGTCAGGTCGGGGATCTTGCGGGTCTTCGCGAACTCGTACAACCACTTCGGGCGGGTGATGCCCTCCGGCGCGAACTGGAGCATCGCCTTGAGATCCATCTTCTCCGGGATGGCCGGGCTGCCCCAGTCGCGACCGTACGAAAACGACCAGTCGGTGGTGATGATCAGCCCGGTCGCACCCGCGGCGCGGGCCCGTTCCATCCGCTGGATCAGCACGTCGCGGCTGCCGACCCAGTACATCTGGAAGAAGGTCTGCGGATTCGCCGCCGTGACCTCCTCGACGGACTTGCTGGCGAACGAACTCAGACCGATCGCCGTTCCCCGCGCAGCCGCCGCGCGTGCCACGGCAACCTCACCGTCGGGGTGTACCGCCTGCACGCCGGTCGGGGAGATCAGGACGGGCAGCGAAATCTGCTGCCCCATCACGGTCGTGGACAGCTCACGCTTGTCGGACAGCCCGACGACGTGGGGAGCGAACCCCAGCTCACCGAACGCCGCAATGTTGTCGTCGACCGTCACGCCGCGTTCGGAACCGGCGATCAGCGCCGCGTACACCGATTTCGGCAGGCGCTTCTTTGCCCGACGCTGAGCCTCGGCCACCGTCTCGAAGAACGGATTCTTACCCATGGGAATACCTCTCGTACCTGGCAGACGGTCGTTACGTCTGGTCCATGCCCGCAAGCGGGTTCTCGTCACAAATCTTTGCCGGGGGACGCACCATCAGCGTCAGCGGAACCGGCGCCCGCGGGGTCCGGCGCTGGCCGGTGCGGGAATGGTCGACGCTCGATTTCGGGATCTCTCCCGCCGCGGCCAACGCCAGTTCGCCGTTGCCGATCACGCATTCGGGGTCCGGGCCGTCCATCGGCAGCCCGGTGAAGAACTTCGCGGCCATGCACCCGCCGCGGCAGGAGTCGTAGTGGCTGCACTTGCTGCACGCGCCGCCGGTCTGCGGGGACCGCAGTTCCTGGAACAGCTCCGACGTCTGCCAGACCTGCTGGAAACCGCCGTCCGCCACGATGTTTCCGGCGAGGAATTGATCGTGGATCGCGAACGGGCACGCGTAGACGTCGCCGATCGGGTCGATCAGGCACACCACCCGTCCGGCGCCGCACAGGTTCAGCCCGGGCAACGCGTCGCCGTAGGCGGACAGGTGGAAGAAGGAGTCGCCGGTGAGTACACCCTCGCCGTTGGCGACGAGCCAGTTGTACAGCTCGCGCTGCTGCACCTGCGTGGGATGCAGTTCGTCCCACACATCCGCGCCGCGCCCCGACGGCCGCAGGCGGGTGATGCGCAGGGTGGCGCCGTACTTGTCGGCCAGAGCCTTGAAGTCGTCGAGCTGGGACACGTTGTGCCGAGTGACGACGACGGAGATCTTCGCGTCCTTGAAACCCGCCTCGGACAGGTTCTCGAGTGCGCGCACGGCCATCGCGAACGAACCCGGACCACGGACGGCGTCGTTGACCTCCGCCGTGGCACCGTCGAGGGAAATCTGCACGTCGACGTAATCACTGGCCGCGAGCCGGGCCGCGACCTTCTTGTCGATCTTCACGCCGTTGGTGGAGAACTTCACACCCACCTGATGGGCGGTCGCGTAATCGACCAGCTCCCAGAAATCCGAGCGGACTGTCGGCTCACCGCCGCCGATGTTCACGTAGAACACCTGCATACGCTGCAGTTCGTCGATGATCGACTTGCACTGCTCGGTGCTCAACTCGCGCGGATCACGCCGGCCTGACGAGGACAGGCAGTGCACGCACGACAGGTTGCACGCGTAGGTCAACTCCCAGGTCAGGCAGATCGGGGCGTCGAGACCGAGTTCGAACTGGTCGACGAGACGGCCGACCGGAGCGACGGGGGCTGTCACCGCGGAGGGCCTTTCGAGCATGGAGGTCATGGGCTGTGTCCTCTGGTACTGGGTGGAGAGAGCTGGTCAGGCGGGAACGATCATGTGCGACTCGGCCAACGTGCCGAGCGCCCGCGCGTACTGCGCGGCAGTGTCGTCCCCGATACCCTGCGCCCGCAGCGCGGACCGGGCGTCGGCATGTGCGGGAAGAGCTTCGACCACCGCGACGATCTTGCGGTTCTTCAGGAACGACAGTTTGCGCGTCCCGAAGTGGTAGAGCAGCGCCCCGAAAGGTTCGGGACGCAGCGCCACCTGCGGATGAAGCTTCCAGCCCACGTCGAGATCGATACCGGCGCCGCCGGTCACCGAGGCAGATGCTGGAGCGGACATGATCAGTACACGCCGCACATGCCGTCGATCGAGACCTCTTCCACCAGGGATTCCTCGACCAAGTCGTTTTCCAGCACGTTGTTGTCGCGATCCGACATGATTTCCTCCTACTGTTCGGTGATACGGCGCGAGCCGGAGGGATGTTCCCCGTCATAGGGAACCATCTCTGTGACTCGCCTCACCACTGTAATGGCATCGAGTGCAGAATGACAGACCGGGAGGGTACGAAAGTTGAGAAGTCGCCGAAAACCATCCAGTCGGATAGGGCGGCGCCCGTCCACGACGCAGGATCGGATCAGCACCGTCGGGATCGAGTTGTTCACGGAGCAGGGCTTCGACGCCACCAGCGTCGACGAAGTCGCCGAGGCGTCCGGCATCGCCCGGCGCACACTGTTCCGCTACTTCCCGTCCAAGAACGCGATCCCATGGGGAGACTTCGACGCCCACCTCGACGAGATGCGCGCTCAACTCGCGGCGCAACCCGACGACATCCCGATCGTCGACGGGCTCACCGCCGCGCTGCTGCAGTTCAACGCCTTCCCCGCGAGTGAGGCCGTCAATCACCGCAAACGCATGGGCCTGATCCTGCGAGTGCCCGCCCTGCAGGCGTATTCGGTGGTCATGTACGAGGGCTGGCGCAACGTCATCGCCGAATACGTCGCGAGCAGGCTCGGAGTCTCACCGACCGATCACGTTCCACGGACCGTCGGCTATCTTCTACTGGGCGTTGCCATGTCGGCGTACGAGCAGTGGCTCGACGACGATTCGCTCGAACTGAACGAACTACTCGCCAGCGGAATGCAATCGCTCTACGATGGTCTGAGTTCCCTCGGCGAGCCCGACACCCAATCCTGACCTCTCTTCTCCCGGCAAGGTTGCCACGAATGACTTCCACTCTCGACACACAGGCTTTCGACTCTCTCGCGCCCTGCGAACCCGGGCGGTGGTCACATGGTCACGTCACGGTGCGACGGGTCGAAGGCGAGCCGCTCACACTCACCCGCGACGGCGACCAGTTGCGGGTCACCCACTCGCTGAAGCCGGGCGATCTCAGCGAAAGACTCGTCGCCTCCGTGACCGCGTCCATCGAAGGCGCCGAATTCGGTCAGGACGAATTCGAGTCGACCATGGTCGGACTCGTCCGCTCGACCGTGGACGGTGCGCTCGAAGCGTGGACCGTCTATTACCGGAACTCGCTGGCCGAACTCCTCGACGGCACCGCCGACTTCGCGCCCATCCACGAGAAGGCGGAACAACTGGTCCGCGGTTCCGTCCTCGATCTCGGTTCGTGCTTCGGCTTCCTCCCGCTCCGACTCGCCCGCGCAGGCCGGTCCGTCACCGCCACCGACATCCTTCCCGGCACCATGACCCTCCTCGACGCCGTCGCCCCGGAACTCGGACTCGATGTGCGCACCCTCGTGTGCGACGCCGCGCACGTACCCGTTCCCGACGACAGCGCGGACACCGTCACCGCAGTCCACCTCCTCGAACACGTCGACGAGAACACCGGTGCCGCAGTGATATCCGAGGCCCTGCGCATCGCCCGCGACCGGGTGGTCGTCGCCGTGCCGTACGAGGACGAGGCGACGGCGTGCCACGGGCACATTCGGACCTTCGACACCGCGAAGCTGCGCACACTCGGCGAATCGACGGGGTGCCCGTTCGAGGTGTTCGAGCACCACGGCGGCTGGCTCGTCATCGACTGCTGACCACCTCACGACGCCCGCAGCTGTGCGCTCAGGACCGCTTCGGCGACCGAATCTCGCGCCGGCATCGGCAACGGTGGCGCGGTGGATCGGTCATGGTGCCCGGTCGGGGTGCCCACCGCGGCGGCGTCGGGTTCGGCCGCCAACGCCAGCTGCCGGCGAAATCCGTTGACCGACAAACTCACCCACGCAGCGCTCGAGCTAGTCGCTGCGTGGGTGAGTACGGGCCCCGAGCCGGAACTATCGGATCATGACTCGCCACGCTGAGCCGCAAGGAAGCGGCGTCCCGGCGTCGGGTCGACCCCGAAGCGCTCGGCGTAGCGTTCGTGTACTTCCTCCCATTCCGTCCACGGCTCGTGTGCGTCCTTTTCGGAGAGGAACCCGCCTGCGAGATGGGGCTCGAGGCGCGAGAAGTAGGTTTCCCACCCGGCGGCGGTCTGCGCCGCGAGCGAGCGGTCACCGAAGACGTGGGTGAAGACCAGCAGGCACCCGTCTCCCTGCGCGGTCAGTTCGAAGCTGTAGCTTTCTCCGCCGAAGTCCCACGCCAGGCGATGGGGCGCATCGACCTCGGTCACCTCGCCGGTCGCGCCGTAGGCCTCGAAGGTCTCCCCCGTTGCCGGTGTCCAGTCGGCGGCTGCGGGAAACCAGCGCTCCAGCTCTGCCGGATCACTGACCGCCCGCCACACGCGCTCGACCGAGTGTGCGAGTGTGCGCTCGAAGCGCAGCGCCGGGCGGCCGTCGATGGTTTCCAGGGTTCCGTCGGTCATGGGTTCTCCTCCAGGTGTCGTTCGAGGGCGTCGAGGCGGTTCGACCAGATCGCGCGATACGGCTCCAACCACTGGTCGACCTCGGCGAGGGGTTCCGGGCGCAGCGCGTACAGGCGCTGCTTACCCACGGCGCGCGTGACGACGAGCCCGGCTTCGCGCAGCACCCTGAGGTGCTTGGACACGCCGGGCTGGCTGAGCTCGATGCGCTTGACGAGCTCCCCGGCGGGCTGCTCGCCCTCACGCAGGAGGTCGAGGATTTGCCTGCGGTGAGGCTCGGCCAGTGCGGCATAGGCGCTCATGGCGTCATATTACCAGATGGTGATATGACGTCCGCGGAATGACGGGGCCAGCCTAATATGGACGAATCGGGCGATCAGCAGGGTCGACACGGACCATCCCGCTGACGACATCCGATCAACACCGCGAGGAGTTCCCGTGACGAGAGAAGGAAGCATCCGGGCCGGTCACCGGACTCTCACGTATCTCGAGGCCGGCGACTTGGACGGACCGCTCGTACTCCACAACCACGGCGGACCGTCGAGCCGGCTGGAGGCCGAGCTGTTCGATACGGCTGCGACGGCCCATGGATTGAGATTCGTCTGCGCGGATCGGCCGGGCATAGGCGGGTCCGACCTTCAGCCGGGCCGCACCTTCGAGAGCTGGACCGAGGACCTCCTGCTTCTCGCCGACGCCTTCGGCGCACAACGATTCGCGGTCACCGGCTGGTCCGAGGGCGGCCCCTGGGCCCTCGCGGCCGCCGCGTATCTCGACCCCGCGCGCCTCGTCAATGTCGGGTGCATCGCCGGCGGCAACTACGGAACGTTCGGTCCGAACTGGGCCGCGAAGTACCTCAGCAGCGTGGACGCACTGGGCGGTCGCCTGGCGCTTCACTTCCATCCCGGTTTCACGCTCATGTACGAATTGCTCGGTATGAGTGCCACACATTTCGCGGATCGCTACGCGAAGGCGATCACGGATTCGGCGTGCACCGCGGATCGGGAGGTACTGGCCGACGAGAAGGTTCTCGAGGTGTTCCTGGCGGCCGGGCGAGAATGCTTCCGGCACGGTGCGAACGGACTCGTCGCCGACGCCACCATGCTCTACGAGGCGTGGCCGTTCGACATGACCCGTGTGGAGCGCCCCGTGCATTTCTGGCAGGGCAGCGCCGACACCCTGGTGCCCGAGGTCATCAACAAGACAGTGGCGGACAAGACCCCGGGCGCGATCTGGCACCCGATCAGTGGCGGGGGTCATTTCATCGCCCTCAGTCACGCGAACGACATTCTCGCTCTCACAGCGAACGATCTCGCGTCGACAGCATCCTGAGTGCAGGAGCGAGTGTTCAGCATTTCCTGAATACAGGAAGCGTTGTATCGTTTGGGTCATGGAGACCGTGGTCCATCAAGAGGCGCTGGCTCGATTCGGGTATGCCCTGTCGGACACGACGCGGACGCAGATCCTGCTGAGCCTGCGATCGGGACCCGGGTATCCGTCCGAACTGGCCGAGCGGATCGGGGTGTCGCGCCAGATCCTCTCGAATCACCTGGCCTGCCTGCGTGGTTGCGGGCTCGTCGTCGCGGCCCCAGAGGGCCGGCGCACCCGATACGAGCTGGCCGACCCCCGAATCGGGCGGGCATTGGACGATCTGCTCGCACTGGTGCCGGCGGTCGACCCGTCCTGCTGCCCGGACGCCGAAGCCGAGGGGTGCTGCTGATGGCCTCGGATCTCGGAATGCCCCCTGCGCGGCCGAATCTCACCGACCGGCGGCGACTGGTCCTCGGGCAGCGGATCCGCTTGTTCGTGGCGGCGACGATCAGCTACAACGTGCTCGAGGCCGTCATCGCGCTCACCGAGGGCACCCGGGTGTCCTCGACCGCCCTGATCGGCTTCGGCCTCGATTCGGTCATCGAGGTCTCCTCCGCCGCCGCGGTGGCCTGGCAGTTCGCCGGCAAGGATCCCGAGTCCCGGGAGAAGGTGGCGCTGCGGATCATCGCGTTCTCGTTCTTCGGCCTGGCCCTGTACGTCACGGTCGACGCGATGCGATCCCTGGCCGGCGTCGGCGAAGCCCAGCACTCCCCCGTCGGCATCGCACTGGCGGCGGTCAGCCTCGCGGTCATGCCGGTGCTGTCGTGGGCGCAGCGCCGCGCGGGCCGCGAACTCGGCTCACTGTCCGCGGTCGCGGATTCCAAGCAGACCCTGCTGTGCACCTATCTGTCGGCGGTTCTGCTGGTCGGCCTGCTGATCAACAGCCTGCTCGGGTGGTCCTGGGCCGACTCGATCGCTGCCCTCGTCATCGCTGCGATCGCGGTCAGGGAAGGCGCCAACGCCTGGAAGGGCGATGCCTGTTGTCCGGCGCCGGCAACCGCCTCCGCCGCGCGTGGCCACGACTGCGATTGCTGACAAATCAGATCAGACCGAGCTTGCCCGCCTCGTAGACGGCCTCCGCACGCCGGCCGACGTCCAGTTTGCGCATGATGTTGCTGACGTGAAACTTCACCGTCGTCGCCGAGATGAACAGCCGCTCACCGATTTTCGCGTTCGACAGCCCCTTGGCCAGGAGTTGCAGGACCTCCAGTTCACGCTCGGTGAGTCCTTCACGCGGCGTCGTCTGACCGTTGAGTGAGCGGATCACCGCGGACGCACTGCGTGAGTCGAACGCACTTTCACCACGGGACACGGCTCGGATGGCGCGCACGAGTTCGGTGGTGTCGACGTCCTTGACCACGTATCCGCGGGCGCCGGCGTGAATGGCGCGGACGACGAGTTGCTCGTCGAGGAACGTCGTGAGCACGAGCAGACCCAACTTGCTGTCGGCGGCGGACAACTGCCCGCACAGGGTCAGCCCCTCGTAGTCGGAGGCCGCCGACAGTTTCAGATCCATCAGCACGACATCCGGCGCGACTCGGTCGACGACGGCCAGCGCTTCCTGACTCGACGACGCCTCCCCCACCACCTCGAGATCCGGTTCCCGCTCGAGGACGGAGCGCAGCCCCTGACGCAGAATCGCGTGGTCGTCGACGAGCACGAGTTTCACCACCGAGGTGGGGCGCACGGACCCGGCCTGGTCACGCACCGAGGTTCGAATGGTCATCGGTCCACCTCACTGTCGGAATGTAACGGAATCCGGGCGGCGACCCGGACCCCGCCGATCCTGGCGCGCGCCACATCGAGAGTGCCGCCGAACTCGGCTGCGCGGGCCTGCATGTTCGCCAACCCGCGGTGGTGCCCGTCGAGGTCGTTGTTCGCGGCCATCCGCAGCATCAGGCGCATGCGCTTGGGATCGCCGTCGCCGTCGTCGGCGACGGACAGCAGCACCGAGTTCTCCGAATACGTGAGCCGCAGGACGGCGCGGGTCGCGTTGGCGTGCACCGCGGCGTTGAACAGCGCCTCGCCGGCGATCCGCAACAGCGCATGTTCCCGGTCGCTGGACAATTCGGCGGGGGTGCCGCCGACACGGACGGTGACCTCGAGTTCGTCGGGCATGTGCACCACCCCCAGTTGCTCGAGCATCTCGGGCAGCGATGTCCGGTCGGACCCGCCGGAGTGATTGAGCGCGTAAATCGCGGACCGCAGCTGCTCCACGGCACGGCGCGTCAATTCCTTTGCCAGATCCAGCCGTTCGCTGCGTTCGTCGTCCGGGACCCCGCTGCGGCACACCTCGATCTGCATGCCCGCCGACAACACCGCCTGGGTGACGCTGTCGTGCAGTTCGCGGGCGATCCGGTGCCGTTCCTCGTCGAGCACCTGATGCCGGTGCGCCGCCCCGAGTTGACGCTGGGTGGATTCGAGTTCGGCGTTGCGCACCGCGAGATCCGAAGCGGTGCGGCGAGCTTCCGCGTATGCGTGCTCGGCTCGCTCGAGCAGGAGCTGACCCCGCTGATACAGCGCCGAATTCTGCAGTGCCACGGCGGTCTGACTCGCGAGAATGCTGAGGACCGCACCGTCGGTGGTATCGAGCGTGCGGTGCTCGGCGGTCCATGCGGCGAAGGCCCCGACGACGCCTCCTTCGAGGACGATCGGCACGAATGCGTGATGGGCGTCGATCACGGGAGCACCGCCGGTGCGCGCCGACCGGATGTCCGCCAGGCACGTGACGACCTCGTCCGGCAGCGGCGGTCCCTCCACGTTGTCGACGAGGAACGGCGTCGCATCCGGGCCGAGCACGAGCCGGCGGGGACCGGCGTCGGGCAGCATGCCGTCGGCGAGGGCGAACGCGACCCACTGAGCGTCGAGGTGCGCCCGCGCTGCCTCGGCGACCGCACAGATCAGGGTCTCGGGGCCTTCGACCGTGCGGACGAGGGCCCGGGAGATGAGCTCGAGGGCGTGCACGACGCGTTCGAGACGTTCGGCGGCACCGCGGTATTGAGGGTAGAACGTCGGCTTCCCGGACCGGAGTCCGGTGAGCGTGGACAGATCGGGGGCGTTCATGTGCTCACAGCGCCGACCGGAACAGCGCCACCATCTGCTCCTGTGTCGCCGTGCGCGGGTTGGTGGACATGCACGCGTCCCGGAGGGCGAATTCGGCCAGCCGCGAGAGATCCGTCTCACGAACTCCCAACTGCCCCAGCCCCTTCGGAACACCGACCTCCCGGGCGAGGCGCTCCACCCGGTCCGCGACCGCGAGCGCGGCCTCCTCGGGGGTTGCGCGCCGCTCCTCCAGACCGAGGGCTGCGGCGATGGCGACGAACGGGGTGGCGTCGTCGGTGGCGTTGAACCGGATCACGTGTGGGAGGAGGATGCCGTTGATGACTCCGTGCGGCAGGTCGAGCAGGCCCCCGACCTGATGGCTCATGGCGTGCGCGGCACCGAGAATCGCGTTGGTGAACGCGAGCCCGGCTTCCAGGCTCGCCTGGGCCATGACAGAGCGCGACTCCATCTCCATCGGCTCTTCGATGGTGCGGACCAGGGTGTCGGTGACCAGCCCGACCGCGCGGAGCGCATGGTGGTCGGTGAGCGGATTGTGGGCCAGCGACACGAAGGCCTCGATGCCGTGGGTGAGCGCGTCCAGGCCGGTCGCGGCGTTGAGCCACTCCGGCATGGTGGTGAGCAGGCGCGGGTCGATCACGGTCACGTCCGGCACGAGGGCCCGGCCGATGATGGTGATCTTGGTGCCGCGCGTCGTGTCGGTGACGATGCAGAACTGGGACACGTCGGCGCCGGTGCCCGACGTGGACGGCACCATCACCAGCGGCGGGATCGGGCTGGTCGCCTGGTCCACTCCCTCGTAGTCGAGGATGTGGCCCCCGTTCGCGGCGAGCACCGCGATGCCCTTCGTCGCGTCGATGACGGATCCGCCGCCCAGCGCGACGAGGACGTCACATTCCCCCTCGCGGTACGCGTCGTGTCCGGCCGCGATCTCGTGGTCCTTGGGATTGGGTGTGAGCGCGCTCCACACGACGGGGGTGAGGCCCTGCTCGCGAAGCTGATCCTGCAGTTCGGACGCCCAGCCGGCGTCGATCAGACCCGGATCGGTGACGAGCATCGGCCGCGCGCCGCCGAGACGGAGTACGGCGTGTGCGGCCTCGACCATCGACCCGATACCGAACACGATTTCGGGTGCGTGGAATTTGACCAGCCTGCCCGGGGTGGTGGTGCGGATGGACGGATAGGACACGGACAACTCGACGCTCCTCCCGGCACCTGCTCGATTGTGATACAGATTACAAGACCTGCATCTAAACCCTACGGCTGGGGACCTGCTCCCACACCCACCGAAGGACAGGTGCAGGACCTACCCGATCGGGTAGGTGGGCGAAACTCACCGCAGCGCGTGTCCCAGTTCGGCGGCGCGGGACATCAGCTGGGCCGCGTCGCGCGCGACGACGACACGATCGCAGATCTCGGCGTAGTCCGGCATCGCGCACGACGCCTGGTTCCAGTACCGCTCGGGTTCCGGGGTGATCCAGGCGAGCCGGTGAACCTTTCGCCGTAGCTCGGCGAATTCGTCGACACCCGGCGGGAGGCCGTTGCACCGCCCGTCCCCGACGACCACCACCGAGGTGCGGGAGTTCACGTCGGTGCCGAACTCGGTCAACACGTCGGCGAACACCCGGCCGTAATCGCTGCTCGCCTCCAGATCGATGCGGGGGTCCGCGAGAACGGATGCCAGTGCATCGTCGTCCGTCCCGGCGAGGAGGGTGTCTGTGACGTCGACGGGCCGATCCACGAATGCCAGTACCTGACACCGGCTCGCGCGGCGATGCATGGCCTGCGCCAATCGGAGGGTGAAGGCGGTCACCGGTCGTACCGACAGCGACACGTCGGCCAGGATCAGCACCCGCACCCGGTCCGGTCGCGGTGCCCGCACCATGAGGTGGAACGGCACGCCGTCGGTCCGCAGGCTCGCGCGGACCGTCCGGCGCATGTCGAGTCGGCCGTTCGCCAGTTCGCGAGGGCGCGGGCGCGACGGTCCCCGCATCCGCCGAAGCACCTCGTGGCAAGCCTGATTCACCTCGGCGCGCGACGTCGCCGACCCCGTTCCGCCCGCGGCCGCCGGCGCCGTCGGGTGACCCGCCGTCGGATCCCGGGCATCCGCCAGGGCACCGACGAACGCCTCCACCGCCTCCGCCAGCCGGTTCAGCTGGGCTGCGGTGAGAGGTTCGGCGCCGTCCGAATCGGCGTAGACCTTGCTCGGGTCGTACGCGTCGAGCCACGCGAGGATCGACTCCGGGTCATCCCAGGACAGCGATCCGACGACGGCGCCGCTCGTGGACGGCGCCAGGTCACCGACCGCGGTACTCGCCGCCCGCTCGACCTCCACCGTGTACGTGACGCCGCGGCGGCCGGAGTCCTCTTCGGAATCGACGGACAGATCCGCGTCGCTCGAGGTCATACTGACATCGTCGTCGTCCTTGTGCGGGTTGAAACCCTTCTCCGCCTCAGGGGTGTCGAAGTGGTCGCCGACTTCGGCGGCGCGCTCGTTGTATTCCGCGTACCGGGCGGTGTCCCCGTTGTCCGCCACCTCCAGGGCGTCCGGAAGTCCCTCCGCGAACTCGACCCGTGACGGAGGGCGCTCGTCGGGCGCCGCGTCGGGGGCCGCAGCGAAGAATACGTCGAAGGCTCGCTCGAATCCCGGCTGCTCGTAGGTGTACTTCGCGCACACCGCTCGCAGGGACGCCCGCAGCGTGGCGACATCCCGTCCCCCGACGAGACCGAACACCCGGCGAACCTCGATGACCTCGGCGGGTGAGGCGGCCACGCCGTAGCGGCGCAACACCTTTGCGAACGACGCGGCCAGAACGTCGAGTAGTTGCGCGGGCAGGGACGGGGCGGGGTCGGGCAGCGGGCGGAGCATCGTCAGCGCCTGCCCTGCCGGCCGGCGCCGATGCCGCCGCGGTCGCGGCCACCGTGCCCGCGGAAGACGGCGGTGGTGGTGTTGGCGGGCCGCGACGCAACCGTCGCGCGCTCGACGGGCCCGGCCGAAGCGGACTCCTCGTCGGCCGCCGTTACAGGCTCGCCGCCGTCCAGCCGGGTACGGGCGAGTTGCACGTCGCTCGTGTACTTGAGCAGGGCGGTGAGCAGGATGTCGCGCACCGCGGCCTGCGAGCTCACGGCCACCCCCGTCGCCTTCAGGACCACCGCGGCACGGGCCGCGTCGATGACCTCCGCGATCGACGGGCTCTTGCGGAGCGGCAACTGACGCAACGTGCGCGCCAGATCCACGACATCCGCAGCGACGGCGTCCTCGACTTCGGGCGCCCTGGCCGTCACGATGTCCCGCTCACGCTGCGGGGTGGGATATCCGAGGTGGTAGTGCAGGCACCGACGCTTGAGTGCGGGCGAGAGTTCCCGAGTGTCGTTGGACGTCAGGATCACCCACGGCGCCGAGCGCGCGGCGAACGTCCCCACTTCGGGAATGGTGACCTGGCCCTCCGCGAGAACCTCGAGGAGCAGCGCCTCCATCGACTCCTCGGTGCGGTCCACCTCGTCGACGAGCAGCACTACCGGTTCCGGCGACAGAATGGCCTCGAGCAACGGACGCACCGACAGGAATTTCTCCGAGTACAGCCCGAAATCCTGGGCTGCCAGGAACTTCGATGCATCGGCGATGTTGTCGAACCCCGCCATCTGCTCACCGATGCGGTCGCGCAACATCTGCACGTGCAGAAGCTGTTTCGCGTAGTCCCACTCGTACAGCGCCCGGTTGTCGTCGAGTCCCTCGTAGCATTGCAGGCGAACGAGCTTCCGCCCCGCGGCCTCGGCCAGCGATTTCGCCAGTTCCGTCTTACCCACACCGGCCGGACCCTCCAGCAGCAGCGGACGTTCGAGCGCGGTCGCGAGGTGGACGACCACCGCGAACTCGTCGTCGGCGATGTAGTCGACCTCGCGCAGCGCCTCCTTCAGTTCCGCGCCGTCGGTGAAGCTGATGTCCGCCGGTTCCGGGGCAGTGTGCGGTGCAGTCATGATCGGGGCATCCGTCCTTGGGTCAGGTGATGGTGGGAACGCATCCGGGGCGGGGCCAGGCTGGGGTGCGGCGCCCGCCCCGGACGCGAGTTTCGGCGGTTCGGGTTCAGTACGCGCTGTTGATCGCGTGGTCGACGACGGGGATCATCGATTCGACCGTCACCTCGCGCGGGTTGCCCGGTGTGCACCAGTCGCCCTGGATGTGCTCGGAGATGGCCCGCACGGTCTTCTCGTCGCCCCGGATGGTGTCACCGCGACCCTCGTACTTCTTCGTGTTCATCTGGTTCTTCTCGTACGAGTCGGTGCGCACCTGACCGAAGTTGTCCGGAATTCCGACGTCCTTCGCCAGACGGATGGCCGCCTCCACGGCCGCGTCCGCCGCCTGCACCGTGGTGAGGTTGCGGGTGTCGACCCCCAGCGCTCCGGCCAGCTGGGCGTACCGCTCGTACCGCGACGGCAGGTTGTACTCCCAGACCCGGGGCAGCGCGATCGCGTTGTTCAGTCCGTGGTGGCTGTCGAAGAACGCGCTGACCGCGTGCGAGATGGAGTGCACGATGCCCAGGCCGCCGGAGTTGAACGCCTGGCCGGCGATGTACTGCGCGTTCATCATTCCCTCCCGGGCCTTCAGGTTGCGCGGCTCGAACACGGCCTCGCGCAGGTTCTTCGCGACCAGTTCCACCGAGTACAGCGCGTTGCCGAGCGACGGGGCGAAGTCGAGCCGCGACACGTACGGCTCACTGCCGTGCGCGAGGACGTCGAATCCGCAGTACGCCGTGAAGTGCTGGGGGCAGGTGTAGTAGAGCAGCGGGTCGTCGATCGCGAGGGTCACGATGGTCGCCTCGTCGAATCCCACCCACTTGTGCGGGTTGTTCATGTCCGACGTGTCGGTGATGACGTACGCCCACGACGTTTCCGAACCCGTTCCGGCCGTGGTGGATACGGCGATGTGCGGCGGGTTCTCCTTGTTGGTGGACTTGGCGAATCCCTCGAACTCGTTGATGTTGCGGCCGTCGTGCGCGACCACGACGCGGGCGCCCTTCGCGGCGTCGTGACTCGAGCCGCCACCGACGGAGATGATCGAGTCGCACTTCTCCTTCTGGTAGAGCGCGGCCGCCTCCATGACGTTGTAGTCCTTGGGGTTGGACTCGACCTTGTCGTAGAGCACGACCTCGACGCCCTGGTACTCGATCTTGCCGACCAGTTCCTCGATGATGCCCGAGCCACGCAGGCCCGTGGTCATGAGAAGGGTCCTCTTGAATCCGAGGTTCTTCGCCTCGACGCCGATGATGTCGTGGGCGCCCACTCCCATCAGTGCCCGGGGGAACGGGTGGAACTCCTTGATGGGGAAGTCCCAGATCTGGTTGAGCTCGATGGCCATGGCCGTCTCCTCGATTAGTCGATGTCGGATCTGAAGCGATGCGGAAGGGGACCCCATTGATGTGATCGGCGTCTCACCTGGAACCCACTGTGACCCAGTTCGGGCCCCGGTTACAGACCCGCGGAGCCGAACCGTCCGACCGCGGCGCACAAACTGCCCGAACGGACAGGTACGGCCGGGCCGAGCCGGAGGGGACGGCACTCGATACGCTGGACACTCCGCGCGGACTCCACCCGCTAGGCAAAAACTAGAACCTGTTCTATATTTGGGACAGGCAAGCGAGCGTTCCGGCGCCGCGAGGTACGGAAGGACTGCACACACGATGACGACTGTCGAGGTGCCGCACAGCTCACGATCGGTGGTGCTCACCGTCTCGGGCGTGGTCGAGGAGACCCCCGACTCCCTGTCGCTGGTCTTCGACGTTCCGGCAGAACTCGCCGACAAGTTCGCGTACAAGCCGGGACAGTTCCTCACCCTGCGCATCCCCAGCGACCGCACGGGCTCGGTCGCCCGGTGCTACTCGCTCGCCAGCTCACCGTTCGCCGACGGCGCTCCCAAGGTCACCGTCAAGCGGACGGCAGACGGCTACGGGTCCAACTGGCTCTGCGACAACGTCGCCGTCGGCGACACCCTCGAGGTCCTCCCCCCGTCGGGTGTGTTCACGCCCAAGTCACTGGACCACGACTTCCTGCTGTTCGCGGCGGGCAGCGGGATCACCCCGGTGATCTCGATCCTCAAGGCCGCCCTCACCGAAGGGTCCGGCAAGGTCGTCCTGTTCTACGCCAACCGCGACGAGAAGTCGGTGATCTTCGCGGAGGAACTCCGCACTCTCGCGAGCCGGTACCCGTCGCGACTCGTGTCCATCCACTGGCTCGAGACGGTCCAGGGCCTGCCCGGCGTCGATCAGCTCGCCTCCGCCGTCGCGCCGTATCTCGGGCACGAAGCATTCATGTGCGGACCGGCGCCGTTCATGGACACGATCCACAAGGCGCTCGCCGACGCCGGGATGCCGCGCAGCCAGGTACACGCCGAAGTGTTCAACTCGCTCGCCGGCGACCCCTTCCGCGACGCCGACGTCGTGGAGGTCACCGAGGACGAGGCCGCCGACGCGGCCACCGTGGAGGTGGAACTCGACGGCGAAATCCACAACCTGAGCTGGCCGCGCAAGCAGACCCTCGTCGACATCATGCTGGCCGAGGGAATCGACGTCCCCTACTCCTGCCAGGAAGGCGAGTGCGGGTCGTGCGCGTGCACCGTGCTCGAAGGCAAGGTCGAGATGGAGAACAGCGAAATCCTCGACCCCGAGGACATCGAGAGCGGCTACATCCTGGGCTGCCAGGCGCGACCGGTCACCGACCACCTCAAGATCGAATTCTGAGGGCGCTCACCCGAGTCGACCGAACCCTACGACCGCGGAATCGGTCGCCCAGTCCACCGTGTGCACGCGGATGCGCCCGAACTCGTTGCCGCCGACCGTCGTCGCCGTATCCCCGTCTACGGCCACGACGACGTTGGTGTGCTGGCCGACCCAGCTGCTGTTGTCGTAGAGAACCACGTCCCCGACCGTCGGCCGGTACCCGCCGCCGGCGTGCTCGAACCGGGACTGCGACTCGTAGTACTCCCGCAACGTGTAGACGCCGGGGACCCGCCAGTACCCGGAATTCGGATTCGACAACGACTGCCCGGCTTCCCGCATGATCCAGCTGACGAAATCCGCGCACCAGGGCTCCTCGACCCCCTCCGAGTAGAACGTGCCCGGTCGCTGCCTGCCGTGCTCCGCCTCGAGCAGTCGGACGATCCGCACCTGCTGCGGAGACAACGCGCTCGTGTCGACAACCGGGAATTCGGCGGTGTCCCAAGGCAGGTAGCGATCCGGCGCCAGCCACAGCACCCCTCCCGCCACGACGACCATCACCGCGAGGACCGCGCCGACGATCACCCCGGCACGTCGGCGACGGCGAGTCGGAGTGGGAGTGGGAGCAGTCATGCCACCGAATGTAGCGGCAATCCGGTCACCGCATCGCGCGGTAGCCCGCACGCTCCTCCGCGGTCAGGTGCTCGCACGCGTACGTCAGGGCCGTGCGGCCCATCGCCGCGGCGTGCCGGTCCAGGAAACCGGTGAGCAGGGCGCGGTCCACCCGCTTGCCGACCTCACGCAACATCCACCCCGTCGCCTTCTGAGTGAGGTCGCGGCGATCGGCGAGAACGGACTCCGCGACCTCGAGCGTCGTGGACGCGTCACCGTGCCGGATGAAACCGAACGTGCTGAGCAACGCGACGCGCCGGCGCCAGAGGTCGTCGTCCCCCGCCAGTTCGAACACCAGATCCCGCGGCCGGTGGTACAGCCACGCGCCCAGGATCCGGTCGGCGGACGAATCCACCAGATCCCAGTTGTTCACCCGCCCCCGCATCACCAGGTCGAGGTAGAAGGACGCGATCTTCTCGCGCAGGGCGTCGTCACCCGCCTTGCCCGCCCGGTCGAACTGCGCGACGAGCACCAGCAGTCCCGCCAGCCGGTGCTCGTGCACCGGACTGTCCAGCAGCACCGTCACCTCCGGCAGATCCAGATCGGAATGGGCGCGAACCACACTGCGCGTTCCGGGAACTCGCACGCCGATGAAGACGTCGCCCTCCCCGTACTCGCCCGGACCGGTCTTGAAGAACCGTGCCAGATTCACGGCATCGGTCTCGTCCGAGAGGTCCGCGAGCGCGCGCTTCACGTCATCTGCAGTGGATGTCACGAACGCACTGTCCCACACGAGACCGACAGCAGGCCCACCACCGAGAACAGAGATCACGAAACATATCCTGACCTGCAGTTCGTGTTATCCGACTGCAACGGTGAACGTATTGATCGGGCGGTCAATCAGGCGTGTACTCGAGGTGGACACAATCCGTTCCCGAGGAGGTTCGACATGAGATCGTGGAGTCGTATGCAGGATGTGGTGGCGATCGTGATCGGCGCCTTCGCGGCACTCTCGCCGCTGTGGCTCGACACCAACAACGCCGCGATGTGGTCACTCATCGTGCTCGGTGTGCTGGTGGCCCTCTCCGGTCTCGTCCACATGAGCCGCCCGGAGATGACCGTCGCCGAATACGCAATGGCCGTCTTCGGTGTGCTGTTGTTCCTCTCCCCGTGGGTGATGAACTTCGACGCACTCAGGGGCGCGTCGTGGACCGCGTGGGTCGTCGGTGTGCTGGCAGTCGTCGTGGCTGTCACCGGACTGCCGGTGATGAGTTCTCGGATGCACGGACACGGAGGGCTGGCGACACATCACTGATCTGCAAACCATCAGCACGGAGCACATCGATTCGGGCGAGGCGCAGGCTTACGGCCTGCGCCCCGCCGTCCACGTTCGGAAAGGCCCATGCCAGCACCGCATCTCCGTAAGCCCGGTGGTCTCCCACCGCGGAAAAGCCGACGGCGGCGCAGCGCGAAGCTCGACGGCGACGCCCGGGAGCTGATTCTCGACGCCGCCGAATCCCTCATCGCCGCAAACGGATTCGATGCCACGTCGACCGCATCGATCGCCTCCGCCGCGCACGTCCCGAAAGGACTGGTGTTCTACTACTTCCCCACCAAGACCGACATCCTCCTGGCCCTGCTGTCCGAGAGACTGCCGACCGAACCGTTCGGCGACGTGAGCCCCCTGGTCACCCCGGGCGACCCCGCCGCCAGCCTCGTCAACCTCGACACCGCGCTGAATCTGCGCGATCACCACTCGTCGGTGATGCGCGTGATCATCTGGCGTGAAGCCGAGACCCACCCGGACGTCCGCGCCCACCTGCGGCGGTTCCGCGACTATCTCCGCGACATCACCGAGCGGCTACTCCAGGCCAGTTCGCCGTATCCCGTCCAACCCGGAACCCTCCGGGCATGCGCGACGGCGTGGGTGGCGGCGATGTTCTCCGCCGCGGGCAACGACCGTCTGCACGACCTCGACGACCTGCCGCGAGGGCACGGCGAGGAACTCGACAACGTCGCGCGGGTGGTGGCGGCCGGGATGGTTCAGCTCGGGTGAGAACGTCCCGCGGACAACAGCTGACCGGCGGGGAACGCCTCCGCACTCGCAGGCAGATGTCCGGGCCTGCCGCTGAGAAACACCTCGACAGTGCCCTCCCCCGTGCTCGGACGGTTCAGCGCATCGATACGACGGAGGGTCTGCGCCGCGACCGCCTCCGCACTGTCGAACAGCCGCACCCCGGCGGGGAGCTGCGCGGCGATCTCGTCGGCCATCAGCGGGTAGTGGGTGCACCCGAGCACCACCCCGCCGACGTCGCGGGGTGTGCGCTCCGCCGCGGAGGCGATGGCAGCGATGGCCGCGTCCCGTTCGCCGCGGTCGATGGCCTCGGCGAGACCGTGGCACGCGACACCCACCACGGCACTGCCGTTGCCGAATTTCTCGATCAGATCGGCCTGATATCGGCTCGCCGTCGTCGCCGCCGTCGCCCAGACGGCCACGGACGGACATGCCGCGGCGGCCGGTTTGATCGCCGGCACGGTGCCGATCACCGGAACCTGCGGTCCGACGAACTCCCGGACATGGTCGAGTGCGGTCACACTCGCCGTGTTGCAGGGCAGCACGATCACCTCGGCACCGTGGCCCATACTGCGCTCGACCGTCGCGAGAACACGGTCGATCACCCACTGCTCGGGCTTGGGCCCCCACGGGGCCCCGTCCGGGTCGAGAGCGAGAATCAGGTTCAGGTCGGGCCGCAACTTGCGCAGCCACGCTGCCGTCGGCAGCATGCCGAGACCCGAGTCGATGAGCGCAACAATCACCCGGAGAATCTATCGCGCCCCCGCCCGGCGGCCTACGCCGACGCGGCCTCGAGGACGTCGCCGATCGGAGTCCCCGCCGCGATCTTGCCCCGCATCTTCATGACACCGCCCGCCATTCCACCGCCGACCACACCGGCCAGAATTCCGTCCCGCTCGTAGTAGGCGAGGAACTTGCGCCCGTCGTCCTTGATCACGTGCACCTCGTCGGTGGCTGCCACCGTGCCCAGCGCCTGGATCTTGACGTCGTACTGGTCGCTCCAGAAGTACGGCACCTGAGCGGCGAGGTTCTCGTCACCGGTCCCGGTCAGCGCGCCGGCGAGGATCTTGGCCTGCTCGCCCGCATTGCTCCAGTGTTCGACGCGTTTGCGTCCGCCCACCTGCAACTGCCATGCCGCCACGTCGCCGACCGCCCACACGTGCGGAACCGTCGTGCGTCCCACGGAGTTGCACACCACCCCGTTGTCCAGTTCGACACCCGAGCCGTCGAGCCACGCGGTGACCGGCACCGAGCCGACACCGATCGCGACGACGTCGACGTCCACTTCGCTTCCGTCGCCGAGAACGGCCCCCGTGACCCGGCCTGTACCCACCAGCGACGTGAGTCCCACCCCCACCCGGAGGTCGACCCCCGCGTCGGTGTGCAGCCGGGCGACGAGACCGCCGACCTTCTCGCCGAGCACGGACGCCAGCGGCGTCGGCTGCGGCTCCACCAGCACCACGTCCAGGCCGCCTGCCCGCATGCTCGCCGCCAGTTCGCAGCCGATGAAGCCCGCCCCGACGATCAGGGCGCGCTTGCCTTCGGCGAGATCCTTGCGCAACGCCAGGCTCTCGTCGATGGATCGGAGAACGTGGACGCCCGCGAGGTCCGGCAGTCCCGGAATCCGACGCGGCACGAGACCGGTGGCGATCACCAGTTCGTCGTAGCCGAGTTCGGTTCCGTCCGCGAGTCTCAGGATGCGGGATGCCGTGTCGACCGACGCCGCTTCGACCCCGAGACGCAGTTCGATGTTCTTCTCGTCGAAGAACTCCCGCGGCTTGAGGGTGGTGTCGCTCCTCTCCCCGCGCATCACTTCCTTCGACAGCGGCGGGCGGTCGTAGGGAAGGTGCGGTTCACCCCCGAGAAGAACCAGGTCGCCGTCGTATCCGGCCCGACGGAGTTCCTCGGCGGTGCGCAGACCGGCCAGACCCGCTCCGACGATCACAATTCTCAGCACGGCCCCACAGTATGCGCTTCGCGCCCGTGAGTACTTGTCAACCTCCCGCGGTTGACAAGTACTCAGGGGTCAGAGGTCGGCGATGGCCTCCAGCGGGCGGGTGCGGGCGGCGCGGCTCGCCGGCCACAACGCGGCGAGCACACCCACCGCGCCGGACCCGAAGAGCATCGCGACCACCTGCCCCCACGGCACCGTCACCTGATCGAGCCCCTGATCCTTCAGAGTGCTCACGAAGCCCCAGCCGAAGGCGATACCGAGCAGCACTCCGACGGCCGCGCCGAACACCGCGATGAGCATCGACTCCAGGTAGATCGTGCGGCGCATCTGCGACCGCTGCATACCCACCGCGCGGAGCATCCCGATCTCCCGCCGGCGTTCCACCACCGACAGCGCGAGGGTATTGATGATGCCGAGGATCGCGATCACGACGGCGAGTGCGAGCAGTCCGTAGAGAATCGCGAGGAGGGTGTCGATCTGCTGCCCCTGCGTGCCCTTGAACTGATCCCGGTCCTGTACCTGCACCACGACGAACTGCTTGGTGGCGGATTCGAGGTCGGTGCGCAACTGCGCGAGGTCGGCGCCCGGTTTCGCATCGATCAGGACCGCCAGATCGGGGATGGTCGCGGCGGGCATGACCTGTCGGTACACCTCGTCCGACACGAGCCAGTCGCCGACCAGCTGGTTGTCCTCGAAGACACCCGTGACCTCGGCGTCGACGACCTTTCCGTCGGCGCTCGTCATCGGGACCGTCGACCCCAGGGCCCAGCCCTGCTTCGCGGCCGTCGTCTGCGACACGATGAGGTGGTTGCCGGTCAGGTCGGCGCCACCCTCGACGAGCTTGTAGTCGAGGACACCGTCGAGCGGGCCGTCCAGCGACACGCCCTGCTGCTTCTCGTCGTCGACCGTCACGGACACCGGGTGCAGGGCGACGGCGCTCTGCACGTCGTCGAGGTTCCGGACCGCCCGCGCCGCGCCGCTGGGCACGCCGATCTGATTGGGACCGGTGAGCACGTAGTCGGCGGACACACCCGAGTCGACGAGCTGGTTGACGCTGGCCTTCGCGGACGCACCGAAGACGCCGATCACGGAGACGAGCATCAACCCCAGCGTCAGCGCGAACGCGGTGGCGGCGGTGCGGCGCGGATTCCGCACCGCGTTGGTGCGGGCAAGACGCCCGACCGGGCCGAACGGCTTCGCCAGCACCGCGCCGAGCGCCCCGACGATCGGCCGGGACAGCGCGGGTGCGGCGAACAGGACGGCCAGGATCAGACCCAGCGCGCCGGCACCGACGACGGCGGCCGCACCGCCACCCGTGCCGCGGGAACCGATCACGAGTCCCACGACGCCGAGGACACCGAGCACGGCACCGGCGATGGTGCGCAGGTGCAGCGAGTCACCGGTGGACGCGAATTCCTCCCGCATCGCCGCGACCGGCGGAACCTTGGACGCGCGGCGGGCGGGGGCGTACGCGCTGATCGTCGTCACGAGGACCCCGACCACGAGGGCGATGAGAATCGTGCGCGGCCCCACCTGGAGGGGCCCCTCGGGCAGCCCGACGTCGAAGGCGTTGAGCAGGGCCCTCAGACCGTAAGCGAGTCCGACGCCGGCGGCGATACCGATTGCGCTGCCGATGACACCGACCACGAGGGCCTCGAACACCACCGAGCGTCCCACCTGCTTGCGGCTGGCGCCGATCGCGCGGAGCAGCGCCAGTTCACGCAGCCGCTGGGCGACGATCATCGAGAACGTGTTGTAGATGATGAACGTGCCGACGAGCAGGGCGATCGCACCGAATGCGAGGAGGAAGTAATTGATGAAGCTCAGCGCCTCCGTGACCTGCGCCTTCGTCTCCTCGCGCACCTCGGCGCCGGTCTGGACCTTCGCGTCGGGAAGGGCGGTGGCGATCTCGTCGCGCAGCTCGGTCTGGCTGAGGCCGGTGGCGGCCACGTCGATGTACTCGACGTGCTTACCGTCGGTGAACAGTTGGCGGGCCTGCGAGTCGACGAACGTCGCGCCGATGAAACCGCCGGTCTCGTTGCCGGTGTCGTAGATGCCGGAGACGGTCACGTCGACCATGCCGCGAGCGGGCACGAGGACCTTGGTGGTGTCACCGACCGCCAGATGGGCGCGTTCGGCGGCACTGGCGTTGACGGCCATCTGGCCGACGTGCGCGGGCGGTGCGCCCTGAACGTATTCGTCGGGTTCGCCGAGAGCCTGACCCGGCGGCAGGTACGACTCGCCGATGCTCGGCGCACCTCCGGTCTGGACGGCGGCGCCACCGGAGTCGATGAGGACGATCTGTCCGCTGACGGCCGGTGCCACCGCGCGGACGCCGTCGAGCGCGGTGATGGTGTCGATGTCGGCGAGGGGCACTCCGCTGGAGTTGCGCTCCTCGGTCGACACCCGGACGTCGACTCCCTGCGCGGTGTTCTCGAAGATGGAATCGAACGTCTTCTGGAGTGTGTCGGTGAAGACGAAGGAACCGGCGACGAACGCGGTGCCGAGCACCACGGACAGCACCGTCAGCGCCAGCCGGACCTTGTGTGCCGCAAGATTGCGCAGCGACACCTTGCGCATCGGCGCGCTGGATGTGGATGCCATGCGGTCAGACCGCCGCGTCGGACGTGAGGGCGTGGGCGGGCTCGTCGAGTCGCTTCATCGTGTCGAGGACCGAATCGGCCGTCGGCTCACGCAGTTCGTCGACGATCGTGCCGTCGGCGAGGAAGACCACCCGGTCGGCGTAGGCCGCCGCGCGGGGATCGTGCGTGACGATGACGACGGTCTGATGGAATTCGTCCACCGCGGCCCGCAGGATCGACAGCACCTCACCCGACGACTTCGAGTCGAGGTTGCCCGTGGGCTCGTCGCCGAAGATGATCTCCGGCTGCCCGGCCAGCGCGCGGGCGCATGCGACCCGCTGCTGCTGACCCCCGGACAGCTCACCGGGCCGGTGCTCGAGGCGGTCCTGCAGTCCGAGCTTGGTGAGCACGTTGTCCAGCCACGCGGCGTCCGGCTTGCGGCCCGCGATGTCCAGCGGGAGCGTGATGTTCTCGAGGGCGGTCAAAGTCGGCACCAGGTTGAATGCCTGGAACACGAAGCCGATCCGGTCGCGGCGCAGCTGCGTCATCTGCTTGTCGGTCAGCGTCGTCAGTTCGGTGTCGCCGATGAGGACCGAACCCGAACTGGCCGAGTCGAGGCCGGCCAGGCAGTGCATCAGCGTCGACTTTCCGGAACCGGACGGTCCCATGATCGCGGTGAACTCACCACGGGCGAACTCCGCGGATACCGCGCTGAGCGCGTGGACCTGGGTGTCGCCGGTGCCGTACGTCTTGGACAGCTCGACAGCACGGGCAGCGACAGCGGGGGCATGCGTGCTCATGATCGCCTTTCGTCATTCCTCTTGTGGCGGTCCGGCCCCGTGGTGACGGGCCGGGACGGTGCACGCGCGGTGCACTCCTCCATCTTGTCGACACCCGCGACCGCCCGCCATCAGGGACCACCCTGATCTTCGGTTCGAGGGGCCGTGATCTCGGCCACGGCGAGCGAGTGGAAACGGCCACGACGGCATTGCCGAACTGGGAGAATTCCGGTATCGCCGGCGCGAAGGAGAAGCCTGATGGCCATCGACCCCCCTACTCCCCGGGCGGGATCGCGGTTCCTCGACGCGTTCCTGCAATCACCGTTCGCCGGCCTGGCGCCGTGGATCGTGATGTCGCTGCTGTCCGGCCCCGGCCGGTTCGAGCAATCGGTCGCGACCGCGCTCGGGTTGTCGATCCTGTTCCTGATACTCGGCCACCGCCGCGGCGGAAGCCTCAAACCCCTCGAAGTGTTCGACATCGTCTATTTCGGCGCCCTCGCCGCAATCGGACTGTTCGCGTCCGACAACCTGATCACGTGGCTGGAGAAGTGGTCGGGCGAGATGTCGAGCCTCGCGCTGGTCGCGTTCGCGTTCGGCTCGCTGTTGCTGCGCAATCCGTTCACGCTGCCGTATGCGAAAGAGACCACACCTGAGGAGTATTGGACCTCACCACTGTTCCTCAGGGTCAACCAGCTCATCACACTGGTGTGGGCGCTGTCGTTCACGGTGTCCGCGGTGGCCGGACTGTTCGGCGATGTGGTCCTCGATCAACCGGACAATTTCTGGACGGGCTGGATCATCCCGATCGGGGCATTGCTGTTCGCGTTGTCGTTCACCGAGTGGTATCCGGACGTGGCGAGCGCGCAGGCGCCGCGGGAGCCGGGCGAACCGGAAGAGGTGGCACCGCCCCTCGTCAAGCTGTTCGATTTCCTGCCGCCGTTCGTGATCGGTGTGGGGATCGCGATGCTCGTCACCGACAACGACCCCGACTGGCTGGGCATCACCCTGATCGTGGTCGGCGCCGTCGGCACCGCCGCGCTGCGACGCGCGGATGCACGCAGCCGGAGCAGTTCGGCCGCGTGAGGCAAAACGTCACTGATCGGATCACCGGCTACTAGCCTGATGTGACTGACGTCACATATGAGAGGTGGGCGCATGTCGGACGCCGACAACGAGATCATCTTCGACCGCCTCGCGCACTGGGCGCAGGTCCGGCCGGACGACGTCGCCGTGCAGTTCCAGGGCACCGAATACACGTGGTCCGGTTGGCGCGACCGGATCCTGCACATCGCGGGGGCCCTGGCGGAAGGCGGAATCGGGCAGGGTGACACGGTCGCGTTCGTCGACAAGAACCACCTGTCGTGCCTCGAGGTCACCTACGCCGCCTCGCTTCTCGGCGCGGCCGCCGCGGTGCCGAACTGGCGACTGGCCGGCGAGGAACTCGACTACGTGATCAACGATTCCCGAGCGCGGATCCTGTTCGTAGGCAACGAGTTCCTACAACAGGTCATGGCGCTCCGCGATCGACTGACGGGCATCGAGCAGATCGTCACCGTCGGCGGGGAGCACGACGAATTCGAGCCGTGGCTCGCCGAGACGTCCGCGCCGGCGTCGGTGCCGCAGGTGGCCGCCGATTCCACCGCCCTGATCCTCTACAGCTCGGGAACCACCGGCAGGCCCAAAGGCGTTCAGCTGACCCATCGCAACCTGATCGCGCACAGCAACGCCGTGCTCGACATCCTGCCAGCGCGCCACGACGACTGCCTCCTCGTCGCGATGCCGCTGTTCCACGTCGGCGGGAGTTGCTACGCCATCATGGGCGTCCACGCCGGCGCCCGCTGCCACTTCACCCGGGAGGCCGACGCACCGTCCCTGTTCGCCGGTCTCGCGGCAGGGGCGAACATCGCGTTCCTCGTGCCGCCGGTGATCGCGGGAGTGCTCGCGGCAGGAGAGCAGGCGGTGGCGGCGTTCGGTGCGCTGCATCGCATCACGTACGGCGCCGCGCCGATGCCGTTGCCGCTACTACGCAGCGCGCTCGCCGCGTGGCCGGAGACGGAGTTCGTCCAGGTCTACGGAATGACCGAGTGCGCGGGTGTCGTCACCGCACTGCTGCCGGAGGTCCACCGCGACCACGCGCAGGAGGCGAGGATGGCGTCGGCCGGGCGGCCCATCCCCGGGGTCGAGATGCGCATCGTGGACCCGGCCACCGCCGAGGACGTCGCCCCCGGCGCGACCGGGGAACTGTGGTGGCGGACGGCACAGCGCACACCCGGGTACCTCGGCAAGCCCGACGCGACGGCGGAGGCCGTGACCGCCGACGGCTGGTTGCGGAGCGGCGACATGGGTCGTGCCGATGCCGACGGTTTCGTGTTCATCGAGGATCGGCTGAAAGACATGATCATCACCGGCGGTGAGAACGTCTACTCACCCGAGATCGAACGGGTGCTCGTCGAACACCCGGCGGTGGCGGAGGTGGCCGTGATCGGGGTGCCGGACGACCACTGGGGCGAGACCGTGAAGGCAGTCGTGGTGCCGGTGACGGGGACGAGTGTCGAGCCGGACGAATTGATCCATTACACCCGTCAGCGTCTGGCGAAGTTCAAGTGCCCGACGACGGTCGATGTCGTCGACCTCCTGCCCCGCAACCCGACGGGCAAGATCCTCAAGCGGGAACTGCGCGCGCAGTACTGGAAGGACCGCACCCACAAGCTTGTGTGAGGGGCGTCCATACTGGGACGGTGACCGCTCGATGCCCCTGCCTGCTCGGTGAACCGTACGACGAGTGCTGCGGGAGGTATCACCGCGGAGAGTCGCAGGCTCCCACGGCCGAACGTCTCATGCGATCGCGGTTCAGCGCGTTTGCCGTGATGGATGCCGACTACCTCCTCGCGACGTGGCATCCGAGCACCCGGCCCGGGAGTCTCGACCTCGACCCCGATCAGCGGTGGACGCGCCTGGACATCCTGGGCACGAGCGACGGCGGCCTGCTCGACACCACGGGCACCGTCGAGTTCCGCGCGCACTACGTACTGGACGGCCGCCGCGAATCGCTGCACGAGAACAGTCGATTCGTCCGGGTCGACGGCGACTGGCTGTACCTGGACGCGATCGCGACGCCACGCCCGGGGCTCCCCCGACTCTGATCGGCTCCGGCCTACGATCGAAGCATGATCAACCACCGGATCGGTCCCGTCGCCGTGTTCGCCGCCTGCTCACTGGCCCTGACGCTCACCGGATGCTCGGGGTCGAACTCCGCCAGCAGTGCGGCGGCGACATCACCGACCGCAGCGGCCATCACGAGCAGCGCCCTCGAACCCGATTCGGCGCCGATCCCGACCGACGCCTCGCCGAAATCGTCCGCAGCGTCCGACTCGGCCAAGCTCACGGTCACCGACGTCCGCGTCGGCGAGCACGAGGGATTCGACCGCGTGGTGTACGAACTCGGCGGCAAGGGCACGCCGGGCTGGCGGGTCCAGTACGTGGACGCGGCGGTCCAGGACGGCAGCGGCAAGACGATTCCGGTGTCGGGCAACGGCATCCTGCAGGTGCAGATCGACGGGTCGGCGTACCCGTTCGACAGTGACGTCGAGGGATACTCGGGTCCCGACCCGGTGCCAGGGGTTCCCGGCGGAACGGTGACCGAGGTCAACGGCGCGCTCGTGTTCGAAGGCGTCACGCAGTCGTTCATCGGCGTCACGCAGCCGGGTCGCCCGTTCACGGTGTCGGCTCTCTCCGGTCCGACCCGGGTGGTCGTCGACGTCGCGAAATAGTCACCCGCGCCCGCGGCTTGACCTCGAGTTAAGTCGAGGTTCTACCGTCGTGTCATACCCCGGCTCTACCGTGGGGGGATAGCGACAGGAGGCCGCTGGCATGAGCATGGAAGTCACGGCGTGGAACGCGATGTACAACGCGATGCACGCCCAAGAGGATCGTCGACCCTTCTCCCGTACGACGTTGCGGCGGATAGCCCGGTTCGCCCTGCCCCACCGTCGCAGCCTCGGGTGGTATCTGCTGCTCAGCGTCGTCACGGCCGCGCTGGCAGTCGCAACCCCGGTACTGGCGGGACGTGTCGTCAACGCCATCGTCGGCGGCGACGCGGTCTCCGTCGTCGTGCGTCTCGCAGCGCTCATCGCGGTCATCGCCGTACTCGAATCCGCCCTCGCCCTGTGGACACGGTGGCTGTCCGCGAGCATCGGCGAGAACCTGATCCTCGATCTGCGGACCGCCGTGTTCGACCACGTGCAGAAGATGCCGATCGCCTTCTTCACCCGCACGCGCACCGGCGCGCTGGTCAGTCGCCTCAACAACGACGTGATCGGTGCGCAGCGCGCGTTCAGCGACACCCTGTCGGGGGTGGTGTCCAACCTCGTCACGCTGGGCATCACGCTCATCGTGATGGTCGGGATCTCCTGGCAGATCACCCTGTGCGCTCTGCTGTTGTTGCCGATCTTCGTCCTGCCCGCCCGCCGGATGGGCGCACGACTCGCGCAACTCAATCGTGAGGCAGCCAACCACAACTCGGTGATGAGCACTCAGATGACCGAGCGGTTCTCGGCGCCGGGCGCCACCCTCGTCAAGCTGTTCGGCCGGCCCTCCGAGGAGTCCGCGGAATTCGCGGTGCGTGCCCGCCGAGTGCGAAACATCGGTGTCCGCACGGCGATGCTGCAGTCGGTGTTCGTCACCGCACTCACTCTCGTGTCGGCGCTCGCTCTGGCGCTCGTCTACGGACTGGGCGGGTTCTACGCACTGCGCGGACAACTCGACGCGGGCGCCGTCGTCGCGATGGCGATGTTGCTGACCCGGTTGTACTCCCCCCTCACCGCACTTGCCAGCGCACGCATGGACGTGATGAGCGCGCTGGTGAGCTTCGAGCGCGTCTTCGAGGTCCTCGACCTGACACCATTGATCGCGGAGAAACCCGACGCGGTCGCGGTGCCCGAGGGCCCGGTGTCGGTGGAATTCGACTCCGTGGAGTTCGCGTATCCCTCGGCCGACAAGGTGTCGCTGGCGTCGCTCGAGGAGGTCGCAACCCTCGACACCCGTGGCGGCGTCGACGTGCTGCACCGGCTGTCGTTCCGCGCCGAACCCGGACAGATGATCGCGCTGGTGGGGTCGTCCGGGGCCGGGAAATCCACCATCGCCCAGCTGGTTCCCCGGCTGTACGACGCCGACGCGGGCGCGGTGCGACTCGGCGGGGTCGACGTGCGGGACCTGACCGCCGACTCCGTGCGCGCCACCGTCGGCATGGTGACACAGGACGGCCACCTCTTCCACGACACCGTGCGGGCCAACCTCCTGCTGGCCCGGCCCGGCGCCACGCAGGCGGACCTCGACGAGGTCCTGGAGCGGGCGCGGCTCACCGAACTGGTCGCCGCCCTGCCCGACGGCCTCGACACGGTGGTCGGCGAACGCGGCTATCGACTGTCCGGTGGAGAACGTCAGCGGCTGACCATCGCGCGGCTCCTGCTCGCGCATCCGCGGGTCGTCATCCTCGACGAGGCCACGGCGCACCTCGATTCCACCTCCGAGGCCGCCGTCCAGGAAGCGCTCGGGGAGGCGCTCGCAGGCCGGACGGCGGTGGTGATCGCCCACCGGTTGTCGACCGTCCGCGCGGCCGATCTGATCCTCGTCGTCGAGTCCGGGCGCATCGTCGAACGGGGCACCCACACCGAACTGCTCGCCGCGGGCGGCCGGTACGAGGAGCTGTACCGCACTCAGTTCGACACGGGCACGGTGTCGTCCCCGGCTCTCACCGAGGTTCTCCGGTGAGTCTGCGAATCGCGGACAGCGGCAGGCCGATCCAACTCGGGCGGTTCCTGAACTCGTACACGGTCTCGTACACCGCCTTGTCCAGTTCGTAGGCCCGGAGCAGCGCCGCCGCCTCGCGTGGATCGGTGCCCGACACCGAGGCATAGCCCTCGCAGAAGGCGTCGGCGTTGCGCTGGGCCCATTCCCGCGCACGGAAGTCCCGCTGCGACGCGGCACCCGTCGCTCCCATCGGCACCGAATCGGCCAGCAGATGGTGAGCGGCGTAGTCGAAGGACCGCAGCATGCCCGCGACGTCCCGCAGCGGACTGTCCGGTTCCCGGCGCTCGTCGAGCGTCTTGGCCGGCTCTCCCTCGAAGTCGATGAGCAGCCACCGCTCCGGTGTCCGCAGTACCTGACCGAGGTGAAGGTCGCCGTGGATCCGCTGGACGGTGGTAGCGCCCAGCGCTTCCGCCTCGGCGAACGTGTCCCGCACGGCATCGGCCACGTCACCCAGCTCGGGCACGATCGACGTGGCGGCGTCCAGCCTGCGCGTCATGGCGTCGACGGTCGTCGACGCCACCTGCCGTTCCTCTGCGCCGAGTTCACGCGCCAGGGTGGCGTGCACCTCGGCGACGGCAGCGCCCATGCGATGGGCCTCGCCGGCGAAGTCGGTTCCCAACTCCGCGGCGTGGAGATCGGCCTCGATCAGGAGGTCGCGGACGCTGCCGAGAGCCATGCTCCACCCGTCGGCGGAGTTGGCCTCGAAGTCCTGCACCATCGCGAGGGTGGTCAGCACACCGGCCACGTCGGTCTCCATCCACGCCCGCAGCGTCGCCACGTATTCGCTGCCCGCTTCAGCGAGCGCGAGGTGGAGTTCCACGTCGGGGTTCACACCCGGCGTGACCAGACGGAAGATCTTCATCAGGAGCTTCTCGCCGAGCACCACCGACGTGTTCGACTGTTCCGCACCGAGCGTCCGGCCGCGGAGCCCCGGCTCGATCACCGTGCCCGGCACCGTCTTCAACTGCACCGGCCCGGAACCCGTGGCCTCGGCCAGCAGGTCGGCGTACAGCGTGATGACCTCGGCGTCGTGCAGTCCGTCGTACGCGATCATGGTGCTCTCCCCGCCGTCCGGCAACGCCCACGGCTCGAGGTCCTCGGGCAGATGACTGCGGAACCCCAGCGGGATCTGGTACACCTGCGGCGGCCCGGCCTCGAACTCCACCGCCACCAGCAGATGCTCCGCCGAGAATCCGAAGACCGCGGTCAGCGTGTGACGCAGAAGGATCCGCACCGCCGAGATGGTGTTGCCCTTGGCGGCGAACCACCGCCGGTCCGGCAGCCACTCGGCCAGTTGCCGCTCGAGGGTGGCGTCGGGAATGCGTTCACTGGTGAGTTCGTTCACTGTTGCACCGCCTGTTCCGCTTCGCTACTGACCGGATGTCCGCTCACTACTCCGCCGGACTTCGGATCCGGTTGCAACGCGAACCAGAAGAAGCCGTGACCGGGCAGCGTGATCATGTATCCGTCGTCCGCTATGGCGGGAAAGGGTACGGAACCCGTGAGCTCCACCGGGATTCGACCGGTGAACTCGGTGAGGTCCAGGATCACCGCCTGCGGGAACCTGGACAGGTTGTTGACACACAGGATGACGTCGCTGTACGGGCGTTCCGCGCTCCGCGGCGTCTCGCGCACGTACGACAGGACGGCCGGGTTCGCGCTGCCGAGCTCGGTGAAGGCCGCCGTCCCGAACGCCGGATGTTGTTTGCGGACCTGGATGAGGCGCCGGGTCCAGTGCAGCAACGAGTTGGTCGAGTTCATCTGCGCCTCGACGTTCACCGACTGGTAGCCGTACGTGGGATCCATGATGACGGGCAGATACATTCGCGCCGGGTCGGCCCGGGAGAATCCGGCGTTGCGGTCGGGGGTCCACTGCATCGGTGTCCGCACCGAGTCGCGGTCGCCGAGCCAGATGTTGTCGCCCATGCCGATCTCGTCGCCGTAGTAGAGGACGGGTGATCCCGGCAGGCTCAGCAGCAGCGCCGTGAACAGCTCGAGCTGGTTGCGGTCGTTCTCCAGCAACGGCGCGAGACGTCGCCGAATACCGATGTTCGCCTTCATGCGCGGGTCCTGCGCGTACTCGGAATACATGTAGTCCCGCTCCTCGTCGGACACCATCTCGAGCGTGAGTTCGTCGTGGTTGCGGAGAAAGATCCCCCACTGGCACGAGCTCGGAATCGGCGGTGTCTGCGCGAGAATCTCGGAGATCGGAAAGCGGTTCTGCCTGCGGACGGCCATGAAGATGCGGGGCATCAGCGGGAAGTGGAACGCCATGTGGCACTCGTCCCCCACGTCCGGCTCCCCGAAGTACTCCACGACGTCCGACGGCCATTGGTTCGCCTCGGCGAGCAGGGCGCGACCCGGGTACTCGGCGTCCACGACGGCCCGGCACCTCTTGAGGAACGCGTGTGTCTCCGGCAGGTTCTCGCAATTGGTGCCTTCGCGCTCGAACAGATACGGCACGGCGTCCAGCCGGAATCCGTCGATCCCGAGG
Source organism: Rhodococcus sp. 4CII (assembly GCF_014256275.1). NCBI lineage: Bacteria > Bacillati > Actinomycetota > Actinomycetes > Mycobacteriales > Nocardiaceae > Rhodococcus > Rhodococcus sp. 4CII. The sequence goes on from NZ_JACCFE010000002.1 coordinate 1,211,243, forward strand.
TCCAACCAGAACCGGAGCACATCGATCATCGCGTCCTGGACGTCCGGATTGTCGTAGTTGAGGTCCGGCTGATGGGAGAAGAAGCGGTGCCAGTAGTACTGCTTGCGGACCGGATCCCACGTCCAGTTGGACGTTTCGGTGTCGACGAAGATGATGCGCGCGTCCGGATACGCTTCGTCGCGGTCGGACCACACGTAGAAATCGCCGTACGGGCCCTCGGGGTCGCTGCGCGACTCCTGAAACCAGGCGTGTGTATCGGACGTGTGATTCATGACCAGGTCGGTGACGACTCGGATCCCCCGGCGGTGCGCCTGATCGAAAAGCTGGACGAAGTCCTCCACCGTCCCGAACTCCGGCAGCACCGCACGGAAGTCACGGATGTCGTATCCGCCGTCGCGTAGCGGTGAATCGTAGAACGGGGGCAACCACAGGCAGTCGACACCGAGCCAGGCCAGGTAGTCGAGCTTGGACGTCAGCCCTTTCAGGTCGCCCGTGCCGTCGCCCGAAGAATCGAAGAACGCACGGACCAGGACCTCGTAAAAGACGGCAGTCTTGAACCACTCGTGGTCCACCTGCAGTTCCCGGGCATGGAAGAAGTCCTCGGACCGGGCCTCGACGAGGTGGCCCTCCAGGTCGTGCTCCGGCTGGGCAGCGCCCTCCCGGGACGGGTCGGTGTGGGCCGACGACGACTCTTCCAGGGGCATACGCACCTCGGTTCGCGACTCGATCCGGGACCGAGGGCATTCCCCGGACACTGGTGTCGATCGTAGGGCGGCCGTGCCCGGACCGCTGGGAAGGCGCGGGGGGTTTCGTCCCGCCCACGAGCCCGACCCTCGCCGATCGAGGACAGTAAGTGTCCGCTATCCGCGCGACACTGAAGGCATGACCGAGACACCCAGCATCCCGAACCCCATCTCCGACGAGCGCGGACTCCTTCTCCTCATGCTCGACAACCAGCGCACCGCGTTCCGCAACGCAGTGTCGGGGCTGACCGAGGAGCAGGCCCGCAGCGTGCCCAGTGCCAGCGAGATGAGCCTGTCCTCGCTCGTCAAGCACGTCATCGACGGCGAAGAAGCGATGACCTCCCGCATCACCGGCACCCCGCGCGGCGGCGAAGATCCGGTGGCCGCGTGGATGGCGGCATGGAACGTCACCGACGACGAGACCGTCGACGTTCTCCTCGCCCGTTTCGGCGACGCGCAGCGCGCCACCGAGGCCGCGGTCGCCGCCGAAACCGACCTCGATCGCGACGTTCACCTGCCTGCCGACGTGGCCCGGTGGATGACGCCGGGGGTCGTGTTCACGGTCCGCTACCTGCTGCTGCACCAGATCGAGGAACTCGCGCGGCACGCCGGTCACGCCGACATCATCCGGCAGTCCCTGGACGGCGCACGGGCCGATACGCTCGGGCTCGGGTAAATTCTCCGTTCGGGCGGCGCTGCAGAGCGGCCCGGACGAGACAACGAGGAGTTCAGGTGGACGGTATGAGCGTGACGCGACGCACGATCGCGGCGGCAACGGTCGGCATCGCGGCGACATTCGGAGTCTCCGGGACGGCAGCCGCAGACCCGGCCACCCCGGACGTCCCCGGACTCGCCGAACTGCGCACTCAGGCAGACAAGCCGGAAGCGAAGGCCGCGGTGGAGGCGTTGGCCACGTCGACCGTACTGAGTGACGTCGCCGGGCCGTCCACACCGTTCTTCTACACGGCGCCGACCGTGGGGTGCGGCACCGTCGCCCCGGTCACCCTGACGCTGGCGTCGGCCACCGCCGGACCCAACGCCGAGGTGAAGGCCAACGAAATCAGCTTCCAGGCGCTGTCCGCCTACCCCGGTGTCGTGCAGTCCTCCGGCCTGAACGTCGCGTGGATCAACACCAACACCGGCGCCAGCGGAATCCTGCCGCTCGACGGCGTCACGGAGGGCGGGTACCCGGCGCTGAACAAGGTCGTCGCGACGGGACCTGGCACGGTCGTGGCATCGATCTTCGGCACCGTCGGCTACACCAGCACGACCTGCTACGTGCTGCCGACCGTCGGTTCGTTCTTCGTCCCCGAAGAGGGACCGTTGCCGGCCGAGGCGGCACAACCCGCCCCGGCCCCTGCTCCCCCGGCGTAACCGCCGGAGATCACAATTCGGAAGGCCGCGCGGGAACTACTCGCGCGGCCTTTTCCGGCTGTCGCGGTCGCGCTGGAACTTTCCACCGCCCCGATCGTCTCGGCCACCGCGGCCCGGACGACCCGTCGGCGGACCCGAATCCGGCTGCAGCTGGATCAGCACCCCGGAGATCCGGGTACGACGCAGGGCTTCGAGGGTCTCGCTGGACAGGTCGGCGGGCAATTCCACCAGGCTGTGGTCCGGCCGGATGCTGATGTGCCCGAAGTCACTGCGCCGCAACCCGCCCTCGTTCGCGATGGCCCCGACGATCGCGCCCGGCACCACACGGTGCCGCTTGCCGACGGCGATGCGGTAGGTCGCGAGCTCCTGGCCCTCCGGTCCGCGGGACCGCGTCGGCGGGCCGTCGTCGAAGCGGCGAGCGGGACGTTCGCGCGGCTCACGCTCGCGGCGGGGCGCGGGCGGCGGTTCGGGCGCCATGAGGAACGCCTCGCCGTCGCGCGACTGCACGGCCAGCGCCGCCGCGATGTCGGCGAGCGGCACGTCGTGCTCCTGCTCGTAGTCCTCGATCATCTTGCGGAACAACGCCAGATTGTCGGAGGTGAGGCTCTCGGTGATCGAGTCGCCGAACTTGGACACCCGCTGCGCGTTGACGTCGTCGACGCTGGGCAGCTGCATCTCGGCCAGCGGCTGACGCGTCGCCTTCTCGATGGCCTTGAGCAGGTGCCGCTCGCGCGGTGCCACGAACAGCAGCGCCTCGCCCGCGCGTCCGGCGCGACCGGTGCGGCCGATCCGGTGGACGTACGACTCCGTGTCGTGCGGGATGTCGTAGTTGACGACGTGGGAGATCCGATCGACGTCCAGCCCACGTGCGGCCACGTCGGTGGCCACGAGGATGTCGAGGGCGCCGCTCTTGAGCTGACCGATGGTGCGTTCACGCTGGGCCTGCACGATGTCGCCGTTGATGGCCGCCGCCGAGAATCCGCGCGAGCGCAGTCTCTCCGCAAGATCCTCCGTGGCCTGCTTGGTGCGCACGAAGATGATCATGGCCTCGAAGTCTTCGACCTCGAGGACACGCGTCAGGGCGTCGAGCTTGCGCTGATGCGCCACCTGGACGTACCGCTGCGAGATGTTGGACGCGGTGGACGTCTTCGATTTCACCGTGATCTCGACCGGATCGTGCAGGTACTGCTTCGAGATCTTGCGGATCGCGCCCGGCATCGTGGCCGAGAACAGGGCGACCTGCTTGTATTCGGGTGTGTCGGAGAGGATGCGTTCGACGTCCTCCTGGAAACCCATCTTCAGCATCTCGTCGGCCTCGTCGAGCACGAGGTACGAGAGCTTGGACAGATCGAGGGTGCCCTTCTCCAGATGGTCGATCACACGACCGGGCGTGCCCACCACGACGTGCGCGCCGCGCCGCAGCCCGGACAGCTGGACGCCGTAGCTCTGCCCGCCGTAGATCGGCAGGACGTGCAGCCCCGGAATGTGGGCGGAGTACTTGCCGAACGCCTCCGCGACCTGCAAGGCCAGTTCCCGGGTCGGCGCGAGAACCAATGCTTGCGGCGACTTCTGCGTCAGGTCGATCTTCGAGAGGATCGGCACTGCGAACGCGGCGGTCTTACCGGTGCCGGTCTGTGCCAGGCCGACGACGTCGTTGCCGGCGAGGAGGGGCGGGATGGTGGCGGCCTGGATCGGCGAGGGCGACTCGTAGCCCACATCGGACAGTGCCTTCAAGACCCGATCGTCGATGTCGAGGTCGGCAAAAGTGGGGGGTTCGGGGTCACGCTCGATATCACTCATTGACCAGCAGTTTAGTGCACGACTCCACACCGCAATGCCATGCCGCGGAAATACGCGGCGACCGGGACGGGGAACAGCGCCGCGACGTCGTCGCCTAGCGTGGACGGCATGGTCGATATCGCTGTCATACAGTTCGCTCCCGGTGAGGACAAGCAGGAGAATCTGCGCACACTCCGCACTCTCGCCGCCGAGGCCGCGGGCCGGGGCGCGAAGGTCGTGGTGGCGCCCGAGTACGCCATGTTCACCGCACCGCGAACGGACGAGCGGATCGTCGAATCGGCCGAGGGCCTGGACGGGCCGTTCGTCACGGGCCTGGCCGCGACGGCGAAGGAACTCGACGTCCACCTGGTGGCCGGAGTCAACGAACAACTGCCCGGGGACGATCACATCTCCAACACCCTCGTCGCGATCGGACCGGGCGGCGACATCGCCGCCACGTACCGCAAACTCCACCTGTACGACGCGTTCGGCTACAAGGAGTCCGACGTGATCCGCGCGGGTGAGATCGGCACCCCGGAGACCTTCGCCGTCGACGGCCTCACGTTCGGCATGCAGACCTGCTACGACCTCCGGTTCCCCGAGGTCACCCGCCGCATCGTCGACGCAGGCGCCGACGTGCTGCTGCTGCCCGCACAGTGGGTGCCCGGACCGCTCAAGGAGGACCACTGGTCCACACTCGTGCGGGCCCGCGCCATCGAGAACACGGTGTACGTGGCCGCCGCCGACCAGAGCGCGCGAACGGGCGCCGGCAACAGCATGATCGTCGACCCGATGGGTGTGGTCGTCGCGTCACTCGGTGAACGGGTGGGCGCCGCGGTCGCCGCGGTGGACGCGGACCGGATCACCGAGGTGCGGGAGAAGAATCCCGCCCTCGCCCTGCGCCGATTCACCGTGACCGAGATCTGACCGACGCGATCGGGAGTAGCGTCGAAGTCGAAGCGTTCTCCCCGATTCACGGAGCGTTCGATGCTGTACACCAGTCGCGCCGACGCCGGTCGCCGACTGGCCGCCGCACTCGGCCACCTGCGCGGCACCGACCTGGTGGTGCTCGGTCTGCCACGCGGCGGAGTGCCGGTCGCCTTCGAGATCGCCGCCGCACTGTCGGCCCCCCTCGACGTCGTGCTCGTCCGCAAACTGGGTGTCCCGTGGCAGCCGGAACTCGCCATGGGCGCCATCGGCGAGGGCGAGTCCCGGGTGATCAACGACGACGTTCTCCGGATCGCGCGGATCAGCAAGACCGCGCTCGCCATGGTCGAGGCGAAGGAGCGCCACGAACTCGCACGGCGGGCCCGGGTGCTGCGGGGCGGCAGGCCGCGCACGTCTCTGAAGGGCCGTACGGCCGTTCTCGTCGACGACGGGATGGCCACGGGCGCGACCGCGGCGGTGGCCTGCCAATCGGTGAAAAAACTGGGCGCGGCGCGCGTGGTCGTCGCCGTCCCGGTTGCCGCGCCGGAGGCAGTCGGGCGCCTCCGGGTGACCGCCGACGAGGTGATCTGCCCATACACCCCAGCCGATCTCGGCGGCGTCGGCGCTGCGTACGACGATTTCCATCAACTCTCGGACAGCGAGGTCACAGAACTGCTGGCCTCCCTCTGACGGTCGTTCTCGAGGAATCTTCAGCTCCGGTGCAACGTTCCCGAAGGCCCTGTCGATACACCGGACAGAGCACAGAACAGACTGCCTTTGGAGGATCTCGTGACCGTCTCTGCCGATACCATCGAAACCGTCGTCACCGCCTGCCGCGACCGATTGGGCGACCCCTCCGGCTGGGTCACCTCCGATGCCTATCGGCACAGCCTCGCCCTCTGCATCATCGAATCGGTGCAGTCGAGCGCAGGCCACAGCGAGGTCGCCGTCGTCGACCGTTACCTGGCGTACCGGCGGGCACACCCCGATCAGCCCCTCACCGACGGTGCCCGCGACCTGCTCCGCACGTTCGAGGAGGCAGGCAGCTCGGATCAGTGGGCGGGCAAGGTCGGCTCGTACAAACGGCGGTACACCGCCACGGGGGTGCCGATCGAGGCTCGGCACATCCAGCAGGCGGCCGAGCGGCTCCACCAGCTCCGCATCAACAGCATCGACGACCTTCTGGAGGCCGCGCGCGACGAGGCCGCCCTGGAGCAGATCCACGACGCCTGGGTCGAGGTGTGTGGTGAGAGCAGCGACGTCACGTGGGCACACTTCCTGATGCTCGCCGGGATTCCCGGGGTCCGGCCGAACCGGGTCGCGGACGTCTTCATCAGCGGCGCGCTCGGCATCTCCGAGGCCACCGACGACGGTCGTGCCGACGAAATCCTGGAGGCGACCGCGACCGAGCTCGGCGTCGATCCGGATCAGCTGAACTACGCGATCCGGCGGTGGCTGTCGGCGAACTCGCGCCGCCTCGAAGAGGCCGCCTGAGTTATCAGTTTACGTCGAGTTACACTTATCTCCGCTGGTCAGAACAGAAGTACACATAACGGACATCGACCCTGGTGCGAAATCAGGACAAATGTGATCGAATGCACATCCGTCATGTCGTTTCAGTGGAGGGGTCATAGTGCGTGAATTCTCGGTACCGCAGTCGTTCTCAATTCCGGAGGACGCCTCCATGGCGGACACGGTCTTCCGTCATGCCGAGGAAGACCCGAAGTTCGTGCCATTCAAACGCCCGGGTGACGGCGGCTGGGTAGACGTCACCGCCGCCGAGTTCGCGGAGCAGGTCTCCGCCGTCGCGAAGGGTCTCCTCGCGTCGGGCGTCGAACTCGGTGACCGCGTCGCGATCCTCTCGGCGACCCGCTACGAATGGGTCGTCATCGACTACGCGATCTGGACGGCAGGCGGCTGCACCGTCGCGATCTACGAGACGTCCGCGCCGGATCAGGCGAAGTGGATTCTCGAGGACTCCGGCACGTCGCTGCTGGTCGTCGAGAACGCGAAGCAGGCCGACGCACTCAAGGTCGTCACCGAGGCCGCGCCGGATCTGCGTGAGGTTCTGCAGATCGAAGGCGGCGCGATCGAGGAACTGTCGAAGCGCGGCGAGAACGTGACCGACGAGCAGTTGCACGAGCGACGTCACCAGGTGCGCGCGTCGTCGCCCGCGACCCTCATCTACACGTCCGGCACCACCGGCCGCCCGAAAGGCGTGCAGCTGACCCACTCCAACTTCTACGCCGAGTCGGCGGCCGTGAAGCTGGCGCTGAACGACGCGATGTACGCGGGCCGGCGCACCCTCATGTTCCTGCCACTCGCACACGTCTTCGCCCGCGCCATCTCGTTCGGTGCGTTCGACGCCAAGGTCACGGTCGCGCACACCGCCGACCTCACCACGCTGCTCGACCAGTTCGCCGCCTTCAAGCCGCACTTCATCCTGTCGGTGCCGCGCGTGTTCGAGAAGGTCTACAACTCCGCCAAGCAGAAGGCGTACGACGGCGGTAAGGGCAGCATCTTCGAGAAGGCGTCCGCGACCGCCATCGCGTTCAGCGAGGCGCAGGACAACGGCGGCCCCGGTCTGGGCCTCAAGCTCAAGCACGCCCTGTTCGACAAGCTCGTCTACTCGAAGCTGCGCACCGCACTCGGTGGCGAGTGCGACCGCGCCGTCTCCGGTGGTGCCGCGCTCGGCGCACGCCTCGGCCACTTCTTCCGCGGAATCGGCGTCCCGGTCTACGAGGGCTACGGCCTCACGGAGACCAGCGCCGCCGTTTCGGTGAACACCACCCGCGCCCAGAAGGTCGGCACCGTCGGGAAGCCGATCGACGGTCATGCCGCGAAGATCGCCGAGGACGGCGAGCTGCTGCTCAAGGGGCCGGTCGTGTTCGGCGGTTACTGGCACAACGAGCAGGCCACGGCGGATTCGATCCGAGACGGCTGGTTCCACACCGGCGACCTCGGCTCGATCGACGAAGAAGGCTACGTCTCGATCACCGGCCGCAAGAAGGAGATCATCGTCACCGCCGGCGGCAAGAACGTGGCGCCGGCAGTCCTCGAGGACGCTCTGCGCGCGCACCCGCTGATCAGCCAGTGCCTCGTGGTCGGCGACGGCAAGCCCTTCATCGGCGCGCTCATCACCCTCGACTCCGAGACCCTGCCGGGCTGGAAGGAACGCCACGGGCTGGCCGCCGACACCCCCGTGTCCGAGCTGGTCAAGCACCCCGATCTGGTCGCCGAGATCGACGAGGCCGTGGCCGAGGGCAACAAGAAGGTGTCCAACCCCGAGCGGATCAAGAAGTACCGGATCCTCGAGGTCGACTTCACGCAGGAGACCGGTGAGCTCACGCCGACGCTGAAGCTCAAGCGGAACGTCATTCACAAGGAGCACGGCGCCGCCATCGAGGCCATCTACGCGTAAGCGGCTCCGCCGCCCGTGAGTGGCCGGGGAGTGCACAGGAGTGCACAGACTCCTCGGCCACTCACGGGCGTGTCGCACCCAGGACGAAGTCGCGGACCACCGCCGTCACGGTGGCGTGGACCTTCTCGTGGAGCAGGTCGTGTCCGGCATCGTCGAACTCCCGGAGTTCGAGGCCGCGGACCCCCGCAGCCCAGTCGCGGACGGGATCGATCGGTGCGATGCGATCGTCCACACCGTGCACCGCGAGCAGCGGCATCCCCACCGACCCGAGCGCCTCCGCCGTCTGCGGCACCGCGGCGGTCTTCGGCATCCCGCACAGAATCGCGCACCGGAAACCGGTGTCGCCGCGCAGGAGAAGTTCCAGCGAGACCGCGGCGCCCAGGGAGTGCCCCATCAGCGCGAGCGGGACGTCCGGCGCGTGCTGCCCGGCGAGCCGGGTGAGAAGCGCGGCGTCCTCCGCCAACTCGGCGACCGGCCCCGGATGGTCACCCTCCGACAGGCCGTGGCCCGCCTGGTCGATACCCCACACCCCGATTCCGGCGGACGTCAGTCCACGCGCGAACCGGTGATAGTGACCCGTGTGCTGACCCATTCCGTGAAGAAACACGAGCTGAGCGACCGGTCCACCCACCGCACTCCAGTGCCGGTAGTGGATCAGCCCGGAGTGGCCGTCGAAGAAAGGCATGGCTGCCATTCTGGGCCTGTCGCCCCCCGATGGCACAATCGGCCTGTGTTCCTCCTCGACGACACCATCGTCTACAGCGCCAGCGACCTCTCGGCGGCCGCCACCTGCGAGTTCGCGTTGCTACGGCGGTTGGATGCCACGCTCGGGCTCGCCGGCGCCGATTCGCCGGGCACGTCGGCCGACGACGATCCCATGCTGCAGCGGACGTCGAGCCTCGGCGACGCCCATGAACATCGGCGGCTCGCGCGGTTCCGCGCAGAGTTCGGCGACGGGGTGATCACGATGGAGCGGCCCGAGTACACGCGAGTGGGCCTGTTCGACGCCAACCTGGCCACCGTGGAGGCGATTCGCGGCGGCGCCGACGTCGTGTACCAGGGCACCTTCTTCGACGGCCGCTTCCTCGGTTTCTGCGACTTCCTCGTCCGCGACGGCGACACGTACGCCGTCTACGACACCAAATTGTCGCGGCACGCGAAGGTGCCGGCACTCCTCCAGCTCGCCGCGTACGCGGAAGCCCTGGCCGACAACGGAGTTCCGACGTCACCGGACGTCCACCTCCTGCTCGGTGACGACAGCGACTCCGCACACCCGCTCGGCGACATCGCTCCCGTGTATTCGGCTCGGCGGTCGTCGCTCGAACGAATCCTCGACGAGCACCACGACGAAGGAACGGTCGCGGAGTGGGGCGACCCCCGGTACACGGCCTGCGGCCGGTGTGACACGTGCACCCCGGAGGTGGAGCGGCACCGCGACCTCCTGCTGGTGGCGGGCATGCGGTCGACCCAGCGGAGCCGGCTGCTCGCGGCCGGGATCGGGACACTCGACGCGCTCGCCGCGCATTCCGGCGGAGTCGAGGGGCTTCCCGACCGCACCCTCGAATCGCTTCGCGCCCAGGCCGTTCTGCAGTTGCGTCAGGAATCCACGGGTACTCCCGAATTCCAGGTGTACGCCCCGCAGGCGCTGGGCGGGCTGCCGGAACCGGACGACGGCGACATCTTCTTCGACTTCGAGGGAGACCCGTTGTGGGCCGAGAACGGCTCGACCGACTGGGGTCTCGAGTACCTGTTCGGGGTGGTCGAGGGTCCCGCCGGCCACGCCGTGTTCCGGCCGTTCTGGGCGCACGACCGCGCCGAGGAACGGCAGGCCCTCGTGGACTTCCTCGACTACGTGACCGCGCGTCGTCAGCGGCACCCGAACATGCACATCTACCACTACGCCGCGTACGAGAAGTCGGCGTTGCTGCGACTGGCAGGACGGCACGGCGTCGGGGAGGAGACGGTCGACGCCCTGCTGCGCGACAACGTCCTGGTCGACCTGTACCCGGTAGTGCGCGCGTGCCTGCGCATCGGCGAACGTTCGTACAGCATCAAGAAACTCGAACCGCTGTACATGCCGGAGCGACCGCGCGACGGCGACGTAACCAACGCCGCCGCGTCGGTGGTCGCGTACGCCGACTACTGCGATCACCGCGACAACGGCCGCGAAGACGAAGCACGCGCGTTGCTGCAGGGCATCGCCGCCTACAACGAGTACGACTGCGATTCGACGCTGCGACTGCGGGACTGGCTGATCGGCCAGGCGGAGACGCACGGCGTGCTCCTCCGCCCGCCCGGTGACGAACCCACCGCGGTGACCGAGGACTGCACGCCTGCGGAGGCGGCGTTGCGCGAGTTCGCCGGGCACGGTCCGAGCGAGCACCGGGGCCACGATCAGCAGGCGGCTGCCCTCATGGCGGCGGCGGTCGGCTATCACCGCCGCGAACGGAAACCGTTCTGGTGGGCGCACTTCGATCGGCTGACCGTCCCGCACGACGAGTTGTCGGACATCCGGGACGTCCTGGTGGTGTCGTCGGCGGTCGTCGAGGAGAACTGGCACAAGAGCACGCCGCGGCAGCGTAAGCTGCGCCGGCGACTCGAACTCACCGGCCGGTTCGGCACCGGGAGCACCGTGGGACCAAAGTCCACGATGTACGCGCTGTACGACGCTCCCGCCCCCGAGGCCGTCGCGGGCGACAATCCGCAGCAGCGGGGAACATGCACGGTCAACGTTCTCGAGGTCGGGAAGGACGGCCGCCGCCGCGACGTGGTGATCGTGGAGGAACTCCTGAACGGCGAGGAGTACGGGCAACTTCCGACGGCGATCACCCCGGGCCCGCCGATCACGACCGATCGCATCGAATCGTCCATCGCCGTGGCCGCGGACGGCATGTGCTCGCCGCTGCCGGACCTCCCGCGGTGCGCGCCGGTCGACATTCTCCGGCGATCCGACCCGCGCACGCGGAGCGGGAACCCGCTTCCGCCCGTCGACGGGACGAACTATGCGGGCGCGATCACCGCGGCGCTCCTCGACCTCGACGCCTCGTACGTCGCCGTGCAGGGTCCTCCCGGCACCGGCAAGACGTACACCGGGGCCCGGGTGATCAAGGCACTCGTCGAGCAACACCAGTGGCGGATCGGTGTTGTCGCGCAGTCACATTCGGTCATCGAAAACATGCTCGGCGGCGTCGTGAAAGCCGGCCTTCCCGCCGAGATGGTCGCGAAGAAGGACGGCAGGCATCGCTCCGCGACCTGGACCGACATCAGTTCCCAGGACTACCCCGGGTTCATCGGCCAGGCGAAGGGAAGGGGGTGCGTGATCGGCGGGACGGCATGGGACTTCGCGAACACCGACCGTGTTCCGCCCGGCAGCCTCGACCTCCTGGTCATCGACGAGGCCGGGCAGTTCGCGCTGGCCAACACCATCGCGGTGGGCGGCGCGGCCCGGAATCTGCTCCTTCTCGGCGATCCTCAGCAGCTCCCGCAGGTCAGCCAGGGCACCCATCCCGAACCGGTCGACGCGTCGGCACTCGGGTGGCTCGCCGAGGGACACGGGGCGCTGCCCGCGAGCCGCGGTTACTTCCTCGAACGCACATGGCGGATGCATCCGGACCTCTGTGCGCCCGTGTCGGCGCTCTCGTACGACGGCAAGCTGCGTTCACAGGAATCAGCCGGTGCCGCAAGACAACTCGGCGGCATCGAACCGGGCGTGCACACCGTCTTCGTCGATCATCAGGGCAACGCCACCCAGTCTCCCGAGGAATCGCGGGAGGTGGTCAACCGGATCACGAAGCTGCTCGGTTCCGACTGGACCGACCCCAGCGAGTTCGAGGGCACCCGCCCGCTCGACGAGTCCGACATCCTCGTGGTGGCGCCGTACAACGCGCAGGTCGGAATGATCGAACGCGACCTGGCCGCGGTGGGCCTCGGCAAGGTCGAGGTGGGGACGGTCGACAAGTTCCAGGGACGGGAGGCGGCCGTCGCCATCGTCTCGATGACGGCGTCCGCGATCGAGGACGTGCCGCGCGGCATGTCGTTCCTGCTGTCGCGCAATCGGATGAACGTGGCGGTGTCCCGCGGGAAATGGGCCGCGATCATCATCCGCTCGGAATCGCTCACGCACTACATGCCGAGCACCCCGGAGGGTCTCACCGAACTGGGCGCGTTCATGCGGCTCACCGGTCAGCCGAAGCACCGGCCTTCGCCGCGGTAGGTGGGTACCACGGTGCGGGAGCCGTCCGACTCGACGAGGTGGATGTCGGTGAACCGCTCGCACAACTCGCCTGCCTTGGCATGCCGGAACCACACGCGGTCGCCGATACCGAGTTCTGTTGCCACCGTTCCGGTCACGGGCGTCTGCACCTCTCCTGCACCCTCGTTGCGCAGGAGCTTCAGCCGGGGCGGCCACGTCGGCGTCGGCACCCGTCTGCGTCCCGCGGGACCGGAGGCGATGTAGCCGCCGCCGAACAGCGTCGCGATGCCTGGCGCCGGCTTGCGTACCGTCGACAGCGCGAAGTACAGAGCCGGGTGCGGTGAGAACGCACGGTACCGGTCGAAGAGCGTCGGCACGTACAGGCCCGAGCCTGCCGTCACCTCCGTGACGACCGGGTCCGCGGAGCTCACCTCGAGCGAGCCGGTACCCCCACTGTTGACGATCTCGAGCACCCCGACCTCCGTCTGCACGGCGTTCACCACGGCGCTGCGACGGGTGGCGAGTTCCTTCGCGGAGGCCCGTTTCATCCAGCCGACGGGTGGGCTGGAATCGGGAAGTCCGGCGATCTGCGCCTCGTAGAACATGACGCCGACGACGGCGAATCCCCGCGCCGCGGCGCGCCGCACGAACGCGGCGACGGCGGCCGGTTCGCGCAGCGGGGACCGGCGGACCCCGATGTGGAGAGGCCCGAGTCGGAGCGAGGCGTCCACGTCGACGCACAGCCGGGCACGGAGGGACGTGACGCCCGCCGCGGCGAGCAGGAAGTCGAGTTGGTCGTCGCTGTCGACCATCAAGGTGATCCGGTTCAGCAGGTCCGGGTCGGCGGCGAGTTCGGAGAGGGCCCCACGGTCGGCGGTCGGGTAGCCCATGAGGATGTCGGTTGCACCGTGCCGGGCCAGCCAGATCGCCTCGCGGAGTGAGTACGCCATGATCCCGCGGAAGCCGCCGGACGCGGTGAGATTCTCACCGAGGGCGACCTGGAGCACTGCGCGGCAGCGGACGGATTTGCTGGCGACCCGCACGGGCGTTCCGCCGGCGCGTTCCACCAGGTCGGCGGCGTTCGCACGCAGCGTGGGAAGGTCGAGCGCGGCCAGCGGCGGGTCGACCTCGGCGGTCGCGGCGATGAGACGGTCGAGCGTCGGCGTCACAGTTCGTCCAATCGTGGTCCATCGGTGCGAGGGCGCCAGTCAACCACTGAGCTGGACGATTGTCCAGATCGATCGCGCGGCGGTCAAGGCTGCTCGACGGCCTTCGCGGCGATCACCTGCACCATGTCGTCCAGCGCCGCGATCATGGCCTCACTGTCGCGGTCGACCAGCCAGCGCAGCACGAGCCCGTCGAGGATGGCCAGCCCGAACCGCGCGATCGCCTCCACCGGGGTCCCCCACCCGACGCCCGCGATCCCGGCGCACTCGGCGAGGAACTCGATCGCCTCCTCGTCCATCGTCCGGTACTGCTGCCCGGCGATGTCGCCGGCCCGCTCACTTCCGGACGCGCGGTGCCGCAGCGCCTGCGCGGTGATCTCGTACGTCAGCAACTGGCGGTCCGGGGTGGCCTCGATGATCGGCCACATCCCGCTGATCCCGATGTGGAGGAGTTCACGCAAGCCGTCGATCCCGCGCAGGTCCGGTGCGTGCCGCACCTGCCCGAATGCCAGCCGCATCGACGCGCTGAGCTGGAGGACGAGGCTCTCGCCCATCGCGGCGAGGAGTTCTTCCTTGCTCTCGAAGCAGTAGTGCACCACTCCCAGCGAGACTCCGGCCTCCTCCGCCACGGCCCGCACCGTGACCGATGCGACACCGCGCTGCTCCGCGATGGCCAGCGCCGACTCGACGAGTTGGGCACGACGTTCATCCGCAGGAAGCCTGTTCAGCATCCTCTGATCGTAGAACCTGCCGGAGCCTCGTCCGTGACCAACACGGACGCCCGACCAACCCCGATATTTGCCTGGACGAGCGTCCAGGTTCATGATGGGCGGATGGCACAGGACACATGGCGCAACTGGGCGGGCACCGAGACTGCGAACCCGCAGCGCTTCGCGACTCCCTGCTCGGTGGAGGAGCTGAGTGCACTCCTCGCCCGCGCCGCAGAGCAGGGCCGGCGGGTGAAGGCCGTCGGGGCCGGCCATTCCTTCACCGGGGTCGCGGTCACCGACGGCATCCTCGTCGGCCTCGACGCCCTGACCGGGATCGAATCCGTGACGCTCGACGAACCCGCGGGCGCACTCGTCACCGTGCTCGCCGGCACACGACTGCGCGATCTCAACGAGCAGCTCTGGCACCGCGGCCTGGCCATGATCAA